>NZ_CCAS010000047.1 GCF_000612625.1 Neobacillus jeddahensis
GGTAAAATTTAGTAGATTGAATACCTAAGCTAAAATAATAGTCGAGTATGGTCAAATCCATACTAGAAGAGTGATCTACGTAGACTTCCTCAGAAAGGGGCCGTCTAGCTGTAAAATCCTCCCTGAAATATGACAAAAAATGCTGTGTTACGATGGCATTGCATAGGAAAGCAAATCATATCAGTTCATCTAAGAAAGCAATACTGGGATCCAGCATCGCTTTCTTTTATTTTTTACTTTAAGGGAATCCAAATTTCTGAGAATAATCAGGACTCCATGTATCCCCGTCTGAAAGAGGATTTTAAAAACTAGCCATTTTGAAACTTTCTAATCCCAAATCATTTTTTTGATTCGAGATAATGCTCAATTCCATCAAGAATCCGCTCAAGTCCAAATGCAAAATCGTCTCCTACGGTGTTTGCTGCTTGATTTTCTTCCGTATAAGCCCCTGACATTAAGACGGGATATAAATCGGGAAAGCCATCGGAGGTAACCAGCTCCTTGAGTGCGCCGCTGTATGCAAGACCAGAAAATTCACTAGGCTTCATCCCTGCTTGGACAGCCCGATCCATATCTTTCATAATCAATCCACAAGAACGTGCGTAACCGCTAAGGAGAAGGACAATTGACATTTTCTCAAAATCATTTAGGGGCAGCTCACGAGTGGTTCGTAGCCCTCTATCAACCATTTTGAGCTGATTTGGCATTATCGGGACCCCTGAAATCGGGATATCGATGAACCAAGGATGTTTCTGGATGATTTCTATTGATGCCTTTACATATTGGCGCATTTTTTCACGCCAATCCGAATCTGCCTCCTCGGCAAGGGGAGAAATATCACAGACTGCATCTTGTATAAGTAAAAGTAAATCATCTTTACTTGGGATATACCGATAGAGCGACATCGCCGTGAATCCTAGTGTAGAGGCCACGCGGCTCATGGAAACGGCTGAGAGACCTTCTTTGTCTGCAATCTCAATCGTTGCGTCGATAATTTGCTGGATACTTAATTCTCGTTTTGGACCACGTTGCGACTGTTTGATTAATCCCCAGCTCAAGGCCACACCCTTAGGAAGGTTATCCCCATTTTGGTGCTCCATTTCTTTCACCATCCTTTATACATACATCACCAAAGTGACGAACTATCATGAATATGATTTGAAAAAAAGAGATTGTATACATAAAAAATGTAGTTGCAGAGTTATTGTATATGTAATATACTGTGTATGCAATAAACTGTTTATGGTATATACAGTGTAAATTTAGGAAAGAAGGAGGACTATCATGACTCAATTAGCGATTGAAATCTCCGGCTTAAAAAAGAAATTTGCGGATAAGGTTGTTCTTAATGGAATCGATCTTGAAGTTCCAGTCGGAAAAATATTTGCCTTGCTCGGACCAAATGGGGCCGGGAAGACGACATTAATTCATATACTTTCTACATTAGTTCCCGCTGATGCGGGGAGCGCACGGATTGCAGGCTATGATATTATCAGCCAAAAAGAGGAGGTCAAACAGGCTATTAGTCTCACAGGTCAATTTGCCGCCATTGATGAGATGTTAACCGCTGAGGAGAATTTGTGGATGATGGGCAGATTGTCAGGACTTTCACGATCGGAGTCACGTGCACGAGCTCGCGAGCTGCTCGAGCAATTTGATCTAACAGAGGTTGCATCAAAACGAGTAAAACCCTTCTCAGGAGGGATGCGCCGCAGGTTGGATCTTGCCGTCAGCTTGGTGGTCCATAAACCGATCCTGTTTTTAGATGAACCGACGACGGGTCTTGATACACGAAGCCGGAGAACCTTGTGGGATGCCATTCTTCAATTAACGGATGAGGGAGTAACTGTCTTTCTAACCACCCAATATTTGGAGGAGGCTGATCAGTTGGCTGATACCATTGCCGTTGTTCATGCTGGAAAAATAGTCGCCCACGGTACGGCGGATGACCTGAAATCGCAAATTGGGGGAGAAGTAGTTGAATTGCGTGACGAACATGATGTGGTAATCAAGGAAATTCCAACAGGTGGTAGTATTCATGAGATTAAGCAAATATTAGATTCTTTGGAAAAAAACACGACATCTGAAGGGACACGGATTAGCATACGGAGACCTAGTTTAGAGGATGTATTTTTAAATCTAACGACAAAAGAAAGGGAGGAATCACTTCGATGACAACCGAGACCGCACCAATTAGAAAAAATTCGTTATATGTAAGTAGTTCCGTGTTTATTTGGCGGAGTATGCTCCATAGTTTGCGAAATACTGAGGCTCTCATTATGGCGATTGTCTTACCGATTATGCTCATGCTGTTATTTACGTATGTGTTTGGTGGTGCCATTGATCCGGGCGGGGAATATGTGAATTATGTGGTGCCTGGCATCATTTTGTTGTGTGCCGGCTATGGGTCATCTAGTACAGCTGTGGATGTGGCAACCGATATGACGAATGGGATTATTGATCGCTTCCGAACAATGCCGATTCCTAGCATCCATGTGATAACAGGACATGTGGTAGCAAGCCTTTGTCGCAATCTTGTAGCAACCGGGGTGGTTATTGGGGTGGCCTTACTAGTAGGGTATCGGCCGATTACTAGTATAACAGCCTGGTTAGCAGCAGTAGCGATTATTATTTTGTTCATTTTGACCCTTACCTGGCTCTATGCGGCGATCGGCCTTGTTGCTGGTTCCCCAGCAGCGGCTAGTGGCTACGGGTTTGTCTTATTATTTTTGCCGTATTTATCGAGCGCATTTGTTCCAACAGAGACGATGCCAAATTGGCTCCAAACAGTGGCCGAAAATCAGCCGATAACACCAGTCATTGAAACGATTAGGGCACTACTGTCAGGTAATGCGGTTGGGGATCATATTTGGTGGGCAATTGGCTGGTGTGTGCTAATCCTTGCCGGGGCGATCGTATGGGCGACAGCGACTTTTCATCGTAAAGCAGGAAATCGGTAGAGTACGTAATAAAAAGAAAGCCGAGCAATTATTCTTGCTGGGCTTTCTTCCTTTATTTTTTCCCTAAGCCATTCATGATAAACTCAATCGTACGCTCGGTTTCTAGTTCGTCATCCCAGTCGCCGTCGGGGAATAAAATATAACGGGAAAACAAATAGCCGAAAATATTTGTCATCGCCATTCTTGTCACACTTTCAGGTGGCAGTTCAATTAATTGTCCCTTTTCTTGAAAGTGTTTGATGATAGTAGAAACACGCTGAAAAATATTCTTCGCAATTTGTTCAATAAACTGTTCCTTTAATTCAGGCTGGAATGGTATTTCCTGCAGCATGATTTTAATAACAGGGAGGAGCTTCATCAAAGCCACTCGGCGATTTTCAATCGCTGCCCGCAAAAAATCTTCTACTCGTTCGTATGGTTGATCAAGCACTTTATTAAAGTCGTTCACAATAAAGGGACCAATTAATTTTGTCATGATTGGACCCACAATCGACATCAATAAATCCTTTTTGGTTTTATAATGACGGAAAATCGTTCCCTCGGCCACACCAGCTTTTTTGGCAATTTCATTTGTGGAAGTAGAAGCATAGCCTTTTTCCGAAAAGGATTCTATCGCAGCAATCAGGATCTTTTTTTGTTTATCCGTTAATTTATTTTCATCAAATAGCTGTTGGATCATCACTTCTTCTTCTATCATTGTTTACTCCTTTATTCCCATTCATCTATTTTCATTTTATATCATTTTTAATAAAAAAGGAAAAGTGAATAAACTGATCAAAATCGTTGCATAAACTAGATTTTGCGATATTTCTTCAGAGCGATCACGTTTAAGACAATAAACACGAGTGCGAAACCTAACAACACTAGAAGATCGATGCCAATATCACTTAAGCCTAAGCCTTTGTACATTACGCTGACCAAGGCATCGCCGCCATAGTACATCGGCATACATTTGGCAATCACTTGCATCCACTCTGGCATTCCTTCAACGGGAAAAATACCGGCGAAAAAGACTTGTGGGATGATGGCAATCGGGATAAATTGCATCATTTGAAATTCAGAATTAGCAAATGCGGATAGAAGGATCCCTAGGGACAAGGCGACAAGTGCTAAGCATAAATTAATAATGATCACGTTCCATAAGGAGCCGACTAGCATAATATCTAATACTTTGACCGCATAGAAGACGACAATCAATGTTTGGATAATCGCGAATAAACCGTAGCCTGACAAGTAACCAAATACGATATCTCGTCGTTGAATAGGGGTGGCTAATAATCGATCAAGTGTACCAGTGGTTCGTTCGCGCAATAAAGCAATCCCCGAAATCAAAAAGACGAAGAAGAAGACGAAGAAACCAACTAAGATCGGGCTTAACTGATCAAAAAAGGTTGTATCCTCATTTCCATAAATAAACTTTGTCGAAATGGCAGGTGCCTTTGTTTGATCTAACTTGATTGGTGCTCCCTGCAACTTACTTTGAATAGTTTGAATGAAGGTGGTTATTTTTGCGGCCTGCTCCTTAGCATTTTCAGCTGCGATGGCTTGTGTGACTTGCATCTGTAAGGCCTTTGCTGCGGATGGCTGCTCATTTATCAGCGTAAGGTTAATGTGATCACCGTCGAATTGGAGAAATCCATCTAGATCATCATCCTTGATGACCTGCTTTAAATTGGCTTGGGCATCATATTGTTTAACAATGATATCTTTATCTTTTAATTGGCTGACAAGCGTCTCATCCACACCTGTAACGCCAAGCCTTGGGTCAACGGTATTGCTACTTAGTAAATAATGAAGTAAGGTCAGAATCAATAATGGCGCGACCATCATCATGGCTAAGGCTCGTTTGTCACGTACCATTTGATGGATAATCCGCTTGAGTAGTGCTAGGATTCTCATTTCTTCTCACCTCCCGCTTTCAAAAAGACTTCTTCTAATGATGTAATTCCATAATGTTCCTTCAATTCCTGTGGACTTCCGCTCGTAATAATCTCACCGTCTCTGACCATGGCCAGACGATCACATTTTTCCGCTTCATCCATTACATGTGTCGTTACCAAAATCGTTTTGCCTGTCATTTTTAAGCGCTGGATCTCTGCCCAAATCGATTGTCGCAGTTCAGGATCAATGCCCACTGTTGGTTCATCTAGGACAAGGACCTGAGGATCTTGAATGAGGGCTACTGCTAGTGATAAGCGGCGTTTCATCCCACCAGAATAATCTTGAACTCGCTTTTTTAGATGGTCGGTAAGATTGACTAAATCTGCCGCATAGGCGATTCGTTCCTTTTGGACCTTTTTACTTAGTTTGAATAGCGACGCGAAGAAGGCTAAATTTTCCTCCGCGGTTAAATCGGTGTATAAGGCATCGGCTTGTGCCATATAGCCAATTTCTTGCAATAAATTCAGGTTTGGAACAGGTGTATCTAATACATGAACCAATCCTTCAGAGGGACGATCCATTCCGACAATCAGTTTTACCAAAGTTGTTTTACCTGAGCCTGAAGGACCAATCAGGCCATATATTTGACCAGGTTCCACAGATAAGCTGATGTTGTTCAAAACGACCTTTTTCCCAAAACTTTTGCTTACGTTCTTTATCGATATCGATGCTGACATCTTAATACCCCCTTCGGGAAAATGAATGAGTGATTACTCACTTAGATTATAGCTATTCTACAGCATAGGTCAATGTTTTTTAGCTTATTTTAAGAAATAATAATAAAATGGTGAACAAAAGCTACAATTTTATACTTTTTTTAGAATTAGTTTAGAAGGTGTTTAGATATGGAAGGTAGCATGTATAGTAGTAAGTCTTTCTACATGTTAAATCGCATATTCAAGAAAAAAATTGTTAAGGAGATTTGCCTATGTCGATCAAGACGAGATTGTTATTTTCCTATCTCGCGATGACCTTTATCCCTATCGTTCTATTTGCTGCCATTGCAGCTACGCTGGTTACTAGTTTTTATAAGGATATAGCAGGGACAGGGGATGGAAAGCGGATCCCTGCCTTTTGGGAACTGGCGAATCAACGACAAGATCTGATCGCCGGGGTAAAGTTTATGACAGAAACAGCCCCTGACCATTTCATGGACAACGAGTTCCTCAAGGACACGGATTTACAATTGAATCGTTTGTATACAGGACTGGTTGTCATGAAAAATAAGCAAGTACTCTTCACTTCACCATTACTAAATCAGCTTGATCTTGAGCAACCGCTGCAAGAGCTCGAAACCAATCAGCACCAAGACCAGTGGGGGAAGAAAATCGATGGGCATCTATCGCTAGAAACCTACGATGTTACCTTTAAAGACGGAACGACCGGCACGGTGTATTTACTTTCTGATATGGAGCCGATATTTAAGGAAGTAAGAAAGTTTTTCCCGTTACTGTTGCTATCCTTACTTGTGGTCATCGGGTTAACAAATGGCTTGCTGACCTTTTTTGTATCTCGTAGTTTTATCCAGCCACTAATTACATTAAAACATGGTGCAGAACAAATGAAGGAAGGGAATCTAGATTATGAAGTGAACCTGAATCGAAAAGATGAAATCGGCCAGGTAGGAGCTGCCTTTGAAGACATGCGGATCCGTTTAAAGGAGTCTATTCAGCTCCAAATAAAGTATGAGGAAAATCGTAAAGAATTAATGTCTAATATTTCTCATGATCTGAAAACGCCGATTACCGGAATCAAAGCGTGTGTGCAAGGCATACAGGACGGAATTGCCGATACTGGTCCAAAACGGGCAAAATATATGAATATGATTGCCAAAAAGGCAGAAGATATGGATCTTTTGATCGATGAATTGATGTTGTATTCCAAACTTGATCTGAAACGGCTGCCGTTTCATTTGGAAACAATGGACTTGAATGCTTATTTACGAGATTGTGTGGAGGAATTACAACTTGATCCACGGATGGAGACCATCAAGATCACCTTTCCTATTCTCAGTAATCAGCCAGTTTTAGTCATGGCTGACCGTGACAAATTGCATCGCGTCATTCTGAACATTTTTGACAACAGCGTAAAATATATGGACAAGCCCGACAAGGAAATTCGTTTGGAGTTAATGGATGGGCTCGACGTAGCTATCGTCAGCATTCATGATAATGGACCAGGCATTGATAGCGCAGCATTGTCGCATATTTTTGACCGTTTTTATCGAGCTGATCCGTCTAGGAATTCTGAAACAGGAGGGACCGGGCTTGGATTAGCGATTGCTAAACAAATAATCGAAGGGCAAGGTGGCCGCGTTTGGGCGGAAAGTCAGATTGGTGAAGGAACCAGCATGTATTTTACACTGCCAAAAAGCAAACTGGAGAGTGAGTATGAGTGAAACGGATCTTAATCATCGAGGACGACCAGGTAATTGTGGAAGTAGAAAAGGATTATTTAGAGTCTAGCGGCTTTGAGGTGGAAATCGCGACAAGTGGAGACGTTGGTCTGAAAAAGGCTTTAGTGGAGAAATATGATTTAATCATTCTCGACCTAATGCTGCCCCATATCGATGGTTTTGACATCTGCCAACAGATTCGTCAGGTGAAAAACATCCCGATTTTGATGGTCTCCGCCAAGAAGGAAGAGATTGATAAAATCCGTGGTCTCGGTCTTGGAGCCGATGATTATATGACCAAACCGTTCAGTGTCGGTGAGTTGGTTGCCAGGGTTAAGGCCCATCTTGCCCGATATGATCGCTTAGTAACAGATTACCAAGAGCGAAAAACGGATGAAATTAGGATCAGAGGCATCCGCATCGATAAGCAGTCACGAAAGGTCTTTGTGAATGAAAAGGAAGTCCCGTTTACCTCGAAGGAGTTTGACCTGCTAGTATTTCTGACCCTGCATCCTAATCGGGTGTTTCGTAAGGAAGAATTATTTGAAAAAATTTGGGGCATGGATTCATTGGGGGATTATGCGACTGTCACCGTGTTTATCGGCAAATTACGCGAAAAAATTGAAACAGAGCCGTCCAAACCACAATATATTGAGACCATTTGGGGCGTTGGGTATCGCTTTAATGTGTAGAGAACTGAATCTTTTTATCAAGGGGAATGGAGAAATTGAAAATAAAAGGGAGAAGAACGAGATGAAACATAATAAAGTGGTGAATGCTGATGGCTGACAAAAGAAAAATGGGGGTGACGAACAGGATGAAAGCAAGTAAAGGTTGGTGGCTATTAGTGATCGTTTCTATTGGAGTCATGAGTCCTTTTGTGGCACCATATTTGACCTTCGATCCGGGGAATAGTCGAGTGTCGATGACACCATCAAGTCTACAATTTCCACTGCTCGTTGCCCATATTGGGACGGCCTGTGTGGCACTCATTTCAGGTTTTTTTCAGTTCCTCGAATCGATACGAATCAAGGCGCCAAAGCTCCATCGTAATCTAGGAAGAGTGTATGTGGGCAGTGTCTTTCTAAGCGGGGGAATTGCTTTGGTCTATCTTTTCTATGTAGATAATTTTTCTAAGGCTATTTCGTTTCTCGTCTTAGCGATGATCTGGATTTATACTTGTTGGAAAGGATACAGAACCGCGCTAAAAAAACGCTTTGCGGAGCATCGTAAATGGATGATTCGTAGTTTTGCTGTTACCTTAGTTGCGGTCAGTGCGCGCTTATTGGTACCGTTTTTGCTGTTAGCCTATGCGGCTTTACATCGGTTTTCCCTTCCTGGAGGTAGAATGATGATGGTTGAGGAAGTGTTAAATGTGAATATTTGGGTGGGGTTACTGGTTAATTTCATAGTAGTAGAATGGAAGATTCTCAAACCCAAAAAAGATAGTCTGACTGAATGAAAGAAACGAACGCGAAGCACCTGGAGCGGAAATCAGCGATCCATTTAACCAGCTGGAAAATTAAATATAGTCGGGGCTCCCAATGGTCAGTTACCTGACTTTTTGGACAGCCCCGACTATTTTTATTGTTTAACTCACAACAGGCTTTTTCAAGAAGCCAAGTAATAAGGCAGAAACAACCGCACCGATTACTACGGCTAATAGGTATAACAGCCAGCCTCCATCAACAAGTGGAATCACGAACACGCCACCGTGAGGGGCCCGAAGTCCTATATGAAACATCATCGATAATGCGCCGGCAACAGCTGAACCAACCATGACAGATGGGATGACACGAAGGGGATCAGCGGCAGCAAATGGAATCGCCCCTTCTGTAATAAACGATAATCCCATAATATAGTTTACTTTCCCAGCTTCACGGTCTTGTTGACTAAATTTCTTCTTAAATAGAGTCGTAGCAATTGCAATTCCTAATGGAGGAACCATTCCGGCTGCCATAATTGCTGCCATAGGTTCATAGACGCCATTTGCTAATAATCCAGTTCCAAACACATAGGCTGCCTTGTTGATTGGGCCACCCATATCAATTGACATCATTGCCCCTAAAAGTATACCAAGTAAAATAGCATTTCCAGTTCCGAGACTGGATAACCAATCAGAAATAGCGGTATTGAGGGCACCGACTGGTTTGTTGATGACATAAACCATGATAAAACCAGTTAAAGCAATCCCTAAAAGTGGATATAATAGAATCGTTTTTATTCCTTCTAAAGATGATGGTATACCAACTAATACTTTTTTCAATCCAACAACCAAATAACCTGCTAGGAAACCGGCAATCAGTCCACCTAAGAACCCTGCACCACCGCTACTCGCTAGCATTCCACCGACCATACCTGCCGCAAAGCCGGGACGATCTGCAATACTCATCGCGATAAATCCAGCCAATACTGGTACCATTAAGGCAAAGGCATTGTCACCGCCAATGGCTTTTAATACAGCAGCAAAAGCATTATAGGTGGGGTCATCAGGATTAGCAGAATTAAAGCCGAACATAAAGCTGATCGCGATTAAAATTCCTCCACCGACAACGAATGGAAGCATGTTAGAGACGCCACTCATTAAGTGCTTGTAAATGGTAGCACCCACGCCTCTTCCAGTTTGTACACTTTCACCCGCGTTACCGCTTCCATGATAGATCGGTGCATCTTGTTTTAAGGCTCGTTCAATTAACTGCTGAGGTTTACGGATTCCGTCAGCCACTGCCACTTCAATCACATGTTTTCCATTAAACCGATTCATTTCCACTTTAGTATCGGCCGCAACAATCACCGCAACAGCGTTTTCAATCTCGTCAGTAGTGAGGACATTCTTAGCGCCACCTGATCCGTTTGTCTCGACCTTAATATCAATCCCCATCTCGGCTGCTTTCGCTTTTAATGCATCGGCTGACATATACGTATGGGCGATTCCGGTTGGACAGGCTGTTACGGCGACAATAAATTGTTTCTTGCCGGTCATGGATTGATCTTCCGTAGCTTCCTCTTGATCATAGCTCTCAATGATGGCTAATACCTCAGTTTCTGATTTCGCATCGAAAAGCTGTTTTCGAACTTCTTCTTTCATTAAGATAGAAGAAAGTCGAGCGAGCGCTTCTAAATGTGTATTATTTGCTCCTTCAGTGGCAGCAATCATAAAGAAGAGGTGGGCTGGTTGACCATCTAGAGATTCATAGTTTACGCCACCCGTAGACCTTCCAAATGCAATCGCTGCCTGTTTGACTGCGTTTGTTTTGGCATGGGGAATGGCAATTCCATCGCCGATTCCCGTTGTACTTTGTTGTTCTCTTTTTAAAATCTCTTTTTTAAAATCAGATCGATTGGCCAGTTTCCCTGCAGCATCTAATACTGTTACCAATTCTTCCACAACATCTAGCTTTTCCGTACTTGTTAGACTGAGATGGATGGTGTCTTTGGTTAATAGCTCTGTTATTCTCATCATCATTCTCCTCGTAATTGTCTTTTTTCTATCATTACTTGAGATAGTAAACCATCGGCTTTTTCACGAGTGCATAAGCCGATTGAAAAGGCCGTTGCACTGCCGGCTGCGACGCTATATCGAAACGCTTCTTCAATCGAATTTGTTTTTTTATAAGTGGCAATAAAACCAGCGACCATTGAGTCGCCTGCACCCACGGAACTTTTTACTTCCCCTTTAGGAACAGTGGCAATCATGGCGAGATCTTTCGTAATAAGGACGGCACCTTGGTCGGCAAGGGAGACAATCACATTTTGAGCACCTTGGGTAATGAGCTCTCTCCCATAAGGAATAACCTCTTCGCACGTAGTGATCACGGTATTGAATAAATCCCCTAATTCATGATGATTCGGTTTGATAAGGAAGGGTTTTAATGGGAGTACCTTTTTTAACAAGTCACCCTCGGCATCGACGACAAATTTAGTCCCATTTTCATTACAAATTTTCACCAGTTCCTCATACGTAGTCGCTGGCATGGTCGACGGAATGCTTCCAGCTAAGACGAGGATATCCTCACAGGTCAGTTCATGAATTTTTCTCTTTAGCGTTTCAAAGTTTTCACTTGTGATATTAGGTCCTTTTGCATTAATTTCCGTCTCTGTATCAGACTTTAGTTTTACATTGATTCGTGTATCTTCGCTTACTCTCACAAACTCGGTGCTAATCTCTTGTGATTTTAAGTAGGACTCAATATAATCCCCGGTAAAACCGCCTAAAAATCCAAGAGCGATACTTTTCACATCTAATCTTTTTAAAACTTGGGAGACATTAATCCCTTTTCCACCAGGCAGTTTGGTCTCACTGCTGGTTCGGTTCAATTCCCCAAGATGAATTTGGTCAAGTTCGATCATGTAATCGAGAGATGGGTTTAACGTTAATGTGTAAATCATGAAGTTACCACCTTTATTTTGGTCTTACTACCGTACTGCTCTTTCGTTTCCACGTCTAACTCGTTTGTTAAAATGGTTGCGGCGTGAAGATCGGCAATCTTTGCAAAGGAAATTTCTGAGAACTTGGTCTCATCTGCTAGAACAAACGCTTCACGCGATAAAGATATCGCTTCTTGTTTGATCATGGCTTCTTCCTGGTCTGGTGTAGTGAATCCTAATTGGGGATGAATGCCATTGACTCCCATAAAGCATTTATCAAAACGATAGTGTGTTAGGCTTTCTAATGCACCGCGGCCGATCATCGCTTTCGTTGTCGGTTTAATATTTCCACCTATTAAAAATGTTTTTATCTTTTTGTCGAGCAGTTCATTGGCATGCATAAGTCCATTCGTGACAACTACAATAGTAGAAGGAAGAAACGGAATCATTTCCAAGACGGTAGATCCTGCATCCAAGTAAATGCAATCGCCCTCTTCGACTAAACCAGCTGCATATTGAGCGATTACTCGTTTAGCTTGAAGGTTTTTGGATGATTTCTCCGTCATACTGGGTTCTTGAAGCTTTCCTTGAAGCCGGGCCGCTCCGCCATGAACTCGTTTCAGAAATTTGCCTTCCTCTAATTGTGTTAGGTCACGGCGAATGGTTGATTCTGATGAATTCGTTAGTTCCACAAGCTCTTGTAGCTTGACGGTATTCTTGTTCTTTAATGCATCTATTATCATTTGATGGCGTTCAGTTTCTAACAATGTGCCACCTCCTAAAACGCTTTCATTTATTTGATATTCTTATCTTACTGCTATTACCCACAAAAATCAATCAAAAACTTTCAATAACATTCTTTAACAGTCAAAAACATTCACAATCTTGTCAAAACTGACCCATTGTTCTTAGTGGCTAATCGGAGAAGGTGTGGGAAAAGAAAATAGCGTCAGTTTATTCCTGTTGAAATACTATCTGCTATAATGAAGGTAAATGGAAATATTATACTTGAATTGTTGTTTCCGAAAAAATCTGGTTGTTCTTATTATTTGATATAGATGGTAACGGTATGAATTAGGCTTTGGAAGGGAGTTCATTCAAGTGTTATCTTTTGAGGAAAAAAAGGCAATTTTTCATTCATTTAAGTTGAAAGAAAAGAAGATTAGTAATGGAAGAGTCAGCTTTGTTTATCCTGAAAGTAAACAAAAAGGGCAGGTATTAGCAACACAATTGCATCCAAGTGGGAATGGCTATGTAATCGGAAAGTACATGTCAGAGGAAACCATTCAAAAACATGGCTACCAAGTAGATTCACGAGGTTGGATTTCCATCAAGGTTTTTTCAAAAGAGGAAATAGCGAGGGTGATTACTGAGGCGATGAAGTCAATGGCAGGGTCGCATCAGGCTGCGGAGTTGGCTATTGCTAGCTTGCCAAAGGTTGAAGCAGCTGACAACCTTATGGAAGGTTCTTTGGAAACCATGCGTGCGCCCATCCAATTAGAACGTAAACCAGAGCGGCATCAACTCGTTGAAGACAAGCAGGAAAATGGAAAAATTGGCTTGACTGAACCAGCAGCCCCATTTGAAATGTATCCGGGTTCCTGTTTATTTGCCTGGTTAGGCCTGACATTATCGACGATGGAATATGGATTTTCAGTCTGGCAGAAAGCTGTAAGGAAATATGCCGGATTGGCAGCCAATTGGCAATCGAAGAGGTAAACGAGCAAACCTTGCCATTCATGCTGGCAAGGTTTTTGTAAGAGATTTTTATATTATGTCTTCATCAAAGGGATGAAGACCAAAAGTGGGCTGGTCCACAGAAGAAAAGGTCCTCATCAAAAAGATAATGCTGAAAACTGAGCCAGCCAGCTAGAATAGGGACCTTCATAGGCCAAATTACTGCTTTTTTCGAAAGGCCACCTACCATACAAAGAACCCACTAAGCTCTTCCTTAGTGAGTTCACTTAAATTTTACTCTACCGGGTCGTATCCAACGACCGTCCAAATTCCTGTCGCATCCTGTCTCACTACCCGTTTTAAATAAACGGTCTTAATGGGCGATTTATCGCCACTGACTTCAACAATCGCCACCTTTCCATCATTTTTCACAATCTTTAATTCAGTGCTATTGATTGGATAGTCACCGCTAATCCCTTGCGGAGAAATTTTTAGACTGACAAACACCTGTGTCGTAAATACCGGGTCAAGTTTCCAAGGCGAGCTACCTGCATCGACACTCTTTTGGTCATTTTCTTCAACTGTTATGTCATATGGAACTGTCACTTGTGGTTTCGTTTGATCATCAAGTGATGGTATCTCCAATACTCCATTGGTTAATTCCTCCGTAAACGAAACTAATTCTTCTAATGAAGCATTGCCAACAATGGCGAATTCAACTCCATCTTGTTGCCAACGGATTGAACTTACATTAGATATGCCTGCATATAAACTACCTCCACCAAGAACTCCGGCATCTTCAGTAATAGGTGACTGGATTTCAACGTTATTCTGATTGATTTTTCCTAAAATAGCTGTTGGTGCAGGCGTGAATTTGGCAACGGCTTTCCCTTGAACAAAAATGATCGTTTGCGCTTTATCCTTTGTCTGATAATACATTTTTACGATTTTTTGCTGAGGGATAACGGTTATTTGTTTCAGAAAGTACCCTGCTGGAATGGCCTTCGCTGTTTTTGGCGTAAAACCAACCGCCGCTTTCGCTTCATTTAGGTCAGTTACCACTTGTTCAGGGTTTGTATCGATCACCTTAAAGCCCTCAGGTACATGATAAGAAATCAGTTCATCTGGTATCTTTTTGCTAAAGTCCATTTTTGTGTACGTTATTCTATATTGGATCGCATTTTGCATCGCCGTTTGTTTTTGCAATGGCAGCTTTGTTTCCCGGTCAATCCAAATGCGGTAAGGCGAACCGCCCTTTGGAGTAACTTCAACAATGGTTGCCTTTCTACCAGCAACCGTATCATCGCCAACCACTTTAGTAGACAAGGCAGCCTTAACTCCTTTAATTTCGTTACCCAGTTCAAATATAAACCGGTATGCATCAGGAAAGGCTGAAAATACCTGAACTTGTTTATTTGTAGGCTGGATTTGCCATTTTTTCTGTCCATTATTAACGGTAATGACATCTTTATTTGAACCTTCCAACCATTTAATATAGTAATTTCCGTCTTTATTAGCCCAAACTTCTAATTTTGCTTGGGTCGTCGAATTTCCATTTGCGTTGGTTTCGACTATTTCAAGCGTTCCATGGTAGGCTTGCACATCATTGAAAGCCTCCTCCATGGCATTCACGATATTGGCGTTGCCAAAGGGGAACAGAAAATTGATCATCAGCGCCAAAATGGCTGCGACACTGGCAATACTAGTCAGCCAAAGCCATTTTCTTTTTTTAGTAGGTTTCTTTTGGATTAATTGCAGTTCAACCGCTTTTGTTAGCCTCTTTTGAAAATCTGCTTCGGGCATAACGGGTTCCTTTAAACGTTTGACTCTTCTTACCATTTGAAAAAGTTCGTCCATATCTGGGGAATCTGATTCATAGTCGTCTTCAGCAGGTCGCTGCTCTGCATTCAAACGATCAATAAAATCAGATAATTGTTTTTCCTTGTGATCCATAGGTTGTTCACTTCCCATCTATTTATTGGATTTTAAGATGTTAGCAAGAGCCTGTAATGCCCGATGCTGCATGACCCGGATGGTAACATCTTTTTTATTCATAAGTTTGGCGGTTTCGGCCACGGAATAGCCTTTGATAATCCGTAACTCAATCACAGTCCGCTGTTCTTTATTTAATTGGATAAGTGCATTTTCAATTTGCATTCGCTCTGTGCTTGTTTCCGAGGGATCGGGAGCTGAGTGATCGATGGGATGATATAAGTCAATATCAACAGTTGGTCCGCGTCGTTTTTTCTTTCTCCATAAGTCACGCAGCACGTTCAGGGCGACTGTTTTTAAAAAGCCAATATACTTATCGGGATGTATTTGGCCCTTTTGTAAATAAGAAATCGCTTTTACAAATGTCTCCTGCGTGATATCCTCAGCTTCCTCACGATTTTGGACCTTGTAATAGATATATCGATAAACCGGTTCCCAGGTCGTTGTACAAATTTCTTCGATGGAAGGAGTGTTACCGTCGTTTCCTTGTTGTGGTTTCTTAGATTCAGGCATAAATTTTAGCACCTACTTTCACTGCCAAGTTGTTATCAATAATAAAAACGTCACTGGTGGGGAAGGCGTTACAAAAACCGCCAATTATTTATGAAAAAGCATCATAATAGGAGGAGGATTCGTAATAGATGTAGAATTATCGAAAAATACGTTGGAAAAAATGAGAGGGCTGCTGTAAGCGAAGGAGAATAAAGAAAAAGGAACATATGGAAGAATGCCCCTTTTAAAATCGTTCTATTTTTTTGTTTCTTTAAAAGTAATTTTAACTACTTTTTCGGTTTGCGTGTTAAATTCAATATTGATAAAGACGCCAAATTCTTTTTTGTTGTCTTTTAGCCAAAGCTTGAACCGTTCTGTTGAGGTCCGTGGACCGGAACGGCGGCCGATATGAAGATAATCAATGATATCGGCATGTGGATATCTTTCATGTGTTTTTTTCATCGCAAGGGTGCCCCACTTTGCATAGGGAGGTATGGGTTTCTGGGCGTTAACAATGTGATGTCCCTGTAGAGGGCTGACGCTAATGGAACCAATGGTGATAAACAAACAGAGCAATAGTTTTCTCACAGAATTACCTCTTTTTTTCTATTAGCATTGGCGTAGGAGCCTAAAGTTATGTATCCGATTAAGCGTGAAAGAAATTATTTATTATAGAGAATTTAAAGAGGGGCTCCAAAAAGTTAGTGAGATGACTTTTTGAACACCCCCTTTTTCTATGTGCTTCTTATCCAAGCACTTTAGGCAGAATGGCGACGATCAGGATGATCACCACGATAAAGATCCATGATAGCGGATGGGCCCAGTTATTTGTCCAGCCAATCCCAAAGCGCTTTTCCAAAAAGATCGCTGGGTCATTTTTATTAAAATAGAACATGCCTAGCTTCCAGTATTGGTCGTCATCGCGATTAATGACGGTGCTTGAAGGGCCACTCCCTTTGATCGTAACTCGGCTTCCACCTTGACCGGTTGTAATCGACAATAAAATCGTTGCACCGCAAACACCAATCACGTATACAAGTGGAGCAATCATTAAGAATTGATGATTAATCGAATAAATCAAAGAGAATTGATGAAGAGATAGCAACATGACTATGCCGGTACCGGCGATCAGCGTAAATAGAGACCATCTTCTTCTAAAGGTGACATTTTGCTGAATCGATACCTCTGGATTTTCGGCAGATACTTGTTGCTTCGCTTTAGAAATGACGATATTGATGAATAAAAACAGCATTGTCATATACATTTCCATAATCGGCATGAGCAGGACAGACCGATAGGATTTATTCGCCCATGTCGTTACCTCGCCGCTAAAATTGTACTGCATTGGATAACGATCCGGAATTTGTTGGAAATTTACAAGAGTGATGACGATAGTCGCGATTGAAAAAATAAAGGGAATGACAAACCAACCATTGGATAGCGTGAGCTTGCGGTTTCGGAATCCCATATCCACAAGGACCTGCTGTGGTTTCGCAACCCATGATGGATTTTGCCGCTTGAGCTCCTTCATTTGGCGGTGAAAGATCAGATAAACAATAAAGCTACCAAACAGATAAACAAAGATTAGGATGGTAAATAAAGTGGCGATGAAGTCTTCATCATGCCCGTTAGCGAATAACGAAAAGATAATTATAGTGGCAAGTGCCAGTAATCCGGTTGTCCAGGCATAGCTTTTCCGCTTCTTTTTAATTGAGACTTCATGGAAAATTTCTTCCGGAATGGAAACACCAAAGCTTTCCGTTTTCCGTGTCCAGTAGGGGATGAAGATTAACGGTACAAAAATCGGAACCATCATCATGAGTAATAACAATAACATCGTGGTATTCATAAACAATCACTCCTTTGACTGAAATTCGGCATAGATTTGACGGCAAAGCTGCAAAAAGTCTTGCTCGGTGACATTACGACATACGGACTCGGCAATAATCGGGTGGATTCGCTTGGTGATTTCGGACCAGTAGGCTTCATCGACAGATGGAACACCATCAGGATTCACGACAACTCCTTTTTGGCGATGGATTAGGATGAAACCCTCCTGTTTTAACTGCTGATAGGCCTTATTCACGGTATGAAGGTTAATTCCTAAATCTGAGGCAAGTGATCTCACTGAAGGTAAGGGGTCACCAGATCTTAATTCTTTTTTCGCAATCCCCGCAATGATTTGATTTTTTAACTGTGTATAGATGGGTTCCTCTGATTCCAAGTCGAGTGCTATATACACTAGGCTCACACTCCTTTTGTTATATCTGTTATACATATAATATAACAGATAGATTTATATTTCAATACCCGGCTGATAATTTACGTGGTAAAATACGGAATAAATAAGGAGGTTTCTTCTATGGAAATTAGATTACTAACCCCAGCTGATGCTAAGGACTATTGGAAGCTTAGGCTTGAAGCACTCCAACAACATCCAGAAGCATTTTTAACAAGTTATGAAGAATCTGTAAAAAGGGAAAATCCTGTTGAACAAGTCGCCCGTAATTTTACTGCAGACGGCAGCTACACGTTTGGGGCATTTGAAGAGGGGGAACTGATAGGGGTTGTGACTCTACTACAAGAGGAACGTGTGAAAATACGGCACCGGGCTAACATTTTTGCTATGCATGTGACGTCTTGCAAACAAGGGTTAGGGATTGGTAAGGACTTAATGAAAGAAGCGATCAAGAAAGCACGAAGCATCGAAGTGATTGAAAAAATCAATTTATCTGTTACTGCCGGCAATGAGAGGGCCAAACGACTTTACACTTCATTAGGTTTCAAGGTGTACGGGCGTGAAGAACGAGCACTTAAAATTGATGGTGTGTACTATGATGATGAATATATGGTTTTACAGGTGAAATAGAAGAAGATGGAGAGACCCCATTCTACAGGAAGAGGATGGGGTTTGGAGATTAAATGACGGGGGAGACATGGCTTCTGATTGTAGAACAGAACCAAATCAGAAAATTTTAAAAATATAAATGAAAGCGCTAACATTTTTAAGGTGGGAATGGTATAATAAACCAAGAGGCCTCATGATTATTTTTCATAAGATCCTTCTTAATGAAATGATGAAAGGGGTAAAGGAGATGACAGAAAGTATCTTTAATCTGCTGAAAAAAAGGGGAATCGCAGTACCGGAAAATCAAATGCAGCCATTTATGAGTCAGGTGGATGTTTATAAACTTTTGAACAATAATCGTCCTGGTGATAAGCAAATGGTAGGCCATCCAAGTTTACGGTATGTACCTGATGAGTTACGGGTTGATATAGAAATGAAGGAATCCTTCCATTAACTACTAGGAACATCAACTGACAATGACCTCACGTCCACCATTCAAATCAAAAAATAAGTTGAATTATTTTGTAATAGATGAATAAAGTCCAAATCAAAACCGATTTGGACTTTTCTCATGTTCTGTGGTTTATCACTTTTGATAGTAAAAATAATGTTTGTCAATGCTTCCACTTTGTTACAAAAATGCCTTGAATCTTGAAATTAAATCGAGTAAGATAGACATACGTTATTTTGAAAGGGTGACTTAAAGGCCGATGATCTACTAATCCTATTTTGAACAGATTTGGATAAAATGAAGAACATTTCTGGATAGGATTAGTGCGGTCTTTTTTACATAATGGAAAGGTAAAGTACATGGGGTACTCTGCCATTTTGTGACCTGCTCTGCCTCCTATCCAGCATGAATGGATAAGGAGGTTTTTTTATGGAACAAACGAATTCAAATGTAACAATCGGGTCATTGTTTCGGAATAAAGTAATCCGGACATTATTGCTCTCGACCTTCTTTTTGCAAATCGGGATTTGGGTACGAAATTACTCCATCTTGTTATTTGTGGTGGAAAAAACAAATGAAGATCCCGTAGCCGTATCACTCATATCGGTGGCAGAGTTTGCCCCAATCTTTCTGTTTTCCTTTATTGGCGGTACCTTTGCTGACCGCTGGAAACCAAAGCTGACCATGATTTGGTGCGATTTCTTAAGCGCCATATCGATTTTTGTTGTTCTCTTGGCGCTTGTTCTTGGTGGCTGGAAGGTCATTTTCTTCGCCACGTTAGTATCGTCGATCCTGTCACAGTTCTCGCAGCCATCAGGAATGAAGCTATTCAAGCTTCATGTTAAGGAAGAGCTAATTCAAATGGGGATGTCGATTTATCAGACGATTTTTGCGTTGTTTATGATTCTGGGTCCAGTTCTCGGTACGTTTGTGTATCAACGCTTTGGCATCGATGTCGCCATTGCCGTTATGGGTGTGGCCTTCTTATTATCAGCTGGTATTCTATTTATGTTGCCAAAAGACTATGAATTAGAAGAAAGTACAGAACAAACGACGCTTATGCAAGAGATGAAAGCTGGTTTCAAATATGTATGGAATAGCCGTGCTTTGAGATTACTTGGTGGTAGTTTTGCAGCAGCAGGATTAGCACTTGGACTAACTCAGCCATTGGCTGTATTCCTTGTGACCGAACAGCTTGGCCTGCCAAAAGAAGAACTGCAATGGCTCATGGCGGCCTTTGGAATCGGAATGATTCTAGGTGGGGGTCTAACTGTTGGGGTTGCGAAAAAGACACCGCCACAAATCCTACTAGCAATTGGGATGAGTGCTAGTGCGCTTGGATTCATGGTGATGGGCTTTTCGGAATTATTCTGGCTCACCTTAGCCGCAGAGTTTTTGAGTGGTCTGTTTATGCCATGCGTGCATATTGGGATCAATACGATGATCTTAAAGAACACAGATTCTGCCTTTATTGGCCGTGTTAACGGTATACTAAACCCGATTTTCATGGGGACGATGGTGATCACGATGACCGCGAGCGGCTGGTTGAAAAAGACCTTTTCGCTTGTTGCGATGTATGAAACGACCGCACTATTATTTATTATCGGCATTGTCATTCTTGTTCCACTCTTCAAGCATAATCCTGTATTGAAAAAGAGTGAAGAAGCCTGATGGATATAAAGTTACATTTGACCATGTAAGTCAAGGAAACGGGAGCTTGGATGAGGAAATTCTCTCCAAGCTTCTTTCTGTTGCAATGAGGATCCTAGCAATTAGAAAACTACACAAAGATAAAAGTGGAATTATGATAATATAGGAGTATAGGAGCAAATTTGGAGGTTGGCATCAAAGTGGCTATACTTTATAAAATCATTGTGTTTATTCATATTTTTTCTGCTATTTTAGGAATGGGACCCGGGTTTATTTTGACAACAGTTGTTAAATCTGGTCAAACGATGACCGAATTAAGACATTCCTATAAGATCAGACATAAGTTACATATTTTTGTTATGGTTGGCGGCACCTTGTTACTAATTACGGGTTTGGCAATGGGCTGGTTAAATCCAAGTCTATTTCGAATGGGCTGGTATGTTACAAGTCTTGTCCTCTTTTTGGCGGCATTGGCGATTGGTCCACTTGTCCTATCACCTCGGTCAAAACCAGTTAAGGAATTATTAGCTACACACGAAGGCGACGATATTCCGGATGAATATTGGCAGTTATCAAAGATTCTCTTTCAATTTGAAAACCTAGAGAATGTCATTTTTCTCATCATCATCACACTCATGATTTTAAAACCATTTTAACTAGCAAAGGGGTGGAATCATAATATGCCATCCCGTTTTTTTATAAGGATCCATTTTCAAGGGTAATTGAAAATGGTGGTGAAGTTATTATTGGATTAGTTGAAAATAAATGATACTAATATTTTCATGTGGAATACTAGATAGTAAAAAGGAGGTTTATTTAAAGTGAATGATCTAGATTTACACCATATTTTCGAAATTGGCCTTATATTAATAATGATGGCGGCGGGTATTACAGCTATCTCCAAAAAATTAAAACAACCATACCCAATCGCATTAGTCATAGTTGGGACAATTATTGGTCTTGTAAACATTCCTGTATTAGAACCCTTAAAGGATTTTATTACAGAAGGTGAAGTTTTTAACTTTATGATCATTACTCTGTTTTTGCCAGCTTTATTAGGTGAAGCAGCTTTAAAACTACCCTTTTCCCATTTAAAAGAAAATAAAAGACCTATTCTAGTTTTAGCTTTTGGAGCAACTCTTTTATCCTTTCTCATTGTCGGTTTTTCTACAATATGGCTTTTAGACTTTTCGATTCCAACAGCATTTGTTTTTGCTGCGTTAATGAGTGCCACTGATCCTGTAAGTGTTATCTCAATTTTTAAAAGTGTTGGGGTAAACAAAAGGCTGGCCACAGTTATTGAAGGAGAAAGTTTATTTAATGATGGATTGGCGGTTGTCCTGTTTAACATTTCAACTTTTTATTTACTAACCTATCTTGATCTTGGAATTGTAGGTGTAGGCTATGGATTTTGGGAGTTTATAAAGGTAATCTCATTGGGACTTATAATAGGTGGTGCCCTAGGGTATGGTTTTTCGCAATTAACTAAATACTTTGATGATTATCCTCTGGAAATTATCTTTAGCATTATTCTATTCTACGGTTCGTTCATACTAGCAGAATCTGTCCATGCTTCAGGTGTAATTGCCGTTGTTGTGGCTGCGCTGATTTTTGGAAATTATGGAGCGAAAATTGGAATGAGCCCGACGACAAAGTTAAATATTAATAATTTTTGGGAGGTCACCTCTCTGCTAGCCAATTCAATCGTATTTCTAATGGTTGGATTGGAAATAACGCAAATTAACTTAGCCGACAAATGGGGGTTAGTATTTCTTGCTATAGTGATCGTGCTTATTGCAAGAAGCATTGCTGTCTACATAAGTTTATTGTTCATCAAGAATTTTCCAACCGCCTGGAAGCACGTTATTAATTGGGGAGGTCTAAAGGGATCGCTATCCATTGCACTTGTTTTAAGTCTACCTCGTGATTTTACAGGGAGGGAAGAACTCTTAATCATAGCGTTTAGTGTAGTGTTATTTTCATTAGTTTTCCAGGGACTGTCTATAAAACAGCTATTGTCCATCCTAGGTGTTAATAAAAAAGAGGAAGGGTATAAGGAATATGAAGAACTTATTTCAAGGGGACATTGTGTCGAAACAGCCATAGTAGAGATACAAAAAGTAAAAAGAAATCTGTTTATTACTGACGCAGCAGCCAAAGAGATTATCATAAAATACGAACAAGAACTAGCCGAATTACATATTAATATCGATAAACTTTTTGAGAAGTATCCCGGCCTAAAAGAAAAACAACAATCTATCTTGGAAAAACATGCGTTATACGCCCAACACGAAGCTATTGAGAACTTGTTTAAAGAAGATATTATCTCTAATAAAGTAGCTGAGCAAGAACACAATAAGATTACTGACCGAATAGTAGAATTGGAAAATTCATAAGGAATATCGCCCACAGGTTAACATGAGGTGTAGAGGATGGTAAAAAAGTAAGTCTCCCATGAAAAACAAGTTAAACAAGTAAAATAAATTGAAACCTTATTGGATCTGTCCCGTATATGTATACATACGTTGTAACTAGAGAAAGCTGTTTAACAAAAAAATTAATAGACAGGAAGAGAAAATTTGGGCTCAAGTATTTTACAAGTCGGACAATATATGTATGATATTTACTATTGGTTAATTTTAATATCCATTTTTGGTTCCTGGTTTCCTCAATTCTCTTCAACAAAAGTGGGAATTTGGATTGGGAAATTAGTGGATCCATACCTATCGATCTTTAGAAAAATTATTCCGCCACTCGGGATGATTGACTTTTCCCCTATCATTGCGTTATTTGCCTACCGCTTTTTGGCTGGGTTTGCACTTCAAGGTCTGCGCCAGGTAGTCGTGATGATCGGTCTATAATTTTCAGCTCTTCAAGGAGTAAGTGGTATCCGATAAGGGATGCTCCTCACTCCTTTTTGTGCGTTATGGTATAATGAATAATGAAAGTCATACCATAGTATCTATGATGAATGGGGGCAAAGTTAACATGAATAAAGGAATAAACCTACCAACAGAGGTATCAATCAAGGATAAAAAGCAAGTTGAGAAAGGGAATGTCAGACGGGCGGCGATCTTTGCACGAAGTAAGGTAATCGAAGTCCAGACAGAAACTGCTGAATGCTATTATCTTTTGTATTATAAGAATTCTCTTATTTATGGTGCTAAGCTTGGAAAAGTAGTAGAAGGCACGTTTATTCATAAGGCATTGAATGAAGGGATTATCATTGAATCACCTCATCCCCTTTTAACGGCATTACACCCCCATGGATCGATTACGATTCCTAATAAAAACAAGCTATTCTCCCAACTCCAACTCCATTATTCTTTACAGGAACTTGCTTACATTACCACCACACTTGACTCATTTTTTGAAAAGGATCAGCTTATTAGTATCATAGACAAAGTCTTCTTTCACTTTAGAAGAAGCGGGAAATTTATGAAATCCTATCAGATTCTCCTCTTATTAAACGATTTTTCACCTTCATTAAAGTCTGTTCAGGAGCGTATGGGCTCCCGCGAATTCCATTCATACCGGGATTTTTACCAGTCTGACCTACCATCCATCCTAACCAAGGACCCTCTATTTGTGGAACGACACTGTTTTCATCATCGGGCACAACCAGAAAAACGCTTATTATTAGCGGATATCTTGAGTAAGCAGGATAGTTTAGTATCGTTATTGCTATGGCTGGAGAATGCTGATCAACAGCAAAGTTCGGATACCATAACACAATATACTGATCTTGCCTTGCAGTTTGTCACCATGGAAGAATGGATCTATGTATTAGGTCAGATGAAGATTAATCCGGTTCGCGTCTTGCCTGATACAAAAAAAGTTTTAGAAAAAATGCTTCAAAATGGGGAACATGAGAAAGCAGCCCTATGCCTGTTTCATTTCATTGCGGACCTGCCTTCATCATATGATCCCCTTCTCGAGACCATTTGGGATCATTCCAGTTGTGAATTTATCCTTTCCCATCTGGACGAGTTTGTACCCTTCTTACAGCACCTGCCCCATCCGGAAAGTACTCGAAAGGAAGAAGAAAAAATTTATCAATTGGCCGTCCGGCTCCTGGAAGAGCATGGGGTCCTCGTTGTTCATGAAAAACTGCGCTCTATTTCAAAACTTTTCCCACATTCACAAGTGATTAGAAAGATAAATGAAATGATTAAATTAGTGGAGAACCCTGATAAAATGATGGAGTTAGGGGATTACTACGCTGAGTTTAAACAATTTGATAAGGCGATCGATTGCTTCTTCTGGGAAATGGAACTACAACCACAAAATCCTTTCCCTGTACGGAAAATCAGTAAAATGTATCAATATAAAGGGTTAGCAAAAGAGGCCGCAGCCTATCAAAAAATTTATGATCAGTTAAAACGTAATCAAGAAACAGGCTGATTTTTTTCTCTTCATACAAGAATTTTATATTAAAATTGAATATTATTGATTACAATAGATACGTAAATATTCCTATTTTAATCGAAGAAGTGACGATACTAAATTACACCTAACTAATCGGGATAGATTTGTTGAGGAGAAGATCATCTCATGTTTAAACAATTTGAATCACTGCATGAACTCAAGAGGAGCGTATACTTATGGGTGACTCCATGTATATTTCTCGCACTTAGTTTAAATATATTGATACAGGGTGGGTTCGAAGAAGATAAACTCTCTTTTATCATAGATAATATATTAGCCGTCTGGCTTGTTGTCAGTTGGTTTTTGTTTTATAAAAATCTTCATATTCGCTTAAGTGAATACGTCAGTTTATTAATAGTTAGTGTTTATCATGTTTCAACCTTCTTCGATGTGGTTCATTATTATTTACTCAAATCGGGTGGCTCTTTAGGGGATTTTATTGTTTGGATGCCAGTCTATGTTATGTTTATTTTTTTAGCGTTAGGGACAAAACGAGGATTTCTTTTCTCCATCGCTATATTCGCGATAACATTAGTAGATGGACTGATGCAAGTAAACAAGCTTCCGTCTGAATCGATTGATTCTTTATTGCAGTATTATGCAGCTAATTTTGTTTATATTATTGTCTTTTTTTATGCCCAACAGATGTTTAAAGCATTTGCTAAAGCGGAAATGTTTAAAAAGTATGCCTATATTGATGCGTTAACGGGGATTGCTAATCGTCATCTTATTGATGAATGGTTGGAAAAAAAACTATTGAAATCAAAAGAAATGAAAGTGGACTTCTCTGTTATCTTTTTTGATATTGACTATTTTAAGAAAGTAAATGATGTGTACGGTCATAAAACGGGCGATTCTATTTTAATCGAGTTAGCAGAATTAATAAAAGCTATTCTACCTGCCTGTGACTTGTTCGGTCGCTGGGGCGGTGAAGAATTTATTGTGATTACTGATGATACGGGAGAGAATGCGAGTAAGCTTGCGGAACTTATTCGAGCCCGTATTGAGGAGCATGATTTCAAAGTAGTCGGAAGTTTGACAGCAAGTTTTGGAGTGGCGGATTCTCGGTTCGAGGACACCATTGATTCACTCTTGAGTAGAGTTGATGAGGGATTATATGAATCAAAGAAGCGTGGTAGAAATCAAGTTACAGTAGTTCAAACTTAACTGTGGGCACTATTCAAGTGAATAGTGCCTTTATTATTTTTTCTGAGAGCATAACATTTTTTTAGCGAACAGGACAAGGTTGGGGGTTTTGCCATTTCATTTTACTGAGAATTTCATATTTTATAAGGAAGGAATCTATTTCTATTCATTAGTACTGTACAAAACTATGTTAGGGTGGTGGAACGAGTGCCAAAAAATCGGAGAAAAAGTCCATTTGCTTTGTGCATTTTCCCCGGATATAGATGGTGTGGGCCAGGCTGTAGTGGACCTGGGGCGCCTATAAATGATGTGGATGCATGCTGCCAAAGACATGACCGTTGCCTGGACCGAGGGATTTCACCCTGCCAGTGCGATGCTGAGTTTATGAATTGCCTCCGTTCCAAAAGGAATAGCTATACGGAAAAAGGTAGGAAGGCAGCACTCATGTATGATTTTATGAAAGTGAAGACATCGCTCACGTGCGGCGGGCAGCATCGTATTTAAAACAAATATATCGAAGTAGTAAAAGCAGTTTCATTGAAAACTTCATCCATTTCGGTAAATATTATAGTAAAGGTGAAGATTTCGAAAGGGCGAATGAGATGTATTTCATTTATTGGTTTGTAAAGGCATCCCTTCTTCTGTTAATCCTCTATATTGGAAGTGTCTATTTAAATGATCTTGGTCTATGGTCAGTAGTTATTGGGGTGGGTGTATTTTTAGCCGGGAATGGGTTGATCAATAGAATAATGGAACAGTACATTAAGAAGACTGATGATTAAGGATGAAATACACAAGACTAAGGCCGTATGGGAAAACCATACGGTGTTTTTTTTTATACAGTTGACATATATAGTTAAACTGTACTCGTAGGGAAGTCTTTCGGATACAAGTTTCGTCGTACTACCCCTGAAAGTGCTAATATTAAAATTGATTTCCGGATCTTCAAGACACAAGCAGATTTTATCGATTACTGTACTTTATTTGAGGATAGCGGCTGGAAGCATATTGCCGGTACGAAAAGTTCAGGATCCCAGTATTTTAAAAAGCTCAGTACTGAGGCGGATGAAGACATTTTTTCAGATATCGATTCCAAGGCTAGCAGGTATAAAAGGCTGTCAGAGATGTATATCTCTCTTTCTATGTGCTATCTGCCAATCTTTGTGGCTTTAATCATGACGGGTGCCATTCACGGTGAGGCATTATGGAACCCGAAGTTATTATATCTCACACCGGGAATTTGGGAGAAATCTGGATTGGATTTTTGGGGCGCCTTTTTGTTTGAAACACCTTTTGCATTCTTCAGAGGAGTTACCTGGTTGCTCTTTCCGGCCTTAATCGTTCTATTTCTTATCTTTAGTTCCAAGGCGGAACAGCGCTATCGGAAAAGCAATAAGTTGTGACATGGTCATCTTTGTGTGATGCTAAAAGAGTAAAGCGACGGGGAAAAGAAAATTTCTGGGTTTTTCCGATAAATGAGCGAGTGGAAAAGGTCTATGCGAAATATGGATGGGGTCGTAAAAAATAGAAGATGCCATTCAGCTATTATTCTATTCACTATTTGGAAATTTATTTAGGATAGAGAATGTGATTTGTTCGTCTGTCCAAAAAGCAAGAATTCCTTTAAGTAGGAACAAGAGAAGGTAAGAGTGCATCCCTTATCTGTATCGGAAAAATACTGTATAAATGAATACGAAAAAGTGTGAGTGAAGTTTCCCGGACTTACAAGATTGAGCTGCAAGGGCTTCGATATTGGCGATTACTTGGAATTAAAAATGTAGTGCGCATTCTATTTTAGCTGAAGTCAGCTAAAATATGAAAAAATATTGTCACCCTCCTAGCAAAACTAGGTAAAGTTGATTGGAGCGGAAGGCGTTCGACTCCTGCGGGAGTACGGTGCAGGTGAGATCCCACAGGCGCAAAGCGCCGAGGAAGCTCACCGGAACGCCCGCGGAAAGCGAGCGCCTGGAGCGGAGATCCACTTTCACTGACACACTTAAAAGCTTCTAAATCTATAAAATTTTAGAGTTTAAAAAAACTTGCCGAGAAAAATCCCTTTCTCGACAAGCTGGAAACAGGATAAGCTTTTGGACTTATCCTGTTTTTTTATATAAACTCACTTTTTCCGAGGAATCATAAATCCATTTTCAACTTTATTGAAACCAATTAGAGGATAGTACTCCATTGCCGAAGGGGCAGATAATAACAGCAAGGTTACTTCGTCGCCAATCTGGTCTTGGACCCGTTTGACTAATTCCTTGCCAATTCCCCGCTTTTGATAGTTTTTGTCCACGGCTAAATCAGATAAATAACAGCAATAGCTGAAATCAGTAACTGCACGTGCTACACCCACTAATGCTTGTTGATCCCACGCTGTAACGATAAGATCGGCCTGCTCAATCATTCGCTGCAAGCGAGGCAGGTCATCGACAGGTCTTTTTATTCCTGACGATTTGAATACATTTGATAACTCCTCCGGCGTAACAGCTGCGCCTACCTTAAAGGTAATCCCCTCATTTGCACGATTCATCCTTTACATCATCCCCTTGTTCTTTATATGTTGAGTATAGGAAAAAAAGGATCATAGTGAAAGAGTTACATACAAATTTATATCTAGATTCTGTTTTTAAATGGAATTTTTTACCGAAATCTCTTATAATAAATTGCAAATCATGCTGAGACTTCCAGGAGGAGCTATGGAGAAAAAAACAATCGTGTTTACCGGTGGTGGTTCTGCCGGTCATGTCACTCCCAATATAGCAATCATCAATGAGATACGTACTGAGTGGACCATTTCCTATATTGGTTCGAAAAAAGGGATTGAGAAGGAATTAATCGTTAAAATCGATATCCCTTATTACGGGATAAGCAGTGGCAAGCTTCGCCGCTATGTAGACGTTGAAAATGTGATCGATCTTTTTCGGGTCATCAAAGGGTGTGTGGAGGCTCGAAGGATTCTGAAAAGAGTAAAACCGGACCTCGTCTTTTCCAAAGGCGGGTTTGTATCAGTTCCCGTCATCCTTGCGGCAAGATCGTTACATATCCCCATTTTTATTCATGAAAGCGATATGACACCAGGCTTGGCTAATAAAATTTCTCAACGGTTTGCGACGAAAATTTTTACCTCTTTTGAAGAGACGAAAAAATTTTTTCCGAAAAGTAAAACCATGGCGATCGGTTCCCCCATTAGACGCGAGGTGTTGATGGGGTCAAAAGAAAAAGGAAGACGATTTTTAGACTTTCATCAAGGCCGCCCGATCTTAACGATTATGGGAGGAAGCTTAGGGGCCAAGAAAATTAACGAGGTGGTGCGAACAGCATTACCACAGCTAAGAGCGACGTATCAAATTGTCCATTTGTGTGGAAAGAATAACGTAGATTCCAGTTTATCCAGCCTGCCTGGGTACAGACAATTTGAATATGTACATGAAGAATTACCGGATATACTTGCTGCAACAAATATAGTCATTACAAGAGGTGGATCGAATTCTATTTTTGAATTTCTAGCGTTAAAAATCCCTATGTTAATTATTCCACTTAGTTTGCAACAAAGCCGAGGCGACCAGATTGTGAACGCAAAAGCATTTGAAAAAGAAGGATTTTCTCAAACGTTAGCCGAAGAAGACCTAACAAGTGAATCGTTAATCAAGTATGTAGGGAAGGTCGAGAAAACGAGTGACATGATTCGAAGCAAAATGAATGCATCTCAGCAAACCAATGGCCTGCAAGTTCTTGTCGATGAAATTAATAGAATGGGAAAAAATACTAATTAATTTTTCATCTTATTATCATGATCGTTTTTATTTGTGGAATCAGTAATTGGATCCTGTTAATGGTCTGATTAACCTTGAAACAATAATGAGTGGAAAAATGGGGGATGAAGTTGCTTAAGACGGAAAGATGTGTGCTTAGATCGTTTCAGGAAGAAGATTTTTTTGATGCAAAAAAGTTATTTGTTGATCAGAAAGTGAGACGATACCTGGGAGGGATCCGCCAGGAAGATTCTATTCAAGCGATCTTAGATGAAATGCTTCATCCAAGAGATGACTCCTACTACTGGGTAATCAGAGAAACCGAGACAGGTGAATTTATTGGATTGATTTCGCTTGACCCACATCATGATAGTAATGATATCGAAATCTCCTATCAAATTTTACCTGAATGGTGGGGAGCAGGTTACGCTACTGAGGTTGTTCAAGAGATGATCGATTATGCGTTTAATGAATTGAATCTATCAAAAATTATTGCCGAAACCCAAACGGCGAATCTCTCCTCCTACAAGTTGTTAGAGAGAGTAGGAATGAAGTTTGAAAAAACAGTCACTCGTTATGGTGACGAGCAAGCCATCTATTCGATTCAATCTATTTGAATATGTTTCTTCGAAAGAATCTACCTAGAAAACTAGTAATTTCATCATCCCAATGCCAACGGAATTTCGGTATTGGGATTTTTTGAATTAGTAGAAACTTTGGTGCCTGACACCCTATCTACTGCCTTTGGGTTAATAATGGTGGTTAGATCAAAAAGGACAAAAAAAGAGATCGGTGTCGGCACCGATCTAAAATGGGAAGTTTTAAGAAATGAGCTCTTTGAACTATTTCCTAATTAAGATACTCTTATCATATTGAAATCTTGTGTAGAAATTATAGTGAAGTTATGTGGAAGTTGTGAAGATTTCACTCTTAGGGCAAAAAAAATAGATTGGTGAAAGCACCAATCAAATTATGGGAAGTTTTAAGAAATGAGCTCTTCGAACCATTTCCTAATTAAGATACTCTTATCTTAAGATAATCTTATGTAGAAGTTATAGCGAAGTTGTGTGGAAGTTGTGAAGATATCCACGCATCATTACGACGGCTTGCGTCCATGTAAAACAACTTCTGCCATAAAAGGCGAATAAGTCCTTAAAAGTCGCTCTGATTCTTCAGCTAATACACCACCTTGATAATGGTGCAGCCGTTTTTTTATGTATGGGGTTGAATCGATGAAATGTGCCATTTCCATGTACTTATCCTTAACGGAAAAAACAACATTCCGGATATTTGCCAGCGTGATGGTGGATAGACACATCATACAGGGCTCAACAGTGGTGTACAGAATACATTCACGGGCATGCTTTCGTAAATAGGAGGCACATTGATTCATGGCGTTTATTTCTGCATGGGCAAGCTCGCTATCCATGGTATCAATTCGATTGGATCCTCGCGATAGGATGGTGCCGTTGTGGACAATCACCGCACCAATTGGTCGGTCTCCACGTTTTCCTGCCTCTTCTGCTTCCTTTAATGCCTCTTTCATAAAGAAATGATGATCGAATTCATGAAAATTGGTAATCATTATCACACCTGCCTCATTCAACTTTTTTCCTATAATATAAAAATATCAAAAATTTAAAAATATGTTAATGCTATTATTCACATTTATGCTGATCGATATGGACAATTATCTATTCCATTTTATCGACGTGGACATACACTAGTTAGCAATCAGTTACAAAAGGAGGGAATAGGATGGAAAGACAATTTGGAGGGTCTCCAGGACAGGGCTACCAGCATGGACATGGCAGTTATAATCCAGGTCAAGGCTA
>NZ_CCAS010000048.1 GCF_000612625.1 Neobacillus jeddahensis
TTTTTATGTCAACTAGAATTGCAGCTATGCTTCCATAGCTCAGTAGGTAGAGCACTTCCATGGTAAGGAAGAGGTCAGCGGTTCGAGCCCGCTTGGAAGCTTACCTAATTTTAATATGGCCCCTTGGTCAAGCGGTTAAGACACCTCCCTTTCACGGAGGTAACACGGGTTCGAGTCCCGTAGGGGTCACCATTTCGGAGGATTAGCTCAGCTGGGAGAGCATCTGCCTTACAAGCAGAGGGTCGGCGGTTCGATCCCGTCATCCTCCACCATAATATTTTTTAAACCATGCCGGGGTAGCTCAATTGGTAGAGCAACTGACTTGTAATCAGTAGGTTGGGGGTTCAAGTCCTCTCGCCGGCACCATTTTTTTAATTGAATATGGAGGGGTAGCGAAGTGGCTAAACGCGGCGGACTGTAAATCCGCTCCCTCCGGGTTCGGCGGTTCGAATCCGTCCCCCTCCACCATTCATATTTTTAAAAAAGTTGGACATACTAGATATTATCACATCATTATTGGGCTATAGCCAAGCGGTAAGGCATCGCACTTTGACTGCGACATGCGTTGGTTCAAATCCAGCTAGCCCAGCCAAGAGCCATTAGCTCAGTTGGTAGAGCATCTGACTTTTAATCAGAGGGTCGAAGGTTCGAGTCCTTCATGGCTCATTAATTTAACATCCGAAACCCTAGGAATTTATTTCCTCGGGTTTTTATCTACGGATATGCGGAAGTAGTTCAGTGGTAGAACATCACCTTGCCAAGGTGGGGGTCGCGGGTTCGAATCCCGTCTTCCGCTCCAACTTCATATGGGGTCTTAGCTCAGCTGGGAGAGCGCCTGCTTTGCACGCAGGAGGTCAGGGGTTCGATCCCCCTAGACTCCACCATCACACTACATATTTTACCTTAAATCAGGAAGCTGGTTTAAGGTTTTTTTTTGTATAGGGAATTTTTTGTGGATACTATTGGTTTTTCTAAATTTCAGTTATCCCTATCATCGCTAAAGTTAGGTGACGGCAAAATAAGAGACCTATCATTCTGAACATTATTAATAGTCGCATATATATACAGAAATTTGTCGAGTTGAGTCATTTGTATGAAAGCGGTTAAAATAAAGATAGTAAAAGTTGGGGGGAATGAATAAATGAAGAAGCTATCTATCATTGGAATGCCCATGGACTTAGGGCAAATGAGACGTGGTGTAGATATGGGACCAAGTGCGATTCGTTATGCGGGGATTAATGAACGATTAAAACCCCTATTCGATGAAATCCACGACCTGGGTGATATTGCAATCGGTAGACCAGCGGTTGTGGTCGATCAAGAGTCTAATCTACGGAACCTAGATTTAGTTGCTGAAAAAAGTGCCATGCTAGCTGAGAAGGTGGATGAAGCCATTCAATCAGGTTCATTTCCACTTGTACTTGGGGGAGATCATAGCATCGCAATTGGCACATTAGCAGGGGTTTCTAAGCATTATCAAAATCTTGGTGTCATCTGGTATGATGCTCATGGTGATTTAAATACGGCGGAAACGAGTCCTTCAGGAAACATCCATGGGATGCCGTTAGCAGTCAGCCTAGGATTAGGACATAAAAAATTAACGGAAATTGGTGGCTATTTTCCGAAGGTGAAGCCTGAGCATGTTGTCATTATTGGAGCTAGATCTCTTGATGAAGGGGAAAGAAAATTAATCAAAGAAAAGGGTATGAAAGTCTATACAATGCATGAAGTAGATCGCATGGGCATGGCAAAGGTAATAGAAGAAACAATAGCTTATCTAAAAGATAAAACAGATGGAGTCCATCTTTCTCTCGATTTAGATGGTTTAGATCCAAGCGAATGTCCCGGAGTGGGAACTCCTGTCATGGGTGGAATCAGTTACCGTGAAAGCCATTTAGCAATGGAAATGCTTGAGGAGGCAAAACTGATTACTTCAGCTGAATTTGTTGAGGTAAACCCAATTTTGGATGAAAAAAATAAAACAGCATCAGTTGCGGTTGAATTAATGGGATCATTGTTTGGAGAAAAATTACTATAAAAAGGAAAACAGCAGCCTCTTACAAAGCGGCTGCTGTTATTTTTATTCGAAAGCTAATAAGCACATTTGATTCCGTGATACCAATAGGAATTCCCCTGCTAAGCCTACCATTGGTATAGCCTGGCTTCGCTATAAATTTTTTTATCTCTTCTCCATAAAATCTTTAAACTTATATTGCCCACCTGAAGTAAATTTTTGTTAATATTATAGGTATTGAGAAGTTTTTCGTATTAAACGAAACTTTTTCGCTAGCGATTCGTATTATCGTGTAGCAGCATTGGAGCTGAGGTTACTTAATGGAATCAATTGTTAAAAAGAGAATAAAACAAGTTATCAAAGGCGACCAGGATGCCTTTGGTGAAATCGTTGAAATTTATAAAAACAGTGTCTTTCAGCTGTGTTTTAGAATGCTAGGAAATCGGCATGAAGCAGAGGATATGGCTCAGGAAGCGTTTCTCCGGGCTTATGTGAATATTAACTCGTTTAACCAAGAATTAAAATTTTCCACTTGGCTTTTTCGAATTGCCACCAATTTATGTATTGATAGAATCCGAAAGAAGAAACCGGATCACTATTTGGATGCAGAAGTGGCAGGGACAGAGGGATTAACGATGTATTCGCAGATTCCCTCGAACACGCCGTTGCCGGAGACAGAAGTTGAAAGTTTAGAACTGCATGAAACAGTTCATAAGGAAATTTTAAAGCTGCCTGAAAAATATCGATCCGCGATTGTATTAAAATATATTGAAGAGTTGTCTTTAAATGAAATAAGCGAAATTCTCGATTTGCCCCTAGGAACGGTTAAAACAAGAATCCATCGAGGCCGAGAAGCTTTGAGACAACAATTACGATATGTGTAAAGAGGTGAATCAATAAATGTGTCCAGATCATATCATTGAATTAATGCATGAATACTTAGATGAGGAAATTAAGCCAGAAAAGGAACAATTATTGAGAGAGCACCTCCAGTCCTGTAAAGAGTGTGAAACCATTTTTAATGAACTAAAGAAGACAATTGCTTTTGTAAAAAGTATTTCACATATGCAGGCACCCTCCGATTTTACGGCTAATGTTCTGGCTCGTTTACCTAAGGAAAAGAAAAAGGTTTGGATGGGGCGTTGGTTAAAAAATCATCCGATGATCGCCGCAGCTTCCGTCTTCATCATATTAATGATGGGGAGTCTGTTCTCAACCTGGAGTCAAGATCAGGAATTTTCTGTATCAAAGCAAAAAAACTTAGTGGTAAAAAATAATACAGTCATTGTGCCAAAAGGCGAAACGGTAAAGGGAGATGTCGTCGTTCACAATGGGACATTGAAAATTGAAGGTGAAATTCAAGGTAATGCAACGGTTATCAATGGAGAAAAGTATCTTGCTTCAGCAGGGCATGTGACGGGCCAGATCGACGAAGTAAATGAAGTATTTGACTGGATTTGGTACCACATGAAAAAGACAGCTAAGGAAGTGGTCAATATTTTTGATCAGCCCGAAGCCACCCCATAAAACAAATCACTCGTTGATGAGTGATTTGTTTTTGTAATCAGCTCATATACTAAGTCTATTGAGTAATTATGATATAATATAGTGGTTGTATTCATTTTACGTTTGAAGAAAGTAACGGAGGAAGAACAATGCAGTTTGCGGATTTCACTTTATGGAAGTATCTAGCTAGTATTGTCGATATTGCCGTCGTATGGTATGTCATTTATAAACTCATCAATGTCATAAAAGGCACGAAAGCCGTTCAGTTACTGCAGGGGGTTCTCGTGATTCTTCTAGTCAGGGTACTAAGTGAGTGGCTGGGCTTGACGACGCTGGGCTGGATGATGCAGCAAGCCATCAATTGGGGCTTTTTAGCGATTATCATTATTTTTCAGCCTGAACTCAGAAGAGCCCTGGAGCAATTGGGCAGAGGGCGATTTTTCGCGCGCAGCAGTAATCAATATGATGATAGTCAGGAGAAAACAGTGGAAGCCATCGTTAAAGCCACGGATTATATGGCAAAGCGCCGAATCGGGGCATTGATCTCCATTGAGAAGGAAACTGGAATGGGCGATTACATTGAGACAGGTATTCAGTTAAATTCCAATATCTCTTCTGAATTACTCATTAATATTTTTATTCCGAATACTCCACTCCATGATGGAGCGGTTATTATTCAAAAGAATATGGTTTCAGCCGCAGCATGCTATCTTCCCTTATCCGAAAGCCCGTTTATCTCAAAGGAATTGGGTACAAGGCATCGAGCTGCATTAGGAATAAGCGAGGTCACCGATAGTGTGACAGCCGTCGTATCAGAAGAAACGGGTAGTATCTCCCTAACAAGGAATAGCGAACTTCATCGCGATTTAAAATTGGATGAATTAAAAGAAATACTGACAAGTGAATTGGTCATTCAAAACAAACAAAAACAGGCTTCTTCAGCTCGTTGGAACTGGAGGGGAAAAAGCAATGGATAAATTGATGGATAACCCTTGGTTTATAAAGACACTGTCCCTGTTATTAGCCGTCCTTTTATATTTTTCCGTGTCGCATACTGGAAAAAACTTATCTGATGTGAATGTCCCTGGCCAACAAACGACAGCGACAATCAAGGATATACCCGTAAAAGTGTACTATGATACTGAAAACTTAGTTGTGTCGGGAATCCCGAACACCGTAGATATCACCATAAAAGGCCCGATGACACATGTTCAAAATGCGAAGACATTAAAGAACTTTGAGATCTATGTAGATTTGACGGATGCTAAAATTGGGAAGCAGAAGGTGAAGTTAAAGGTTAAAGAACTATCCGATAAATTGAAGGCAACCCTGAAGCCTGCTAGTGTGAATGTGACCGTCGAAGAAAGAATTACGAAGGAATTTAAAGTGGAGGCAGAAATCAATAACAGCCAAATTGATGATGGATATTCTGCGGGGCAACCGGTTGTCGAGCCAAATAAGGTTAAAATTACCGGCGCGAAGAGTACAATTGATCGAATTTCCTATGTAAAGGCCACACTTGAGGAAAAAGGAAAATTGAGTGAAACGATTACTAGGGAAGCCCGGATTCAAGTTTTAGACAAAGAATTAAACAAGCTAAATGTAGTCGTAGATCCAGAGACTGTTAAGGTGACGATTCCAATAAAAAGTAACACGAAGACCGTTCCAATCAATATTGTGAAAAAAGGAAATGCGCCTTCTGGAGTGACGATTGAATCGATTGAACTGGATGAAAATGAAGCGACAGTGACCGGTAGTGAAGAGGTTCTAAAGAATACTGAAAATGTTCGTGTGGAAGTAGACATTAGTAAGATTACGGAGAGCACAACGCTCACCTTACCTGTGATTATCTCCAACGGGATTACGAAGGTAACCCCGCAAACGGTAAAAGCAACAGTAGTGGTTAAACAACCAGAAGAGAAAACAGTCACAAGCATACCTATAAACATACGTGGTCTAGCAGATACCTATAAAGCAGAGATCACTGATCCATCCAGCGATACAATCAGTGTAGTCGCAAAAGGTTCTGTAGCTGGACTAAAACCGGAAGATTTTACTGTATATATTGACGTAACCGGCTTAACAGAGGGTAGTCATGACGTCACCATTCACGTGGAGGGTCCGTCTGACATCGATATGAAACCAGACAAAGCCACTGCAAAAGTTACGATAACCAATAATGCCTAATATCTAGCAATACACATGTTGAAGGAGAGATTTTTAAATGGGAAAATATTTCGGTACCGATGGGGTACGTGGAGTAGCAAATAGCGAATTAACACCTGAGATGGCCTTTAAATTAGGCCGCTTTGGCGGTTATGTTTTAACAAAGGATAAGGATCGTCCCAAAGTTCTGATTGGGCGTGATACACGTGTATCAGGACATATGCTTGAGGGTGCCCTCGTGGCCGGTTTGCTTTCTATTGGTGCAGAAGTGATGCGTTTAGGAGTCATCTCCACTCCAGGTGTATCTTATTTAACGAAAGCACTAGGTGCACAGGCAGGGGTCATGATTTCTGCTTCTCACAATCCAGTTGCCGATAATGGAATTAAATTTTTTGGTCCTGATGGTTTTAAACTCTCAGATGAACAGGAGCTAGAAGTTGAGGCATTAATTGATTTACCGGAGGATCACTTACCACGTCCAACGGGGGCTGATCTTGGTCAAGTGATGGATTATTTTGAAGGCGGACAAAAGTACCTGCAATACTTGAAAAATACAGTGGATGAGGACTTTTCCGGTATCCATATTGCTTTAGATTGTGCACATGGAGCCACTTCATCCTTAGCAAGTCATTTATTTGCCGATTTGGATGCAGATCTTTCGATGATGGGAGCCTCACCAAACGGAGTAAATATTAATGCGGGAGTAGGGTCTACCCATCCAGAAGCCCTTGCAGCCTTAGTGAAGGAAAAAGGAGCCGATGTCGGTCTGTCTTTTGACGGTGACGGTGATCGCTTGATAGCAATTGATGAAAAGGGCAATATCGTTGATGGTGATCAAATCATGTATATCTGTGGGAAGTACATGAAAGAACAAGGCCGCTTAAAGCACGGTACGATCGTATCAACGGTTATGAGTAATCTTGGCTTTTACAAGGCGTTAGAAACGCATGGCATCCATAGTGTCCCTACGGCAGTTGGCGATCGTTATGTGGTGGAGGAAATGAAGAAAAATGGCTTTAATCTTGGTGGAGAACAATCGGGCCATATCATTTTCTTGGATTATAATACAACGGGTGATGGCTTATTATCAGGTCTGCAGCTAGTGAATATTATGAAGACGACGCACAAGCCGTTATCTGAGTTAGCAGCAGAAATGAGGAAGTATCCACAAAAGCTAGTCAATGTCAGGGTTACTGATAAGCATCATGTGACAGATAATGAAAAGGTGAAAGCAGTTATTGAGGGAGTGGAAGCGGAAATGGCTGGAAACGGAAGAATTCTAGTCAGACCGTCTGGAACGGAACCACTTGTTCGCGTGATGGCAGAGGCATCCACCGAGGAATTGTGTGCTTCCTATGTGGACCGCATTGTTACTGTCGTAAAAGAAGAAATGGAATTAAAAGAATAGAGCACATTTCATATGCATAAGGGAACTCAATCGAGCCCTTATGCATATTTTATTAGGGATGATTTTGAAGGATATTGTAACTTTTATATTATTTGTTGACGGGTGACTGGAAAATCATGTACTATTAACTTGCTTTGTTTTATCAAAGTAGGGTAGCTCATTTCCATTTGAAAGGAGGATAGGTGAAGAAAATCGTTTTAAAAAGCGCCAGGACTAATCTTCGTGGTTAGATTAGTTGACGAGGAGGAGGTTTATCGAATGTTCGGCGGATACCTCCCGGTTGCAAGACGCACAACCGAAAATTTCTTCTTTAAAACACAGAGGCAACTTTGTGCACAAAGAGAGGAATATGCGTATACTAACTGTAATGTTTTAAAAAAGGTATAGACAGATACCTAACCAAAAAAACAGAGATAAGGGGGCAAGTTCTTGCCTCCAAAGCAGTCCTGCCCCCTATATCAGGGAGGATACAAAAAATGTGTGGAATTGTTGGATATATTGGAAATAATGATTCAAAAGAAATTTTATTAAAAGGTTTAGAAAAACTTGAATATAGAGGCTATGATTCAGCTGGTATCGCTGTAAAAAATGATAAAGGTATTCATGTATTTAAAGAAAAAGGTCGAATTGCCGATCTACGTGCAATTGTGGATGAAGATGTGATGGCGAACATCGGAATTGGTCATACTCGCTGGGCAACACATGGTGTTCCAAGCAAGGTGAATTCTCATCCTCACCAAAGTACATCAGGCCGCTTTACGCTTGTTCACAACGGCGTAATTGAGAACTATGACCTTTTAAAGCGTGAATATTTAGCAGATGTATCTTTCAAAAGTGAAACAGATACAGAAGTGGTTGTTCAGTTAATGGAGCTGTTTGTTAAAGAAGGATTAACCGTCCTTGAAGCCTTCCGTAAAACACTTAGCCTTTTACACGGCTCATATGCGATCGCATTATTAGATGAACAAGAAAATGAAACCATCTATGTAGCGAAAAATAAAAGCCCACTATTAGTGGGTCTTGGTGATCGCTTTAATGTTGTTGCTAGTGATGCGATGGCGATGCTACAAGTAACGAATCAATATCTTGAACTAGTAGATAAAGAAATTGTGCTTGTTTCCAAAGACGGAGTTATCATTCAAAATATGAACGGTGACATCATTAGCCGTGAACCATACACTGCCCACTTAGATGCAAGTGATATTGAAAAGGGTACGTACCCGCACTATATGTTAAAAGAAATCGATGAACAGCCGCTTGTGATGCGAAAGATTATTCAAACGTACCAAAATGAGCAAGGGCAGCTAAAAATTGATGATGAAATCATCCATGCAATGAATGAAGCAGACCGTGTCTATATTATCGCTGCGGGAACTTCTTATCATGCAGGACTTGTTGGTAAGCAGTTCATTGAAAGTATGGCGAAGCTTCCAGTGGAAGTCCATATTGCCAGTGAGTTTGTCTACAATATGCCATTGCTGACAAAGAAACCATTATTTATCTTCATTTCCCAAAGTGGAGAAACTGCTGATAGCCGTGCCGTACTCGTAAAAGTAAAAGGAATGGGTTATCCAACCTTAACGATTACGAATGTTCCTGGTTCAACTTTGTCTCGTGAAGCAGATTATACGCTATTGCTGCATGCTGGTCCGGAAATTGCGGTTGCTTCTTCAAAAGCCTATACTGCTCAGTTAGCGGTTTTGGCGATTTTAGCAGAAGTTACAGCGAAGAGCCGAAACATTGCTGTTGATTTTGACCTTGTGCATGAACTGGGGATTATCGCTAATGCGATGGAAGTTCTATGTGACTCTAAGGAGCTATTCGAGCATATTTCACGAGAATTTTTATCAGTCACACGCAATGCGTTTTTCATTGGCCGTGCCGTTGATTACTATGTTTGCTTAGAAGGGGCCTTGAAGCTGAAGGAGATCTCTTACATCCAAGCAGAAGGTTTTGCTGGCGGTGAATTGAAACATGGAACGATTGCTTTAATTGAGGAGGGTACCCCAATTATTGCACTTGCGACACAAGCAGACGTCAACTTAAGTATTCGCGGAAATGTGAAGGAAGTTGTCGCTCGTGGCGCAAACCCATGCATCATTTCCATGAAGGGTTTAAATATGGATGAAGATAGTTTTGTCATCCCAGAAGTACATGAGTTATTAACACCACTTATCTCTGTCATCCCAATGCAACTGATTGCTTATTACGCAGCCCTGCACCGCGATTGCGATGTTGATAAGCCACGTAACCTTGCTAAATCAGTTACAGTTGAATAAAAGGTTATAGGCAACAGATTGTTTGTCTCTTCGCAATCAAGTTCTTCCCTCGTAATTCAAGTTCGTACCTGCTGTAATTAAGTTGGTATCGAATAAGGGGAAAAGCGGGAGGCAATTATGTAAGCTATGCAGTTTTCAGAAGAATCGGGAACGTACCGTGGGTACGCATCTCGGTTCTTTTTTTATTTAATCAAACGTTTGATTAAAAGTAGGGAAAGCCTGATGTATCAATGATTTGGTGGGAGAAAGTGTTGGGTAGTATATGTATGATCAATTAATCTCGATTTACCAAGAGGGAAGAAAAAGCTGAGCAAACACCTGAAAAAGCATCCTTTTTCCCCTTTATTTAATAAGTTTAGTGCCTCGCATCTAAAAGTAATTTTATCTCTTTTATTTGTTCTGTGTGTCGCTGTTCATGCAAATATATCTGTTCAATCCATTGGTCAAGTGGTAATTCACCTAAGGCAGGATGCTTAAATGATTTTTCCGCCAAAATTGATTTATCTTCTATAGTACTGAGGAAAGTCAGAAATTTTTTTCTCGAATCGTTTAACAAATCAATGATAGACTGAACTTCAAATGGTTCTACATCTGGTTCGACGATTTCGGGAGCTTTAATCTTTTTCGTTCTATCCAATATAAGGTAAGCGTTTTTACGTTCTATTTGAGTATTATCAACCTTTTTTAATCCCCACGCAATAGCATTTATTGTTGCCTGTTCCACTAAAACTAAGTGATGACAAACTTGTGCAATACTCCATATATTCATATCAGGTCTACCATTAAATTGAGTATAACTTAATGAAGTAATCTCCTTTACTAAGTTATTTCTCGTTTCATACAGATTGTCATTTACTAAATTACCCATGAAATTCTCCCTTCACAAGAAAGTAAATATCTAGCTTTCTATTCTGTATATATTCTCCACTATGAAAAGTATTCTTTGAGTATTAATTTACTATTCTGCTTTCGTTAATAGTTTCCTTTTTAAACCATCTTCACGTTACTTCAATAAAAAACGTCTCCACGTATTGTAGAAAAGTACCCTATAGCTTAAGTGGAAATCTTCACAATCTTTTGTGTAGGAGCATATAAAAAAGACGCCTTCTTACTAAGGAAAAGTGCCAGTTTATGGAAGATTGTTATTGAAGAAATGCACCCTCATATCTATTCTTTTCAAGTATCCGTGCAGAGCAAATATTCGCATGAATTACGGTGGCATGGTGTTTATGAAAATTAAGTGATTTAAATACCACTATTCATCATCATTAAAACGATTAGATTCGTTTAGATTTAATCAAAACCATGCTCCAATAATAGGATATCGAAAAGGACGCCCATTCAACGCTTTAACAATTCCAACAATCGGAGCTATTATAGCAATGAGTCCAAAAATAATGAGGAATGGAATCCCGATTAATATCCAAGAAAAAAAAGCAGACACTGAGATTAAAATGCCGATCACAATATGAAATACCAACGCCTGTAAGGATAAGCTTTTAATTTCTCGATCTGAAATAATAAAATATGTGATAATGGGAACTAGTATAGGTGCAAACCAAGTACTAGCATGAATCAATATTTTGAATCCCTTATTTTCCATTTTAAATTTACCCCTCTTTGTATCGTACTGTTTAACAAACCTTTATTCATTAATCATTATAAAGTTTTGGTTAGAATATTTCATCAGTCTATGAACTAAATCGTTATACGACTTTGGTCGTAGTCCAAATCAAAATTCCAGTATGCGAACTATTCTTTTACATTTTCCAGCTACTAAGATTACTCCACTATAGGGGCGATTGTTGAACAAGCGTCCCTTTTCTTATTTAACTAACGGGTCTTTCTTCAAAGAACAGGCTGCTTTAAATGCAGCTTTTTCTTACTCTCCTACGGTGGCAGGTTAGTTGAATAAAATCACCCATAATATGATAATATTTAATTTATTATAAGGGGGTTTTTAAATGACACCAGAACAAATTGTTAGAGAATTTTTTGAAGAAGTACGATCAGGTAATAATCCTGATTACTCAAATCAATTAATGGCAGAACAAGTATTGGCACATCAAATTGTATCTGAAGAAGAACAAACAGTGTTGAGGACACCTAAAGATTATGCTGAACACGTAAGAGAAATGATTGAAGCATATGGTAATTTTTCATTAGAAATTCAAGAATTTTTAGTAGATGGAAGTAAAGTATATGTACGATGGAAACAAAAAGGTACGCACGTAGGAGAAATCGATGGATACCAACCTACAGGGCTCCCAGTAATACAAATGGCAAGTGCGGTGTATAGAATAGAAAATGAAAAAATTTCAGAGTATTGGATTCAGATTGATAGGTTAGGTATTCAAAAACAATTAGAGTGCAATAAAAATATTAAAAGTGTTTAATTTTTCAATGTATTTATTAATAAACTCTTGTTCAACGGGTGCTATTGTTTAATTAGGCTGTGAAATTAAACCTTCATATGAGTTCCTTTTTCATATTGATGTAGCAATTGTTGGTGGAATGGAACAACCTTATTTCAAGAAATAAATGAGGTAGCGGTTACTACTCATGGGCATGGAGGGAATAATGCCTGTGCCTATATAAAGAGATATCAATAGAGTGGTGAAAAACTTTGATCATCGCATTTTTGATCGCTATTATTGGAATTATTCCAATTGTATTAGCGATTTGCGTATTAATAATATATAAAGGTTCGGAATTAGCTTTTGCATTATTTCTTTATATGCTCTCCATCAGTTTTTGGCAATTAGACATTGCCGTTTTATATTTGAAAGGTGTTCTTTCAGAAGAAGTAATCACGTGGCTGTTTCGGTTTTTTAGGGTTGGGCCAACTTTCATGATTCCGCTTGTCTTTTATCTGGCGTATGTTCTCATCAATAAACATACCACCAACATTAAAAATCGATCCTTTCATAAGTTTCAATTTTCTATTTTTAATCTAAAGGTTTTGTCCTTTCTAGTAGGATGGAGCTTGATTGTCTATCTCATCAATATGACAGGACTCGGAATCATCGGCGTGAAAGAGGTTGAAATTGTTAACTCCAATCTTAATTTCTATTTTCCGGAATATGGACCGCTGAATTTTTTGTACCTTTTTCATACGAGTAGTTTTTTAATTCTCATCATTTTTGCTTTTATTATTTCTAGACAAATTCAAAACCTCTATTTGAAAAATTTTTTAGGAACGTTTTCTTATTGCAGCTTGTTACTGTTTATTTTTGGTTTATTAAATTTTATCCCTGGAACAGGAGCATTGTTTAGCAGTTTAGGGACCATTATCTTTTCGGTTATTATTGTTTTTTCCTTTGTGAAACTGAATACAATGTTGACGGTAAACTATAATCGTTTAATGGAACGTCAGAAGAAACTAGATAATGCGGGCAATCTTGCTGCTAGTTTAGTGCATGAAGTGAAAAATACGCTACAAATTATTAATGGCTATTCGAAATTATTAGGCGAATCCCATTTGCCTTCCGAAGATAAGAAGATGACCGTGATGATTCAAAAAGCAGCTGGTCAAATGGAAGAATTACTCAATAATTACACCAAATTATTGAAGTATAAATCGATTGAATACAAAATGGTGGATTTGAATGAAATCATTGAACAATCCATTGAAATAGCAGCAGAGTTTTTACAAAGAAATGCTGTAGAAGTTTTTTTTGATAAAAAATATACAACCTTAAAAACCTATGCCAACGATGCGTATTTAAAGCAAGTATTTTTCAATTTGATTAAAAATAGTTCGGAGGCTTTTTCGAAAGAAATATCGGTAAGAAATATTATGATTTCTACCGATATTCAAGTGGATAGGATTTTTATTCATTTTACTGATACCGGAAAGGGAATACCTGCGGACCATTGGAATAGTATCTTTGATCCTTTTACGACTTCTAAAAATGAGGGGTTAGGTTTAGGATTACCCTTTGTAAAAAACATCATCCTTGAGCATCGAGGAGATATAAATGTGGTTGATAGCAGTTCAAAAGGAACTCATATTCAAATTATTTTACCCCAGTATTCTTTTAGTAGCCTTTAAGAAGGGGTTCTGAATGAAAAATTAGATGCTTTGTTTAAGTCATTTAATATTTCCTGCTAACCCGCAATTCAAAATATATTAAAAGTGAAAAAAGCCTTACTCAAAACTGAGTAAAGGCTTTTACGCGTGCGTCCAGAGTTTTAAGGGCATAAAAAAGGGTTAATCATATTAATTGGAATGACCACTTTGTTCTTAAGCGTAGCATTAGCAGTTATTTGTGTATGCATTCTTACTTCATTTTGAAAAAAACTGGATTCTATTTCTTTTCTAACTAAAAATTTCTGTCGAACTATAAGGAATTGGAAGCATGTGGGAGGAACTTGGCCCAATTCTATGTATATATGAGGTCATTTCACTAAACACGAATATATCAAAGGAGAGCCTAAATAAACCGTCCAAATGAATTTTGAGAATATTCTAAATTTATGTTATGGTTAAGTGTGTCCTAAAAAATTACAAAAAAAGGGGGAGTTATTCTAGTGAAATATTTAACGAAGGCCTTATTAGTATTAGTCCTGTTACTTTCACTTGCAGCCTGTGGGAGTGACAAAACTTCGACAAGCGGAATGAATTTAATCGATGAAGGAAAGTTCACCTTTGCCTCTTCAGGTGAATTTAAACCATTTAGTGTAACAGATGCTAATGGTAAGATGACAGGTTTTGACATTGAAGTGGCTGAAGCAATTGCCAAGGAATTGGGACTTGACCCTGTTCAAAAGAAATTTAAATTCGGTGGAATCGTTGAAGGGGTAAAGGCGGGGCGCTTTGATGCTGCCGTAGCCAGTCATACGATTACCGAGGAAAGATTAAAGGCTGTTAGCTTTTCCACTCCTTACTACTACTCCGGACCTCAAATCTTCGTAAGACCTGACAGTTCTATTAAAACCCTCGATGACCTAAAGGGTAAAGAAATAGCGGTATCTAAAGGTTCCACATACGCAAAAACAGCAGAGGAAGTAACAGATAAAATCATCCTGCTTGACAGTGACGTGACGGCGCTAGAAGCCCTGAGCAAAGGAAAGCATGATGCGGTTATTACCGATTTCATCACTGGGAAGGAAGCCATCGGGGCAGGAATGAAAATTGTCGGTAAAGAGTTACTCGGCCGCAGTGATCAGGCAATTGCGATTGCCAAAGATAACAAGAAGCTTTTAGAAGAAGTCAATAAAGCTCTTCAAACACTTCGTGATAATGGAACATTAACAAAAATCAGTAAGAAGTACATTGGAGAAGATATAACAGTTGATCCTGAAAAGGAATAACTACTGGGCGAATGTACGTGGATAGTGCATTCGCCATCCGTATTTATACTAATCTACAATCATATTAAAATTGGACTATTTAAGAAAAACACAATAAAAAATGAATGAGATTCGGAGATAGGTTTACACAATTGACAGCATCGAGGAGGAAGGGGAAGCTATGGAGTGGTTAAATACCTTTATTAAATCGTATCCTGTTTTTCTAAAAGGAATGTGGCTGACATTTGAACTAACAGCTGTTGCTATATTTATCGGTATTTTTATTGGTTTATTTTTCGCATTTTTAAAAATTTCTAACATAAAAATTCTAGAGTGGATAGCAGATACTTATATCTTTCTTATTCGTGGGACCCCACTCGTTGTCCAAATTTTTGTCTTCTACTACGGTTTAACTTCACTTAATATTTCACAATTTCTAGCAGTCGTTCTTGGACTAGCCTTCCATAATGGGGCCTATATTGCTGAGATCTTCCGTGGGACGATTCAATCGATTGACAAAGGACAAATGGAAGCTGCGCGTTCCCTAGGAATGAACTTAAAGTTGACGTATAGGAGAATTATTTTGCCACAGGCGCTTCGCAGGGCGATGGCACCACTTGGAAACCAGTTCATCATTGCCCTTAAGGATTCTTCACTCGCTGCCTTCATCGGAATGTATGAGCTGTTTAATGTGGCGACCACTTATGGCTCGAATACGTTTGATTATATGACCTACTTATTGGTTGTTGCCGTTTATTATCTATTTCTAGTACTTGTGTTTTCAATTCTTGTGCGTTATGTCGAAAAGCGCTTGGCTGTGAGCGATTAAGAATGGAGGCAGTCGTATGGGTAAATCAGTGATGATAAAAGTAGAAAAGTTAAATAAAACATTTGGCGATCTTCATGTTTTAAAGGATATCGATATGACCGTAAATGAGAGTGATGTGGTTTGTGTAATTGGAGCTAGCGGCTCGGGTAAAAGTACCTTGTTACGCTGTCTTAATTTCCTTGAGGTCAAAGATAGTGGAACTATTTATATTGGTGGCGAGAAAGTGGAACGGGAAACTCATGATTTGAACGAAATTAGGACTAGAGTTGGGATGGTATTTCAGCATTTCCATCTCTTCCCACATATGACAGTGATTGAAAATATCATGGAAGCACCCATAAATGTGAAAAAAATTCCTAAAGACCAGGCGTATAAAGAAGCCAAGGGGCTTCTAGTTAAAGTCGGTCTTAGTGACAAGGAATCCGTCTATCCGGGTAAGCTTTCAGGAGGTCAAAAGCAGCGCGTCGCCATCGCTCGTGCACTTGCAATGAAACCGGACGTGATGCTTTTTGATGAACCAACATCCGCTTTGGACCCTGAGCTCGTGGGTGAAGTTCTAGTGACCATGAAGGAGTTGGCCTTAGAGGGAATGACCATGATTGTCGTTACGCATGAGATAGGCTTCGCTAAGGAAGTGGCTAATGGGGTTGTATATATGCATGATGGTAGAATTGTAGAAGTAGGACATCCTAAAAAAATATTCGAACAACCTACTGAACAAAGAACGAAGGATTTCTTGGATTCTGTTTTATAAAATGGATAAGATATTTGTGCAATAGCTTGGATTCGAATTATGCTAAGTAAGAATGCGAGAAGTAGAACAATAACTTTCCTCATGAAAATCGCTACTATCTATTTTAAGAATCGGGAAACGCCCTTCTCGGTTCTATTTGTATTAATCTTAACATGAACTTTACATGAATGTACTTGAATTCAATTACACATTGATTTACTATATAAGCAAATTATTATTTATTTATATAATCTTTAGAGGAGGTGTCTTTTTGAAATCAATAGTTGAATTAGAAAACGCGGCTACTGTTTTGAAATTATTAGGTGATAAAACACGTTTAACCATCATTGGAATCTTAAAACAACGAGAGTGCTGTGTGTGTGAACTTTTAGAAGTATTTGATACAAGTCAGCCATCCATCAGCCAGCATCTGCGGAAATTAAAGGATGCAGGAATGGTCAGGGAAGAACGAAGAGGACAGTGGATTTACTATTCCCTGAATCAACAAAGTGAACTATCTGGACTAATTGAAGATATTTTGGAACATATACCAGACCAGCTAGAGAAAATCAAAATGATTGAAAAAAGTAACCCTACGCTCCGATGCGGATGTTAGCGTAACTATAAATAAGGAGTGACAAAATGAGCACAACAGAAAAAAAACGGCTCTCGTTCCTGGACCGATACCTAACACTTTGGATATTCCTTGCGATGGCCATAGGGATTGGCTTAGGATTCGTCTTTCCAGGCTTCGTAGACAGTATGGACAGTCTACAGGTTGGAACAACATCGATACCACTGGCCATCGGGTTAATTCTAATGATGTATCCGCCACTAGCAAAAGTTCGTTATGAGGAGATTGGGCGAGTATTTAAAAATGTAAGAGTCTTAGTCTTATCGCTCGTTCAAAACTGGATCATTGGCCCGATTTTAATGTTTTTATTAGCGATCATCTTCCTTCCTGATAAACCAGAGTACATGGTTGGACTTATCATGATCGGTTTGGCTCGTTGTATTGCGATGGTGATTGTTTGGAATGATCTTGCTAAAGGTGATACGGAATATGCAGCTGGCTTAGTAGCCTTCAATTCGATCTTCCAAATGCTGTTCTTTTCCGTGTATGCGTATGTATTTGTCACCATTATTCCAGAATGGATCGGAATCCAAGGGGCAGTGGTTAATATTACGATGATAGAAGTCGCAAAATCTGTGTTTATCTATCTAGGGATTCCCTTTATTGCTGGGATGATTACAAGGTTTACGTTAGTTAAAGCCAAAGGCAGACAATGGTATGAAAAAGTATTCATTCCAAAAATTAGTCCTATTACACTGATTGCTTTATTATTTACGATTATCCTTATGTTCTCTTTAAAAGGGAACGCGATCGTTGCCTTGCCATTAGATGTAGTACGCATTGCCATTCCGCTCTTAATCTATTTTGTGATTATGTTCTTTGTGTCCTTCTTCATGGGAAAGAAAATTGGCGCCAGCTATCCAGTCACTACGACCCTTGCTTTTACAGCTGGGAGTAATAACTTTGAATTAGCGATTGCTGTCGCAGTGGGGGTATTTGGAATCCATTCTGGTGCAGCATTTGCCGCAGTAATTGGGCCGCTTGTAGAAGTACCTGTCATGATTGCCTTGGTTAATGTGGCATTATGGTTTAAACGAAAATATTTTAAAGAACAAGCAGCTTAAAACGACTAATAAAGGTGGAATTCAACATGGAAAACAAAAAGAAGCTTTATTTCTTATGTACGGGAAACTCCTGCAGAAGCCAAATGGCAGAGGGTTGGGCAAAGAAACATTTATGTGCCGAATGGGAAGTGCGCAGTGCTGGAATTGAAGCACATGGTTTGAACCCAAATGCTGTTAAGGCGATGAAAGAAGCTGGAATCGATATTTCCAATCATACTTCTGATATGATTGATCCTGAATATCTAAACAATGCCGATTTAGTGGTAACATTATGTGGTGACGCAGCTGATAAGTGCCCGGTTACACCAGCTAAAGTAAAACGAGTTCACTGGGGATTTGATGACCCAGCCAAGGCTCAAGGAACAGACGAGGAGAAATGGGCATTCTTCCAACGTGTCCGTGATGAGATTGAAGACCGTATTAAGCGTTTCTCTGAAACGGGCGAGTAAGAAAAAGGTTAAGCCAAGAGTCCGACACTCTTGGCTTAACCTTTAATCAATCAAAAAAAATTGATGTTTAAGTGAAAAAAATTAGCAACAGGTTGGCTTGAACACACAGCAAAGTTCGTGCGACAACAAATGATTGAGCTCCTCCTGATTTAATTCGTAATAACTCCATGTTCCTCGTGTTTCTTTTGTTATAATGTTAGCGTCTAATAAAATCTTTAAGTGGTAAGAGAGCTTTGATTGAGCCATATCAACCAATGGAGCTAGATCACAAACACACATGGCACCTTTTTGAGTTAAAATATTCATAATCTGTAGTCTCTTTTTATCAGCAATTGCTTTATATTTTAACTCAAACTTTTCAAAGAATGAATCCATAGATATATCCTGTAATTGAATTTCTTCCTTCATCCATTTCACCTACTTTTTAAATCAAATAATTTTGATGTGTTTATCATATATCCAATATTTTCATGTGTCAATCTTTTTTTATCAAAAAAAATTGATCTATTAAAAGAGCCTAATTGTTAGATGTTGAACCATTCTTTGTTTTAATTATCTGCAATTCCCAAGGTCCATTTTACGATTAATTAAATTATCAATTTTTTTTGATTAAGGGTTGCAATTAGAAAAAATTACTAATATACTTAAAATGAAAAATCAAAAAAAGTTGATTTATCCTCTTTAAATCAAAAATATTTGATTTTAAATTAAATTATTGGAGGGATTATCTTGAAAATGCATGTTGGGATCAATGTTACGAATCTAAATAAGTCGATCGAATTTTATTCAAAGATTTTTAATGTAGAACCGGTAAAAGTAAAACCAGACTATGCCAAATTTTTACTCGATTATCCAGGGTTAAACTTTACCCTAAATCTTAAGGATGAAGTTTCAGGAAATCAGGTTGGACATTTTGGCTTTCAAGTGGAAAATCTCCAAGAGGTTCTCCAGCATAAAGAGCGTTTAGAGAAATTGGGCTTTTTTGCAAGGGAAGAGATGGATGTTACCTGTTGCTATGCAACGCAAGATAAATTCTGGGTAACCGATCCGGATGGGAACGAGTGGGAATTCTTTTATACTAAAGGTGATGCAGAGAATATGGAGACAGATTCCGCTTGCTGCACTACACAGCCAGAAAAGGAAGAAACCAAAACCTCTTCATCCTGCTGTTCATAAGGTCGGAGGTTTTAAACTCTCCTTTCCTATGTAATAAGCATCCAATATAAGACCTCCTTTAGGTTTATTATTTATAAACGCTTTTTTCTATTTGACTATGCCTTTTATCACACAACCTTTAAGTTTTGTCGATAAATATCAGAATATTTGTTAAACTATTTGTTGTTTCCCTATTTTCATAGTGTTAACATCTTTATGAAAGCGTTATCTATAGGTTCGCTCATAGTCAAACCTAAGGATGAAGATACTAAAGGAGGAATTATATGAATCAACTAACAACAGAATTAAGAGAAAAAGTTGAAAAGTTCCTAATAGGTAAGAAGAAGTTATTTATTAATGGAGATTTTGTTGAAAGCAAATCTATGAAAACCTTCGATACTTACAATCCTGCCACTGGTGAGGTATTAGCAAGCGTTTATGAGGCTGCTTCAGAAGATATAGACCTAGCTGTAAAGGCTGCTCGTAAAGCTTTTGATGAGGGACCATGGTCAAAAATGAGTGCCTCTGATCGTGGTCGACTTATGTATAAGCTCGCCGATTTAATGGAGGAGAATAGTAAAGAATTAGCACAATTAGAGACTTTGGATAACGGTAAACCAATTCGAGAAACTAGTAATGCCGACATTCCCTTGGCGATTGAGCATATGCGCTACTATGCAGGCTGGTCTACGAAAATTGTAGGTCAAACCATTCCAGTGAATGGACCATTCTTAAACTATACTCGACATGAGGCTGTGGGAGTGGTTGGACAAATCATCCCTTGGAATTTCCCGCTTCTAATGGCAATGTGGAAGCTCGGGGCTGCTCTGGCTACTGGCTGTACGGTCGTTTTGAAACCAGCGGAGCAGACCCCTCTTTCTGCGCTTTACTTGGCAGAGCTAATTCAAGAAGCCGGCTTTCCAGAAGGGGTTGTTAACATTGTTCCTGGCTATGGAGAAACGGCAGGGCAGCCTCTAGTGGATCATCCCTTAGTTGATAAAATTGCTTTCACAGGTTCAACAGAGGTTGGAAAATCAATCATGTCAAATGCCTCTAAAACATTGAAACGAGTGACACTAGAACTTGGAGGGAAGTCACCAAATATCATTCTGCCTGATGCAGATTTATCTAAGGCGATTCCAGGTGCGCTTAATGGTGTGATGTTTAACCAGGGACAAGTTTGCTGTGCCGGCTCTCGTGTATTCATTCAAAAGAAGCAATTCGATAATGTTGTGGCAGATATGGCTGCCCATGCGAAAAAAATTAAGCAAGGTGCCGGAATTCATACTGATACAGAAATTGGACCGCTTGTTTCAACAGAGCAGCAAAAGCGTGTGCTTGGCTATATTGAGAAGGGACTAAACGAAGGTGCACAGCTTGTGGTGGGTGGAGAAAAGCCGTCGGAACAAGGATATTTTGTTTCGCCAACTATTTTTGCAGATGTACGAGATGAAATGACCATTGCTAAGGAAGAAATTTTTGGTCCTGTTATATCTGCGATGCCATATGAAGATTTGGATGAATTAATTAATCGTGCGAATAACAGTGATTATGGGTTAGCAGCTGGTGTGTGGACACAGAATGTTGCTAAAGCACATTATATTGCAAACAACCTTCGTGCAGGAACTGTTTGGGTGAACTGTTATAATGCATTTGATGCGGCCTCTCCATTTGGCGGCTATAAACAATCTGGTATTGGGCGTGAAATGGGTTCCTATGCACTAAATAACTACACAGAAGTAAAGAGTGTTTGGATTTCAATGCAGTAAAATAGATAAGATGCTTATCAAGAGGGTGCTGATTTCAGCTACCTTCTTTTTTGATATAAGAATACAACCAATATTAAAAAATACCCTCTTTACCTTCATAATGAAGTAGATAAATTATTGCGTACTTTGCTGTTATAATTTATCTATATGAAAGGAAAATAGAGAAAAAACAAACAATATGAAAATTAGATGTAAGATATTATTCCATCTTGTTCAGGATTTCCTTATAATACAGTTAAAAGGAAATTATAAGGGTGGTTTTTGTATGGATCATGTTGATAAACGGATTTTGGAGTTATTGGTAGATAACGGCAGATTGTCCTACGTGGATATTGCCAAAGAATTAGGATTGTCCCGCGTGGCCGTCAGGGAGAGGGTCGCAAAATTAATTGAAGATGATGTTATCGAACAATTTACAGTCGTTATTAATAGCAGCAAGGCCGGAAAAGAGGTTTCAGCCTTTTTTGAGATTGATTGTGAGCCAAGTTCGCTTGTCAAAGTAGCGGAGGCATTAGCAGAAAATCCAAGCGTGGCCAGCTGTTATCAAATGACGGGTCCATCCACCTTACATACGCATGTCTTAGTCGATAATTTTGCTGCCTTAGAAAGATTTATCAATGAAGAATTATACGCCTTAGCCGGCATCACTCGCGTGGAAAGTCATATCTTACTACGAAGATTTAAAAGCAGAAGAGGATTTAAACTTTAATAGAGTGAATTTTTATATTTAAATATAAAATAGTAAAAATAGTCAGGTTACATTTAAATATAGGAAAGACAACTTTTAAAATAAAGGGTGAATCTGTTCTCCGAGGCTTACCGCTCGCTTTCCACGGGGCGAGCGCCGAGCCGCTTCGTCGCTACGCTCCTGCAGGGTCTCGCCTGTCTCGCTTATCCCGTTGGAGTCGAGCGGACGCCTCTCCGAACGAATAAATAGCTTCTTTTTAAATCCTCGAAACAAAAAATATCCAACTGGAATGCAGATACAGCGATCAAAAATCTTCCTCCTCGGATTTTTATCGCGAACATTTGGAAGGAAGAGGACAATTCTAGCATTTCTGGAGCCTCTATGTGCTACAACACAAATAAGTTTCGATTAGATGGTCCTGAAAAACTTCCTTTTTTTGAGAATCATATTAAACCTTGAATAAGGAATGAGACTTGTTTAATTTAGGCTGTGTAGCAGAACTTGAATGATTGGAGCGGAAGGCACGAAGACTCCAGCGGGAGGACGGGGCTGGGGAGACCCCGCAGGCGCTAGCGCCGAGGAGGCTCCCTGTGCCGCCCGCGGAAAGCGAAGTGCCTGGAGCGGAAATGAAAACCCAAATTCATCACAGCCTAAATTTAGGGGTTTTTTTCAGTGGCCTCTAGCTAGCGAAGAGGATGCTCGGTGAACACCTCTAAAATTCATATTAAAAATGACAAAAGACACCGAGTGAGTGCTCTCGATAACTTTTTGCCGACAATCTGAGACTCATCATTCTGATGAGTTTTTTTGGTGTCGAAATGATTTGAAAGCGTTTTATTTTTCGTATATCGAAAAAACGAATTATTTTCCCATTTACCTACATTTAGATAGCAATTATTCTAAAAAATAGTCAAAAGGTAAGAAATATTTTAAAATATAGATATTTTGTGTAGATTTTTAGATTATTTTGAATTATAATCAATTTTAAATAATTCGAAACATTTCGTAATGTAAAATTAATATTTCATTAACAAATGGAAAGAGGAGGGTGTAAATTGGTTGCAATGATTGTCCGAAGGCTTTTTCAGCTACTATTCCTACTATTTGGTATTTCCTTTCTGGTCTTTTCGTCCATGTATCTTGCTCCGGGGGATCCAGCTTCGATGATCGGAGGACCAACAGCAACAGAATCTGATCTGAATGCAATCCGGGACAATCTAGGATTAAATGACTCTTTTTTAACCCAATATGGACATTATCTCGCTAGTGTTGTTCAAGGGGATTTAGGGTTTTCCTATCAAACTCGTCAACCTGTCTCTGAAGCGATTGCCGTCCGCTTCCCTAATACGTTAAAACTAGCAATCGCTAGTATGGTCATCGCCATCATCATTGGGATCTTTGCCGGATTAATTTCAGCGCTTAAGCACAATAGCTGGTTGGATGTTTCATCAACCACGTTTGCGTTAGCTGGCATCTCAATTCCTAACTTTTGGCTGGGAGCATTGCTGATTTTAGTTTTTTCTGTCAATCTTCAGTGGCTGCCAGTGGCCGGTTTGTCTGACCCGTGGTTTACGGTTGAAGGATTGAAGCAAATGGTATTACCGGCGATTACATTAGGCACCGGTTCCGCTGCGATGATTGCGAGAATGGTAAGATCCTCAATGCTTGAAGTAGTCAGGGCTGATTATGTAAGAACGGCAAGGGCTAAAGGGGTCAAGGAACGGAATGTCATTTGGATTCACACCTTAAAAAATGCCATGATTCCTGTTATCACGGTAATCGGCTTGAACTTTGGAGCCCTATTAGGTGGAACTATTATTACAGAGAAAGTATTCGCTATCAATGGAGTCGGCCGATTAATGATTGATGCGATTGCCGCCCGAGATTTCCCGATGGTACAAGGGTCGGTTTTATTAGTAGCCACGCTATTTGTATTAGTTAATCTAGTCGTAGACATCGTATATACCTATGTGGATCCAAGAATTAAATTTCAATAAGGAGGGGGGATGAACATGGCAGAAGCAGTACCAGCTTTAGGGGCAAAGATAAAAAGAGCTAAAAAGAAAGAAAGTAGTTTTCTAGTAACGACGAAAAGGCTGTTGAAAAATAAACTGGCTGTCGTTGGTTTAGTGATTATTGCGATTCAAATTGCATTAGCAATTTTTGCACCGCTTCTTACCTTTCATGATCCAGTGAAGCAGAATCTAAAAATCAGCGAGCTGCCAATGTTTAGTGATGGTCATTGGCTAGGCACTGATAATTACGGCCGGGATGTTTGGAGCAGAGTGGTGTTTGGGGCACGAATCTCCTTGATCGTAGGGATTATAGCGGTTAGTTTAGGTCTTTTCGGCGGCATAATCCTCGGACTGCTCGGCGGCTATTATCAAAAACTAGATGGCGTGATTATGAGAATCGTTGATTTGTTATTCTCATTTCCAGGCATCCTGCTGGCGATGCTCATCATTGCCATTTTAGGTACAAGTCTTGTCAATGTTGCCATCGCGATTAGTATCTGGTCGATCCCATCCTGTGCAAGGATTGTCAGGGGCTCTGTTCTTTCTATTAAAGAGAAGGAATACATCATGGCGATGAAATCACTGGGGGCCTCTGATTTAAGGATCATGGTCAAGCATATTCTACCAAATGCGACTGCACCGATTATTGTTTTTGCAACGATGCGGATGGCGACAGCGATCCTATCCACGGCATCGCTTAGTTATTTAGGGTTAGGGGCCCAGCCGCCCACTCCGGAATGGGGAGCGATGATTTCACAAGGACAGGCCTTCATGTGGACATCACCACATTTAACGATTATTCCAGGTATCGCGATTATGTTAACCGTCTTTGCGTTTAACGTCGTGGGTGATGGCCTGCGAGATGCAATCGATCCAAATATGGATATTCAATAATTAGAATAGAGGGGGAAATAAGAATGAAGAAAAATTGGTTACTGTTATTTACGATCATTACCGCCTTGTTACTTTCAGCCTGTGGGGGAGCTTCTTCAAAATCTAGTAGTGATGCGAGCGAGGGGAAAACGAAAATTCCTGATACCTTCACATACGCATCCCTTACCGATGCAGTCGGTTTATCACCGATTATGACCAATGATTCTGCCTCAGCCAATGTGACAGAACATGTATATGAAACTTTATTTAAGAGAAATGTAGATAACGAGATTGAACCATTATTAGCAGAATCATATGAAAATCCTGATGAAAATACTTGGATTATCAAATTGAAAAAAGGAATTAAATTCCACGATGGCACTGATTTTAACGCCGATGCTGTTAAGTATACATTTGATAAATTGCGTGATCCTAAAACGGCTGCACCACGTGCAAGTCTAATGGCACCAGTTGATACGATTACAGTTGTTGATGATTATACCGTTGAAATCAAAACAAAATATCCATATGGACCATTCCTTGCTGCTCTATCACACTCCAATGCAGCCATTGTTAGCCCAACAGCTGATCAAAAGCAAGACTTAAACAAAGAACCAGTAGGTACGGGACCGTTTAAATTTGTTAGCTGGACACCTGGTGATCAAGTAGTTTTAGAGGCAAATCCTGATTACCGTGATGGAGCACCAGCATTGAAGAAAGTTGTTTTTAAAGTAGTTCCTGAAGTATCAACTGCCATTTCAATGCTACAGGCTGGCGAAGTGCAATTTATTGATAAGGTTCCAGCTGAACAACTTAGCCGCGTGCAAGGCTTGAAAAATGTTAATTTTGAAAAAATCGAAGGAACACCTGAATACTTTTTAACAGTGAATCATTCAAAACCAGAATTCCAAGATCCTGAATTTAAACAGGCGATTGCCAGCGCGATTGACCGCGATGCCTTTGTGAAAAAGCTAAATGGTTTAGGAATTCGCAGCGATAGTATCATTGGACCAAAGGTGTTTGGTTATAAAGAGTCTGCTGATAAAGCAGGAACTCCGTATGATGTAGATAAAGCGAAAGAGTTAGTGAAGAAAAATGGCTATGATAAAAAGACTCTCAAGTTATTGACAGCTAACCGCGGCAACTATGTGTTAATGGCGGAAGTGGTTCAAGCTCAATTAGCAGAAGCTGGTTTTAAGGTGGAAATTGAAACAATGGAATGGGCAGCCTTTTTAGAGACAGCCCGTGCTGGAAAATACGATCTAACTTTCTTAAGCTGGTCAAACGTTACGGGAGATGGATCTGAGCTACTATATCCTAACTTCCATAGTGATAACGTCGGTTCATCCAATATGACTCAATTAAGCAATCCAGAATTGGATAAACTCATTGACCAGTCTAGAACGACAACGGATCAAAAGGCACGTGAAGAGTACTTGAATCAAGCAAATGAACTAATGCTGAAAGAAAATACGGCAGTAATTATGTACCATGATGTCGTAACCGCTGCCCTCGATAACAAATACACGGGCTTAGAACTATATCCAAACGGGAAATGGGATCTTTCGAAAGTAACAGGAAAGTAGGGTAGAGATTATGGGAGAGACATTACTTGAAGTCAAAAACATTGTGACTGAATTTCGCACTGCAGACGGGCAACTGCCAGCAGTGCGTGATGTCTCCTTTTCACTACAAAAAGGGGAAACACTTTGTATTGTTGGAGAATCGGGCTGTGGCAAAAGTATTACTTCTCTCTCGGTCATTGGTCTATTACCTAGCAATGGCAAGATTACGAATGGGGAAGTGCTTTATGAAGGCAGTCCTATTCATAACTTATCGCCCGAAAAAATGCGCCAAATACGCGGCAATAAAATTTCAATGATATTTCAAGAACCGATGACAGCATTAAACCCGGTGTTGACGATTGGCTTTCAGCTGAGAGAACCATTAATGCTCCATCATAAGCTGTCAAAAGGAGAAGCAACTAAACAAGGAATTGAGCTTCTAAAACAAGTCGGGATTCCATATCCTGAAAAGAGAATGAACCAATATCCACATGAATTAAGTGGTGGGATGAGACAGCGGGTTATGATCGCGATCGCGCTTTCCTGTAATCCAGGATTACTGATTGCCGATGAACCGACGACTGCACTGGATGTAACGATACAAGCGCAGATCTTAGATTTGATTAATGATTTAAAAAGTAAATTAAATATGGGTGTCATGATGATTACCCACGACATGGGCGTTGTTGCCGAAGTTGCTGACCGGGTGATGGTCATGTACGCAGGGAAAAAGGTAGAGGAAGGCGATGTGGAAGAAATCTTCAACAATCCGAAGCATCCTTATACAATTGGACTACTCAATTCGGTACCAAATGTGGACGACCCTGATTTTGAATTAGAACCGATCCCGGGTTCGCTACCAAGCTTAAGTGAACAAATTACGGGCTGCAGATTTCATGCCCGCTGTAAGTTTGCAACCGATAAATGCAGAAGTCATGAGCCAGCTGTTTTCCAGGTATCGGATACCCATAAAGTGAGTTGTTGGTTAGAGGAAGAGGGGGTGCACTAATGGCCGTTGTAGCAGAAAAGCAAACATCAAAAGAGCTGACAGAGCCAAAGGTGCTCCTTGAACTAAAAGGGGTCAAGAAATATTTCCCCATCAAAGGCGGCATCCTCCAGCGCAAGCAAGGAGATGTGAAGGCAGTTGAAAATGTTTCTCTACAATTATTTGAAGGTGAAAGTCTCGGGGTAGTAGGAGAATCTGGATGCGGAAAATCAACCCTTGGCAGAGCGATTTTGGGTTTGGAGGAATTAACGGAAGGTAAAGTTTATTTCCAAGATGCAGAAATCCAGGATTTAAAAAGAAAAGAAAAACTGAAGTTTGTGAAGCAGATGCAAATGATTTTCCAAGACCCGTTTGCATCGTTAAACCCAAGGCAGCGTATCGGTCATGCACTTGAAGAAGTGTTTACCATGCATACCGACCTGTCAGCTAAAGAAAAACGATCAGCGGTGCTCGATTTATTAGAAGAAGTAGGCCTAAAAGAGGAGCACTTTGATAAATATCCACATGAATTCAGTGGTGGACAACGGCAGCGGATTGGGATTGCTCGTGCCATCGCCCTCCATCCGTCATTTGTGATTTGTGATGAGGCGGTATCGGCTCTAGATGTATCGGTTCAAGCACAAGTCTTGAAGCTTTTAAAAACATTGCAGCAAAAGTATAATCTATCCTATTTATTCATCTCACATGATTTAGGTGTTGTCCGTTATTTTTGTGATCGCGTATTAGTAATGTATTTGGGTAATACCGTGGAATTGGCGACGGTCAAGGATTTGTTTGAAAATCCGATGCATCCGTACACGCAGGCATTGCTTTCAGCGATTCCGCGTCCAACCGTGAATGCGAACCGGAAAAGGATCCGTTTGCAGGGCGATTTACCAAACCCTGCTAATCCACCGAGCGGCTGCCCGTTTCATACGAGATGTCCCATTGCCACAGATATATGTCGAGCAGAAAAGCCAGCCTGGGTGGAGTATAGTCCGAAACACTATGCAGCATGCCACTTTGCGGGCCAGCCCTTAACTTAAAAAAGTATGAGCTCCTCCTACCCTGTAGGGGGAATCTTGCTTTTCAGGTTAACAGAGAGAAGATACGGCAGAGACCGTGCTAATTTGTAGGTTTGAGGAGGAGAAACGATGGATTATTTAAACCATCCCTTTGCATCAAAGCGTCATACAGTATTTGCTAAAAAAGGTATGGTGGCCACATCCCAACCACTTGCTGCTCAAGCAGGATTAGAGATTCTGCAAAAAGGGGGAAATGCCATTGATGCGGCCATTGCGACAGCAGCGGCATTAACGGTTGTAGAACCGACATCAAATGGAATCGGTGGAGATGCCTTTGCCTTAGTTTGGATGAAGGATCAATTACATGGATTAAATGCATCCGGTCCAGCGCCGGAGTCCATTTCGGTTGAAGCGGTAAAACAGTTAGGCCATGAGAAGATGCCTGTCCATGGTGTGATTCCGATTACAGTTCCAGGGGTACCGGCAGCCTGGGCAGCTTTGTCTAAGCGATTTGGCCGCTTGCCATTAGCTGAGGCGTTGAAGCCGGCGATTCGGTATGCGGAAGAGGGCTACCCACTTACTCCAATTTTGGGCAAGTATTGGAAGCTGGCATACAGGAAGTTTAAAGAAAATTTTACAACAGAAGAATTTAACACCTGGTTCGAAACGTTTGCGCCTGATGGAAGGGCTCCTGAGATTGGGGAGCTATGGAAGTCACCAGGCCATGCGTCAACGCTGAGGTCAATTGGCGAAAGCAATGCCCGTTCATTTTACGAGGGAGAGTTGGCCGACAAAATTGATGACTTTATGAAACAGCATAATGGATTTTTAACAAAAAGTGATTTGAGCAAATACGAGCCTGAGTGGGTTAACCCCATTTCAACCCATTACCGCGGGTATGATGTATGGGAGATTCCACCTAATGGTCAAGGAATGGTTGCCCTCATGGCGTTAAATATTTTTGAAAAATTGTCCCCGCCGACATGGCAAAGTCCCGAAACCCTTCATCAGCAAATTGAAGCCATGAAGCTGGCGTTTACCGATGGGCAGGCATTTATCACCGAACCCGATGAGATGCCACTAAAAGCGGAGGAATTGTTGTCGGAGGGATATGCGGAGGTTCGAAGTAAAACGATTTCAGGGGAAGCCTCTGATCCAACACCATATGAATTGCCGAAAGGTGGAACGGTATATTTAGCGGCTGCTGACGAAGAAGGAAATATGATTTCCTATATTCAAAGTAATTATATGGGATTTGGCTCAGGTATTGTGATTCCTGGTACCGGGATTAGTTTACAGAACCGTGGGCATGATTTTTCCTTAGATGAGAGCCATCCTAATGTATTAAAACCAGGTAAGCGTACGTATCATACGATTATTCCAGGCTTTTTAACGAAGGGTGGTCAAGCAGTTGGACCATTTGGAGTAATGGGCGGTTATATGCAGCCGCAAGGGCATTTTCAGGTTGTCACCCATACCGTTGATTATTTGTTAAACCCACAGGCAACGTTAGATATGCCTAGGTGGCAATGGATGAAAGGAAAATCCGTTCATGTTGAACCGGAGTTCCCTAACTATCTGGTTCAAGCCCTTGCACGGAAAGGTCATGAAGTACATGTGACAGCAGATGGAGGAAGCTTTGGGCGTGGGCAAATCATTTGGAGAGATCCGCAAACGGGAGTATTACAGGGTGGCACGGAATCTCGCACCGATGGAGCGATAGCAGCTTGGTAAACGCCTTAGCTCAGGAAAAACCATCACCTTCTCCCAATCAGCGCCCGTTTTGGAGAAGGAATTGGGACATCTTTGCCGCATTTTTTCGAATAGGAATATTAGGATTTGGCGGCGGCCCGTCCGCGATACCACTTGTCCACCAAGAAGCGGTTAAGAAATATGAATGGATGAATGACGAGGAATTTGCCGATACGTTAGCGATTGCCAATGCCATGCCAGGACCGATTGCCACTAAAATGGGTGGGTATATTGGCTATCGGGTGGCAGGTATTGTCGGCTGCCTTGTGGCTCTATTTGCAACGGTAGCACCCACGGCGTTAGCGATGATTTTCTTACTGCAGCTGCTTCAACAATTTAAAGATATCCCATGGGTGCAGCATATGTCTGCCTCCGTGGTCCCGGTAGTGGCGGTTATGCTGGCAACGATGACTTGGGATTTTGTAAAAAAA
>NZ_CCAS010000049.1 GCF_000612625.1 Neobacillus jeddahensis
GGTATAGATTATGATTTGTTCTAAGAATGTTCCATCATTCAAATAAGGTAAGTGGAAAAAGTGTAATTTACTTCCCCACCCAGCTGTGTACACTTCAATTTGTGCAAGTATATATAGGACAATCCCCATCACAAAGCTAGAAGTTAGACCCATCAATGACGTTCCCATAAAATAATCGATTCTTCTAACGGACATGCCAAGTGCATAGGGAAAGGTTTGGGCCATGACTAATATGCCTAACACGAATAGATAGATAAATATCGAGGAGGCTCCGCCTGTATAAACCTCTGTATCTGTAAGGATGAAGCTAACGATATAATTAACAAAAAAGCTAGAGAAGAGAATAATAAAAGGAATATACAACCATATCCATTTATCTCTTGTGTGCATTTTTAAGACACTTTTCATTATACGCTCTCTCCTTTTTGATCAGATTTTTTAGTTGTTAAGTGAACGATTAGTTGTTGCAATGAAACAGAGGTGACGTCTAAACCATTTGCTGCTGCTTGTTGTCGTTCTAAATGATTGTTGCTTTGTAGAACAGTAGCTGAGAGTAATCCACCAAACGGCTCACGATGTACCGTTTCTTTTCCGGCAAGAAAGGCTTCTACTTTTTGCGCATTGCCTGTAACTGTATACGCCATTCCTCTTAATGAATCCGCATCTTGATCAATGAAGAGCTGTCCGTCATTAATAACTAAAATATGTTCAAGTAATTTACTTACTTCATCAATTAAATGAGTGGAAAGAATAATGGTCCGTGGGTGCTCAGCGTAATCTTCCATCAATCTGTCGTAAAATAGTCCGCGTGCAACAGCATCAAGACCTAAATAAGGCTCATCGAAAATAGTAAGCGGTGCTCGACTAGCAAGCCCGATGATGATCCCAACTGTGGAAAGCATTCCACGGGAGAGCTTCTTTATTTTTCTTTTCAACGGTAAATTAAAGTCTTTTATTAATGAACGGGAAAATGCATCGTCCCAATTCGGAAATAGTTCATTTGAAACCTCTAATACATCTATCACACGAAAATGATCGGGGTATTTTTGCCCCTCTTTAATAAAACAGATTTGGTTAAGCACTTTTGCATTTTCATAAGGATCCTCACCGTATACTTTCAAAACACCCGAGGTCGGAAAGATTTGTGCAGTGATCATATTCATAAGCGTTGTTTTCCCTGCTCCATTCCTTCCAAGCAGACCATATATTTTATTTTCCTCAATGGAGAGGCTAACATTTTGAACAGCTTTAAATGTCCCGTATGCCTTTTCTAGCTGAGAAATTTCAATCACATTTTTCATTATCTTTTCTCCCCTCTCCGAATCATTTCGGTCAATTGATCAGTAGTAATCCCCAGTTTTTCTGCTTCCTGAATCATTGTGACGACATATTGCTCAAAAAATAACTCTTTTCGTTTTTCCATTGCTTTTACTCGTGCCCCACTCGCTACAAACATCCCGATCCCCCGCTTTTTATATAAAATACCTTCGTCGACCAACAAATTTACCCCTTTTGCGGCTGTAGCAGGATTGATTTTGTAAAATGCTGCAAACTGATTTGTTGAAGGAACTTGTGCTTCCTCCAATAGCACGCCTTCAATAATGTCATCTTCAATGCGTTCCGCAATTTGTACAAAAATGGGACGCCCATCATCGATTAACTGTTTCATCTTTTATCTTCACCGCCATGTTGGTTAGTTACTTATGCAATTAACCATATAACAAAGCAAGTAGGATTGTCAATCCCAAAAAGGAAAATAGTTGATTTCCATAAGATCAATCTTCCAGCCTTGGGGCAGATTGTAGAGGATTGGAAAAAGGGAAGTGAGGAATAATTACCGATGTAAGTTTATACTTTTTATGTAATAATTATTAAGTGAAATGTAATTAACAAATTATACATAGTGAAAGTGGGGATTATTATGGCAACGGGATCACATACAGTAGAAATCCCAGTAGAGGTACAACAAGTTTGGGATTATGTCAGTGATCTTGAAAAATGGGCAACGTCAGTACCAGCCTATAAAGAACATGAAATCATAAATGACAAACAATCTATTTGGACATTTGAGGGTAGTGTGAAAAGTATGAAAAAAACCATACAAGCACAGGTAGACATTACCGAATGGAATGAGCCTTCAACTATTAAGTTTGAACTAAAAGGTTTATCAGATAATTTTACAGGAAGCGGCCACTTTACTGCAGAAGATGTTAGTGGTAAAACCGTCATGACTTGTACGGTGAACGTCCATGCAGGTGGGTTTTCGGGTGCGGTATTAACACCCGTTATTAAATGGGCTGTTCCAAAAGTAGCTTCTCGTTTAACAGAATCTATCGCACGTAAAATTGCAGTATTCTCCTAGGCTTGGAGATTTCTTCTCTGAAGTGACCGATATTTTCTTATTAGCGGGTTTGTCCAGAAATTTCTTTATAAGAAGAGGCCGGCTTCAAGATGAATCCGGTCTCTTTTCGTTACATTGCGTTCAATCACTCTAGCCCCTTTTGCAGCAACAAACTTGCCGCTAGTTGTTGTTTCTATTAGAATTTTACGGTGCATAAGGTAATTCAGAAGTTTTACCGTTATGATGATGGTTGTCAGCTCACCTCCTTTTCAATCAGAATTCTTGCCCCACCTCTTAGTCACTCTGTTAATCTTAATTATATTTAGGGGAAAACGATTACTGTCACTTCACATATTTTTACAGAAAGATGGGTTGACAATCGTCTGAAAACGTTTTACTATGAAATAGAAAACGATTACTATATACAAGATTTATTATGGTAGAGGAGGAATCATATCATGTTAACAATCAATTGTATCCATCCAAAAATATTAGAAGTAGTTGCTTTGTGCGGACATGGAGATAAAATATTAATAGCGGATGGGAATTACCCTCTAAATTCCTGTACAAATGAAAATACAACAAAGGTTTTTCTTGGGTTAACTCCAGACTTACCCACTGTAACGGATGTTCTAAAGTCGTTAAACAGTGCGATGAATTTTGAAAAAGCAGAAGTAATGGATCCGGAAAATGGAGAAGAACCGGAGATTTTTAAAGAATTTCTTGATATACTTGATATGAATGAATTGCAAAAGTTAGGTCGTTATGATTTTTATCAAGCAGCTCAAGAGAAAAATATTATTCTTGGTGTGAATACAGGTGAAACCCGTACTTTTGCAAATATCATGCTCACGGTTGGAGTGAGATAGAAATCTTGTTGATTGGAATAAGGTGATTTTGGGTGGATTTAAAGAATGTCACAATGAAAGATATTGCTAAATATACTGGTGTATCAACTGCGACCGTTTCTAGGGTACTTAATGATAACTATCCTGTAAATATCGAGACAAAGAAAAAAGTACTGAAAGCAATAGAAGAATTAAATTATGAGCCGAACTTGGTAGCAAAAAATTTAAGATCCAGAAAATCAAATTTGGTTGCAATTATTGTGGCAGATATAAAAAATCCCTATTATGTCAGTATTGCAAAGGAAATTGATGACTTTCTTTTTGAGGAAGGGTATAACTTAATTACCTGTAGCACGGACGAGTCACTTGAAAAAGAAGCAACTATTATTCGTCTCCTATTAAGCAAGCATATCGATGGCATTGTTATAGCTCCTAGTGATAGTGGAAAATCAAACTTAACAGGACTGATAGAGCAACAGGTACCAATTGTTCTGGTGGATAGAAAAACAAATGATCTGTCTATACCATTTGTTGGAACTAGTAACTTTAAAGAGGCGTATAACCTTACCGAATACCTAATTAATAAGGGGCATGAGAAAATTGCTGTTTTGACCGGTAAACTTAATACGAGTACTGGGAAAGAAAGACTTGAAGGCTTTAAGATGGCAATGGCAAATTACGGCTTAGTGGTTGATGAAACGTGGATTTTTAATGGGGATTTTGATGAAAAACAAGCATATGAAGAGCTATCACGCTTTTTAAAAAGCAATAAGGATTTACCTACTGCATTAGTAAGCTGTAATAACTTAATGACAAAAGGAACCATACTAGCGTTAAACGAGGAAAATATAAACATCCCAGAGGATATCTCGATCGTTTCTTTTGGTGCAATGGAAAACCAAGAGTTATTTACTACAAGAATTACGTGCATTGAGCAGGATACTCGCTTTATGGGAAGAAAAGTGGCTGAACTCTTATTGGCGCAGCTAAAAAATAAGCAGAAATTGAAAAGCATCATCGTAGAAAGTACTTTTATCGAAGGGAATTCGGTAAAGGAATGGAATTAAATGATGATTTATGAAAAATATTCCAACGGCTGTTGTGAATCGGAGCAGCCGATAAATTTTTCCCTTGATAGTAATCGATTACTATCAAGTTGCCATTTGCTACATATAATAGTAGATTTTATCAAGGTTAAGGGATACAATTTTTTACTCATCTGTTACGAAATATGAATGTTTTACTATATTTTTATAGATATAGTAATCGATTACTACAAATACTACAAGAGGAGAATGATGATGAATATTACAGGGATGTTGAATAAAGTAATGGAATCGGAAATTAATTCCCTATTAGAAGTGAAAAGCAGGATTGATGATGCTTATGTGCAAGCGGTTGAGAAGTTATTTCATTGTAGCGGGAAAGTCATTTTTTTAGGTGTTGGGAAATCAGGTCATATTGGGAAGAAGATTGCAGCTTCATTTGCAAGTACTGGAACACCTGCATTCTTTGTTCATGCTACTGAGGCAGTACATGGGGATTTAGGCATGATTGAAAAAGATGATATCGTTATGGCTATTTCGAATAGTGGGGAGACAAAAGAGGTACTAGATACTCTTCCCTCCATTAAGATGATTGGCGCGAGCATGATATCTATTACAGGAAACAATGATTCTACTTTAGCTAAAGCTAGTGAAATTGCACTTGAAGTTCAAGTGGCTGGGGAAGCGGATCCACTAAACCTAGCACCAACAAATAGCTCAACGGCAGCATTAGTAGTTGGTGATGCATTGGCCATCACTTTATCGCAAATGAAAGGGTTTCAAAAGGAAAATTTCGGTTTATTCCATCCCGGTGGAAGCTTGGGAAAACAATTACTAGAAGCAGGATCCATTAAAGTATTGTAAAAGGGGAATGGGACAGATGAAAAAAATAGTAGTTATCGGTAGCTTTATGACAGATTTAGTAGTCCAGACGCCAAAGGTTCCGGTAGAAGGTGAGACGATCATTGGAACTACCTTTAATCGATTCACCGGTGGAAAGGGAGCAAACCAAGCCGTTGCCGCTGCAAGATTAGGCGGAGATGTGACGATGATCGGAAAGCTTGGGGAAGATGACTTTGGTAGAGAACATATTGATGCATTACAAGCTGAAAATATTAATCACGATTCCATTTTATTTGACTCAGGGGCAAGTACGGGTGTTGGCAATGTTGTGATTGATCGTAACGGGAATAATCGAATTATTGTTGTTCCAGGAGCAAATTTAAACCTAACGGAAAGAGATATTGAAACTTTTGAAAACGTTATTATCGATTCTGATATTGTCGTTTTACAATTAGAAGTTCCAATGGCAACGGTCTATAAATCTATTGAACTTGCAAATAAACATGGGAAAACGATTATTCTTAATCCAGCACCTGCACAACCGATTGATCCAAACTATATGGATAAAGTGGATTATTTCGTTCCCAATGAAACAGAAGCAAGTTTATTGACCAATATAGAAGTAAACAGCCTTGAAACAGCAGAACAGGCAGCGGAAGCTTTATTAGTGCAAGGATATAAGAATGTGATCATTACGTTGGGAAGTAAAGGCGTTATGTTTAAAAATAACACTGAAATGAAATTCGTGAAAGCCTACACAGTAAAAGCGGTAGATACGACGGCAGCAGGTGATTCCTTTATCGGAAGCTTTGCATACGGATTATCGAATCATATGAGCATTGGCCAATCTCTGAATCTAGCTGTCGCAGCATCTGCACTAACCGTTACGAAGCTTGGTGCACAACCCTCATTACCGAAGATGGACGATGTAAATGAACTGATGCTCGTTTCACAAAAATGATGAAAAGAAGGGATAAATCATGAACAACAAAAAAATTACTCAATTCTCAGATGGGTATTTAAGTCGTGTGCCGATTTTACCGTTCGTGTTGGTCACATTGCTATTTCCACTTTGGGGGGCAGCGTCAAGTTTAAACGATGTTTTAATTACGCAATTTAAAGCCGTATTTGATTTAAGTGATACGGCAACGGCATTTGTACAAAGTGCATTTTATGGGGGATATTTCCTAATCGCGATCCCAGCGGCAACGATTATTAAAAAAACAAGCTATCAGATCGCCATTATTATTGGATTACTTTTTTACATTATCGGATGTTCGATATTTTTTCCGGCATCACACTTGGCAACCTACGGAATGTTTCTAGCTGCCATTTTTGGAATTGCCATTGGCCTTAGTTTTTTAGAAACATCGGCGAACACGTATACAACCATGCTAGGACCAAAAGCAACGGCAACAAGACGGATCAATTTGGCTCAGTTATTTAATCCAATTGGTAACATTACCGGGATCATGCTTGGTAAATATTTTGTTTTTACAAATGGTGACAGCATGAAATCCCAGCTTGCCACTATGACTCCAGCAGAAGCAGATGCCTATAGCTTAGAAATGCTACAACGCACATTGGTTCCTTATAAAGTCATTTTGGTTATTCTATTAGTTGTACTCGTTATGTTTCTAATTGTGAAATTTCCAAAGGCCAAACCAGAAGTTCTTAAAGATAACAAGAAAAAGGTTGGTCTTGGAGAAACATTAAAATATTTATCTAAAAATACTTCATTCAAAAAAGGAATTTTGGCTCAATTTATTTATATGGCATTACAAACAACTGTTTGGTCCTTTACGATTCGTTTAGCTTTGGATTTAAACCCAAATATTAATGAACGTTTTGCTTCGAACTTTATGATTTTTAGCTTTATTGCCTTTTTTGTAGGTCGACTAATTGCGAATATTTTAATGACTAAATTTAAGCCAACGTTCGTATTATCACTGTATAGTATCATTGGTGTATTGGTATTGGCATACGTAGCACTAGTTCCAAATATGACAGCCATTTATGGTGCTATCTTTGTAAGCGTTCTATTCGGACCATGCTGGCCAACCATTTATGGAAGAACGTTGGAAACGGTTGAAGATAAATATCGTGAAACTGCTGGTGGAGTTGTCGTTATGGCTATCTTAGGCGGAGCAGTTGGACCGGTTATTCAAGGGTTTTTCTCTGATTGGGTCGGTTCTTTACAATTATCATTTATCGCACCGATGATCTTCTTCTTATATCTTGCATTTTATTTCTATAAAGAACATAAAGCAGCAGCCGTAACCTATGTGAAAAAAGAATCAAAGATTGCTTAATTCAGCTAAAGCTGTTTAATGCATAGATACCAGGGGGACGGTTCTCTTGGCTCACCTTATCACTTCGACACCCTTTTTACGCATATTGGGGGCTAAACCCAGGATTAGCGCGTATTAATCCTCTTCTAATCAAACGTTTGTGTAGTGTTGAAGGGTTGGGAGATTTGTAGGATTTTGTCTGTTAAAGGGAAACCTATCTGATTTTGTGAGAAATTCGGTTATAGTCGAATTATTTCCTACCTGGTTTATGACAATTTTCTTTCCAGCTAGATGAGGAGGAGTTGTATTTCTAAAAAAGGCCGGGAGAACCGTCCCTATGGTTTTTTAAGAAGGACTTTTCCAATTTGTAACGAACTACCTATCATGGCCGTTAAAGATTGTGTAATGGGGGGGATACGAATAAATGGAACAGAAAATCTTACCTGCTTCGTCAAACATGAAAGAATTTGAATCTTTTTTGGAAAGCCCTTACGAAATGGGAGTCTTTTTAGATATGCATATCGCTCAGTTAAGACACATTCATATGATGGCGAAAGAAAAGGGCAAGAAAATGATTTACCATGTTGACCTCATTCACGGTATTAAAAACGATGAATATGCGACAGAGTATATTTGTCAAGAATTCAAGCCTTATGGTTTAATTTCAACTAAATCTAGTGTGATCCAAAAGGCAAAGCAAAAAGGCGTAATCGCAGTACAAAGAATGTTCCTAATCGATAGTCACGCACTCGAAAAAAGCTATAAATTAATAGAGAAGACTCAGCCGGATTACATCGAGGTCCTTCCTGGTGCCATGCCTTGGATTATTAAGGAAGTAAAGGAGAGAGTTGGGACGCCTATCTTGGCCGGGGGGTTAATAAGAAGTTCTGAAGAGGTAAATGCGGCATTGTTAGCAGGGGCTGCAGCCATCACTACTTCAAAACGTGAGTTATGGGAGGCCTTTTCGACCACATTTAAACCAACATTATAAAAAATAAATGTGGTTGGACCCGAACAATACTATACATATTATTAGCTGGAGGAAAGTAAAATGGAAAAATATATTTTATCTCTAGATCAGGGAACAACTAGTTCGCGAGCCATTATTTTTAATAAAAGTGGGGGAATTGTCCACACGGCTCAAAGGGAATTCACCCAATACTTTCCAAAGCCAGGATGGGTGGAACACAATGCGAATGAAATTTGGGGTTCTATTCTTTCGGTTATTGCCGAAGTTTTATCAGAATCCGAAATTAAACCCGAACAAATTGCAGGTATTGGGATTACAAACCAGCGTGAAACAACTGTAGTCTGGGATAAAGAAACAGGACATCCAGTTTATAATGCCATTGTTTGGCAATCAAGACAATCAAATGAAATTTGTGAAGTGTTGAAGGAAAAAGGTTATCATAACCTTTTTCGAGATAAAACAGGACTTTTAATAGATGCTTACTTTTCTGGAACAAAGGTAAAATGGATCCTCGACAATGTGCCAGGTGCGCGTGAAAAAGTGGAACAAGGAAAATTATTATTTGGTACGATTGATACTTGGTTAATTTGGAAGTTATCGGGGGGCCGTGCACATGTAACAGATTACTCTAATGCTTCTAGAACCTTAATGTTCAACATTTACGACTTAAAGTGGGATGATGAATTATTAGATATTTTAGGTGTTCCAAAATCAATGCTCCCTGAAGTTAAACCTTCATCTGAAGTCTATGCAACTACTGTAGATTACCATTTCTTTGGTAAGGCAGTACCGATTGCAGGGGTTGCGGGTGACCAGCAGGCGGCTTTATTTGGGCAAGCATGCTTTGATGAAGGGATGGCCAAAAATACGTATGGTACTGGCTGTTTTATGTTAATGAATACTGGAGAGAAAGCTGTTCGCTCCGAGCATGGATTATTAACGACCCTTGCATGGGGATTGAATGGAAAAGTGGAATATGCACTTGAGGGAAGTATTTTTGTGGCCGGTTCTGCTATTCAATGGCTTCGTGATGGTTTAAGAATGTTTAAGAATGCTAATGAAAGTGAGGGGTATGCAACAAAGGTCGATTCCACAGATGGCGTCTATGTAGTTCCAGCTTTTGTTGGTTTAGGTGCACCATATTGGGATAGTGATGTTCAAGGGGCTGTTTTTGGTTTAACTCGCGGCACCACAAAGGAACATTTTGTACGGGCTACCTTAGAGTCACTTGCATATCAAACAAAAGATGTTTTATCCGCCATGGAAGCTGATTCTGGGGTTGAACTTAAAACTCTTCGTGTCGATGGCGGGGCTGTTAAAAATAATTTTCTAATGGAGTTTCAAAGTGATATTTTGGACGTTCCAGTAGAAAGACCTGTTGTTAATGAAACGACCGCATTAGGTGCAGCCTATTTAGCAGGACTGGCTGTTGGTTTCTGGGAAAGTCGAGAGGTAATTGCCAAGCAATGGGCAGTTGACCGCAAGTTTTCACCGAAGATGTCAGATGAAAGGCGAAATAAATTATATAATGGGTGGAAAAAAGCAGTGAATGCAACAATGGCTTTCAAATAAGAATCATTTTCAATTTTCTTACTTTTGTGTTATGGTTAACATAAGTTAATAATTGGCAGGAGAAAACGGAGAGACCACAAAAACATTATCATTTTTGATAGTGCATTTTGTGGTCGCTTTTTGTTTTCCTTGAAAAATCAATCATTCTTTACAATCAGGAGGAGTAAATATGCAATTTTCAAACCTAAATCGTCATGAGTTTGTGAACAAATTTAAATCTGAAGTTTTTGATGTGTTAGTGATAGGCGGAGGAATTACAGGAGCAGGGGTCGCCCTTGATGCCCAAACGAGAGGAATGACGACAGCCCTTGTTGAAATGCAGGACTTTGCAGCTGGAACTTCTAGCAGGTCAACGAAATTAGTTCATGGAGGACTCAGATATCTTAAACAATTTGAAGTTAAAATGGTTGCAGAGGTTGGAAAGGAGAGGGCTATTGTTTACGAAAATGGACCACATGTGACAACGCCTGAATGGATGTTATTACCTATTCATAAGGGTGGAACATTTGGTCAATTTAGCACATCTATTGGTCTTCGCGTATACGATTTCTTAGCTGGTGTTAAAAAGTCGGAACGGCGAAAAATGCTTTCCTCACAATCAACATTAGCAAAAGAGCCCCTTATTAAAAAAGCAGGTTTACAGGGTGGTGGTTATTATGTTGAATACCGTACAGACGATGCAAGACTGACCATTGAGGTGATGAAGGCGGCGGTGGAAAAAGGGGCTATTGCTTGTAATTATACAAAAGTATCGAAGCTTCTTTATGAAAATGGCAAGGTTATTGGTGTCTTGGCCCAAGACCAATTATCAGGAGAGCTGTATGAAATATACGCCAAAAAGATTGTCAATGCTGCCGGCCCATGGGTTGACCAAATTCGTGAAATGGATCATTCAAAAAGAGGTAAGTTCTTACAGCTTTCAAAAGGGGTCCACTTAGTGATTGACCAATCCCGTTTTCCATTGAAACAAGCCATCTATTTTGATACACCTGACGGCAGGATGGTGTTTGCTATCCCTCGTGACGGAAAGGCCTATATTGGAACAACTGATACCTTCTATAAAGAAGATGCCGTAAACCCTTCTATGACTGTGAGTGATCGTAATTATATCTTAAATGCTATTCATTATATGTTCCCTGAAGTAAATATAAATGAAAAAGATGTTGAATCGAGCTGGGCAGGTGTTCGACCGCTTATTTACGAGGATGGAAAGAACGCATCGGAAATTTCTAGAAAAGATGAGATTTGGGAGTCGAGTTCAGGGTTAATCACCATTGCTGGTGGTAAATTAACTGGCTACAGAAAAATGGCTGAAATGGTGGCTAATTTATTGGCTACGAAATTAAAATCAGAAGAGGGGAGAAGGTTTAAATCCTGCCAAACGAAGTATCTCCCCATTTCCGGAGGAAACGTCGGAGGTTCAAAACAATTTCATGCGTTTATTACTAAAAAAGTCATGAATGGTGTGGCAATAGGCCTTTCAACAGATGCAGCGGAACAATTAGTGAAGATATATGGATCTAATAGTGATAAAGTGTTTGAATTGTTGAAGGTTAATATGGCGGATGCCCAAAAATATCAGCTGCCATTAGTGTTATTTGCAAAGTTACTCTATGCGATTGAACAGGAAATGATTGCTACCCCCATTGACTTCTTCAACCGTCGAACAGGAGCCATTTTATTTGATATTGAAACGGTTAAAAATTTGAAAAATCAAGTTGTAGCTTATTTGGCAGACAGGTTCAATTGGTCGGAGCAAGAGAAAAACAAGTATGGAGTATCTGTAGAGGGAGCATTACAAGCTGCTGTCATTCCTATGGATTGTTAAATAAACTGAAAAATCTTATAACATTCTCAGAATATGTGTTATAATATGTTAACAAATGTTATATATTGTTATTGGAAGTGAGGGCGTAATATAAAATGTTACCAATTCAGAGAAAAGAGTTCATTTTAAAAAGACTTTCTGATAATAGATCAGATTCCATCGCTAATTTAAGTTCTTTATTAAATGTCTCTGAAATGACAGTTCGAAGAGATTTGAGAAGAATGTTCTTTTTCTGAAAATCCAGGTTCCCCCACTAACAAGGCCCCCCGTGTAAAAGCTCGACCATACCTTCTTCTTCTATCCCAAGGCTACCAAGCGAAACTATTAAAAACAGGAATTGAGTCTTTTCGTAAATCGCGATTTACGAAGGTGGGATCGATGTTCCAATTTATGTTTATGGATGCATGGCCGGCGATTACTTGGTCGGTTGTAAGTCACAAACGTGTTCCTAAAAAGGGATACTTTACCCTTCAGCAAGCCTATCAGCCAATTTTAGCAGGTGGCGATTTTAGAGGAGATCATTGGTCTGTGAAACAACAGTTTGGCGGCGGGGATGATTTTGTTGCCTTTTCTCCGTGGGTGATTAATGATTACCAACGATCATTTGAAAACTGTCAATTGACCGTAAGTTTAAGAGGAAAAGATAATGGATATGAACGAATTTTAGGTGAGCAGCTCTTTACTCTTCCCAATGATTCTCTCATTACATTAGACACAGTCCGTTTTAAGTACTTTGGTGAAGTGGATCCTGGAAATTATGAAATCATTTTCAAGGTTGAACATGAGGGAAGCCAGGTATCTTTGAATCAATATGAAATAGTAATAGATTAGTAAAGTAAAAGAAGCAGGGAGGGTTCTCCTGCTTCTTTTTCCTTTTCAATTGAAATAATTAAGATGTGAATTTTGACCTATTTTTCCCTCTAGTATTTCCTTCATTCAACGTCATATTCAATGCCTATTGTACGATGTAAATGTTCCGCGATATAATGATGAGAGTTTGTGAATATGAGCAGTGAGGTAGTGTATGAAAAAAACAACCAAAGACATCATTTTTATCATTATTGGTGCCTTTCTTTTTGCGTTAGGTGTTAATTTATTTGTAATTCCGAACGAGTTTGGAGAAGGCGGGGTAACCGGGATCACCATTATTACCTACTATTTATTTGGGTGGTCACCAGGTTTAGTCAACTTGATTTTAAATACCTTTTTGTTACTTGTCGGTTATAAATTTTTGAATAAGGTCACAACGATTTATACGATTATTGCCGTCGTTTTTAATTCGCTTTTTCTGCATCTTACAGAAGGCTGGACGATTGATTCTGATGAATTGATGGTGAATGCCATTTTTGGCGGCATCATTATCGGGATTGGAATTGGCTTAATTATTCGGGTTGGCGGAACAACCGCGGGTACTACTATTCTAGCAAGGATCACACATAAGTTTTTAGGCTGGAGTATTAGCTATGGTTTATTGTTCTTTGATTTAATCGTTGCGGTTTCCTCTTATTTTATCATTGGTGCGGAAAAGCTGATGCTAACGATTATTATGCTGTATGTAGGAACGAAAGTGATGGAATTTGTGATTGAAGGTTTGAATCCGAAGAAGGCCATTACGATTATTTCTGATAAACCGAATGACATTGCCAAACAGGTGACGACATCCATGGATAGAGGGGTAACCGTCTACTCGGGTCATGGTTATTACACCAAAACCCCAAAGGAAATTCTTTATATTGTGATTAGTAAACAGGAAGTTTTAAAGTTGAAACGAATTGTTCAATCAACGGATCCGAGTGCTTTCATCGCGATACATGATGTTCGTGATGTGTTTGGAGAGGGATTTATCGATATTTCGAAAGCCTAGTGCTTAGAGCTAGGAGAACCGTCCCCATGGTCATGTTCACAATGCCGTCAAGACTTTGTTGCAATAGTGTGAATAAAGTCACAGGCACCTTTTTTAAGGTAAAAAAGGTGCTAAGATATAAGTGTAGTAAGAAACAAACAAGATCTTGATGAAGTTAACAAAACTTATTTTATATAATTAAAGGGAGATGGGGTAAGATGTTAAACTTTTTAAGAAACAACAAAATTGCTGCCGGAATTCTAGCTGTGATTCGGATTTATATTGGATACCAATTTATTCATGCTGGTTATGAAAAATTAACAGGCGGTGGATTTGATGCAAGTGGATTCTTGAAGGGCGCGATTGCGAATAGCACAGGCGAGCACCCAGCCGTTCAAGGCTGGTGGGCAGCATTCCTTGAACATATTGCACTTCCAAATGCAGAGCTGTTCTCTTTCTTAGTCCAATGGGGTGAAGTATTAGTTGGGATTGCGTTAATTCTTGGCTTATTAACAAACTTTGCCACACTAATGGGTATGGTCATGAACTTCTCTTTCTTATTCAGTGGTACTGTCAGCACAAACGGACAAATGATTCTTTTAGCGATCTTCGTCATCGTGGCAGGAGCGAATGCCGGTAAGTTTGGTTTAGATTATTATGCCATGCCATATGTTCGCAAATTCATTGGAGCGAAACAACATCACAATGGAAAAGCCGCTGCTTAAGATCGTCACTTACGAGAGCACACTCTCTGATAGGATTAAATAGTAACTAATAAAGAACCCCATTCTTACTTGAATGGGGTTCTTTATTTTAGTAAATATAAAAATCGTTTACATATTTAAAATAACCTATTGAAATAAATAAGATCTTGTGGTAAATTTATATAGGTGTACATCACCTGATAATATTTTTGTATATTATCCCTACTATAAGTATACAACATAACATCTTCTAAAGTCAACCCCTAAATTCAATTTTTTAAGGAGTGTTTGCGATGAAATCAGCGTATCAGCAGGAGCAAAAACGAGTGGACAGTGTAATGGAGGTCATTGCGGAGCAAATCAGCAGATTGGAGGAAGAAACTACTCGGCGCAAGAACGAAGTGGTCCATATCCGCAAACACTTTTGGGATGAAATTAAGGTGAATACTGATACTTTTGATGATTTTCTTGAAACGATCATCGGCTTAAGACAGGAAACTCAAGCTTTATCCGTAAGCCAAAGCTCCCATAGACACGCCTCCAAGCGATTGTCCACTATGCGCCGTATGCAAGAGAATCCCTACTTCGGCCGGATTGATTTTATCGAAGAAGGGGATTCAACGCAGGAACAAGTCTATATTGGAATCTCCTCGCTTACCGATGAAAGTGGCGATCATTTCCTTATCTATGACTGGAGGGCGCCGATCTCGAGTGTTTACTACGATTACCAGCCCGGTCCGGCTAATTATGTAACACCTGGGGGCGTAATCGAAGGGGAATTGGAGAAAAAGTGGCAATATCTGATTCGCGGCGGCGTTCTTCAATCTATGTTCGATACGAGTCTCACCATTGGCGACGAGATTTTACAGCAGGTTCTGGGTAAAGGGACCGACAAGCATATGCACAGTATCGTAGCGACCATTCAACAGGAGCAAAACCGGATCATCCGTCATGATCGCGGGCGGCTGCTGATTGTACACGGTGCAGCGGGCAGTGGGAAGACATCTGCCGCCCTACAGCGGATTGCTTATTTGCTCTACAAACATCGGGATAGTCTGAATGCGGATCAAATTATTCTCTTTTCGCCAAATTCCATGTTTAACAGTTACGTGTCCAATGTGCTCCCGGAACTTGGCGAAGAAAATATGCAGCAGGTCACCTTTCAGGAATACTTGGACCATCGGCTCAGTAAGGAGTTTCAGGTTGAACACCCTTACGAGCAATTGGAATATGTGTTAACGGCAGCGAATACCCCTTCGTACCAATCAAGGGTTGCAAGCATCCGATTCAAGGCATCTGTCCGCTTTTTTGAGGCGCTCCATTCATACAGGAAGTCGCTGGAGCTATCTGGAATGGTATTCAAGGACATCGTTTTTAGAGGAAGGCCGATTGTGACCGCGGGGCAAATGGCAGACAGGTTTTATAGCAGCGAACCCTCCGACCGCTTCCATAACAGGCTTGAAAAGTTGAAGGATTGGCTCATTAAGCAAATAAAAGAAGCTGAAAAGATCGAACGGACAAAGCCGTGGGTACAGGAGGAAATCGAGCTGCTGAGCAATGAGGAGTACCATCAGGCACATGCCTACTTAGCGAAAAAACGAGGCTTTGCAAGAGAAGAGATTGCCGACTATGAGATGGAGCCAGAAGCACTTGCCCGATTAATTGTTCACCAGAAATTGAAGCCGTTGCGAAAACGAATTCGGGCGTTTCGTTTTGTCGACATAAACGGGATATACAAGCAGCTTTTTGCTGATCCACTCAAGATTAAACAGTGGATGGAGGGGGAAACACCCGCTTCGTTCTCAGAGATTTGTCAAGCGACGCTGGAAATGCTGGAGGAAGGTAAACTATCTTACGAAGATGCTACTCCATTCTTACTTATGAAAGAGCTGATTCAAGGCTTTCATACGAATGGCGCGATCAAGCACGTACTTGTTGACGAGGCCCAGGATTATTCACCGTTTCAATTCGAGTTCCTTAAGCGTTTGTTTCCTGCAGCGAGAATGACAGTGCTAGGTGACTTTAATCAGGCGATATTCGCCCATGCCAATGAAATGGATGATTTTCACACACTTATGAGTTTATATGGTCAGGGTGAAACGGAAGTGATCAACATGGCACGCAGCTACCGCTCGACAAAACCGATTATCGAATTTACACGGAGACTAATGCCGAACGGCGAAGGGATTATTCCTTTCGAACGCGACGGCGAGCGACCAGTGCTGACGCAATTGGACGATCAGACAGAACTGCACCGCTGCATTGTATCCAAAGTCGCGGCATTAAGAAGTCTTCAGTATCATAGTATTGCCATCATATGCAAATCAGCTGAGGAAAGTAGGATTGCCTACGAAGCCTTGTCCAGCATCGAAGATCTGAAGCTCTTGAAGAGTGGCGAGCTTGAATATGAACAAGGAGTTGTGGTCATTCCATCGTATTTAGCCAAAGGCATCGAATTCGATGCTGTCATCATTTATGACGCGTCGGAGCAAGTATACGGCGATGAGAGCCTGCGCAGAGTTTTCTACACCGCCTGCACCAGAGCGATGCATGTTTTGCAGCTTTACAGTGTAGGGGAACCGACCCCATTCTTGCGAAACAGCTTGCAGGAAGGCTTCATTCAAGCTTGACGTAGCTGAGTTTTAAAGATAAAGGGGCTTTGACCTCTTAAGCCATAAAGCGACTCTGCTGAAAATTATTCGTAGCTTAGATGTTTTCTGCGTTTTTCATTTAAAAAGCGAAATGCAAAACTTTCTACCGTAAGTACGAATATCAAAGAAATGTCGAGAAAAAATAGATAAGGAATTTAACTAATATAATTATTATGGAAAGTAGGCTATTCTACATGTCGGAAAACACATCTGTTAAAAATAAATCGCCATTTGGCATGATTGCTATTTTATTTATTGGGGCCTTTGTGGCCATTTTGAATGAAACATTACTAAATGTTGCACTTCCTTCGATCATGAAGGAATTCGAAGTGAACGCAACTGCTGTGCAATGGCTCTCAACGGGTTATATGCTCATTAACGGAATCTTAATTCCAGCGAGCGCGTTTTTCATTCAGCGTTTCACGGATAAAAAGTTATTTATTACGGCCATGTCGTTATTTACGATCGGGACCTTTCTAGCAAGTGTGGCCCCGGCCTTTAGTGTGCTACTAGCGGCTCGGATGATTCAAGCCTCTGGATCAGCGATAATGATGCCATTATTAATGAATGTCATGCTTACTGCTTTTCCTGTGGAAAAACGAGGGGCGGCCATGGGGACGTTTGGTCTGGTTATGATTACAGCGCCAGCGATTGGACCGACTCTTTCAGGATGGCTGATTGAGCATTACAGCTGGAGAATGTTATTTGATATCGTTCTTCCGATTGCCGTGTTAACCTTGATCATTTCTATCTTTAAGTTGAAAAATGTAACACCACAACGTGATATCAAGCTTGATTTCATTTCCCTCCTTTTATCTAGTGTCGGTTTTGGTGGATTGCTGTATGGTTTTAGTTCTGCGGGAGATAAAGGATGGGATAGCCCGTTAGTGTACGGTACGATTATTATTGGGGCGATTGCGTTACTTACTTTTATCCTTCGTCAGCTTCGGATGGATGAGCCAATGCTTGAGTTTCGTATCTACAAATATCCGATGTTCGCCTTGTCATCCGCTATTTCTATCGTTATTTCTATCGCCATGTTTTCAGCGATGATCTTGATGCCCATCTATGTTCAAACCCTTCGTGGCATTTCACCGATGGATTCAGGATTGTTGATGCTCCCGGGCGCGATTGTAATGGGGATTATGTCACCGATCACGGGGAAACTTTTTGATAAGTACGGGGCAAGAACGTTAGCTGTGATTGGTTTGGCCATTACCGTTGCCACCTCCTATTTCTTTAGTAAAATTGCGATGGATACGGCTTATTCTACCTTAGTCATCCTGTATACCTTCCGGATGTTTGGAATGTCCATGGTCATGATGCCTGTCATGACAAATGGGTTGAATCAGTTACCAGCGAAAAATAACCCGCACGGAACTGCTATGAACAATACGCTACAGCAGGTGTCAGGTGCGATCGGAACGGCCTTGTTGATTACCGTTATGAACAACAGAACGCAAGCGAAGGCTGAGGAACTTGCTGCTGACGCAATGGCAAAAATGGGTGCAAGTGGAGCGCAGCCGTCTGCGCAGGATGCCGCGCAAATGAAACAGGAAATCATGAATCAAGCGATGTTACATGGGATCAATTTTACCTTTTTCATCTCTACCTTGATTGCGGTGATCGCACTTATCCTTGCTCTCTTTATTAAAAGGCCCAAACCACAGCATGAAAATGAAGGTATGACAGGTGAAAAAGTTGTTGTAAAGACGGCTACAGAGTGATCAGGTGCTGAAAATCTGTGCTAATTCCCTGAGCTCCATTTTCGCATAGATTTTTACAAATGGGATATGGTACCTGTATAGAGGCAGTGACAGCTTGGCTGGCACTGCCCTGTAAAGGAAGGTTTCCGATTAACGTTAGTCCTTGATTAACGTTAGTCGGGTTTTTGTTTTATCAGGAAAAGATGATGCTTATGGGCAGTAGAAGCTTACTCTCTCTTGTAAACCTGCTAAGACTTCTGCTGGCATTTCCCTGACCTTGATATCTCCACCTAGGAAAAGGAGCCAATTTATTATTTCGGTCAATTCTTCGGACTTATGAACATGGATAAAAGTCTTTAGAATGGCGGTGGACTGGTATGGATTCGTATAGGAAATGGACACTTTTAATGGATGGTATTTTTTGAACTGGGCAATTGCTTTTGGACCAAGTTCAAGGACAAGATTGATTGCTTCTCCCTGCTTCCTTAATTTTTCTAAAAGCTTTTTCTTACTTACTCGTTTTTCTGTCGGGCAGGGTTCGACATGGGTGAGATGGTCGACAGGAAAAATCTGCTTCTTTTCTTCCTGCAAGTCAAAGCCCTCAATCAGCCAAAGGCTTTTTTCGCGATAAAGGTGCAGGAGATAAATGGGATATGACTTGATTGCCTTCTCTTCTTGGATGGTAATCCATAAATAGCGATCCAATAGAAGGATTTGGATGAGTTTTTCTAACATGGGATGGGGAAGGTCTGAAAGTTCAAGCAGGTCGGGATTATTTGGGTTCGTCCCTTCAAAAAGCAAGAGCTGATTTAACAGAACGAGGGTCTCTTGCTGATTCTCTGAGATGAGGCCAAGTAATTTTTCCGCTAAAGACTGACGGCTTTTCAGATAGGGGAGCTGCTGATTTCTTGTGGCCATAAAGGCAATAAATAGCGCTTTGACCTCATTATCGGTAAAGCGAACAACGGGCAAGACAGAGTTTTGCATGACAAAATAACCCCCATCTCTGCCAACTTCAGCGACAAGTGGCATCCCCATGGCTTCAATTTCTCTGATATCTCTAATAGCAGTCGAACGAGAGATGTTAAATTCTCGCATGATTTCAGAAATGGTAAAGTGGGCGCGGTTGTTGATATAGCGCATGATAATATTAATCCGTTCAACTTTTTTCATCGGGACTCCTAAACAGTATCACTTTTTGACATGATTAAAGACTATTATAAACTTATCAAGTGAAAAGACAAATCATTTGGTAAATAAAAAAAGAGGATGGTTTGACTATGACAAATTTTACTTTAGAAGAAAAAGACAGCTTTACCGTTTTAGGTATTGGAACGGAGCTTACGAGTGACTACACAGACTATGCTGGCATAAACAAGGAAAAGGCAGATTTTTGGTCGGCCGTCAAACAAGATGGACGGCTTGATAAGTTAAAAGCCGTAGCCACAAATGATTATGTTTTTGTCGTGAATGAAGCAGTGAATAATAAGATGATGCATTATGCTGGCGTCATGACGGAGGCATCATTACCGGAAGCATCGCGAGTAATTCAATTTCCTCAAGGAGAATACCTGGTTGTGAGTGGGGAAGCGGAGACGTCTGAAGCATTGAGTAATATGCTCACGGGTATGGCCTTTGGCCAAGTCTTGCCGGAAGCAAAGGATTTTGCCTATGTGGGCGGGCCAAATGCATCGGTTGAGATGGGGCAGCGAAACGGCTTAGTGTTTGGTGAAATGTGGATTCCGGTTGTTAGGAAATAAAGAGTTAGGAGGGATGGAAATGTCCTATTCCGTTGATTTTAAAAATGTGTCTACGGTTGGTTTAGAGTCTTCGCCGGTAGCAAGTGCACTTGCTGGTTTACGTGCGAATGAAGCTCGTTACTTTATGAACAAATACAAGCATGAATTTACGGTTGTCCCAGCTAGTGAGAGCCGGGAAACCCTTGATTATGTGAATCGAGTCTTGAAAGAAGAACGCGATATCGAGTTTGCGGCCAAACCGTTAGAAACGTCGCGTTTTCAAGTGGAAAATATCAAAATGGCCTACGTCTTTTATGAGGATGGTCTTTCGATTAATGTTATGTATACGGTTGATGATCCTAAGAAGCGGGCCGTTGGCTTTAAGCTTTCTGAGGGGATGGAGATACCGAAGGAGCTAGAAGGAAAGTTTAAGTTTGCTAGGCAGAAGTCGAAACTAGCTGGAACTATTCGGGGCTCGTATTTTGTTATTAAAGGAGAATATTAAAGTCAGCAAAAGCACAAGTGCTGGTTTATTCAATGAAAGGGCGCTTTCTTTTAGTGAGAAGGCGTCTTTTTGAAATGAACAAGGGGGACGGTTCTCCTGGCCACTTTTGAAAGTTCGATATCTTTGGGCCATGAAGGAATATAAAAACGATTCCCCTGGCTAGTTACGACTTCACTCGTTCTCGAATATTTCACGCAATTGTTTCGAAGTTCATCTATACAAGAATTAGTTCTCTTGTTGCTTAACTTGGATCATAATTTTGGTGACGTACTGCTCCTTATGATTCATGACAACTGTGTCATAAATATACTCTTCAAAAACATAATCACCTAAGGCTAGCTGTAACCGGTCCATCTCTGAAAACAGGCGCTTATATGTTTTATGGATAGTTTTCTCATCCCCGATGTGATATCCACTGAGAAAATCACCTTTCACACTTTTGAAATACGAATGTCCTTCCTTTGGATGTGGCTGCTCAATATATAAATAGCTATAATGGGTGAATTCCCCCTTTAATACATGCTCCCGTTTGGTTATCACACCTATCGGATATCCTGTATCAAGTTGTAATACGTTCAATTCATTAATAAAATCTGAAAAGACTTCTACGGATTCTTCATCGGTTATATTCTCAATATTTCTACTTAAATAAAGTGTTACTTCTGGTAATGGTTCCAGTTTGATTTGATGAAAATCAAGGTGTGAAGCTTCTTCCATTAAAGCTATTTTTGTCTCGATCATTTTTTCCTTCATTTCAATTTCCTGGCGTTTTTTGACAATCTCTTCTTTCTTTTGATACATCAATGACAAAAAACTGTCAGGCGATTTATTTTGCGTATAATGTTGAATATCGTTTAGCGACATACCAAGATCCTTTAGTAAATCAATCACAAAGAATAACTCTATCTGGCGAATAGAATAATAACGGTAACCCTTTTCATTTTTCATTACCGGAGACAAAAGCCCGATTTGATCGTAAAAAAAGAGTGTCTGTTTGTTTACTTTGCAAAGCTTTGCGAATTTCCCTGTCGTTAAATATTTCCCCTTTTTTTTATTCATTTTTTACATCTCCATCCTTGACTATATAGTTACTATATACACTAGGATGGAAATAGTAAGCAAGTGAAAACAATTCAAGTTCGTTATGGGTAATTGGTTTGGTTAAAGGGGATGTAAACGATGAAAATAGATAAAGTCATGTTAGGATTAGTGTTAATGAATTTATTCATAGCTTTTTTGGGGATTGGTCTGGTCATTCCAGTCTTACCTACGCTGATGAATGAATTGGGTATTACTGGAACAACCATTGGTTATTTAACAGCAACATTTGCGATTGCTCAATTGATTGTTTCCCCGTTTGCAGGGAAAGCGGCAGATAAATACGGCAGGAAAATGATGATTGTCATTGGCTTATTTATTTTCGGCAGCTCAGAATTTTTATTTGGGATTGGCAAAGAAATCGAAATGTTATTTATTTCTCGTATTCTAGGGGGAATAAGTGCTGCGTTCATTATGCCGGCTGTTACAGCTTTTATTGCGGATATTACCGATTTGGATACTCGCCCGAAAGCACTCGGCTATATGTCAGCTGCTATTAGTACAGGATTTATTATTGGGCCAGGTATTGGTGGATTTCTAGCGGAATTTGGAACACGTATGCCATTCTTCTTTGCAGGAGCACTTGGTACCATTGCGGCTATACTTTCGATTATTTTATTATCTGAACCGAATCGTAAGGAAGAACATAATGAACAAGTTTCAGATAGTAAAAATGGCTTCAAACGTATGATTGCACCGAGATATTTTCTTGCGTTTCTATTAATTTTTATTGCCTCATTTGGTTTAGCTGCTTTTGAATCGTTCTTTAGTCTATTTGTGGACCACAAATTTCAATTTAAGCCGTCTGATATCGCCATTGTGATCACTGGTGGTGCCATTTTTGGGGCCATTTCACAGGTCATCTTATTTGATAGACTTACACGAGTTTGGGGCGAAATCAAACTGATTCGCTACTGCTTACTATTATCAGCCTTGCTCGTCTTTTTAATGACGGTTGTTCATTCCTACTTTTCTATTTTACTGGTTACCTTTATTGTTTTCGTAGGGTTCGATTTATTCCGGCCAGCCGTGACTTCGTACCTTTCCACTATCGCCGGGAACGAACAAGGTTTCGTTGGTGGAATGAACTCTATGTTTACGAGTTTAGCAAATATTAGTGGACCTATTCTCGGCGGTATCTTATTTGATATAAACGTGGATTACCCTTACTACTTTGCGACTGTGATACTAGCGCTAGGAATCGTGATCACAATGTTTTGGAAGAAGCCAGCATGGACCAGGGGGACGGTTCTCCCGGCACAAAAATAGATTCCCATTTGAGCCAGGAGAACCGTCCCTATGGCTCAAATAAATAAAAAGAAAAGAAGTGAGATGTCATGAATGCAACGAGGGTCTTGCTCGTCGATGATGAACAAGCAATTTTGGATATGATTTCGATTGTTTTACGAAAGGAAGGCTTCGAGAATATTCAGACGGCTACGACAGGAACAATGGGAATTTATAAATGCTCCACCTTTGACCCAGAGATTATTATTTTGGATGTCATGCTGCCTGATATGGAAGGATTTGAGGTTTGTCGTCAGTGTCGTGAAATAAGTCAGGCACCTATTCTTTTTTTAACGGCGCGATCTACTGATTTGGATAAGCTGATGGGATTCGGGATTGGTGGAGATGATTATATCACCAAGCCCTTTAATCCATTAGAAGTGGTGGCAAGGATGAAGGCCAATTTACGGCGAGTACAGCCACATGATAAAGAGGCAAGTAACCAGAAGCGTGTGTATGATTTTGGGCGATTTACACTAGATGAATTATCGGGCGAACTGACCGTTAACGGTGTGAAAGTGAATTGTCCTGCCCGCGAATTCCAAATGCTCTTGTTTTTGTGTAAACATCCCAATCGGATCTTTAGTCGGAGTCAATTGTTCGAGCAAGTATGGGGTGAGGCCAGCCTCGGAGATGATAACACGGTGATGGTTCATATTCGCAGACTTCGGGAAAAAATCGAGTGTGACCCGGGCCAGCCAAGCTACCTGATCACCATCCGGGGATTAGGCTACAAGCTTGTCAGTCCGCAAATGGAGGACTAACCGATGAACTTGTCTTCACGAATTACCGTTACGTTTCTATTTCAAATTGGGGTTCTATTTATCGCTGTGTGGTGTGTCATCGGGGCCACCTTTGGTTTTTATCTCTATAGTAAAAAATCGGCACCGATCGAAGGCGGAAATCCCCCAGTCGTTCTGGAAACGCTGCCTGATGTAACCACTATTCATGGAAACAATATTCAAATCTCCAGCAGCGTTTTAGCGGAGGTCAAACAAAGTGGCGGCTGGCTGCAAATACTTGATCACACCGGACAAGTCATCTACAGTTTCCACTCCCCCAAGGACGTTCCCACCAGCTATGCTCCGGGACTGCTGGTATATGATCAATTAAACCCAACGAAGTTTGGTTATACTCTCTCGACTTGGTATGCCAACTTAAATAATGAGGAACTCACTTGGATCTATGGGGAGCCGCTGAAGAAGACAGCGCCAGTAGAGCAGCGTCACAAGCCATTTACGTATGTGATATTGATTTTTATAGGGAGTTTGTTGGTGACGATTTTAGTCGCTTTTTTGTTTGGACGAAGAATCGGTGCACCTGTCTTACACATGATGAACTGGCTTCAGAACTTAGCAAATAAGTCTTATGTGGAGCCGGCTGACTCCCAGGGAATTCCTAAGAGTAAAAAAACGGTGGATGGAGACTTGCGCAAACCATACCGAATGTATCAAGAGGTGTTCGTAGCACTTGAGGATCTGGCTTTTTCCTTACAACAAAGTGAGTTGGAACGCAAGCGGATGGAACAGACACGCGAGGAATGGATTACGGGTATCACGCATGACTTGCGAACCCCGCTTTCATCGGTAAAAGGGTATGCCGATTTATTCACCGCAGATTACAGCTGGACAGCTAGTGAGATTCGTGAATTTGGACAGGTTATTTCCGATAAAGCAGTCTATATGGAGGGGCTTATTGAGGATCTAGGACTGACCTTCCGATTAAAGAATCAAGATTTACCATTGAATCGCAGGCCAGAAAATATCGTTGAAATTGTGCGCAGAGTGGTCATCGATTTGGTCAACCATCCGCAAACAGCGGGACAAATAGTTCTGTTTGATGGGGAAGTGGAGCAGATCCTCTATCCAGTAGATGCGAAATGGATGACACGGGCACTGGATAATTTGCTTACCAATTCTTCGCGTCATAATCCAGTTGGCACGACGATCTCGGTGAAGGTTCAAGCTTTGGCTGGAAAGGATTCACACGATTCAGGTGTACGGATTGAAATACGTGATAATGGCACGGGCATGGATCAGGAAACAGTGGATCGATTATTTGACAGGTATTACCGTGGGACGAACACATCGGATGATCAGGTAAAAGGTTCGGGTTTAGGGACAGCGATTGCCAAGCAGTTAATTGAAGCACATGGTGGTGCCATCTCAGTTGAAAGTAAATTAGGCGGGGGAACGACTATCATAATCGAACTTCCTCCGAAAAATTAAGGTTCTGTTAAGGTTCAGTTTAGCACCTTGTAAACTTAGTCCACTAAACTAGGGACTGAGGTGATAAACAATGAGTGAAATCATAATCGAAACATCCAATCTAACAAGGAAATATGGAACGAAATTATCGGTAAATCAATTAAATTTAAGAGTACCAAAAGGAAGTATTTATGGCTTTTTAGGCCCCAATGGTGCCGGGAAAACAACCACGATTCGAATGCTGCTCGGGCTCATTCGACCAACTTCAGGACAAATTCGCATTTTCAATCAGGAGATTGCAAAACACCGGATTAATATCCTGCGCCGGACTGGCTCGCTTGTTGAAAGTCCATCCTATTATGGACATCTTACGGGATACGATAATTTACATGTAGTGGCCAAATTGCTAAAGGTCCCCGTAAAGCGAATCGATGAAGTGCTTGAGATTGTGCGCTTGACGCCTGCGGCTAAGCAAACGGTCAAAGGGTATTCACTCGGGATGAAGCAGCGGCTGGGGATTGCAACGGCACTGTTGGGAAATCCTGATTTGTTAATTCTCGACGAACCCACTAACGGACTCGATCCTGCTGGTATTCACGAGATTAGGGCATTAATTAAAGACATGCCGACACAGCATGGGATCACGGTAGTTGTCTCCAGTCATTTGTTAAGTGAGATTGATCAAATGGCCACGCATGTCGGGATTATCGATCATGGACAACTATTATTTCAGGATTCGATTGGGAAGCTTCGTGAACAAAGTGCGCCGCTATTAGTGATAAAAGTAGATAAACCTGATGAGGCGCAGCAATGGTTACAGGCAAACGGATACCAGGTGATCATAGATGGTGATCTATTACAGCTTTCAAATATAGATGTAGAGACGACTAAGAGCATTAATAAGCAGCTGTTCCAGGCAGGATTTTCTGTTTATCATATTAAAGAACATCGTCGTTCATTAGAAGATATCTTCCTTGATTATGTGGGCAAGGAGGGGAGTCTGTGATGAAAAGTGCACTGATGTCTGATTGGATCAAAATGCGGAAGACCTGGATTAAGGTCCTTGTCATTCTTGGCCCTTTTGGTGTGATCACCTTGAATGCGCTACGCTATTTACAAAGCTACGATGCGATTGTCAAACCAGGAGACGATGCGTTTAACTGGGCATTACTGATTCAGAATATTAGCCATTTGTTGATGCCGAGTTTAATTTTGGGAATTGCCTTACTAACCTCCTTACTGGCCGGGCTCGAGCATCAAGGACAGGCGTGGAAACAGTTGTTGGCTTTACCTGTGTCACGTGTTCAAATTTATATGAGTAAGTTTATTTGGGTGACGGGCCTCTTGGCCATATCGGCTACACTTTGTGCGGTTGGAACATTTGGAATTGGCTTTGCATTTGGGTTTACGACACATATCCCATGGGTGCAGGTTCTGCAGGAATGTTACTATCCTTATTTTGCCGCCTTCGGAATTATTGCGATTCAATTGTGCCTTTCCTTACTGATTGCCAATCAGTCGTTTGCGATTACACTTGGTGTTCTGGGGATGATTGTCAGTGGACTGACCAACGCATTAGCACCTGATGGCTTTAACCATGCGGAAACCTGGGCGCGTTGGATCCCGTGGACCTATCCGTCTTTGTCAGCGATCACTCATGGAACGGTGCAACATATTCACTTTATCTATGTGATTTACGGACTTGTAGTAGGTGCGGCAATGGTTGTGCTTGGAATGGCTCTTTTCGTACGAAAGGAAGTGCACTAGTCCCTTGATCTTCCGAATGTTATGGTGCGATTGGAAAAAGGTTTGTACTTCAAGTATATGGGTACCGATTTTGGCGGTACCCTTGCTGGTTGTCCTTATTGGCTTCGTGATTCCAAGGAATTTAGGACCAAGTAGCCATGAGTGGTCTTGGCTTGTCCTCTATAGTGCAATGGTTCAGATATATGCGATTGTCTTGCTGCCTATGGTGGCAGGGATCCTCGCGTCCCTTTGCTGCCGCGGTGAACATCTTGGCAGTGGTTGGAAACAATTACTGGCATTGCCTGTCAGTCGCACGGTTGTCTATCTTTCAAAGTTCTTTTATACGTTACTCTTTTTGGCGCTGGTCCAAGGGTTGGTTTTAGTGGCAGTGCTTGTGGATGGATTCCTATTTTTGCATCTAACCGCACCGATACCCTGGCAGATGTTGATAAAAGGGTTCATCGCTGGTTGGATTGCCACCATCCCGTTGGCGGCCTTACAATTATGGGTATCCACTTGGTGGAAAAGCTTTGGTGCCCCGTTTGCTTTGAACATCATTTTGACAATTCCTGCTTTAGCCATCTCCAATTCTAGCAGCTATGCACCGATCTATCCTTGGGCACAACCGATGCTGGCGATGCGTCCCACAAAAAATGGCCTGCTGGACGTCACACCAGAAACGATGATCACCATCACCATCGCGGGGATTACCTTTATCATTGGTGGGTGGCTTCACTTTATAAAACGGGATGTATAATTGGGGGTCAGACCCCGAGACCAGAGGGAGACCAGGGGGACGGTTCTCCCGGCACAAAAATAGATTCTCATTTGAGCCAGGAGAACCGTCCCTATGGCTCTATTTTCTCCTTCACTTGTTTTAACGTCGCTACTATTAGAAAGCTAACGATCACTAATAAGAGCCAGGAACTCACCTTTCCTAGGTGAACGAGGCTCCATGCTTCGGTTTGGTTTGGGTACTGCCAAGCGCCAAAGAACGTGGCGATGTTTTCGGCTATCCAGATAAAAAATCCAATCAGCACGAACGATAGGGCGAGTGGCATACGATAGCGAGTTCCATCGACCTCGTAGGTAACCCATGATGGCCAAAAGACGATCAAGACAAGTCCAGATAACCACCAGCGAATGTCAATCCAAAAATGGTGGGTGAAGAAATTCAAATAAATCGCAGCTGCAAGTGGAACAACCACCCAAAAAGGCGGCCACTTAATTAGTTCAACCTTCAACCGCCGCCATGCCTGGCACAGAAAACTCGCTACACTTGCGTACATAAAGCCGCTATACAACGGCACTCCCCAAATTTTGAGATAGCCTTCCTCTGGATACGACCAGGAACCCATATGTGTTTTGAAAATTTCAAGTGCCAGGCCAATCAGGTGGAAACAGGTGATCACCTTTAGTTCATCCCGCGTTTCCAGCCCGGAATGCACCATCCACCATTGCATCAGCAGGCAGATGATCAGCAGCCAATCATACCGTGGCAGGAAGGGAAGGGGAATGATTTTTGTCAAAGCCAAAGAGGCAAAAATAACGACAGGGAACAAACAGGATAGCGCCTGCTCCCAACCAAAACGAACGAGTTGTTTTAGAGCTCTCATGATTGGTGCCTCCTAAGGCCTTTTCTGAAAAAATGTAAGTCCCGCTTAGTGAGTGTCTTCATCACTTCGGTATTCTAACAGATCTCCGGGCTGACATTCTAAGGCCTTACAGATCGCCTCTAAAGTGGATAATCGAATCGCTTTTGCCTTTCCATTTTTCAAGATCGAAAGGTTCGCCATTGTGATTCCAACCCGTTCCGAAAGTTCGGTTACGCTCATTTTCCTTTTCGCCAGCATCACATCAATATTAATTATCATTGCCATTGTTTTCACCTCAGACCGTTAAGTCATTTTCTGATTTAATATCAATCGCTTCTTTTAACAATTTTTGAAGAACAGCAGCAAAGACTGCAATCACCATGGAAGCAAAAGGAACAACCAATCCGACAAAGATGACACCTGGGGCATCGTCTTTGTCGGCAAAGAGATAGAAGAGCGGCAAGACCAGCACGTGCAAGGCACTGATGGTGATGGCACAATGTTTGATGATCTTTAAAGCTTTAACAGATCGTTCAGAGAAAGCTTTATTTGTGTCAACATAGCGTAAAAGTTTGAAAGCCTGATACAAGGCAAAGTAAAAAGGGAGCGCCGATGCATATAAAATGATGGAAACGAGATTTTTTATAAACGTAAGCTCTGGAAGCAATTCTGCGACGATTTTCTCTATCTCAGGTACCACAAAAATGCATAAAGCAAGAACCGGTATGCCAATTAGAATAACTGCTATCTTTAAAAAGAGAGTTGACACTTTTTTCATAAAAAGCACCTCACATATTTATTGTCAAAAAAACATTATTTCCTGTCGGCAAGTTTAGGCCGCCACGTCTCTCCGTGTAAAAAGGAGCCAGGAAATCAGATTGAAGACGAGGAAATAGACAGCGAGCACGCCGATGGAAAAGGACAAGGTCATTCCCTCTTGGAACGGATGTCCGGTCAGGTACTGGGTGAGATCGGTGTTGGCGAACAACAGGTATTTGCTCCAATCGAACCGCTGTAGTACCTCCATAATGATATTACCCGCAAACAAGGCGCCGATGGTAAACCCGATTGCCATCGCGCTGCTGCGGAAGGCGGACGAGATCATAAAGGCCAAGGTTATATACATGACTGTAGATACACCGTTCAGCATATACGTTTTCCACAGATTGAGGACCATATTCTTTTCGACGATTTGCCCGTCCGCCGTCATGCTGACCAACGGTAGATCCATGTATCCAAAACCGTATAAGATTCCGTTCACTGCAATGGATATGACAAACAGCGTGAGTAACAACAGCATACCGAATAACAGAAACGAGATATATTTGGAGACGAGGATCTTGACTCGGCTAGCTGGGCGAATGAGCAGCAGCTTGATCGTGCCAGATG
>NZ_CCAS010000050.1 GCF_000612625.1 Neobacillus jeddahensis
TTCTTTAATTTCCACTCTTTTTCTTCTACTAAAATGGAGAGACTGTTAATAAGTATATTAAAGAGGGTGGATGCATGACGGTAAAGCAACAAAGAATGGATGTGACAGATCGGGTAATCGGAATGATCCTAAGCCTGTCCAAACCGAGCAAAAAACTACTTCTATGATGACAATAATGATATAGTTAACATACTAAGAAGAAGGCACACGTAATCAATATTTTAGAATATGTTAACATAAACAACTTTATATTACAGGTGATGGATATGAATGATTTGTATGTTGATAAAGTTCTTATTGTCGAAGGAAAATCGGATAAAAATAAGGTAAAAAACATTGTGAAGGAACCTGTTGAAATCATTTGCACCAATGGGACGATCAGTCATACAAAATTAGATGAGTTGATTGAGTTCCTTGAAGATAAGGATGTCTATATCCTTGTCGATGCGGATGCGGCGGGTGAGAAACTCCGCAAGCGGTTTAAGAGAGAATTTCCACAAGCGGAACATTTATATATTGATCGAATGTATCGCGAGGTTGCGACCGCACCAGTCCACCACTTGGCCACTGTGCTTTTAGGTGCAAATATTGATGTGCATACTGAGTTTTTAGAAATGAGTTAATGTATGATGAATGAATGGAATCGAATGGAGCTTGCTACCTTTCTTGATGAGAATGAGAGCGGCCTGCTATATTTTTATACACCACTTTGTGGTACTTGCCAGGTGGCTTCTAGGATGCTGCTGATTGTTGAGGAGCTAGTGAATTGTAAGATGGGAAAAATGAACTTGAATTTTTACCCCGATGTGGCTAAAAATTTTGCGATTGAAAGTGTTCCCTGCCTGGTTATTGTCCAACAAGGAAGCGTGAAAGAAACACTTTACGCGTTTCATTCTGTTCCTTTTTTACTTGAAAAAATAAAATACTATTTATCTTAAGCAGATGCGACGAAGCATCTGCTTTTTGGTATTCCAGGCATGTGCTGTGCTTGATCGAGGAACTGTGAGCACAATGCCTGTCGAGGTGAAAAGTATGGTGACACAGGAATTGTGAAGAGCTGACAGTGCTTGTCGAGTCAAAAAAAGAGCTATCAAGGGAACTGTGAAGTGTGGGCAGTGCCCGTCAAGTCAAAAAAAGAGCTGTCAAGGGAACTGAGAAGAGTGCACAGTGCCCATCGAGTCCAAAAAAGAACTGTCATGGGAACTGAAAAGCGCCAGAGTGCCCGACGAGTCAAAAAAAGAGCTGTCACGAGAACTGAGAAGAGCGCACAACCCATCAAGGAAAAAAAGGAAAACTGAAACGGGAACATTCAGCAAAACGCAGTTCCCATCAGTTTTTCAAAAAAAGTATTATGAAAGTAGGCAATAATCTTTATTCTAGTTTTATGAAATGGAATTCCCTCTTACCTATAGAACTATAGTTTTGCTTCAATACCCTGCGAATTGTTTTTTTCGAATCCACTACCTGGCACCATTCATGAACACCATTTGTAGTAATTTTCTCCCCCGGAAACAACAATTTTAATTCTTCCACAGCCCGCAATATTGCAGTATCAACCGATTCTTGATGACCACACAGATCACATACTAGCTTCTTATCTTCAACAAATACCATAAATGAATAACAGACCGAACAATTCAGCCCCTTCCTCAGCGATTCATAATTATATGGAGGTAACTTTTTGTAGAGTGATTCATTCTGATGCAAAGAAACTAACTTTTCAGCTATGCTCTTGTGGCGCCTGGTAAGTTTAGACGGCCGCTCATTTAAATTTCCCATAAAATTAGGTAGCTGATTTGGAAAAATGATGGGTTGGTTTATAGGGGCCTGATACAGGGTGAACTGGGGGTTGATAAAAATGACATATGATTTAATCGGGATCCGGTAACCAATACTTTGTAGTAGTTGGCGGAGCAGTGATTCACTGCGTGCTAATTGGTGCAGAGGATTCTTAATCTCTTTTTTGGAAAGGGTATAAAACCTGCCATCCTCGTAATAAAAATCCCCTTCATAATTTTTAACTTCAAATAGATAGAGAGGGTCTTGAGTGATCATAACAGAATCAAGCTGAAATGTACTGTTGTTTTGATCTAATAGCAAATCATTTAAAAACAAACTTTCACATTGAAGTTTCTCCGTCAATGAGTCAAACATCACTTCTCCCTCAAACCCTTTTACAAGGTTATGGTAGTATTGTTTGTCTTTTTCTGCTAACTGCATTCGCTTGTCTAAAATCCTCAGGATGGCAGCTTCTGAGGGTTCTTTGCGATCTTTGAAAAAACTCATCTTACACATCCTTTCCTCTTTCAATATTTATTTTATAGAAAAATATACCATCACAGAAAATGAAAATTTGACTTATTTTCAACATTTTTCAAAGCGACATATTTCTCGGGAAATCGTCATAAATGAGCAAGAGAATTGTCGATAGATTCTCGAAGGATTCCCATACCACACTGCGGAATAAAGATATATAAAAGCGCAGACCGGAGTGGTGGAGATGATGGAAACAGCTCAAACCTTTTTAGAAAATTTCAATCGGCAAGGCCATGTTCAGGAATTAATCAAACAAGTAGATATAAGAGTAGCATTACGTTGTGAACAGGAATCCTTTCAATTAGTCATAAAGAGCGGCGGAATCTTCCTTTTGGCAAATGCAGATGATCAACAAGTAAAGGGTGAGGTTAGCGGAAATGCAGTGGCAATGAAACAGTTACTAGAAGGAACGGATAGGCTGCGAGATCTCGTTCGACAAGGGAAACTAACGATTTCCTTACCATTACGAACCACGCTATTACTGGAATCGATCTTCTTTTTAACAAAGGTAGAGGAAGACTGTGCAAAAATTATTTAATCAAAGGTATTGACTCGGAATTAAACATCTTGTAAAGTAATATTTAAATATTCTATCAATAAAGACAATTCAATCATAAGTAATCTTATCAAGAGTGGTGGAGGGACTGGCCCTTTGAAACCCGGCAACCGGTAAAGATCACACGGTGCTAATTCCAGCAGAGCAATAGCTCTGATAGATGAGAAGAGCGGATCCCCTCTTCCTTTGAAGTGGGGATTTGTTCATGTCTATGATTGTGAAAAGGAGGAGCGAGTGGAATGGCGGAAAATCAAAAGAAATATCGTTTTGAAACATTAAGTGTTCATGGAGGATTATCACCAGATCCGGTGACAGGTGCGCGGGCAGTTCCGATCTATCAAAACAATGCCTATCAATTTAAAAATACCGAACATGCAGCAAACCTTTTTAGCTTAGCAGAACCTGGTTACATATATACGAGAATTCACAATCCAACGACAACCGTTTTTGAGGATCGAGTGGCGCTTTTAGAAGGCGGTGTTGGAGCACTGGCCGTTGCAAGCGGCATGGCTGCCATTACACTTGCGATTCTAAATATCGCCGAAGCAGGTGACGAGATTGTTTCAGCCGCGAACCTCTATGGTGGAACCTATAATCTTCTAGCGGTAACCTTACCTAAATATGGGATTAAGGTGAAATTTGTTGATGCAGACAATCCGGAAAACTTCCGTTCGGCCATAACAGAGAAGACTAAAGCCGTTTTTGCTGAAACCATCGGAAACCCTAGTTTACGTGTTCTGGATATTGAAAAAGTTGCGGATATTGCTCATGAAGCAGGTGTCCCGTTAATTATTGATAATACTTTTGCCACACCCTATCTCTGCCGTCCAATTGAATATGGTGCAGATATTGTTGTTCATTCGGCCACAAAGTGGTTATTAGGGAATGGCACAACAACAGGCGGAATCATCGTCGATGGAGGGAAGTTTGATTGGAATTCGCCAAAATTCCCAGGCTTCACTACGCCTGATGCAAGCTATCATGATCTTGTTTATGCGGAGGCATTAGGAGCTGTTGCTTATATCATCAAAGCACGTGTCCAATTATTACGGGATCTTGGCCCGGCCTTAAGTCCACAGAATGCCTTCCTATTTACACTCGGCCTAGAAACCTTACATGTCCGAATGAAGGAGCATGTTGCCAACACGAAACAAGTGGTTGAGTATTTAGTTAATCATCCTGCCGTAGAATGGGTCTCCTATCCAGGGCATCCCTCACATCCAGACCATGAATTAGCGGGTAAGTATTTACCAAAAGGTGCTGGTTCAATGGTGGTTTTTGGAATTAAGGGAGGCAAAGAGGCTGGGGCAAAACTGATCAATTCTCTGACTCTGTGGGCACATGTTGCTAATGTGGGCGATGCAAAAAGCTTAATCATCCATCCTGCAAGTACGACTCATCAGCAATTGGATGCAGAGGGACTGAAAGCAGCTGGAGTATCTGAGGACTTAATCCGCCTGTCTATCGGAATCGAGCATGTAGATGATTTAATCGACGATCTGGAAGCGGCGATCGAAGCGGCTACAGGTTTAGCATCCTTAAAAGCGAATGCCTAAAAATACTTCTATTAATTTTTTGAAAATGAAGATATTTTCGTTGACACACTATTTTATCCGTGATACGATAACTTTTGTAATATAATTACTTAATCAATTTAACGTGTTAATTGAATATAGATTGCTGTTAACTCTTATCAAGAGAGGTGGAGGGATGTGCCCGATGAAGCCCGGCAACCGTCAATAGTTTACTATTGAAATGGTGCCAATTCACACAAAGCGGATGCTTTGGGAGATGGGAGAAAGGATTATTTTCGTGATGCCTTTCTGCCTGCGCAGAGAGGCTTTTTATTTTTCTAAATACTAGAATCTTTTCGTTAAAACAGTCAAACCCTATATTTAAGTACAATAGGAAACCAGGATAAGAAGTGGGTGATTCAATGATTTCAATAAAAAATGCCCGCAAGATTTTTCCTTCCAAGCAAGGGGAACTAAAGGCGGTAGATGATGTCAACCTTGAGATAAAAGAAGGAGAAATTTTCGGTGTCATTGGGTATAGCGGTGCAGGGAAAAGTACCTTGATCCGCATGTTAAATGGACTGGAGCTGCCGACAGAGGGAAGCGTCACGGTGGCAGGCAGAGTGATCTCTAAGATCAAGGGAGCGGAACTTCGAAAAGCACGTCAGGAGATCAGTATGATCTTCCAACATTTCAATTTATTGTGGTCACGGACGGTCAGTGAAAATATCGCCTTCCCACTAGAAATTGCTGGGGTCAAAGGACCGCAAAGAAAGAAACGGGTGGCAGAGCTTATTAAGCTAGTTGGACTTGAAGGTCGCGAAAATGCTTATCCATCCCAATTAAGTGGTGGTCAGAAGCAGCGGGTGGGGATTGCTCGGGCACTTGCCAATAACCCGAAAGTACTGCTTTGTGATGAAGCAACATCAGCACTAGATCCACAAACGACCGATTCTATTTTGGAATTGTTGGTCGATATTAATAAGCGCCTTGGTTTAACGATTGTCTTGATTACACATGAAATGCATGTGATTCGGAAAATCTGTCACCAGGTTGCCGTGATGGAAAGTGGAAGAGTGGTTGAGCTCGGACCTGTACTCGATGTCTTTAAAAACCCGCAGCAGTCAATCACGAAACGGTTTGTACAACAGGTTTCCGAACCAGAAGAAACGAAGGAAACAGCTGATCATCTGCTAGAACATTATCATTCTGGTCAGATTGTCCAATTAACGTTTATTGGGGAATCGGCAGAGCAGCCAGTTATTTCGAATGTCATTCGTCAGCATCAGGTGACAGTTAATATTCTCCAAGGTAAAATATCACAAACGCAAAACGGATCGTTTGGAACGCTGTTCATTCATATCGATGGGGACGAGGGAGAAGTGAAGAAGGCAGTAGACTTTATTCGTTCACAGCAGGTAGGAGTGGAGGTGGTTGCAAATGATTAAGGAGTATATTCCAAATGTAGATTGGCTCATCATGTGGCAAGAAACGAAAAATACCCTGTATATGACGGGAATCTCCGTGTTGGCTACCTTTATTATCGGTACCATACTTGGATTACTCCTCTTCCTTACTGCAAAAGGAAATATGTGGGAGAATAAAGCAATAAATCTCGTAATTAGCGCTATTGTAAATATTTTCCGCTCGATCCCATTTATTATTTTAATTGTCTTATTAATCCCATTTACGACGTTCTTAGTAGGATCGATGATTGGTGAAGATGCTGCCCTACCATCATTGATCATTGGCGCCGCCCCGTTTTATGCGAGGATGGTGGAAATTGGCCTCAGAGAAATCAATAAAGGGGTTATCGAAGCAGCAAAATCAATGGGGGCGACAACAGGAACAATTATCTGGAAGGTTTTACTACCGGAATCGATGCCAGCGCTTATCTCTGGGATTACCGTTACCGCGATTGCTCTTGTCGGTTACACGGCAATGGCTGGGGCGATTGGTGCCGGGGGATTAGGAAATCTCGCCTACAATTACGGCTTCCAGCGGGGCCAAAATGATGTTACGTTTGTTGCTACAGTTATTATCTTAATTATTGTGTTTGTCATTCAGATTATTGGTGATATTATCACCTCAAAATTAGATAAAAGATAAAAGGAGAGGTCAACATGAAAAAATGGTTAACATTGCTTTTAGCATTAACAATTGTACTTGCACTTGGTGCTTGTGGTAAATCAGAGGAAAAATCAGAAGGTAGCAGTGAAAAAGACGGAAAAACATTAGTGGTTGGGGCATCTACTGTACCGCATGCTGAAATTTTAGAAAAAGCAAAACCAATTTTAAAAGAAAAAGGTATTGATCTTCAAATTAAGACATTTACGGACTATGTACTACCAAACAAAGCATTAGAATCAAAAGAATTGGATGCAAACTACTTCCAACACATTCCATACTTAGAATCTCAAAATAAAGAATTTGGCTATGATTTTGTCAATGCAGGCGGTATCCATATCGAACCAATTGGAATCTATTCTAAAAAGTATAAAAAACTAAGTGACCTTCCAGAAGGTGCGCACTTAATCATGAGTAACTCTGTTGCTGACCATGGTCGTCTCCTTTCATTACTTGAAAAAGAAGGACTTATCAAATTAAAAGACGGTATTGATAAAACAAAAGCTGAGATTAAAGATGTAGTAGAAAATCCGAAGAAATTAAAGTTCGATGCAAACTACGAAGCAAAACTATTACCACAAATCTTTAACAATGGCGAAGGAGACGCTGTGTTAATCAACTCCAACTATGCCATTGATGGCGGTCTAAACCCTGTTAAGGATTCTATTGCGATTGAAGATAAAGAATCACCGTATGTAAACGTCATTGCCGTTCGTAAAGGTGATGAAGATAAAGAAGCAATCAAAACACTCGTAGAGGTCCTTCATTCAAAAGAAATCCAAGATTTCATTCTTGAAAAATACGAAGGCGCAGTTGTTCCAGTTTCTGAGTAATATAAATAGGAAGAAAGTCAGTGATGCATGCACTGGCTTTTCTTTTTTTGGGCTGGGCAGTACAACCATACATGAAAGTTCGTCAATGGTTTAAAATAGTAAGGATTTTATGATGAAATCCAGTTGGAAATGACAAAAAAATGAGGTATGATTTTAATCGAGTGCATGGTACATAAAGTGGTTATTTTCGGAACATTCTTCAAATATCACTTTGATTCTCATTTAGAATCCTCTTAATGAAAATGATAGGTTTGTTTTTACTGTTTTGGAGTTGCTAATACATTTCATTTGTTATAAGATTAGAATGAGAATAAAATGAGAATAGAGTTTTCATTTAACTTGCTCTATAAGATACAACACTTTCTTTTCGGAGGTATAAATATGGCTGGATCAACTTTAACGATCAAAGATTTACATGTAGAAATTGAAGGAAAAGAGATTTTAAAAGGTGTGAACCTTGAAATAAAGGGTGGAGAAATTCACGCGATCATGGGACCAAATGGCACAGGTAAATCAACATTATCTTCTGCTATTATGGGACACCCGAAATATGAAGTAACAAGTGGCAGTATTATGTTAGATGGAGAAAATGTTTTAGAAATGGAAGTAGATGAGCGCGCACGTGCAGGTCTATTCTTAGCGATGCAATATCCAAGTGAAATTAACGGCGTAACAAATGCTGATTTTATGCGTTCAGCGATCAATAGCCGCCTTGGCGAAGGAAATGAAATTTCCCTTATGAAATTTATCCGTAAAATGGATAAACAAATGGAATTCCTTGAAATGGATCTAGATATGGCCCAACGTTATCTGAATGAAGGTTTCTCCGGCGGTGAGAAAAAACGGAATGAAATCTTACAATTAATGATGTTGGAACCAAAAATTGCTATTTTGGATGAAATTGACTCCGGACTAGATATTGATGCCCTTAAAGTTGTTTCCAAGGGAATTAATAAAATGCGCGGTGAAGAGTTTGGATGCTTAGTGATCACTCACTACCAACGTCTTTTAAACTATATCACTCCTGACCATGTGCACGTAATGATGCAAGGTCGTATTGTAAAATCCGGCGGACCAGAGCTGGCACAACGCTTAGAAGCAGAAGGATATGACTGGATCAAGCAAGAGCTTGGAATTGAAGATGAAACAGTTGGGCAAGAAGCGTAACAGAGTGTTAGGAGGATTACAATGACAACAGAAACAAAATTACCGTTTGATCATGGTTTTGTAAGCTCTTTTTCAAAAGAAATGAGTGAGCCGACTTGGTTCGAAGAGTTTCGTTTAAAAGCGTTAAATGTTTTCGACCAACTGCCAATGCCAAGACCTGATAAAACCAAAATAGATAAATGGAACTTCACGCATTTTAATCAACATACTGTCAAAAGTAATGCGTATCCTTCTCTTGCGGATTTGCCAGAAGAAGTAAAAGCAATCGTTGACATGGATGCTTCGGATAAAAATTTATATATTCAACGAAATCAAACACCTGCTTTGTTATCTTTATCGGATGAATTAAAAAGCAAAGGTGTTATCTTTACTGATATTTTTACAGCTGCACGTGAACATGGCGAGCTATTGAAAAAGTATTACATGACACAAGCGATCAATGTGGATGAACATCGTTTGACAGCTTTACATGCTGCACTTATTAATGGCGGAGTATTCTTATACGTTCCAAAAAACGTTGAAATTTCTGAACCGATTCAAGCAGTATTTGTTCACGATGATGCAGAGGCCAATCTGTTTAACCACGTGGTAGTTGTGGCTGAAGATAACAGTGCCGTCACATACGTTGAAAACTACATTTCTACTGTGGAAACATCTAATACATTGGTTAATATCTTGACAGAGGTTATTGCAGGTGCCAATGCCAAGGTTCAATATGGAGCAGTTGATCATTTGGCAAAAGGAATCACTACTTATGTGAATCGTCGTGGTATAGCTGGAAGAGATGCTAAAATTGAATGGGCACTTGGATTAATGAATGAAGGAAATACCATTTCTGAAAATACAACCAACCTTCTTGGTGACGGTTCCAATGGAGATACAAAAACCGTTGTCGTCGGTCGTGGTGATCAAACACAAAACTTTACCACTAAGGTTGTTCATTTCGGCAAAAATACTGTTGGAAATATTTTGAATCATGGTGTTGTGAAAGATAGCGCAACTTCTATTTTTAATGGGATTGGAAAAATCGAGCACGGTGCTTCGAAGTCAGATGCAGAGCAAACCTCTCGCGTTCTGATGTTAAGTGAAAAAGCACGCGGTGATGCTAACCCGATTCTTCTGATTGATGAAGATGATGTTGTTGCTGGTCACGCTGCGTCTGTTGGACGCGTCGATCCTGTTCAATTGTACTATTTGATGAGCAGAGGGATTCCAAAGACTGAAGCAGAGCGCTTGGTTATTCACGGATTCCTTGCACCAGTAGTTCGTCAACTTCCGATTGAAGGAGTAAAGAAGCAGCTCGTTGAAGTGATTGAAAGGAAAGTACGTTAATGGATATCAGAGCTATTCGCAGCCAATTTCCGATCCTTGATCAAGAAGTGAATGATAAACCATTAGTTTATTTGGATAGTTCAGCCACATCACAAAAACCGCTTCAAGTCATTGAGGCAGTTGAAAAATATTATCGTGAAATCAATTCCAATGTCCATCGTGGCGTGCATACACTAGGTACAAGAGCTACTGATGCTTACGAAGGGGCACGGGAAAAGGTTCGTAAATTTATTAATGCAAAGTCCACTCAAGAAGTTATTTTTACGAGAGGGACGACAACTTCGCTTAATACAGTGGCTTCAAGCTATGCCGCAGCCAACTTGCATGAGGGCGATGAAATAGTCATTACCTATATGGAGCATCATAGTAATATTATTCCGTGGCAGCAAGTGGCGAGACGGACAGGTGCTCAATTGAAGTACATCCCGCTTCAAGAGGATGGGACTATTTCACTCGATGACGTCAGAGCGACAGTTACGGCTAATACGAAAATTGTTTCTGTTATGCATGTATCAAACGTGCTTGGCGTTATTAATCCGGTCAAAGAAATCGCGCAAATTGCGCACGAAAATGGAGCCATCATGGTCGTAGATGGTGCTCAAAGTGCACCACATATGAAAATTGATGTCCAAGACCTAGATTGTGATTTCCTAGCTTTTTCCGGACATAAGATGTGTGGCCCAACCGGTATTGGCGTTCTTTATGGAAAAAAACATCTGCTTGAAAGTATGGAGCCCATTGAATTTGGTGGTGAAATGATTGATTTTGTTCAACTGTACGAATCAACATGGAAAGAGCTGCCGTGGAAATTTGAAGGTGGTACTCCGATCATAGCAGGTGCAATTGGACTAGGAGCCGCTATCGACTTTTTAAATGAAATTGGTTTAGATCAAATAGCTGAGCATGATCACAAGCTAGCTGCCTATGCGTTAGAAAAAATGTCTGCGATGGAAGGTATGACCATTTATGGTCCGCTTGATCCGGCTAAACGGACCGGTATGGTTACGTTTAATATTACTGACGTTCACCCTCACGATGTAGCAACTGTCTTGGATGCAGAGGGAATAGCTGTTCGTGCCGGACACCATTGTGCACAGCCATTAATGAGATGGCTAAAAGCATCAGCTACCGCACGTGCAAGCTTTTATTTATACAATAGTGAAGAGGATATTGATAAACTCGTTGAAGGGCTTGTCAAAACAAAGGAGTATTTCAGCGATGTCTTCTAATAATTTAGATGCATTATACCGTCGGGTCATTATGGACCACTATAAAAAACCTCGTAATCGCGGTGTTTTAGAGGATGGTAGTCATACCATAAATATGAATAACCCAACCTGTGGTGACCGTATTCAATTAACCTTCAAAGTCGAAAATGGATTAGTTACTGATGCGAAGTTCGAGGGAGAAGGCTGTTCGATTTCGATGTCATCTGCGTCCATGATGACACAAGCGATTAAAGGGAAAAAGGTCGATGAAGCAATTGAATTGTCTCATGTATTTTCTGATATGATGTTAGGAAAAGAACCGGATGATTACATTGATTTAGGTGACATTGAGGCACTTCAAGGTGTGTCAAAATTTCCAGCAAGAATTAAATGCGCCACATTAGCGTGGAAGGCAATGGAAAAAGGATTAAAGGAAGAAACACAAGAATAAATTTGAAAAACGGGATGGGAGAAGAGGGCAGTGTCCTTCTCGTTCCTTGTCGCTGGCAGTCGCTTAGCTTCTACTAAGTATCAAAGGCGACAAGGGGCTTCCGCTTTTCTAATAAGGAGGAATACGACAATGGCAAAAAAGATGCCTGAAATCGGTGATTATAAATATGGTTTTGCCGATAAAGACGTTTCCATATTCCGATCAAAACGTGGCTTAACAAAGGAAATTGTTGAAGAAATTTCAAAGCTGAAGAATGAACCACAATGGATGCTAGACTTCCGTTTGAAATCACTTGAATATTTTTACAATATGCCAATGCCACAATGGGGCGGAGACTTAAATTCATTAAACTTTGATGAAATTACTTACTATGTGAAACCGTCTGAGAAGTCCGAGAAATCATGGGACGAAGTACCTGAGGAAATTAAGGCAACATTTGATAAGCTTGGTATTCCTGAAGCAGAACAAAAGTATCTTGCTGGTGTTTCTGCACAGTATGAATCAGAGGTTGTTTATCATAACATGAAGGAAGACCTTGAAGCGTTAGGAATCGTCTTTAAGGATACGGACTCTGCTTTAAGAGAAAATGAAGACATTTTCCGTGAGCATTTTGGTAAAACCATTCCACCAACCGACAACAAATTTGCGGCGTTGAATTCAGCTGTGTGGTCGGGCGGCTCGTTCATTTATGTACCACCTGGTATTAAAGTGGATACTCCACTACAAGCCTATTTCCGGATTAACTCTGAAAATATGGGACAGTTTGAGCGTACGCTAATCATTGTTGATGAAGGCGCACATGTGCATTATGTAGAAGGTTGTACAGCACCTGTGTACACAACGAACTCTCTACACAGTGCTGTTGTAGAAATCGTTATTAAAAAGGATGCTTACTGCCGTTATACGACCATCCAAAACTGGGCAAACAATGTATTCAATTTAGTAACTAAACGGGCAGTGTGTGAAGCCAATGCCACTATGGAATGGATCGATGGAAATATTGGTTCCAAATTAACGATGAAATATCCTGCCGTTATTTTAAAAGGTGAAGGCGCTCGTGGAATGACCTTATCTATTGCAATTGCGGGTAAAGGTCAGCACCAGGATGCCGGAGCAAAAATGATTCATTTAGCTCCAAATACATCTTCAACGATTGTCTCTAAATCCATCTCTAAACATGGCGGGAAGGTAACCTATCGTGGTGTGGTTCATTTTGGTCGTAAAGCTGAAGGAGCACGTTCTAACATTGAATGTGACACGTTGATTATGGATAATCAATCTACATCAGATACGATTCCATATAATGAAATCTTGAACGATAACATCTCACTTGAGCACGAAGCAAAAGTGTCAAAAGTTTCTGAAGAACAGTTATTCTACTTGATGAGCCGCGGTATTTCACAGCAAGAAGCAACAGAAATGATCGTTATGGGCTTCATCGAGCCGTTTACAAAAGAATTACCAATGGAATATGCCGTTGAAATGAACCGTCTCATTAAGTTCGAGATGGAAGGCTCTATCGGTTAATAGCTTGAAGATATCCCCCACATGCTGCACATTGGCATGTGGGGTTTTTTGCTTGGAATTTGATCACATAGTAGGTGCATCTTTCTGATGACAATCGTTTAAGGAAGGAACGGGAAATTAGAAAATCTAGCACTGTCTAAAAATGGTTATGCTATTATTAATGATGGGGGTGATCTTCTTGATTTATATCGGTGTTACCGGCTGGCGTGACCATGACCGTCTATATTCTGGTCAATTCTCCTCAAGGGATAAATTAATGGAATATGCTGGTCATTTTCCCATTGTGGAGGTGGATGCAGCGTTTTACGCGATTCAACCAAAAGGGAATGCTGAAAAGTGGGTCAATGAAACGCCAGAAGGGTTCCAGTTTATCGTGAAAGCTTATCAGGGAATGACAGGACATCTGCGAGGGGAAAACCCTTTTGAGACAAAACAAGCGATGTTTCATGCCTTTAAAGAATCCTTAGAACCATATATAGAAAAAGACAAATTAGCGATGGTGCTCTTTCAATTTCCCCCATGGTTCACCTGCAAGCGGGAAAATGTCGCGTATTTAAGGTGGTGTAAACAAGAGATGGGCAGCCTGCCTTGTGCGCTGGAGTTTAGGCACCAATCATGGTTTGCATCCCCCTATTTTCAAAAAACCATCGATTTTTTGAAAGCAGAAAAATGGATTCAATGTATTTGTGATGAGCCCCAATCCGGGGAGGGCTCAATTCCAGCCGTACTCGAAACGACCACAGATGATAAGGTCCTTATTCGATTTCATGGCCGTAATGTATATGGCTGGCAAAAGCGGAATGCCGAAAACTGGCGTGAGGTTCGTTATCTCTATCGGTATAATCAACAAGAACTACAAGAATGGGCCGTTCATGTGGAAAAATTAACGCAGGAATGTAAACATGTTTATCTCCTGTTTAACAACAACTCCGGCGGGGATGCGGCCGATAATGCCAAAGAAATGATCGATCTTTTACAATTAGAGTATCAAGGTCTCGCCCCGAGACAACTAGGTTTATTTTGATCATGAAACAGACACGAGAAGGTGCTAACAAATGGAATGGATTATTTTAGTTATCGTAGGGATTGCGGCTAGTTCATTAGGATCGCTGATTGGTATGGGGGGAGGGATCATTGTTGTCCCGGCCTTACTTTATTTAGCAACATTGCCGACATTCAGTCATCTATCACCGCAGGTAGTAGTCGGAACCTCCCTGTTCACGATGATCTTTACAGGTCTCTCATCGACGCTCGCCTATATGAAACATAAGACGATTGATTATAAAAGTGGTTTTATTTTCTTGATTGGAAGCGGACCAGGAAGTATCCTCGGTGCGTGGGTTACGGAAAAAATGGATTTGCACTCTTTTAATATTTATTTTGGTCTGTTTATCCTATTTATCTCGCTCGTGCTGGTCGTTAAGGAAAAATTAAAGCCACTTCCCTATCGGAAAGATAAGGGGGTCGTCCTTACCTTTACCGATAATAGTGGAACGACTTTTGAGTACGGATATAATCCCATTATCGGTGTCCTGATTGCCTTTATTGTTGGGCTCCTATCAGGAGTTTTCGGAATCGGCGGTGGCTCACTCATGGTGCCAACCATGATCTTATTGTTCTTTTTCCCACCGCATGTAGCAACAGCGACATCGATGTTTATGATTTTACCCACTTCAATCTTAAGCTCGATCACGCATATTAGTTTAGGAAACGTGAACTGGTTATATGCGTTGGCATTAATACCGGGAGCCTGGATTGGTGCAAAGGTGGGCGTATTTTTGAATACAAAGTTTAAGAGCAAGACGATTGTGTTCATTTTAAGAGCTATCCTCATTATTGTTGGGGTTCGTTTAATTTATCAAGGAATTGCAGGGTAGATAGCATGGAAACAATACATATTTATCATACGAACGATCTCCATAGTCATTTTGAAAATTGGCCACGTATTCAGCAATTTCTACTGAAACGTAAGCAACATCATCAGGAAAGTGGAGATGAAACGTTTCTCTTTGATATTGGAGATTTCCTTGATCGTTGGCATCCATTCAGTGAGGGGACAAAGGGCAAAGGGAACATCAATCTACTAAATGAGTGTCACTATACGGCTGTAACGATCGGTAATAATGAAGGGGTTAACCTTCCGCATGATGATTTAGAGCATCTTTACGACGATGCTAATTTTGATGTGATCCTTGCTAACCTTTATCGAAAGAATGGTCTCCATCCTAATTGGGTAAGGCCATATAAGATATATCATACCAAAAAAGGGACACGTATAGGGGTCATCGGTTTAACAGCACACTTTACACATCTTTACGATTTGCTTGGCTGGAAGATCACAGAACCGATATCCGAGCTTGAAAAGTGGTTAGAACCATTAAGGAAGGAAGCCGATTTTATTGTCTTGCTCTCCCATCTTGGTCTTCATGAAGATGAAAGGATTGCCGTTGAATTTCCTGAAATTGATGTTATCTTAGGTGCCCATACTCATCACGTATTAGAACATGGGAAACAAATCGGGAATACGATGCTTGGGGCAGCGGGGAAATATGGATATTTTGTCGGCCACATGGCCATTAAAATGGATGAGAAGAAAGTTGTCACCCATAAAGAAGCCATTGTTTATGATAGTAAGGCGATTCCGGCTGTTCCACACGAACAGGAGCAGATTGATCTCTTTTTTAACAAAGGAAAAGAACTGTTAAACCACAAGATCACCACCTTGCCCAATCCTTTAGTGAACGATCCCTTTCAGGAAACAGAGTTTTCACGATTGCTTAGTGAAACTTTACGGGAGTGGTGCAGCGCCGATTGTGCGATGATCAACGCAGGTCTTTTATTAGGGCCTTTATCTGGTGATGTGACCGAATATGACTTGTTGTCCATTTGCCCACATCCCATTAATCCCTGTGTGGTTGAATTGAGGGGAAGGGAACTACGAGAGATTTTATTTCAAACACAAGATGCGAGTTTACCGCACCGAATAATAAAGGGGCTAGGATTTAGAGGCACGGTCCTGGGCGTGTTTGTCTATGCGGGAATCCAGTATGAGAATAACCGCATTCTTATTCATGACTGCGAGCTGAAGGAAGAACGAAGCTATACTTTAGCCCTACCGGACATGTTTACCTTTGGCCATTTTTTCAAAGACATTCTTCCGAATAAAAAGAAACAATATTACCTGCCAGAATTTTTGCGGGACCTATTAAAATGGAAGTTACAGAAGGAATCCTAGCCTGTCACGCATCTTCCATTCCTTTCATACTGTGATAGGGAGGAAAGGAGTGTGAAGCCGATGATGGAGCTTTCACCAATTGAAATTAACGGTCATACCTTTTTGGCTGTCACCGTTTTGCTTCCGAAAACGACCTTGCTCGCGGTGTCAAATGATAAAGGTTATATTATGTGCGGTGCCTTAGATGTAGGCTTATTAAATGAAAAATTAAAAGACCGCAAAATCATTGCCGGAAGGGCAGTAGGAGTAAGGACGATTGAGCAGCTTCTACATGCGCCGTTAGAATCAGTTACAATGGAAGCAGAGGTATTGGGAATCCACCCCGGAATGATTGGGAAGGAAGCCCTGTTAAAAATGATTTAAAAGCTTGCTTACACAGCAAGCTTTTTTTATTGGGCTAGTTCTCCTTTTACAAGCATAAATATAGCTTGAAGGGGTGATGCCATTGGCTAAATTTCAACGTCGACGTTTTTTCAAGCGGGGTCCGCTGCCCTTTAAATATGTTTTGCTCCTGACAGTTGTTTTTTTTCTTTTCTCCTCCGCTACAGGGTTGTTGTTGGTCAACAAGGGATTAGAGCCCGCCTTAATGAGATACGCTGAAACTGAAACACGTAATATTGCTTCACTTGTTATTGCTAGGGCGATTACAAAACGAACGACTAATGTAGGCGAAAATAACCAGGTTATCAAAGTTACCCCGAGTAGTGATGGAAAAAAGCAAAATGCCGAATTGAATACAGATTTAATCAATCGGGTCTTGGCAGATACGACTGCTCAAATTCAAAAAAATTTAAAAATAGCACGGAAGGGTGATATCGCCTTATTAGAATCAGATGTGGAAATTGAGACAGAAAACATGGAAAAAGAAGATGGAATTGTTTGGTATGTTCCATTAGGGCAGGCAACGAATATATCATTGTTGGGGAATATTGGACCTAAAATACCAGTGAAATTTCATGCAATTGGTGAAGTGGAACCGGATGTGCATATTGAACCAAAACAAATGGGAATCAATAGTGTCTGGATAGGGGTTTCAGTTGAAATCGAAGTATCGGTGCAGATTATTACTCCTTTTGCCACGGAAATTACGAAGCTGCAACAAAGTATTCCTGTTGGCGGGACATTGGTTGAAGGAGAGGTTCCTCAGTTTTATAATAGTGGCAGCGGCATTACACCTTCCATTCAGATTCCAGAACAGAAGACTGAAACGAAGAAGTCAGGCAAGTAAAAGGACTTTCCATTTTTGGAAAGCCCTATTTCTTCTTCTTCAGATTGAATCGTTCGATGCGTTTCCATTTTGCTAAATGGGGATACGGATCAAAAGACCATTCCGTGATGCCATTGTCTTTATACATTCCGTAATGTAAATGTGGTGGAAATTTACCTGAGGTCCCTGGTGGGCCATAGCCTGAGCTTCCGACACCGCCGATCACCTTTCCTGGCTCGACAATTTGTCCGACCTTTAAATCCTTTGAAAAACCGCTCATATGGGCAAAATAATGGTAGTTATTATTAATATCGCGGATCCCGATTCTCCAGCCGCCAAACTTGTTCCAGCCTTTCATTTCAATGATGCCATAGTTTGTAGCACGGACAGGAACCCCATAATCGGCAAAAATATCCGTGCCTTCGTGGATTCTTCTTCCGCCCCAGCCGCGGGCATCTCCCCACGTACTTCGATAGCTGTGATTGCTGTATAAAGGAACGGGAAAGACCTGTTTATCCAAATTAAGCCTCCCGAAGTGACGATAAATTTTTGCATAGCCTGCGATGATTCCCACGGTTCTATCGCGATGATAGTAATTCCATAACCCAATTTTTATATTATCGTGATCAACGCCATAGGAGAGAAGGTATTTGGCAAACGCATATAAAATATCCTCATCATCCTTTTGACTGGCTTTGCCATCTCCATTTCCATCGACTCCAAGCCCATTAAAAAACTGGATAATAGAGGGGCTTTCATCTAAAGGATTAGGGTTTGTTAATCCAGCCCAATCCTCTGGACGAAAATATATGCCAGTTAAACTATTCGGTTTGGGTAAGTCCCTCCGAACTAGGCGGATATTTCTTTCGTATTGATCAATAGCTGCTAAATAATACCAGGGGATTTGAGTAACGGTTTCAACCTTTTTGTAAAGTTTCATTCTTTCCTGATAGGGATCTAGTTCTTGTGCATGAGCATCCCTGACAGACAAAGTTGAGGTGAAAAATATAAGGATAGTTCCAATAATGATAACAGCCCGCACCAGGAATCCTCCTTCCAATTAATGTACATGGTTAGTTTATGATTTATAGACTATTTCATTATGGTCAAAAATTGGAAATCACTGAGCCATTCTCTTTGAGAAATAAATGGATAGTGGCTAAACCCTTTAAATAGTAAGGTTTTACCCACTTTTTTACCCTTCTGAAAAATATATAGCTGTGATTCAATTGCTTGTCGTTCCTTTAGCATTATGATAAAGTGACTAAAGAACTCATTGATCATACATAATGGATTTTAAGGGGTGTAAAAATGAGCAAGAATGAAGAATATTTACGTAAGCCAGAATGGCTAAAAATAAAATTAAACACGAATGAGTCCTATACAGGTCTAAAAAAAATGATGCGGGAAAAAAATCTTCATACTGTTTGTGAAGAAGCAAGATGCCCAAACATTCATGAATGCTGGGCAGAAAGACGGACGGCAACTTTTATGATTTTAGGAGACACTTGTACCCGTGCCTGCCGCTTCTGTGCGGTAAAAACAGGGTTACCTACCGAGCTTGATTGGCAGGAACCGGAAAGAGTGGCAGACTCTGTTCAATTAATGAACCTAAAGCACGTGGTTGTGACAGCCGTTGCTCGTGATGATTTAAAGGATGGCGGTGCAGCTGTTTTTGCCGAGACTGTTCGCGCTATTCGCCGCAAAAACCCATTTACAAGTATTGAGGTACTTCCTTCAGATATGGGCGGGAAGGAAGAAAATTTACAGCTGTTGATGGATGCCAAACCCGATATCTTAAATCATAATATCGAGACGGTTAAACGGTTAACTCCAAGAGTGAGAGCAAGAGCAAAATACGATCGTTCACTCGAGTTTCTCCGCCGTGCAAAAGAAATGCAGCCAAGCATTCCAACTAAGTCTAGTCTTATGGTTGGCCTCGGTGAAACGAAAGAAGAAATTATTGAGGTTATGGATGATTTAAGGGCAAACAATGTTGATATTATGACAATTGGCCAGTATTTACAGCCGTCTAAGAGTCATCTCAAGGTTATCAAATACTATAGCCCTGACGAATTTAAAGAATTACAGCAAATTGCTGTTAGTAAAGGATTCAGTCACTGTGAGGCAGGACCACTTGTTCGTTCTTCTTACCATGCTGATGAACAAGTAAATGCCGCAGCGAAGCATAAGCAATTACTTGGTGAAACAGAAGCAAAAGAAGCTTAATAAGGAAAGAGTTCAGTCATATGTGGACTGAACTCTTTTGTTTACTGGTTACCTCCATTATAGGAATGATCATCTGGCGTCAGGCCATTTTCATCTTCACCGGCACTCATACGTTGACCCTGTGGGGATTTTTTCATTTGTGTGATAAGTCCATTGACTAAACTACGGGCATTTTTACTGGTTGAATCGGTGTTGGCTAGATTTTCAACATCACGCATCAACACTTTATTATCGGTGACATAAACATGGTAATATCGAGGTACTACAGATAGTGCAGTTTGCTTTACCTGGTCGGCGGTTAGGTTGCGATCTTTTGAATTGGTATCATAAGCAACTAACACTTCCTGATCGGTTACAAGGGTAGCAACGTCATTTACATTGGGAATATTTGTACTATACTTGCTGATAATATTTGCCACCTGTTCACGATCAAGAGCAGTGTACTGATCATTTGCTGTATTATCATTCATTAACGGACTTTTTTGATGACGCACGAATCCATAATTGTTGCTAACATTTTGCAATCCATTGGACCCTTCATTGTAAAGGTCATGCCTTTTATTATTAACGTTTATGGTATTGCCGCTTTCCTCATAAACATCTTTGCCAGCTAAATCCTTTGTACAGCCTGATAATGCTGCTATTGTACATAATCCTGCAATCATGATGTATTTTTTCAATGTAAACACCTCCTTTTATTAGAATGACCAAAAGGAGGATTAATTTTCTTAGCAATTGATGGGGAATCGGGTATAATGAATAATAGGTATTTGCTGGGTAAAATGAGGTGAAATAGGTTGATCGTAATTAATAATACCGTTTATGAAATATTACAGGAATATCGAAATGGGTACAATGAGGAAGCCTTCAAAGCTAGGTATAGTGATATTTTATCGAGGTATGATTATATTGTTGGCGATTGGGGCTATGGGCAGCTCCGTCTAAAAGGGTTCTTCGAAGACCAAAATCAAAAGGCTACATTTGATACAAAAATTAGCACAATGAGCGAGTATCTATATGAATACTGCAATTTCGGCTGTGCCTATTTTGTATTAAAAAAAGCGAAAAAATGAGAAGGATCAGATTAACTGACCCTTCTTTTTTTCGGAAAAATTATTCGGAATAGGGTGGCTGGACATCTGTGTCCGGGTCATCATGGGGTGGATGGGCACCCTCCATTTGTCTAGGAAGATCCTGATGAAGCGATTTCACTTCATAATTAAAGTTGCTGTACCAGCGTTGTCCCTCCTGCCATGGAGTATTCTTATTTTGCACAGGCACATCCCTTCCGATTGGGGAGCCATAAGGACCTTCTGGATATTCCTCAGCTGCAAGAAAGTTTCGCTGTTTTTCAACGTTTGAAAGCTCGGTATATTTTGCTGAATCTTTATTCGTCATGGTTTCACGCTCCTATTTACATACTAGTATGGCGTTAGCAGGTGAAAACATGAGTGAAAGATTAGATCAATTCCGTTAGGAACGATCGTAATTCCTCGGCATCTTCTTCATTTAATTGAAAGGCAAACTCTAAATAGCCTTCTTCTTCTAAGTCATCCGGTCCAATAATAGCAAAACGGTTTCCTTGCATATCAAGAACCAAATGCTTTCCATAATGACGAGTAGTTTGCACGATCGCTAGATCAAAGCGTTGATTTTCACCAACAAAGCTGACAAATCTTGTTTTTGTATCCTCTGTATCATCGTATAAGAAAAAGCGTTCCTTCATCAAATAGTCTCCTTTATATTCGACTGTATTCATCATCTAATATAGTATCAAATTTCTGGGCAAGTTGGGAGTATTAGGCTGAGTTATCATGAATTCTCAGTCGGAAAATACGAAAGGGGTAGATTGTGATACAATATGTATCGTAGGACGACAGAGAGAAGACCAAATAAGGAAGTGGATAACATGTACTTTGTTGACAGAGAGAAAATCGAAGAAACACTGCGATACTTAGAAGGACTTATCAATCTCTTCTCAAGCCATAAGAATTGGTCAACACCACTTGAAAAGGTAGCAATGGAGCGCTTATGCCATTTGATGATTGAGTCTGTTCTAGATGTTGGGAACGCCATGATTGATGGCTTTATTATGCGTGACCCGGGAAGTTATGAAGATATTATCGATATTTTAATCGATGAAAAGGTTGTGTCGCAGGAAACAGGTGCAAGCCTGAAGGCACTTATTCATTATCGAAAGATCCTGGTCCAAGACTATTTAGCAATCGACCATGGTGACATTAGCGCGCAATTTGCTCAAAATCTTTTTGAATTAGTAAATTTTGCTGAAAATGTTCGCGGCTATCTGACCCATGAATTAGGACCAGTGTCTGCATTTAAAAATTAACGTAACGACGGTGACCAATCTTTTTTATGGGTATGATACGTAGAGGAGTGATTCAGAAATGAAAAAATATAAAGGCTATCTCATTGATTTAGACGGAACGATGTATAAAGGAACCGAGCGGATTGAGGCTGCTTCTGATTTTGTCAAAAAACTGCAGGCTGAAGGAATCCCTTATTTATTTGTAACGAATAATTCATCAAGAACACCGGCTCAGGTGGCAGAGAAGCTGCGTAGTTTTGAAATTCCAGCCGAAGAAAGACTTGTTTTTACGACAAGTCAGGCAACCGCCAATTACATTTATGAACAAAAAAAGGATGCCTCGGTTTATGTGATGGGGGAAGAAGGAATTCGGACCGCGATTGCAGAAAAAGGATTATCATTTGCAGGGGAACATGCTGAGTTTGTAGTCGTTGGGATTGACCGTGAGCTAAGCTATGAAAAGTTGGCTGTTGCTTGCCTGGCGGTCCGCAATGGAGCCACATTCATTTCCACAAATGCGGATATCGCCATTCCAACGGAAAGAGGGCTACTGCCCGGAAATGGGTCGCTTACCTCTGTAATTACTGTATCAACGCAGACTAAACCAATCTTTATTGGCAAGCCAGAGTCGATTATTATGGAGCAGGCCTTAAATGTGTTGGGCACCGCTAAGGAAGAGACCTTAATGGTGGGCGATTATTATGATACCGATATTTTGGCGGGAATAAATGCAGGGATGGACACCCTATTAGTACATACCGGCGTCACAACCAAGGAATTGTTAGCCAGTTACGATCGTATGCCAACCTATTCTATTAATACTTTAGACGAGTGGAAACTATAAGAAAAGCGCAAGGCGCCCGTAATCGTCGACAAGCACAAGACGAGCCGGCGGGAAGGTTGTTCTTTAACCTTCTCGACGGATTGGCTTGTGACCTCGAGACGATGGTGCCTGGAGCTGGACAATTCTCAAAGCTAAAATTTATACTATCTGATCTAACAAAAAAAGGATGGAACCCCCATCCTTTTTTTGTTTAGATTACCACTTATTTATTTCTTTTCCTCTTCAGCTCGTGCGGCGCGGTGGGCTAATCTACTTGAAGCTGCTGCTGCAATCGCCCCAACAATATCATCTAAAAAGGTATGACATTCTCCTGTTGATTTATCATTTAAGTGTGCCAGTATCCCAGGTTTTAATTTATCGATATATCCATAATTAGTAAACCCAATCGAACCGTAGACATTAACAATCGAGAAGGCAAGGATTTCATCGACACCATATAGACTTTCATCTGTTCCGATGATGGATTGAAGCGGTTCTTCTAACAATCCTTTTTCTGCAAGCATATCAAGCTGAATCCCTGTGATGATCGCATTTTGAACTTCTCGTTTTGAAAGGACTCGTTCTATGTTGGCAATGCAATCCTCCATCTGTAAGTTTTCATGATATTTCTCCTGTAAAAAGAAGACCAAATCAGCCATATCTTGAATTTCAACGCCTCTTTCTTTTAACCATCTGCGTGCGGTTTCTTCGGTTAGATCCACTTTTTTGTCGTCTGCCATTTCAAGATCACCTTTTCTTTGTAAAATAATTGAACGGCAATATCAGCCTATTCTAGCGTCAGTACAAGGCTATTTGTGAGCTGTTTTCACTATATATATACTCATTTTCCCCATTTTATGCAGAGAAGAATTCAAAACCAAAATAGTAGTATTCCCACAATGGTTTATCCTATCCTAAATTGCAAAAACATCAAGTTTTACGAAAGCCATACATATACATATGATAAAAAGGGAAATGAGAGACAGGGGGTGCGGGGATGCTTCAAAAAATGCTTGAAAATCAATATGGGATAACTGTGGAGGAATATATAAAGCTAGATACTTATGAGGCATTGAGAGGGAATGGCTGGTTATATTTAATCTCTAATCCGGCAGGAAAGGCTGAAGAGGATCTCGTCGAACTGGAGAAAATTGCTGAACATTTAAGAAATTATGGGGATCAAAATGTTACTATCATCTTGCCCTCTAAAGAAGGCCAGCTGATTACGAACTGGGAACAAAATAAATATTGCGTCTTAGCCAAGCAACAAATTGATGCACAGCAAAAGATTAAATTAGGGCGGAAGCTGGCCAAATTCCATGAACGTGGCAGGAGAGTTCCATTTCAGATTGAGCGATCTAGTCGAATTGGGCAATGGAAGTCATTGTGGGAAAAGCGTTTGGAGCAGATGGAGGGAGTTTGGAATGGTCTTCTATTTCAGACCCCAGAGGATGAATTTGAACGAATGTTTATTGATTCATTTCCATACTATCTTGGCTTAACGGAAAATGCCATTCAATATTTAGTCGATACCGAGCTGGATGATGAACCATTAGAAACAGATAATGGAACAGTCTGTCATGAGCGTTTTACCAATACAACTTGGGGTCAACACCATATGATAAAAAACCCGTTTGATTGGGTTTTTGACCATCGAAGTCGAGATCTAGCTGAATGGGCAAGGGAACGATATTTTCGTAATATCCAGACCTATGATGTGGAATTAAGGCATTTTTTTGATGAGTATCAAAGTATTTCCCCATTATCCTCCTTTTCATGGCGGTTATTATATGCCCGGTTAGTCTTTCCGTTACATTATTTTGATTGTATAGAAAGCTATTATATTACGCGTTCCGAACAGGAAAAGAAGATATTAGAGGAGAGACTCAGTAAAATTATTAGACAATCTAGTGATCATGAGAAATTTTTAGCAGGTTTTTTCCAAATAGCAGGTGCGCCTACAAAGCAATTGAATCTACCACAGCTGGAGTGGCTTTTTCAATAATTTGACGAATTGACTTCTATTTGGGAAGGTTTACAAGAGAATATATGGTAAAATAGGAGAAAACAGCATAGGAAGTGACACTGGATGAAGCCTTATATTTATATTACTCGAAAGCTTCCAGATGAAGTATTAATGCCCCTGCAAAAACACTATGTGGTGAATATGTGGGAACAGGAGGAAGTGCCTGTACCGAGAGAGATTTTGCTGGGTGAAGCAGAAAAAGCAGATGCACTGTTGACTGTTCTTGCTGACACGATCGATGAAGGAATCTTAACAGCTGGGAAAAACTTGAAGGTCGTTGCGAACTTAGCAGTGGGATTTGATAATATTGATCTAAAGGTAGCCAATCGGCAGGGAATTGCTGTCTGTAATACGCCTGATGTGTTAACCGATACAACGGCAGATTTAACATTCGCGCTTCTCATGGCAACAGCACGCAGAATAGTGGAAGCAGCTGAGTTTGTGAAGGCGGGAAAATGGGAGAGCTGGAGCCCCTTACTGTTAGCTGGTCAGGATATTCATCATAAAACGATTGGTATTGTGGGAATGGGGAAGATTGGTGAAACAGTAGCGAAGCGGGCAAAGGGCTTCGATATGAACATCCTCTATCATAACCGCTCAAGAAAGCCTGAGATCGAGCAAAAATTGGGTGCGATGTATGTTTCGTTTGCTGAACTCGTGGAAAAAGCTGATTTTATTGTCTGCCTTACTCCATTGACACCTGATACAAAGCATATGTTTACACGCGATGTATTTAAGAAAATGAAATCGTCAGCTATTTTTATTAATGCCGGTCGAGGCCCCGTCGTTGATGAAGAAGCGTTATATGAGGCACTTGTGGCCGAGGAGATTGCTGGTGCAGGTCTTGATGTGTTTGCCAAAGAGCCCATCAGTGCCGACCATCCATTATTAAAGCTCACAAATGTGGTGGCACTTCCCCATATAGGCAGCTCTAGTATGGAAACAAGAGTGGAAATGATGAGGCTATGTATCGATAATATCGAAGTAGTTCTTAATCGCAAAGAACCAAAGACGCTGGTGAATAAAGAATGGAAACCCGTCATCAAGGCGTAACCACTTAAAAAGCGATTGCCGTCCAGGCAATCGCTTTGTTTGCAGTTTAAAATACTTGTTCTACTTCAACTACACCAGGAACTTCTTCTAAAAGAGCACGCTCAATGCCTGCTTTTAACGTGATCGTAGAGCTTGGGCAGCTACCGCAGGCACCTAGTAAGCGGAGCTTAACAATGCCTTCCTCTACATCTACTAATTCACAATCCCCGCCATCGCGAAGAAGAAATGGACGTAATTTATCTAATACTTCTTGTACTTGCTCAAACATTTCTTGTTCTTCCATGTTAATCGACTCCTTTCCTACTTATATTATAATGTCATCAGTGTCAAAAATCCATTCTCAGAAATTAGGAAAATACATATTTAAAGACATTATTAAAGTTTTTATCATGAAAATATTATAAAATAGAAAAAAAGGACAGGGAATGATTTGATGAATCGAAATGAAATAGAAATTGTGCTGTATGGAGCTGAGACATTGTGTCCGAGCTGTGTGAATTTACCTTCATCCAAAGAAACATTTGAATGGCTGGAGGCAGCGATTATGCGTAAGTTTCCAGACCAACCATTTACTATGGCCTATGTGGATATTTATCAACCATCTGGTGATCAGCAAAAAATGAACTTTGCCAAACGAGTCATTGAAGAAGATATGTTTTACCCTGTTGTAGTGATAAACGAAAAGATTGTTGGCGAAGGAAACCCACGTTTAAAAACTATTTTTTCAGAACTAGAGAAATATGGATATAAATCGATATAAAAAGAAGAAGCATTCTCGTATTGAGGAATGCTTCTTCTTTTTGCTTTTCGTACATTTCTAAAGGTGATATTAACCATTATGCCATTTGTACATCCATAAAATCCCGGATTTTAAGAGGCGGGCAACACGTCCCGTAATCGGACGGTCGGCCATCATCCCGAATCCATGCTTTTTCCCGAGTGAGCCAAGAATACCCTTTAATTTAATTTGTGGGAAGGACGCTGGTGGTTCCTCCCCTTTCCACCGTCTCATTAATACTTCAACAATTTGCTCTGCTTGTCCTTCAGCTAATTGGGCACTCGGAGCATGTGGAAGACTTGCGCAGTCCCCGACAATAAAAATGTGTTCATCGTTGGGCAGATGGTGAAGTGGGGTAATCACCATCCTGCCAAGTCGATCTTTTTCCCCGTCCATATCGCGGACGATTTTGTTCGCTTGAATTCCTGCTGTCCAAACGATGACATCACACTCGATGGGTAGATCATGATTGTATAATCGCTTTTCTTCTACTTTGGTGATATTGGAATTATTAATAATCTCTACATTATTTCTTACAAACCAATTTTCTACATATTTGCTTAATCGTTCTGGGAATGCCGAGAGGATGTGTCTTCCGCGATCAAATAATTTGATGTTAAGGTCTTCCCGACTTTCACTTAATTCACTTGCTAATTCAACGCCACTTAAACCTGCGCCAACAATTCCAACGACAGAACCTGGGCCGAGGTTGTTTAAGACCGAATAGGTGAGCCGTGCCTTTTCAATGTTCTGAATGCTGTAAGTAAATTCGTCTGCACCAGGAACCTGATGGTACTTGTCCTCACAGCCAAGCCCAATGATAAGATCATCATAGGTAAGTGGTTCAGCGTCTTTCAGAATAACTTTTCGACCAAGTGTATCAATAGTGGTGACTTCCCCATATTGCATATGCAAACGAGGATGCTCAGGAAAGGCAACGCGTATTTCCTTATCAGAAATGGTTCCAGCGGCTAATGCGTAATATTCTGTTTTTAAGCAATGGTATGGGACACGATCCACGAGTGTGATCGTCACGTCCTCTGGTAAATGGTTCGGGAGAAGTTCGTTCAAAATCTTCATCCCTCCATACCCTCCACCTAGAATGACAAGGTTTTTCATGGTTATTTCCCCTTTGTTGATCTGGCTTTCATAGGTTGATTAGTTTGTCTGTTAATAAAAATTGTAGGATGATTGTAGTTTACTTAACCACATTAGAGTATATCTAAAATGTGTCTAAATAACAACATTTTTCGCACTATTCTTGACAGTTGCGGACCGGACATGTTATTTGACGGGGTTGGGTAAATAGAGTAGGATAATTAGTTGTGGAGAGGTGAATACATTGCTAAAGCCGATCATTGAATTTTGTATTAGTAACCTGGCAAATGGTGCTCAGCAGGCACTTGAAATACTACAAAAAGATCCGAACTTGGATATTATTGAATACGGTTGTCTTGGATATTGTGGCAAGTGTGCGGCTTCTCTTTATGCCCTTGTCAATGGTGAGGTTGTCACGGGAAATAGCCCAGATGAACTTGTCGAACGTGTTTATCAATACTTAGATGAAAATCCAATGTTTTAATTGAAGAGGGCATTGATCCGCTCTCATTTTTTAGCCGACAGGAAAATATAATTTTCCTATTAGGCATAAGTGCAACTACGTCTCTGTCTTCGCCAATCGGCGAGTTTTTTTTATAAAAATAGGGAATCGAATCAGTTGAGTCCCATGTATCTTGTGTATATACTATATGAAAAGCCTGTAAGGGGGAGTTATGATGAGCAATGAAGTTGTTATTTTAACGGAAGCCGCATCCCTTCACATAAAAGAGATGATGAAGCATAATGGCGAAGAAGATGCTTTTTTACGAGTGAGTGTAAAGGGTGGCGGATGTAGTGGTTTATCCTATGGAATGGGATTTGATCATGAGGTCCAGGAAAACGATCTTCAATTCGAGCAATATGGCATTCAAGTAGTAGTTGACAAGGAAAGTTCCGCGATCTTACAAGGAACAAAAATAGATTTCAAAGAGTCGATGATGGGCGGCGGATTTACGATTGAAAATCCGAATGCCATCGCTTCATGCGGCTGCGGTTCATCGTTCCGGACAGCAACGGCAGCAGGAACTCCGGAGGAATGTTAAAAGACAAAGAAGGCGCCTTGATTAGGCGCCTTTTCCTATCATTTATTAAACATCGAAGAGCTATGAAGCGGTTGTACCTTTGCTTTTGGATCAATATAGGATTTGGCATTGTTAACGGCAGTTGGAGCTTCACCAAAACCGCAGGCAATTAGCTTCACTTTTCCGTCATAGGTACAAATATCACCAGCGGCATAAATGCCTGGCGTGTTTGTTTCCATTTTCGAGTTAACGACAATGGAATTCTTTTCAATTTCCAATCCCCATTCTTTAATCGGCCCAAGCGAAGAAACAAATCCGTAATTACAGATAACAGCATCGACATCAATAGTCACTTTTTCTTCTCCGTTAACTGTTTCAAGAACAACTTGTTGAATCCCGCTTTCGTCACCGATTAGTTCAGCTGGAACATAAGGGGTTTTTACATCAACCTTGGAATTATGTAGATTTTCTACACTGTGTTCATGAGCACGGAACTTATCACGACGATGAACAATCGTCACTTTTTCAGCAATTGGTTCAAGCATTAAGGCCCAGTCAACTGCGGAATCTCCCCCGCCGAATACAACCACTTTTTGACCAGCAAACTGATTTAAATCTTCAATAAAATAATAAAGGTTTTTCTTTTCATATTGTGTTGCACTTTCAAGTTCTAAACGGCGTGGTTGGAATGCTCCGTTCCCTGCAGTAATAATAATCGTTTTAGAATAGTGAACTTCCTTATTGGTTGTTAATTTGAAAATACCATCTTCCTGTTTTTCTAACTTTTCCACAGATTGCTCAAGTGCAACAGCAGGTTCGAACTTAGCCATCTGCTCTTTTAAATTATTTATCAATTCTTGTGCGCGGATTTTTGGAAATCCAGCAACATCATAAATATATTTTTCTGGATATAGTGCGGACAATTGACCCCCAAGTTGTGGCAAACTTTCAATGATTTTAACCGATGCTTGCCTCATACCCCCGTAAAAAGCAGTAAATAGACCTGTAGGGCCGCCACCGATGATCGTAATATCATAAACTTTTTGATTTTCTTGCACTCCGTATCCCCCCAACTAGTAGTTACAAACTCCACTCATAATAATATCACAAAATAAAAAAATCCTCACATCTTAATGTCAAATATTCTGATTAGGGGAATTTTTTAAAACAATTTATGGGGATATTTCCAATTAAATTTTTTATTATTGGAA
>NZ_CCAS010000051.1 GCF_000612625.1 Neobacillus jeddahensis
TTTTTAATTCCTCCAAAAATCCGAAGGATTTTCAGTGCCCTCGGACGGTTCTGGTGGCTTTTTTGCCGGAAGAGGATGGATATGGAACTGTAAAAGCGGGTATGTAATGTTTAGCAAAGGCTTATTTCTTAAAGATTGTTGACTTTAAGATTCGCCGATAAAAGCTGAGAATTTGCTGATAAATCGTTTTGAGTCCCACCAAAGTGTAAGTTTACACGTTGGTGGGACTCTTTTTAAGCGATAAACAATTATATTTTCCGTAATTGAAACCAGTTTTGGTGAACGGGACTAACTTATTTGAGCCACGAGAACCGTCCCCGTGGCCCATCTCATTTGAGCCACGAGAACCGTCCCCATGGCCCGTGGCCCACTACTGTTTCAGGATAAATTCTTCCATGGCGTAGGCCACTCCGTTTTCTTCGTTGGATAGTGTTACGGCATCGCAGATTTCTTTTACTAAAGGGTCGGCATTGCCCATCGCGATGGAGAATCCTGCTATCTGCAGCATCGGGATATCATTAAAGTTGTCGCCTATCGCTACTGTATCCTCCAAAGGAATACCATAATAGTCAGCAGCGACTTTTAGGGCATTGCCTTTATTACCGTTTTGATCCATCACCTCAAGATTCATTGGACCGGAAGACGTCGTCACAACGCCTGAAATCCCATTGAGAAAGGTGCTTAGCGTTGATTTCACCTGTTCATTCAACGTCAGGATAAAGAATTTTTGCACCGTTAAACCAGGTATACTCAACAATTCATGGTAGCCATCAAAATACTTAATGATATCGGACTGCTGTGGTTGTTCGGTGATCCGTTTAAAGGTTTCCTCTGTGAGGCCCTCCACCTTGATTGTTTCTCCCTGAAGGGCTAGTGCCACTCGCTCTGACCAGTCTGCTGGCACATAAATGCCCTGATTGGTATAGATTCGATAAGGAGTCTTTTCTGCATCTAATTTTTGGGCGATATGTTCAATATCCCCTGCACTCATCGAAACATCCGCTAATAAGCGACCTTCTGCTTTAACCACGGTACCGTTGCTCCCCGCCAGTGGGCAAGATAACTCATAGTGATGAAGGATTTGCTGAATATCCTCTGGAGCTCGCCCTGAACAGATCATGACGACGTGCCCCGCGTTTTGTACCTTTTGAAGTGCCTCGATATTCTCTCTCGTAATCTGAATATCCCGAGACAGCAAGGTACCATCCAAATCGATTGCGATTAATTTCATCCCCGTCACTTCCTTTTCTTTTGGCCATGGTAATGGATAATATTGGAACTTCTTGAGCGAAAAATCAACAGACAACATTAACATAGCCCTTCTCTAAAGATTTATCATAGTTAAATTCTTTGCTTTCATCAAAGTAAATGCTTGACCACCTATTTGGCAGTCAAGCACTCTCAATGAATCTATCCAATTTTCTCAACGAATTGATCCTCTTGTGATGCGTTTTGACTCGCTTTCTTTACCAAAATAAAGGTGAGTGCGAAGGAGCCCCCGATCGCAATCGCGATTCCGATTAGCGCATAAGGGAAATATGGTCCCACATAGGCTACTAAGCTAACAATACTGGAGAGAATATAGCCATAGATTCGAACCCCCATCGTCGCAAAGAAGGTGGAAGCTAGCGCACTACCAATGGAACAAGCAATAAAGGCCTTTCTATTTTTTATAAGAACCCCGAATAAAGCCGGTTCGGTAATACCAAGTACGGCAGAAATGACAGCTGAGAAAATAATAGATTTCTCCGTTTTACTTTTGGCTTTAAAGAACATCGCAAAGGTTGCCCCTGCAATCGCCATGTTGGTCATAAACATCATCGGCATTAACATGTCGTAGCCCTTATCGGCAAAGTTCTGCAGGGCGATTGGTGTGATCGCATGGTGCATCCCGAAGACAATTTCAATCGGTCTCGTTCCACCCATGACCACACCGGCCAAGATAGGGGAAATGTCAAACAACGTTTGCACAATGAAGCCGATGCCTTCGCCGACATACTCACCGACGGGACCTGTCACGATTAACGCAAAAGGAATGGCAATAAATAGAGTAACTGTAGGTGTAAAGACGGTTTTCAAAATGCTTGGCATATACCGATCCACCCATTTATAAATATGGCTTAAAGCCCAAACAGATAGAATGGTCGGGATAACGGTCCCAGAATAATTGTAAACCGGCAGAGGTAATCCGATAAAGTGAAATTGACTGATCTCACCTAGTTTGGCAGCGTCAATTAACGTCGGATACATGAAGCCACCGGCAATCGCGATCGCGAGGTATTGATTGGTTTTAAAGATTTTGGCTGCTGAGGCAGCTAAGAAAAATGGTAAAAAGTAAAAGACCCCACTGGAAATCAAATCTAGTATTTTTACCGTTTCTGTTTCAGCTGAGAGGACTTTTAAGGCAATGAGACCGGCGATAATCCCTTTAATCATCCCTGCTCCGGCGATGGCGGGAACAATGGGCCCGAAAACTCCTGATACAACATCCAATAATCTGGAAAAGGGTCCTTTTTTCTTCGTTGTTTCTTTATCGTCTTCTGGCTCGCCATCGATCCCAAGTTCCTCTGCCAACACGGCATAATAGTTCTGGACATTGGTTCCGATAATAATTTGATATTGATCGCTTTGTAATTGCTCGCCGATGACCGCCTTTAATTGTTTGACTTGGTCATGCTTGATTAGGGAATCATCATATAAATCAAAACGGAGCCTTGTCATACAATGCCAGGCCTTCTTGATATTCTCTTTTCCCCCGACGTTTTCAATGATTTTCTTTACCGTCTCTTTTTCTTTCATCCTCGTTTTCATCCCCTTTATCATCAATTGCTATAAGAATTTTCTAAATTGCACTTCGATTTGACATGCCAATAATAGCACACAGGTAATTTTTTTGAAAACGGTTTAAAAAGACCAAAGTAAATTAGAAAACCTTATGATATCAATCGTCTTCTTGTTTTTATTTGATAAATTGGTATGGTAAATTACGCTAATAGCGCTTCTTCCCTGACCAAATTGACGCTGCGATTTTCCTATGTTTAAATCAAATTAATCAGTCACTTTGATTTGACAATGAATGATTGATAGAGAGGGAGAATCACAGTTGGAACCTACATTAATAACAGATATAAAATCATTTGTGACGAATCCACATAGACATAATTTAATTGTAGTAAAAATAGAAACGAATAAAGGCGTTACTGGCTATGGTTGTGCCACCTTTCAGCAAAGACCGCTTGCGGTCCAAACAATGATAGAAGAGTATGTAAAACCGCTTTTATTGGATCGTGATGCGAACCATATAGAAGACATCTGGCAAGTCATGATGGTCAATTCTTATTGGCGAAATGGGCCAGTAATTAATAATGCCATTGCTGGTGTGGATATGGCCTTATGGGATATCAAAGCCAAATTGGCTCAGATGCCGCTTTACCAATTGCTTGGTGGCAAGTCAAAAGAGGCGATCGCGGCCTATACACATGCGGATGGGTTAACATTGGAGGAGCTTTTTCACCATGTCGATGAACTGATCGAGCGAGGATACCGGCATATTCGCTGCCAATTAGGGAAATATGGTGGCAAGAATCATGCTATGCACCTAACCAATCAGTTAAATGAAGGGGAGTATTTTGATCCTGACATCTATATGAAAGATGTTGTGACGATGTTTAAGGCGCTACGCGAACGATATGGCTATACCGTTCATTTTCTTCATGATGTGCATGAACGATTATTTCCAAACCAGGCCCTGCAATTGGCGAAGGATCTTGAACCATATAAGCTGTTCTTTTTAGAAGATATTTTACCACCTGATCAAAATGAATGGCTAACTTTGTTGCGATCACAATGTACGACACCGATTGCCACTGGGGAATTATTTAATAATCCGCTGGAGTGGAGAAATCTGATTGTGAATCGTCAAATTGATTATATTCGCTGCCATGTTTCCCAAATCGGTGGGATTACACCTGCCCTGAAGTTAGCAGCCTTATGTGAAAACTTTGGTGTTCGCATTGCGTGGCATGGTCCATCCGATATGACGCCGATTGGAGTTGCGGTGAATGCTCATTTAAACATTCATCTTCATAACGCAGCCATTCAAGAAATTCAGGAACCCGATGAAACGACGAAAAAGATGTTCCCACACTCGGTAGAGGTAGTCAATGGCTATATTTATCCGATTGAAAGAGTGGGGATTGGCGTTAAGTTTGATGAAGAGATGGCGAAGGAATATCCAGTCATTTATAGAAAACATGAATGGACTCAGGCTCGTATTCCGAATGGTTCAATTCATACACCATAAGGTTCCAGTACCTCTAGGGCGATAAGCTTTAGAGGTATTTCATTATGAGGGAAATAAACTTACAATAAATAGTAGGAAGCAAATCTTTTGTTGAGGTAGTCGACTATGAAAAAACGGGATTTTATTGCAGATGATATTCTTAGTAAAATTTATCAAAATAAATACAAGGCCGGCGATAAAATGCCAACGGAGAGGGATCTCGCGGAGCAATACGATGTTTCTCGTTATACCATTCGCGAGGCATTGAAGAAGCTTGTTAATATTGGTTGTATTAAAGTGATTCAGGGGTCAGGTATATTCGTAAGTGAAACCAAATATAAAAGTCCCTTAATTTATAATTCATTAACCGAGAAGAAATTCAAAGATATCCAATCGAAAATTATTTATTTAAAGAAGATCATCCCCGATCATGCATTGAGGAAAATCTTTGATCTGAACGACAACTCGAAATTATGGGAATATCAACGGGTACGGATTGTTAATTTTCAAAAAATGCAAATTGAAATGTCGATGTTACCTTGTTCCTATTTTCCGGATTTAAATGAAGAGGAAATCAAAAAGTCCGTCCATGATTATGTTCAACAATGTGACTATCAAATCTCTCACTTCATCACCACTTATAGTTCGGTCAATGTAAATAAGGAGGAGGCGGAGCTTCTCAATTGTAAGAAGGGCGCTGCGGCAATGAAAATCGTCAATAGAGGCATTCTCCAAAATGGAAAAGTATTTGAATATAGTGAAATGATCAATCTAGATTACTCCGTCTCCTACTTTACCCCATTTAATCCGTATAGTCATAAGTATCGGAAGAATTAGCGGGGCCGGGTGCCAGGGGGGTGCCAGGGGGACGGTTCTGGTGGCTCTTTTGGTTAAAGAGGATGGATATGGAGCTGTGAATGCGGGTATGTAATGTTTAGCAAAAGCTCATTGCGCAAAGATTGTTGCTTTTATGGTTCGCTGATAAAAGCTAAAAATTCGCTGATAGATCATTTTGAGTCCTATCTGGGTGTAAATTTACACTTGGATAGGGCTCTTTTTTAAGTGATAAACCATCCTATTTTTCGTAATTTAAACCAGCTTTGGTGGACGGGGCGGATCTCAGGTGAGCCACGAGAACCGTCCCCATGGTTCACCCCTGGTTCAAAAGTTGGCATATTATATATCATTTATCTGGTGTGAGATAAGTAAATTCTGGTCGGTTGATTTAATTGTGAATTTTATTAATTTTGAAAAAATTAATTGACTACTTAGACCTTTTTATGCTAATTTATGGATAAATATCATACTAATATTTACTAACTAGGTAAACAATGCTAATTCCAGTTCGGATAATATAGTTAAACCAATTTATAAAAGTTGTTCTATATTATTCGAAGTGATAGGAGGTGATGAGTTTTATGTAAGGGGTTACATTATCTAAGTTTGGCAATTTAACACTTAAGATAGCAGTTTTTATCTATGGAATAAATGGATTGTGGTTAATAAAGGAAATTAATAGATTGTACAGTCGGATAAGAATACTAAAAATGGAGGAGAAAGATGAAAAGAAAAAGCGCTATTTCTGTGAGTTCAATCATTCTGAGTCTGACATTACTTTTTACTGGTTGTAGTAGTAGTGATGATACAGCTAAAGAGGCAAGTAGTAAACCGAAAGAGATCGTAATCGGAAATATAGGAGCCATGACGGGTTCTAGTGCCACCCTTGGGAAGGCACAATCTCAAGGAGTCGATTTGGCGGTGAAGGAGATTAATGCGGATGGTGGTATCTTAGATGCCAAGGTGAAAGTAGTTAGTCGTGATGATGGAGCAGACCCTACTAAGTCGAAAACATTCGTGGAGGAGTTGGTAGACAAGGAAAAGGTAGATTTCATGGTCGGGCCTACCAATTCTACACCTGCTGCTGCTTCCATGGCCTATCTTCAGCAAAACAAAATTGTTTCGATACTTCCAATCGCAACTAGCACGCAATTGATTAATCCAAATAATCCATATGCATTTAGACTGATCGCGTCTAATGCTATACAGGCAGAGGCTATTGTGAAACTTGCAGTTGAAGAAAAATATAAAAAGATCGTACTGGTTGCTGATACCTCTGCACTTGGTACAGATGGCATGTCTGTTATGAAAGAATCTATGAAAAAGTATGGTGTAACTCCAGCAGCAACCGTTACCTATAAGGCAGATGATGCAGACATGACACCTGTTGCTGAAAAAATAAAGGATGCCAAAGCTGACGTGGCACTGTTCTGGACCCTAGGTGCTGACGGAGCCAAAATTGTCCGGTCTCTTGAACGGATTGACTATATTAATGATTTGGACATCATTGGCTATACAGGTTTAGTGATGCCGAATTTCAAGGAACTAGCTGGTCCAGGTGCTGACAAAGTGACAGTTGTTTCTGCTGGAAGCTGGGCATTAGAACCTGGTAAGACAGAATTAGCTCCAAAATATTGGGAGATATACCAGAAGCTGATCGCTGAATACGGCGAAAAGGATAAACGAGATACTAGCGCAAGTATTATAGCTTCAGGATACGATGCGGTTTATTTGCTGAAATGGGCAATCGAGAAAGCTGGTACAACTGATTCGGAAAAAGTGAAACAGGTTCTAGAAACGGATATTCAGGAATTTGATTCAATCTATGCAAACCACTATGAATTTTCGAAGAAATCACACGAAGGATTTCCTGTTTCGGACTTAGTAAAGTCAAAGATGGATGATATGGCCTACGGTGAACTTTATAAAAAAGCGGAATAGATCATATCATAGCTGCCGAGCACCATTTGGTGCCCGGCACTAATCAAGTGAATGGGAAGGATTTAAATAAAACCGAAATCCGAAAACCAATAAATAAAATGGGAAAGGAGACTATTATGCAAGAAATAGTAACTGCCCTTGCCAATGGAAGCATTTATGCATTGATGGCGCTTGCGATTGGGATCATTTATTCTACTACACAGATTATTAATTTTGCTCATGGTTCTGTGATTATGATTGGTGCCATGACGAGTTACTGGTTACTGAGCATATTTCATATGAACTATTTTACGGCCATTCTTCTGGCTGTTCTCATTAACATCATTCTAAGTATGGTGATTTATAAAGTCTCTGTAGAAAAATTAGGGGATCTAACCCAGAATTCAAGCTGGATTGTCACCCTCTTTGGGGCAGGAATTATTTTGGATAATACGGCCCGAATCTTGTTCGGTACAGAGCCAAAGGCGTATCCTTTCCTTTTTGATGGTCATGTTATTTCCATTTTCGGCACGAAAATTATGATACATGAGATGATGATGATCCTTGTTGCGGTCATTATAGGTGTTCTTTATCAGATTGTGATTCAAAAAACGAACTTTGGCCGGGCTGTTAGAGCCGTTTCCTTTCGTCCAGATACTGCTCGGATCATGGGGATTAGGAGTAATCGGATTGTGTTGATGTGTTTTGCGATATCGGGTGCGGTAGCAGCCATAAGCGGTGCTCTCATTGCCCCGATAACCTTTGCGAGCTATACCATGACCTATTCAGTAGGGATTAAGGCCTTTGCAGCGGCATTGATTGGTGGGTTAGGAAACACCAAGGGTGCTTTTATTGGCGGGATTTCATTAGGACTGATCGAAGGTATTGCAAGTATGATTGTTCCAGGCGGATTAAAAGATGCTATTAGTTTTTTAATTATGATCATCGTCATTATCGTTTTACCGGGAGGGATATTAAGTGCCAAACTCTTTACTAAAGGCGAACTCAAAACAGAAAAAATATAGTCGTATTTTTACTATGTTTTGTACTGTCTCATTACTGGTCAGTTTCGTGCTCCCTCTATTTGCAGGCGACTATTACATGCGGATTATTTCATTAATCTTTATCTATATGATTCTTGCAATCGGATATAACATTTCCGCAGGTTTTAGTGGAATCACCTCATTTGCTTTTGCTGCGCATTATGGTGTAGGTGCGTATGTCTCCGCAGTAGCGATTACCCGCTATAATATGCCGTTCCTTATCGGATTGCTTGCTGGTGCACTAGCATCGGGTTTAGTGGGTTTAGTCGTTTCCCTGCCCGCTTCTAAAGTCAAGCACCATTACTTAGCCCTGATTAGCATAGGATTATTAGAAATAGTCCAGCAAATACTGAATGAATGGCAATGGTTTACTGGCGGGGCCGGGGGAATGTACATACCTTCCTGGAATATTTTTAACATTATGTTGAATAACTTTCAAAAGTATTACTTCATTTTAATCATTATGTTATTCTGTGTAGCTTTACAGAGGAACTTGAGGAAAAGCCGCTGGGGCAGAGACTTAATTGCCATCAAAAATAATGAAATTGCTGCTGCGGGAGTGGGGATCAATTTTAGCAAATATAGGATAGCTGGTTATTTTCTAAGTTCGATGCTTGCCGGCTTGGCGGGCAGTGTTTATGCCAGCTTTAGCGGTTATTTGAGCCCTGATACTTTCAATTTTGAATTTACCGTATTCATACTGTTAATGGCGGTTTTGGGAGGCGAGGGTACTCTTAGTGGTCCCATAATCGGGGCGGTTATTGCCACATTTGTCCCAATGCTCTTTAATGCGACACCTGACTTAAAACAAATTGTATTTGGTGCACTCCTGGTCGTCTTACCGCAGGTTATGCCCGCTGGTATTTCAGGAACGATTAAGAAGTATTTTAAGGAAATCGATCATAACAAATATATAGTGGATCAGACAGAGCAAAATGAGTTTGACATTCAAAGCAATTTTATGAAGGATCACTCGGAAATGGAAGATATTCTTGTCGTGAAGGGACTTACAAAAAGATTCGGAGGAGTAACAGCTGTAGATGGCTTAGATATGACGATAAAAAGAGGCACTGTTCACTCTCTAATAGGTCCCAACGGCGCTGGCAAAAGTACTACAGTCAATATGATTACCGGGATAGACAAACCCTCAGAAGGGTCGATCATTTTCAATGGGAAGGAAATTACCGGTAATAAAATATTTAATCTAACGAGAAAAGGACTCTCCCGGACGTATCAACATGTAAGACTGTTTACGAATCTTTCCGTAGTTGAAAATGTGGCAATCGGCGGACGTTTGTTTTATACCTATTCGATTTTCGACTCTATTTTCCGGACTCGTAAAATGAAGAAGGAAGAGCGAAAGTCATTTCATGAAGCGATGGAATATTTAAAGATCATCAATCTGTATGACAAAGCCAATTACGATCCGGAAAGCCTTTCTGCTGGTCAACAAAAGTTATTGGAACTGGCACGGGCCCTTTATATGAAGCCAGATCTATTAGTACTGGATGAACCATGCGCCGGCCTTTCTGAAACGGAAACGCTGGAATTTTCAAAGATCATTCATAAAATCCGTAATGCCGGTATTTCGATTTTGCTGATTGAACATCATATGGATCTTGTGATGGAAATATCCGATTACATTACAGTAATTGATTATGGTAAAAAAATCGCTGAGGGCGACCCTGCCAGCGTCACGACCAATCCCGTAGTAAAAACAGCCTATCTAGGCGAGGGGGCGTAATCCATGTTACAAGTAGAAAACGTAACGATTGGTTATGGAAAGACTGAAGTAGTACACAATATCTCTTTTCATGTAAAAAAAGGAGAGATTATTACGATTTTGGGGGCAAATGGCGCAGGAAAAAGTACGATTCTCAACACGATTGTGGGTCTGCATCAGGCAAAAGAAGGGAGCATTCGTTTTCAGGATAAGGAAATTTCCAAAGCCCGGCCTGATCAACTCGTTCAGAATGGAATGCGGTTAGTGCCGGAGGGGAGGCAGATATTCCCCCAACATACGGTCATGGAAAATATCCTTTTAGGAGCGTACATTGAAAAGAATGCGAAGAAAATCCATTCTCGGTTGCACTCTATTTTTGAACGCTTCCCACGGCTCGAGGAGAGAAAAAATCAGATGGGAGGAACTCTTTCAGGAGGCGAGCAACAAATGCTGGCTATTGCCCGAGCGCTAATGACGGAACCCTCTTTGTTAATTCTTGACGAGCCTTCCCTTGGACTTGCCCCCATCATTGTGGGAGAAGTCTTTGCCCTTCTAAAGCAAATTAGTTCTTCAGGCGTGACAGTGCTGTTAGTGGAGCAGATGGCGAATAGTGCCTTAAAAATATCCGATCGAGCCTACGTCCTGGAGACTGGCCGTATTGTACTAGAGGGCAGGGGAGAGGAAATTCGGAATAACGCAGATATTGCAAAGGCGTATCTTGGCAATGTGTAACCTGTATCCACGAGCATTTACTATGTATACCTGAATAAATAGTATGACCATGAAAAAAATAATAAACTTACTCCAAAGGTGATAGCGTAAATGACTCCTAATATGATCAATATACTTTGGCTTGCTAAAAGCGAATATCCAGCAGGTAGTCATCTTTCCCCTCATCAACATGATTACTATCAGATTTACTATGTCATTAGTGGCGAGGGAGATTTTATCGTAGGGAATGAATCCGTAAAAATGGGTCGAGGGATGTTTCTTTTTACTAGACCTAATGATGTCCATGGCATTTCTACCACTCGAGATAGAGATGGAAAGCCATTAAGCATGTTGGAAGTAAAGTATGTGGTGTTTGATAACGAGTTTGAAGAAAGCCTAAACCAGATTCCGATTGTTTGTCAGGGATCCGAACCTATCGAGGAAATGCTTGAGTTGGTGTTTAAAGAAGGAATTGACACACTTCCTTGGTATTTGGAAATTGCAACCCATACCTTCATTGCTGCGCTATACTATATGATCCGTTTTCAAAAAATTGAAATTTCGGCAACGCCGCAAAAGTCAAAAGTGGTGGATCAAATTAAAGAGAATATACAAGAAAATTATCAGAATGAAATTTCTTTGGACCATCTTGCACAGTTTGTTGGTCATAGTAAAAATTATATTTGCAAAACTTTTAAAGAGAATACGGGCAGGACTATCAATCTATATCTAAATAAAGTACGAATCGATAAAGCCGCGGAGTTACTGGTGAATACCCATTTAGATATATCAGAGATTAGTCGTGATGTCGGATACAATAATATTTACCATTTCATCAAGACGTTTAAAAAAATTGTAGGTACCTCCCCAGGGAACTTTCGTAAAAATGAACTCAGTGGCATTGCGCTTATTAGTTCGAAAGTAAAGGCGATTGCAACGATTCCAGTTCAACAAACTAGGAATGATGTTTAGAGATATTCATTTTAAAAAATGAGGTGAGATGTATGACTGTTTTATCAGGAGTAAGAGTATTGGATTTAACTCATTATATTGCGGGATCGTATTGCTGCCAAACCCTTGCTGATTATGGGGCAGAAGTCATCAAGATTGAACGACTAGAAGGGGAAGTTGGAAGAGCTTCCGCCCCGATGCATGATGATATTAGTTTGTATTTTGCCGCAGAAAATCGTAATAAAAGAAGTTTGCCCTTAGATTTGAAAAGTTCCAAGGGCAAAGAGATTCTCCATCGTCTAATAGAAACGGCGGATGTTTTAGTCACCAATTATGGTGCTAATATACCTGAAAAATTAGGCTTTGATTATGAAACCATTTCCACGCTTAATCCGAAAATTAGCATGGTCCATATCACTGGATTCGGAACAACTGGCCCTTATCGGGATTACGGAGCCTATGATGGCGTCATTCAGTCGATGAGTGGATTAGCGGAATTAACAGGACATCCGGATGGTCCACCGACCTATGTAGGTTTTTTTATCGCCGATCATATTGCTGGTTTGCAAGCAACTTTAGGGACGATGTTTGCCTTGTTTCATAAAGAAAGAACGGGAAAAGGCCGCTTGGTGGATATTAGTATGCTGGATGGATTGGTTTCATTATTAGGTTTTAGCGTTGCTGAAGCGAAGTTACATGGAATTAAAGAACAAAGGTGGGGAATGAGTGATCGTTTTCAATATTCGAAAGCATTTCCGACAAATGATGGGAATGTATTTATGAGTGGCTATATCAATGGGCCTGAAAACAAGTGGGTTGAATTCGCTAAATTGATTGGCAAACCAGAGTGGGCCCATCGTCATTCACCGTTCTACACGGAAGAGGGAAGAGTCAATAACAGAAAAGAATTGGAGTATGCGATTGCTAAATGGACCATTCAATATACAAAAGAGGAAGCTTTTCACCTCTTGCAACAAAAGGGTATGGCCAGTAGTCCAGTTAATAATTTAGAGGAAGTAATCAATAATCCTCAAATCCAACACAGAGAAATGATCCGAACTTTAACGATTGGAGAGATTGATGTTCCAGTTCCTGGCCCAGCGGTTAAGATTACAGGAAATCCAGTAAAAGAGTTTACCCTCCCTCCATCTCTGGGTGAACATTCAGAGGAGATTTTAGCGCAGTTGGGCTTTTCTGAAAAAGAAATAGAGGGTTTTGTCGCAAATAATATCGTCGGGGTCCAAACAAATAATAGTCATGTAGTCAGCTGAACGTACTTTTTTGGGGCCATGGGGACGGTTCTCGTGGCTCTTTTTGTCGCCAAAACTAATTCCATATGAGCCAAAAGAACCGTCCCCGTGGCTCCTTTTTTCTTTTCCATACACGAGTATATAATTTCCACTCGCTAATATGATGTATGGAAGGGGTGAAACGATGACCGTTCATGTTGTGTCTGCCGGTGAGAATCTATGGTCTATTTCTAACCGATATAATGTTAGCATTGATACCATTGTTCGTGTAAACGGATTAACAACTACTACTGCCATTGTTCCTGGTCTTGCTCTTTATCTTCCAGATAATACTCTGCCTACCCGAGTTTATCAGATTAAAGCGGGTGATTCTCTTTGGGAAATAGCCCAACAATTTAGCTCCAGTCTATCCTCGATCCTTGCTGCTAATCCCGGTATTGATATAAATCAGCTTCCACTCGGTCAAGTGATAAACATCCCCTCACCCAACAAATTGGTCATCCGCACCCTTGGATTCTTAGTTCCATCGGAAATGACAGCTACCCTTTCTACCTTAAATTCACTATCTGGTCAACTGTCCTATGTAGCAGTCGTAAACTATTCATTTAGCAGCGAAGGGTTCGCGTCTTATCAGATCGATGACTCTGCTATTATTACTAGATGTAAACAACTAAGTATCACACCGCTTTTAATGATCCGGAACTATACAATGAGCGGATTTAGTGCTGAGTTAGCAGGAGGGGTGCTTGAAAACCCAACTTATCGGCAGAATTTAGTGACGAGCATTGTTACGCTTGTCACCAGTAGAGGGTTTGGAGGTGTAAGTCTTGACCTTGAATTCATTCCCCCGGCAAGACGAAATGATTTTACTTTATTTTTACAAGCATTAAAGCAACAATTAGGAGATTTACTATTAAATGTCAATGTTCATGCCAAAGCGGAGGATTTACCGACCAATCGGATTGTAGGGGCATATGATTATGCAGCCATTGGAAATGCCGTTGATCTTATGGCGGTCATGACGCTGGATTATGGCTATCCGGGGGGACCGCCCGATCCGATTTCGCCACTCCCATGGGTTGATCAGGTGGTTAAGTATGCGCTGACTCTAGTGAATCCACAAAAACTGTTAATGGCTATGCCGTTATATGGCTATGATAAAATGACCACAACCAATATAACTAGGGGATTATCCGTCGTTGCTGCACAAAATAAGGCGATCACATTGGGAGCGCCTATTCAATATGATCCTACCGCTAAATCACCATGGTATCGTTATGGGTCCGGAACTGAAGAGCATATTGTTTGGTTCGAGGATATTCGAAGCTATATTGAAAAATATAAACTTATTGATAGGTACAACTTAGTTGGGACGACTTTTTGGCAAATTAGTTTACCTGCACCTCAAAACTGGGCATTTTTAAGCAAAGATATAATGGTGGAAAAGAGTAGGAACCTTGGGGTCAGGCCCCCACTCAGCTAAAGTGTAAAGCACTAAAGTGCAAAATACCCGATTAGTTTACTAGCGTGAATCCTGTTTCGACGTTGCTTACTTATAAATCATTTTGATAAATTCTTTAATGATCGGATTGTCCTGTCTATTTTTTAAATAGGAGAGGTAGTACCGTTGCGTAAAGGTTTCCATTGTCGAAATGAGCTGGACTCGGCCTGCTTTGACTGCGGGCGTCGCAGCTAGCTTGGACACAAAGCTTAGCCCTAATCCCTCTTCGACTGCTGCAATGATGGCTTCGGTGCTGCCAAATTGGGCAACAATACGCAGGTCGTCTATCTGTATTCCAAAGCCTTTGAGGCCTTCCTCCATAGATTTTCGAGTACCGGACCCCGCCTCGCGGAGAATAAAATTGTACTTCGTAAGGTCAACTGGATTTCCTTCATTAGTAGAAGCCACTAATGGATGAAAATTAGGAGAGATCAGCACGAGGGAATCGGTCGCGACTAACTCCGAGATCATTTTATCTAGATTCGATTTCGCTCCCGTTATGCCAATATCGATCTGTTTGTTTAAAATCCGTGCCAGAATTTGTTCGGAATCAGCAATTTCATTTATGATATTCACCTTAGGAAAGTGTTCATAAAACGGTCCAATCAATTTGGGTAATAGATAGGTGCCTGGAATCGTACTCGCCCCAATCCGGAGATTTCCATTTAATGAACCTTGAAAACTCCTAACCCCATCGGTTAGTTCATTCCATTTTTCAAGAAGTTGGCGCCCCATGCTGTATACATAACTTCCGGCTGGCGTTAATTGAATCGTGGATGAAGCCCGTTCCACAAGCTTTACCCCAAGCTCTTTCTCTAAACTTTTGATATGACTACTGACAGCAGGCTGAGTCAACCCAAGAGATTCCGCCGCCTCAGAAAAGCTTTGTTTTTCTATAATCAAAATAAACGCTTGGATCTTTTTTAAATTCATCCTTAAATACCTCATTTACATGTGAGCCACGTGAGCCACGGGGACGGTTCTAGTGGCTTTTAATTAGAAGTCTACTACAAGTAGTTGGATTCTTCCAATTTTCCTTAACAGCCCTTTATCATATGGCTGAAATTATTTTTTTAAAAAGCCTTCTAATAAAAAGTTCCACCCTTTTACTGGCGAAAGGGTGGATTTTCTTTTCGTTTATCTATCTTCATTTAACAGTGCCAGGATCTGATGATCTTCCCACTTCCCGTTTATCTTAATATTTTTTCGAGCAATGCCTTCTTTACGGAATCCTCCTTTTTCTAGAACTCGGATAGAGCCTAGGTTATCCGGCTTCACCCCTGCTTCTAATCTGTGCAGCTTTAGTTCACTAAACGCATAATCAACGAGTAGCCGGAGCGTTTCTGTCATGTATCCTTTTCCATTCTGCGCTTTGTCGAGTACGTACCCAACGATACAACTCTGTGCCGGACCTCGCTCCACTTTATACAATCCAATACTACCGATTAACTCTTCGCGATCATGTAGAAAAATTCCAAAGGTATAGGATTGATCCTTGTTCATATATTCCTGGTTCGCCTGAATCCGCTTCAGCTGCCCCTCCAACGTATAATAGGCTTCCTCACGATCGATCGAAAACTCCTGGAAAAACGCTCGATTTCTCACTTCCAATTGTAAGCTTTTTTCTGCATCCACGTTCTCCAATGGTTTAAGAAAAATGCGGCTGCCTACTAGTCTCATTTGCAAAATCTCCTTCCTCTTCATTCGAGCGAATTGTGTTTATATTTATTTAATTCTATCATATTACCATTTATTGATCCCTCTGCTAGTCGCGGCTGAACCTTTTAGGGTGTTTCTTAAATAATATTATTTAGTAATTTTTGACATAAATTCCATTGCAATTCCGTTCTACTAGTGGCTTTTTGGGTACAAGGAAATGACTAAAGTGTGCCAGGAGAACCGTCCCTATGGATTTTCGTGTAGAATAATAGAGTGTGAATTGGAAAAATCCAATTAGCAGAATGAATAAGGGAGTAGAGACATGAAAAAAAGGATCGTAGGAATTTTGATTGGAATTGTGTTTTTAATAGGTGGTTATATAGCTTATGGACGTTATACGGATCAACAACATTATCAGGAAGCCCAAACGGCTATCAATCAATTATTTAGTGATAAGGAGCATGAAATCTTAGCGGATGATGTGAATGAGGCTTTGTTGAAAGAGAATCAGAATAAGCTTCAATTAGTTGATGATAAAACAAAACGGGCGGGGCTGAATAAGGAGTTACAGAAAGCGAAGAGTCTTTTTGAAGCGGAAGAATTAGCCAAGAAAAGGGTGTCTGCTTTAATGAAGAATGGGGTCATGGTGGATCAGATCACCACTGCACAGCTCGATGAAACGCAAACACTGGTGACCCGATTAACTGATAAAACGCTAAAGACTCAATTGCAAAGTATAATAGACCAGGCAAAAGAGCAATGGAACGTTCTAACCAGGGCAACAGAAGCTGTGACGGCTTTGTTTACGGATGCGTCACATCATAGTTTGATAGAAAAAGTGGATCGAAAAACCTATACGGATGTGAAAGCACTCGTTGATCCGATTCAAAACCAGTCGAAGAAGCAAGCGTTAACAGAGCTTTTAGCCAGTGCTGATACCCTGCTGACGGAAAGGGAAAAGGAGCAAGAAAAGGCCAAGGCTGTCGCAGAAGCAGCCGCAAAGGCAGAAGCAATGGAAGCTGTAAATGATTCACAAACTAGTAGTGAATCTCATGCAAGTGGAAACCAATCTAGCACGCCTAAATCGAATAGCGTCCAAACTCCGTCTACTAATCAATCTGTTGGTCAACAAGAAACCGATTTTGCCAAGATTGTCGCCAGTTCCAAAACCGCACAGCGGACCGATCAAATTGTCACGGTTGTGGCGAGTGGGACGCGTGCAACTGTGACGCTGTGGGAGAAATCCAATCAGGTGTGGCACAAGATTTTTACAACGAACGGTTATGTGGGTTCGCAAGGGGTGGGAGCGGCTTCTGAAGGCTCAAAACGTACGCCTAGAGGTGCGTATTCCTTAGGGTTTGCCTTTGGGGCATCCAATCCTGGAACCAAGGTACCCTTTAAACCAGTTACGGCAAATAGTTATTGGATTAGTGATGTGAATAGTGACTTATATAATACATGGCAGGAAGGGAATTACGCTGGTCACGGAAATGAACATTTGGCGGATTACGTCAACAACCAATACTATTATGCGATGGTGATCAATTACAATACCAGTGCGGTCAAAGGGGCCGGATCGGCGTTTTTCTTGCATGTCAGCAATGGTCGCCCCACGGCTGGATGTGTATCGGTCCCTAAAAGCGAAATGGAAAAGTTCATGAAACGCATCCATCCCGGAGCGTATATAATAAATGTCACCAGTGAGAGCGAAGTCGCTAAGTGGTGATAGGAATGAGCCAGGGGGACGGTTCTGGTGGCCACGTCTAACTTTTTTTGAGCCAGGAGAACCGTCCCTATGGCCACCCCTATGGCCACCTATGGCCGCTGGATTTTCTGTAGGAACATGTTGATGGCTTTGGATTCATCGGATTTTTTATTTTGGACGATTGAAAATGGTCTGGTGATTTTTTTGTTTTTTATGGGGAGGGAAAGCAGTTCGTTTGTCTGTATTTCTCTTTCTACTACCCATTTTGATAATAAAGCCATGCCTAGCCCTGCTTTAACGGCTTCCTTTACGCCTTGGTTACTACTAAAGACAAAGGAACGTTTAATGGTTAAGTCCAAATCGGAAATAAATTGATCCATGTAGGTTCGCGTTCCTGAACCAATTTCTCTAAAAATCCAAATTTGATTCTGCAACATGTCCTTTTCAAGCCGTTTCATCAGCGATAACGGATGGCCTGGAGGGACAACCACCACCATGTCGTCTTCCATAAAAGGCTCTATCTGAAGATCCTGATCATTGTTTTGACCTTCAATTAAGCCAATATCCAGCTGATTTGCTCGAATGCCATCCAAAACCTCTGTTGTGTTTGAGATGATAATTTGCACATCGACTAGTGGGTACTGGCTTGCGTATACAGCTAATACTTTGGGAAGAATATATTCACCAATTGTAAAGCTTGCCCCCACTCTTATTTTTCCAGTTACAATATCCCGCAAATCATTTATTTCATGTTTTGCTTCTTCAAAGTGTAATAAAATTCTTTTCGCATGACGATAGAGGATTTCCCCTGCTTCCGTTATTTGCACCAATTTTGGTGACCGATGAATGAGCTTAGCCCCCAACTCATTTTCAAGGTTACGGATATGTAAGCTTACATTTGGTTGTGATATATTTAACATTTCCGCAGCACGGGTAAAGTTTTTTTGCTCAATCACCGTTACAAAAACCTTCATTGTATCAACTAGCATTGGTATCATTCCCTCCCATTTTTTTATTTTATCATAAGTTTTTATAATCGTTAGGATAGTAAATATATATTTAACTTATTGTTGTGGCTGACATATAGTTTCCTATGAGAAAAAATTCGGAGTGATAAAATTGGAAAAACAACTTATGAAAGAACAGCAAACGAAACGATTTTTTATCTTAGGCTGTAGCCTGACTCTGTTAATTGCCATCCTTGCCAACTATTTAGGGCAGCTTCCCTTTTTCAAGATTATGGGTCCATTAGTGATTGCGATCTTGCTGGGCATGGGAGGGAGAGCGATAGTGGGGGTACCTGCAAATTGGCATGCTGGGACAAATTTTTCAAGTAAAAAACTACTCCGGTTAGGGATTATTCTACTTGGAATGAGGCTCAATTTAGTGGATATCGTTCATGCAGGACCTAAAGTATTTACGATGGCGCTGATTAATATTGTTTTTACGATATTCATAGTGTATGGAGTAAGCCGTTGGTTTAAGGTGGAAAAAAGGCTGGGAATGTTAACTGCATGCGGGACGGCAATTTGTGGTGCGGCAGCTGTCGTGGCAATCGCTCCCCAAGTGAAAGCGAAGGATGATGAAACAGCGATTGCAGCCGCAACAGTAGCGATTCTGGGAACCATTTTTACACTAGTGGATACGATGCTGTATCCGATTTTAGGATTTACTGCCCATGGGTATGGAATTTTCGTGGGTGCTACCTTGCATGAAATTGCTCATGTGATTGCAGCCGCTGCCCCTGGCGGGAAAGCTGCTGTTGATATTGCTGTGATTGTAAAGTTGACAAGAGTTGCCTTGCTGGTTCCGGTCGCTATTTTTATCGGGATATGGACCAATCGTTCGCAAAATGGCGGCAAGGAAGCATTCTCTTGGCGGGCTATTCCGATTCCTTGGTTTATCTTTGGTTTCTTGGCGGTGAGTGCGGTTAATTCCATCGGGATCGTATCAGTTACCGTTGCCAATCAGGTAGTTGAGATTGCCTATATGTTACTGGCAATGGCGATGGCAGGACTAGGGCTCAATGTCGATATTTTGACATTCAAACGGCTGGGACTCAAATCATTTGGAGCAGGTTTAATAGGGTCAATTCTGTTATCAGTTTTGGGGTATTTATGGGTGTTGTGAACTGGGGTGAGCCAGGGGGACGGTTCTGGTGAAAGTAGGCAGGCCACATCCTTCACACGATTTTTGTCGAAGTTTAAGCGGATATTAGCTCTAGAGATAATGATAGAATGGAAAAAAGTATAGTTACGGTTTTTAAAGTAGGAAATAAATTGAAAAATATCGGGGGGGGCAAATCATGCATGTTAAGGTGTTAATTGTTGAAGATGAACTGGTTGTCCGGAATGGAATCTCCAATTTTATTAAAGATATGGGTCAACCGTTTGTTCTGATTGGAACAGCCTCCAATGGCGAGGAAGCCTTAAAAATAATTCAAGCCCATTCCCCTCATATTATCATCACAGATATAAAGATGCCGAAAATGGACGGACTTACCCTTGTCAAAAGTGTCAAGAAAATGTACCCAGAAATCATTTTCGCAATCCTTAGTGGCTATGCAGATTTCACCTATGCGACCAAGGCGATGCGTTATGGTGTGTCAGATTATTTATTAAAACCAATCAATAAAGAAGTATTTGGAACAACATTAAACAGGCTGATGGCTGAAGTAGTCAAAGGATCGATTAAATATTCGCATCTTTTACAGAATCAACCTAAATGGGATATGGGGCTAATTCGCCTCGAGTCAGATCTGCTCGATTGTGTGGAAATGGCCAATCAATCTGGATTAAATGATAAAGCACAATTATTTATTGGTGAAATAAGAAAACGCTCTCAAAATGATACGATTAAGGCCATTCCTTATCTTACAGACTTCTTAGTCTCGCTTCGAAAAAGGGTCATCACCAATGATGAAATTAGAGGTTTCATTGAACCAATCATTGAAAAAACAATTGAATCGCTTGTGCCGGAAACAGATTTTTCTAAGATTGTGGAAAAAGTCCATCGTTTACTTGATTCAAGTGTTTATATTGTCAGTCAGTATAAAAAAACGGGATCTCCCGATTTAACCATTAGATGCAAAGAAATTATGGATGCTAATTATAATAAGGAAATTTCCTTACAAGAGGTTGCGGAAATCATTGGTGTTTCTGCAGCTCATTTAAGCAGAGTCGTCAAAAAAGAGCTCGGGAAAAATTTTACCGAATATATTGTTGACTTACGAATGGAAAAAGCTAAGAACATGCTAGAAACGACAAAGTTTAAGGTAATGGATATTTCTAAAACCGTCGGCTATGAAAGTCCTGATTATTTTTCGAGAATCTTTAAACGACAATGTGGACTCACGCCACAGGACTATCGCTCCCAATTCCTCATAAAGGGGGGTCAGAAGTGAAAAATGGGACCCTCTATCAGAAAATCATTATTATGTTGTTATTTCTTACGGTGATGCCCTTATTGACAGTAGGCTACTTTGGGTATGAATACTTCTCTAGTATTCTAGAAGAGAAAATTGTCAAATCAAATAGTGAAACGATCGGTCAGGTAAAGGCTCGTTTGGACAGTTATATTACCGATGTCGATTCGGTTGCTAAAACCGTAGCCAACTATGAAGAATTCCAACTTCTAGCAAGTGAATCATTGTCAGAGGATTATCTTCATTATGCACAAACACAAAACTTCGTGGCATTCTCCAAGTTAATGATCCTCACTCATCAGGACATACAGAGAATCACGATTGTCAGGAAAGATTTGTCGCGAATTGATAGTATGGGAAGATATTTGCCAACCGGAGGCAATCTGAATAAGGAGAAGTTTGCGAAACTATTAAAGCTGAAAAAACCAACCGTTCTTTCACCAGAGCTGGGCGAGCAAACGCGTTGGGTGATTCCCTATGTTCAATCAATCTTTGATCCGGAAAATGGGAAGGTCATTGGAGCGGTGATTGTGGATCTTGACCTGCAGCAAATTCAAGACTATTTAGAAGACTCGACGCTGCTCCAATCCGGATTTATTGTCGTCAAAAATGATCAAGGCAAAGAGATCTATGCACCGAAAAATTTTAATAGCGAGGATCTATTGACTGTATCTTCTAAAAAGGATAATTATTTTCACAAACGGGAGGGGAAGAAAGAATTAGTGATTCACACCACATCCTCGTTATCGAATTGGCACATCTATGGTGTGATTCCATATCAAACTATTTCTAATCAATTACAGAAGACGCGATACATTGTTTTCCTATTTGCTTTAATGATCATTCTCGCTGTCGTAGGTGTAGCGCTTTTCTTACGTACGTATCTAGTGAAACCGATTCAGAGGCTTCAAACACTTATGTTTGAAGTCGAGCGTGGAAACTTATTTACGAGATCAAATTTTAAGCGGAATGATGAAATTGGCAAGCTAGGAACAAGTTTTAACCATATGATTGAACAGCTTCAGCAATTGATCAATGATATTCGGGTTTCGAGGTTGAATGAGTCACAGGCAAAATTCCTCCAGAAAGAAGCGCAGTACCAGGCACTACAGGCAAGAATTGCCCCACACTTCCTTTATAACACACTTGACTCAGTCAGTTGGCTGGCAAGGGACAAGGGGGTCCGTGAAATAACGGCTGTTGTTGATTCTTTGGCCGGCATGCTCCGCTATAGCTTAGACCGTTCAACTCCTTTAGTGAAAGCGGGTGAGGAAGTCCAGCATATTCTGCTTTATAGCGAAATTATTCGTTTTCGAAAAGGTGACAGTATTGAATTTGACTTCGATGTCCCTGATGAATTACTAGATTTATTGATGCCGCGCTTTACTTTACAGCCACTAATGGAAAATGCGGTCCAACACGGATTAGAGCCTCTTGGAGGGAAGGGGAAAATAGTCATTTCAGCCTCTATTGAAGAGAATCAGCTTATTTATAAAATCTCTGATAATGGAATTGGATTAGAGTCGGACAAAATTGCGGAATTGATGAAGTTTTTAACTGATGGGAAAGAGGAAAGTCCCTCGTTTGAAAAAATTGGACTGGCTAATGTTCATAATCGCATCAAAATGACGTTCGGAGAGGATTATGGGCTGTCGATACATGAAAATAAAGAGTTTGGATTGGTGATTCAGGTGAAAATGCCACTCTCAAATAAATTAAATTATCAAAAAAGTGAGGAAATGATATCAAATTTGACAGGTGCCCCTTTTTTAAATAACTTGCCATAATAGCAGTAGGGGAAACGCTTACATTTTTTAAGAAAAAAGGGGGAAAGGGAATGAAAGTTAACAAGTGGTTACCGGTTGTGGCCGTATCTTTATTGTTGATATCTGGCTGTAGCTCAAGTTCAAGTTCTTCTAGTTCGAAAGGAAAGGTTGAGATTTCGCTTTATGCAAACAACCAGGGTGGCACAGAGTATATAAACTATCTGCAAAATGATGTGATCAAAGGGTTCGAAGCAAAGAACCCAGATATTACAGTCAAGCTTGTTAAAAACTCGGATCCGGAGGGCCTGGCGAAGCAACAATTGGCAGCAGGCGGTGGACCGGATGTCATTAACTTAAATGGTCCAACCTCTGCTCAAGATTTTGCGGCAGCAAACTACTTGCTCCCGCTAGATAAATATGCGGAGAAGTATAAGTGGGAGGATCGTTATTATCCATGGGCCTATCAAACCGTTCAAGCGGATGGCAAGCAGATCGCTCTCCCAGGTTCCTATGAAACATTAGTCGTTTACTATAACAAAGATTTGTTTAAGCAAAATGGCTGGGACGTTCCAAAGAGCTATGATGAATTAACGGCGCTAAGTAAAAAAATGGATGATAAAGGTATTATTCCATTTGCGTTTGGAAGCTCTGACTTTAAAGCCGCGAATGAATGGTGGCTGTCATTAGCTTTTAATGAAACTCTTGGGGTTGATGACTTTAAAAAGGTTTTAACAGGGGAAACACCATGGAATAGTCCTGAAATGAAGGATGCGATTATGAAACTGAATGACCTTTGGAAAGACGGGTATATCAACGATAAACAGTCCCAAGCGATTACACTGGATGATGCGACGACCCTGTTTATGAGCGGGAAGGCTGCCATGAAGATGGAAGGTACGTGGATGTTATCGACGTTAAAAGGTAGTCCGCCGCCGTTTGAATGGGATGTCTTTATCATGCCTTCTTGGAAAGACGGGCAAGAAGCTAATCTACCACTTGCCTTAGGTGGTGCGGTTGGTATTAACAAAAATTCCAAGCATCCGGACGAAACAGCTAAATTCTTGGATTGGATGCACGAAAACGAAAATGCTGAAAAACTCTTACAGCAAGGCGGATTCCTGCCGATTAATGGACTGAAAGCTGGGAACCTCGATCCACATGTCCAAAAATCTTTTGATCTATTAAACGATGCGATGGAGAATAATCAAACAGGCTATGCTGCTTGGACATATTGGCCGCCATCTACTGAAACCTTCGCGTGGAGTAATATCGAATCTGTCTGGTTAGGGCAAATTGATGTTGATACGTATTTGGAAAAGCTACAAAAGGAATTTGAAAAAGATAAAGAGAAAGGGAAACTATTTAAATTTAACTAAGGAGGAGTCTTTCCTCCTCCTTAGAAGAAAGGAGGAACTATATGTGAGTGCAGATTTAGTTGTGATGAAAGAATCGATAAACGTGCGTCGGAAGAATCGCAAGAACTGGAAAAAGGTGATTGTTCCGTGGTTATTTCTTTCACCGGCTTTGTTCTTAATTATTTTAGTTGTCGCAGGACCAACTATCGGCACATTAGTCCTGTCCTTAACCGATTGGGATGGCATTCAGCAGCCAAAATTTATTGGTTTAGAAAACTACCAATCTCTTCTTTCCGATCCTAACTTCTTTGCTGCCTTGGGGAATAACTTTAAGTGGATGGCACTCTTTTGTACCGTTCCAATTATTTTTGCGTTAATCATTGCCTATATGGTCAGTAAGGTGAAACATGGTCAAATGTTTTATCGCTCGACATTTTTTCTTCCACAAATCGTTTCAACCGTTGTAAGTGCGAAAGTTTGGGCTTGGATTTACAATCCGTTTTTTGGCATTAACACCCTGTTAACAAAATGGGGCTTCCATAATGTACCGATGTGGTTAGGCGACCCTGCCATTGCCTTGTTTTCCGTTGCATTAGTGGATGGCTGGAGATACTGGGGATTCTTAATGGTCCTCATCTTAACCGCCCTTCATCAGACAGATAAGAGCCTCGAGGAAGCAGCGATTGTCGAGGGGGCCAATAAGATGCAGATCTTCTGGTATGTGATCCTTCCGCAATTACGTCCGACGCTGATGCTGATTTTAATGTTAACGATGATCTGGTCGTTTGCTGCCTTTGATTATGTCTTTGTCATGACGAATGGCGGTCCAGGAAATGCGACGGAATTAATCAGCACTTATATGTATAAGGAAGCTCTGCAAAATCAAGCCCCTGGTTATGCCAGCTCGATTGCCTTAGCAATGGCTGTACTGAGCGGGATTATCATCGCAATTTTTGGAATTATGAAAAAGAAAGGATGGGAGATGTAATGAAGAATAAACCATTTGAGATCGTTTCCCGTCACTTCTTCTTGTTCTGTGTTTTTCTCTTTGCGGTTGGTCCGCTCGTGTTGTTATTGATGAACGCCTTTAAGCCGAAGGAAGAGTTTTTGACCAGTCCGTTTGGCCTTCCTTCAAAGATCACATTTGAAAATATGGTCGCCGCTTGGACGGAAGGAGCATATGGTCAGGCTTTTATTAATAGTTTACTAGTTGGAGTGGCGACGATCATTATTGTTTGTATTAGCGGTGGCTTTGCGGCCTATGCCTTATCAAAATACGAATTCAAAGGACAAAATGCGATCATGGCATTTTTACTACTAACTATGTCTGTACCGATGGGCTTGTTCCTCGTCCCCCTTTTCTATGTGTGGCAGAATTTACACCTGATGGATTCCTTGGTCGGTCTGATTATCATCTATAGTGGCATCTTTCTTCCGTTTAATATTTTCCTGTTGCGGTCCTTTTTTATCGGGATTCCAAAGGAGCTCCTCGAAAGTGCGAGGGTAGACGGCTGTAATGAATTACAAGTGTTTATGAAATTAATGATTCCATTATCAAAGCCTGTCTTTTTAACGGTAGCCTTATTGGTTGGTCTCTGGACCTGGAATGAATTTTTCTTTGCCAATGCGTTTATACAATCCGATGAATTGCGGACGGTTTCAACGAAGTATCTTGCTTTCGTCGGCAGCTTTAGCTCCGATTGGAGCAAAGTCTCTGCAGCAGGTCTGATTTCTACTTTGCCAATGGTTGTTCTTTACCTATTCTTGCAGCGCCAATTTATTGAGGGCCTTACTGAAGGAAGTATTAAGGGATAATAAGGAGGAATTTGAATGAGTCAACTTGAATTGAACCAGGTCGCAAATGTTAAGAAAGGTCGTATTCCAGCTAATTATATTGAAAAAGTCTATGCCGGCTGGCTTGGGAAGGTGATTGGGGTCCGTCATGGCGGGAACGTTGAAGGCTGGTCCTATGAACGCTTGGAACGTGCGTATGGAGAGATCACCGGTTATTTACATGAATTTAAAAACTTCGCGGCAGACGATGATACGAACGGACCGATGTTTTTCCTGCGCGCGCTTGAAGATTTTACCCATACAAGTGAAATCACTGCTGAGCAAATGGGCCTAACGCTGCTAAATTACGCTCCTGATGGGCATGGTTTCTTTTGGTGGGGCGGGTACGGTAAATCAACGGAACATACGGCCTATCTAAATTTGAAAAATGGAATTATGGCTCCTCGCTCGGGATCGATTGAACAAAATGGTCATGGTGTTGCAGAGCAAATTGGCGGTCAAATCTTTATCGATGTCTGGGGGTTGATTGCCCCTGGGAAGCCAACGTTAGCGGCAGAATATGCGGAAAAGATCGCCAGTGTTACCCATGATGGCAATGGGAAATATGGCGGGATGTTTATTGCAGCTTGCATTGCCCAAGCGTTTGTTGAAAAAGATATTGAAAAAATCATTGAGACCTGTCTGTCCGTCATTCCAGCGGAGAGTGAATATACACGGATGACTAAGGATGTCGTTCGTTTTTATAAGGAGAATCCAGACAATTGGCGTGACTGCTTCAAGTTTGTTCAAGCGAATTATGGCTACGACCGTTATCCAGGGGTATGCCATATCATTCCGAATTCCGCTGTCATTGTCCTTTCTCTTCTCTATGGTGAAGGGGATTTCAGTAAATCGATTAATATTTGCAATATGTGCGGCTGGGATACGGACTGTAATGTTGCTAATGTCGGGACGATTATCGGCGTTCGGAATGGGATTGAAGGGATTGACGAGAGCTGGAGAAAACCGATTAATGATTTTCTCTGTTGTTCCAGTGTCATCGGTTCGCTTAATATTGTCGATCTTCCGTGGTGTGCCTCCTATATTTCGAAGCTGGGCTACTTGATTGCAGATGAAGAGGCACCTGCCGAATGGGCAGAAATTTTAGAAGGAAAAGCGGCCAGATTCCATTTTGAATATCCTGGTTCTACTCATGCCTTCCGTTTGGATTATGATTCAGATATCAATGTGCATGTCACAGGTACGATTCAAAATACTGAAGACTATTCTGCAACCGGAAAACGATCATTAAAAGTAATCTTTGATTCTATCCAAGGCGGTGATGCTTACCGTGTCTTCCATAAAACCTATTACAAGCCAGAGGATTTTAATGACAGCCGTTATGATCCGAGCTTTTCTCCGATTGTTTATCCAGGGCAATCCATAGAAGCAAAGGTACGTGTTCCGGAGAATCTCGGCATTGGGGTAAAGGCCCGTTTATATATGAAGGATGGGAATAAAGGTACGTATCACTACGGTAATGAGGAAACGATGAAACTAGATCAGTTCTGCACGCTTTCATACACCATTCCTGCATTACAGGATGTTCATATTGAAGAAGTCGGTGTTGAATTTGTTCCTATTGCTGATAGATATTATACCGGTAGTTTAATTGCGTATCTTGATTCCTTCCATTTCTCAGGCACACCGGACTATAAGATTAATTTTAAAAATGAAAGAATGGAGCGTTGGACACCGCTTCACCTAGAAGTTAGTCAGATTACTTATCTGCGCGGGATCTGGAGTTTAGAGGATGGTGAGTTAAGCGGAAGCTACCATGGTGAGCCTGCTGAATGTTATACAGGGGATCGGGAGTGGCGAAATTATCAATTCACTGCTGAGGTCAAGCCGAAGCTTGGCGAACATCATAATATTCAATTCCGTGTCCAAGGCGGCATTCGTTCTTATGCCGTAGGACTCGCACCGAATCATGAAGTCGTTTTATATAAAAATGAAAACGGGTATCGCTCGTTAGCTTCATCCAGTTACCTTTGGGATGAGCAGCAGTCCTATCAATTGATGGTTGAGGCAAAAGAGAATCATTTCGTCGTCTACGTCAATGGTGATAAGGTGATTGAGTATACGGATCAGGATCATCCTTATTTATTTGGTCAAGTTGGATTCTCTAACTTTAACGGCAGCCATACACACTATACTGGATTTTCCGTAAAGGGACTATAGAAATGGTAGAGGGAGAGACCTGTGTTTGAAAGGGTCTCTTTCCTTGTTAAAGAGAGAAGTAAATCGTGGGTATTAATATGAAATGGGGCCGATCAAAATGAATATTCTCGTCGTCGGAAGTATCAATATGGATATTGTTAATCGGGTTGTAATGCACCCGCTTCCAGGTGAAACGGTTAAAGGTTTAGGGACGATGTATGCACCTGGAGGGAAGGGGGCAAATCAGGCGGTAGCGGCAGCATTGGCAGGCGGCCAAGTGAAGATGCTGGGTGCAGTTGGAAAAGATCCTTTCAGTTTAGAGCTGGTCGCTTCGTTAGAAAATGCGAATGTCGACACGAGTGAAATAATTGAAAAGGAAGGAACCGCAGGAATGGCCTTTATTACGGTCGATGAATCTGGCGAAAATACGATTATTTTATCTGAAGGATCGAACGCGTTGCTTTCGATAAAGGATGTTGAAGAACGGTTGTACCTTTTTGAGGAAGCAGATATTCTTTTGCTGCAAAATGAAGTTCTAGTGGAAACGACGCTATATGTTCTAAAGGAAGCAGCACGGAGGCAAGTTCAAACGTACTTTAATCCTGCACCTGCTTTGGTGATCCCAAACGATGTTTTTTCGCTCATTGATTTTCTTATTTTAAATGAAACGGAGATTGAAGTGGTCACAGGAATACGTGCTGACACAGAGAAAGCCCGAGAGAGGGCGATTAACTGGCTGATTGAAATGGGAGTAAAGGCGGTTATTTTAACTCTCGGTGCACAGGGGTCGTCTTATTTTTCTAAAAAGGAAGGCAAGATTGTCACAACTGGCTTCACAGTGAACGCTGTTGATACAACGGCTGCCGGAGACACGTTTATCGGCTCATTTGCAGCTGCTAAAGCATTCGGAAAAGATACGAAGGAGGCCTTAGTGTTTGCCACTGCCGCATCAGCGATCACAGTTACACGCGAGGGGGCCCAACATTCGATTCCTCTGAAGAAGGAAATTGATGAGTTTTTAGCAGTGAATCACTAAGGAATACATCGTGAAAAGGCCAGATGTATTTGGGTTAGGAATAGCTGGTATAAAAAAAGGCGGGATAAAAAAATGTCCGGCAATGATCGCCACTGATCAGAACAAAAAGGAAAAATGGTGATATGAGAAAATAAATAATATATTAGGCTTTTTTCTTCGCATTTTCACCTCTTAGAGACGATTTAGGTAAACACAAACTCTATCTCCCTATGTAACCATATCTTTAGTTTCTGTTATTTTAAAATCTAAAGGTGGTGATATTATAAACCTGAATTATTCACAGATTTTCTGAAATAGGCTTTTATCGCCCATCTAATAGGCTTTCTCGTAAATCATTTGTGCATTTAATAAATGAAAAAAGAATCCATTTCTGATAAGGTTAAAACAACGACGAAATAACCACAGAAAGGATTCTTATAATGT
>NZ_CCAS010000052.1 GCF_000612625.1 Neobacillus jeddahensis
CAAATATGAAAAATTTAAAATTATTGGATCAATTTAATATAGAGCAGATGAAATGCATAGATTCATTTTATTAGCTTCATTATTATTTGAGAAACTTCCAAATACAAAATATGTATGTTGAAGATGAAATTACAATAGCCAATGATTTATCGAGTATTATAAATGGAAATGGAATTAGGTTGATTATTATATAATAATCAACTTGGTTTATTGGAGACAGGGATGTGTAATGCAGAATAGTGCCGTGATTTTATGCCGCTTTTGCAAAAATTGAAATCCACTAGTTCGAATCGCAAATCAAAGACAACTTTTTAATCTATCATCAACATTTATTCACTAATTATGATAGAAGAAGCTTAAATCAATGCTGAAGTACTCTAAAACTATAATGGAAGAATGGTGATTCATATGAGTGATAAAAGAGTGTTATCATTATATTTGGAAAATTGTTTTGGTATTAAGAGTATGCAAGAAACTATAGAATTTGATAACAAAAATAACAATTGTATGATTTACGCTTCTAATGGCGTGATGAAAACTTCTTTATCTAAAACTTTAGACAAACTATCTAAAGGTGAATATCCTAGAGATGAGGTATTTAACAAACAAACTAACTTCAAAGTTTCTTATTCAAATTTTGTCGACGATGAAAACTTATTAACTTCTGGTGGATTAATAGATGTATTTGTAATTCATTCTTTAGATAACACAAATGATTTTGCACAAGCATCATCTAGTTTGTTAGTTAACGAAGATGCAAGAAGTAAATTTATAGATATTCACAAACAGATTAGTGAAGCGATAAATGCTTTTAAATCAATGTTAAAGAAAAAACTCGGGACCGATTGTTGGTCGCAATTAAAGGGATATATAGGAAGGAATATTAAGGAAATAAAGAATGATGAATCACTGTTAATATCACTATATAGTTTTATGAAAAATGAAAATATTAATAACTATGAGAAGTTTAAATATAAAGATATATTCAATGATCATACAGATAAACTATTTAACAATTCTGATTTTCTTGAGAATATAAAAGATTATACAACCACATATAATAAGTTACTTAGAGAATCAAAGGTGTTTTCTGAAAAAGGTTTTGATCCGCAAAATGCTGATAGTATACTAGAACAACTAAAGAAAACAAACTTTTTTAAAGCCCAGCATAAAGTTATTTTAAACAATGATACTTCCAACATTATTCAAAATGAAATAGAATTTAAAAAAATATTAATAGAGGAAAAAACGAGAATACTAAGTGATGATTTAATGATTGAGAAGTTCGGTAAAATTGAAAAATTGCTCTCGAATGTTAATACTAGAAAGTTTAGAGACATTATTAAATCTAATCCTGAATATATTCCATTGTTGGTAAGTAGAGATATTCTTGAAAGAGATTTTTGGTTGTATAATTTATCCTATTTTACTGATGAAATAACTGTAATAAAAAATGTGATTTTAGAAAATGAAAAAACTCTTATTGAAATAAGAAAACAAGCTTTAAATGATTCAACCGAATGGCAAAAAGTTGTTGATGAATATAATACTCGTTTCCATGTTCCTTTTGAGTTAGTTATTAGTAATAAAGATGATGTAATTTTGAATTTAGACCTCCCTGTAGTGGAGTTTAAATATAAAGATGATATAACAGGAGAAGAAACAATTAAAAATTATGACAGTTTACAAAATGTATTAAGTAATGGTGAAAAAAGGGCATTATATTTTTTGAATATAATATTCAAAATCGAGACATTGAAAAAAGCAAGTGATCAGAAATTATTAATCTTTGATGATATTGCAGATTCATTTGATTACAAAAATAAATATGCTATTATCCAGTACTTAAAAGAAATCAGTAATGAACAGAACTTCGATATGCTAATACTTACTCATAATTATGATTTTTATCGAACATTATCGAGCCGCATACCAATTAAAAGAGAGAATTCTTTCATAGCAAGGATTAATAAAGATAACTCTATATCTTTTAACAACCAAACTAGGGGAACTGAAACGCTATATTTAGGAAACATTTTTCAAATATGGATAAATTCTTTTTCCAATCAAAAGAATGAAATGATCATGACTGCGTCGATTACTTTTTTTAGAAATTTACTTGAATATAGATATACTAAAGACAAAACTCATTTCAACATCCTTACATCTCTGCTTCACATTAAAGAGGAAACTAATCAAATTACTTGGAATGATATTTTGCCAATCTTTCAGGATATAGTACCTGAATTACCAAAAGTAGCAAGTAATTTCAAATTCGGCAATAAATTGGTAATAGAATCCATATTTGAAAATGCTGATAAAGCTGTTAGAAATTCTTCCGGATTACAATCTAATCTAGAAAATAAGGTTGTATTGGCCATGGCAACAAGACTAAGATCTGAAATGAGAGCATTAGAAATATTAGGTTTACCATATGGTGATAAAGTAGGAAATCAAACATACGAATTATACAAAGATGTAAAAGAGAGTAAATATACATTATCAAATGAAGAAATAGAAATGTTTGAACAGGTGATGATAATGACTCCAGAACATTTACATTTAAATTCATTTATGTTTGAGCCTTTAATTGACACCTCTATTGATTCACTTATAGATCTATATGGGAAATGTAAAGATATTCAAAGCAGAGAGATTATTAATACTTAAGCATAAACCTCAATATCTACCGTCCATATCTACCGTACCTTCTCGAATTAGGTAAAATATTTATAAATTCCGGTGCCTGTCACGACCCGGTATTTGTCGAAAAATTGATAGGTTTTTAGATTAACAGATAGTGATAGAATGAAAGTGCAGCTGAATATTGTTAGGGTGGTTGGTTGTTACGCTTCTTTCCGTAACGGAAAGGGGGTGATAATCATGGAAACATTTCTTGAAATTCTAAGAGAAGTTCTGAAAGGAATTATGCGGGAAACTACTGCTTTTTTCTTTCGGAAAAACATTCTAGAAAACAAGAAAACCACCCAGCGCCGTCGTAAGCAAAAGGGTGGTTCTCGCAACAAATAGCAGATAAACAACCACCACCCTTACGGTAGCAGTTGTATCGAGAAGTGTTAGCGCACTTCTCTTTTTTATTATATATCCATTATACATGAAAATATTCCCTCTTAATAGGGAAAAGAATGGTATGTCAACACTAAACTAGACAAATTCCTTAAGGTCTGATTTACCTGGGTTTGGAACAGAGGAATTAAATGATACTATTCAATCGCAAAGAGCTAGAGAACAAGCAGATATTATTTTGTTTTTATGTCAAAGCAACAGCTTTTTGAACAAAATGAATGATATTTTATTCCTCAAAGATGTTATAAGAAATCTTGCGGCTACAAATAGCCCTCAATTACCATTACTTTCTAATTTATTTATCATCGCATCCCAGGCACATATTGTTGAAGATAGCATTGACAAGTTCTTAAATAGAGGGAAAGAGGTAATCGGTCAACAAATGTCTGAAGAGATTATTGAACATTTTTATAATACAACAAAAGATGTGTTCGTAGAGGCATTATCTAAGCGGTTTTTCACTTATTCGCTAGAAAAACCACATTTACGAGTTTCATTTGGGCCAGTGGGGTCAGACCCCCACTCACTAGATAAAGAATAACTATATTTCTTTACTTGATCTGAAGTCACATTGTGCCAGATTGGTAAAATCATTTGTTTTCCAGAGGTACTCTCTTTACTTACTATTCCATCTAACTCTTAGTTTGTCCAATATTTTTCTATAGAACTGGGAGAAATAACAACAATTCTATAATTGGAATTGGCAAGACCATTTCACTATTGCCGTTTATATTGGGTTAAACTACCACTCTCTTTCTTTAATACTTATAATAATAAGAATTTTTGAAGAAAATTAGATATCTTAAAGGAAAATAAAAAGATCCCTGGAAGGACTCGTTATGTGAAATCGTTTGAGCTTGTTTTTTCTCTACTGTACAAAGCTGATATATTAGTAATTATTGCATTGTTAGAAAGATCTACTCATGTACCCATATACGTAAGTCTAAATCTAATCCAGTCTTCCTTTTGATATTAGAAAGAGCAATTGCAATTCCAACACTAGTTAGGCTCGAATTACATAATTTTGTATTGTCCCATTTTTGAAGGTACATTGGAAAGGTGTTATAAGAACTTATTAGGGGCTTTACATCATCATCGATAAATTGAGATTTTCTATTATCCATAATTGCTTGTGATGTTGCTGAGCCAATGCTTATAGATAAACATCCTGAATATTGAAGATGCTGATAGAAAATCTCATTATTTGGTATTCCTTCACTTTTTATTATTTCATTAATAGTATTATAAAATGCAGCAAATGGTACAGGATTTACAAAAGTTAAATACCTAAACATGAAAATAAAAGATAAGACATCAATTTGTTTAGTTGTCAACTTAGGAATAATAGTAAGAGCTTCATTTAATACTAGTTTGACAAAAGACTCGTTTTGATTTGTTGTTCTTTTTATTAATACATCAACTAACAAATCCCTAATTTCATCATCACCTAGTCTAGCATGGTTTTTTTGTGTTTCATAAATAGCGAAACGCAAATCAGGATCTTCCGTATTTGACAATGCCTCAGGAGCAGTTGACTGCAATGTTCCCAAGTATTTATTAAGAATTTCCTCAGCACGTTCATTTACCAACTTTTCAACTTTTTCTCCCAGATCATAAAAGTTACTTTTAAAAACATCCATTGCTACTTGTCTTACTTCTGGAAAGCTTAATCCGTTGTTAACAACCGTAACTTTATTTCCTTGTATATTTGTGGTTCCATCTCCTGCTATAATTTCCTGTTTATCTCCGATCATTTTTATCACCTATTGTAACGTTTACGTCATTACCGCCTTGTATATTATTTGATTTATTTCCTGCAGTTATGGATTGACTAGGTTGGCTTTTATCTTTCTTATTCTTTATGAAAATGCCGGCCAAAATAGTTAAGAGCACTCCACCTATTCCACTGAACACTTTATTATCTACTATCCAATCCCACATTTTTTTTGCCCCTAACATAATGTAATTAATACCCATATTAAGGGTCAAATAGATGCTTGTCTATATATGTTCGTATCTAATTAAAGGATTTAAAAGCAAAGTAGAAAGACCTTTTTACCGGAAATGTTTTTTCTTTACAAATGGGGCTCCTCTAGGGCGTTAGATCACATTGTACTTCGTGCCTGAGGCTCCAGACCTCGAGTGACAGCGTTATGGATCTTGTCCTGCAAGTACGAATAATACGTGAAATCAAAGTTTAGATTTACTAGGCGGTATCCTCTGCAGGATGAAATGCAAGATCCCTTCACGTTCTAGAGGGGCCCTATTATAATTCTGTGATGGTTGACTCTTCAAAAAAATGGATATTGGGAGTTCTAGTTAAGGTCGGTCTTTATTAATAAAAAATTATGTTTGACTTATTAGCCATTATACGCTGTCACGCCCCGATATTTGTCGAAGATTGATAGGTTTTTATTGTGGTGGAAAGTGATAGAATAGGGTTGCAACTGAGTATTGTTGGGGTGGTTGGTTATTCCACTTCTTTCCGTTTCGGAAAGGAGGTGATAATCATGGAAACATTTCTTGAAATTCTAAGAGAAGTTCTGAAGGGGATTATGCGTGAAATAAGCGCATACCTCTTTCGGAAAAACGTTCTAGAAAACGAGAAAACCACCCCGCGCCGTACGAAGCAAAAGGGTGGTTCGAGAAAATAAAATAACTTAACAACCATCACCCTGACGGTAGCAGTTGCATGGAGAAGTGTTAGCAGCACTTCTCTTTTTTATTATATATCCATTATACATAAAAATATTCCCGTTGAGAAGGAGAAAACCGATTTCGGGGTCAGACCCCCACGCAGCTAAAGTTTAATGCAATAAATGAGTTTCTATTGATTCCAGAGATCCCAATCTATGTATGTATAACCAATGGTCATACATACATAGAAACCCAAATCTGTCCGACTGCTATGAATAAATCAGGTATTATGAAAAAGGCTATTCTCGAAAGAGCTGCCTTATTCACGATTAGGTGCACTTATTTATGACTTAGCAAGGTGAGACCTTTTTTTAATTCAGATGCCTGTCACGCCCAGGATCTTGGTGCCTGTCACGCCCCGAAATGCCCCGAACTTTGTCGAAGATTGATAGGCTTTTAGATAGATTATATATCCATTATACATGGGAAAATTCTGTCTCTTTTTTTATGATTTTGAAGGATTTTAGATTTTTTTGTAGAAATTTAGTATTTATTCACCACATTTATACTCCCAACATCTTCTGTTAACCCCCCGCTAAGGTTAATTCTTATTCATTAATTCCTACATCAATATTACTTTTCAAAACAAGTCTTATTTCAGCTCTTTGTATGTTCATTATCGATATCATAACAGGTCAGGGAGGTTATTTTATGACAGTAATAGTATCAAGTATTGGTTTAAAAGGATTAGAGGGCTATCGTGTGCAAGTTGAAGTAAGAATAAGGACTGGTACGGAATCGATGGTGATTGTTGGACTACCAGATGCTTCGGTAAAGGAGTCGAGAGAACGGGTAGTAGCAGCACTTGGACATTTTGATGTCGATGTTACCGATCAAAAGGTGGTGGTAAATCTCTCGCCATCTGAGCAAAAGAAAAACGGGCCACTATTCGTTAACTCACCACAAAAGGATTTCCAACATGTTATTGGCCATGAACAAGCGAAACGAGCACTTGAAATTGCTGCCGCCGGTGAACATAACGTCCTCATGAGCGGTCCGCCAGGATGTGGGAAAAGTCTGCTGGCAGAAACCTTTCCTTCCATATTACCTAATCTAACGAATCAGGCCCAATTAGAAGTAATGAGTCTATATCAGCTCGCTGGGGAGAGGAGAATCTTCCATCAAAATGCCCCGTTTCGACACCCACATCATTCCGCATCTTCGGTAGCCATTATTGGAGGAGGCTCCACGCCAAGGCCAGGAGAAATTTCACTCGCTCATCGAGGTGTATTATTTCTGGATGAAATCGCCGAATTTACTAAAAAGACGATTGATATGTTAAGGCAGCCACTTGAAACCGGACAAGTAACAATAAGCAGGGCTCATTCCACCGTGACGTATCCTTCAAATTTTATCCTTATTGGAGCAATGAATCCATGTCCGTGCGGGTATCTTGCTTCTAATCATCATTACTGCACATGTTCACATAAGCAAATCCAGGCTTACCGAAATCGAATATCAGGACCAGTTTATGATCGACTTGATATCCTATTACCATTGCAGTCAATTAACCTAGACCAACCTTCAAAGCGCCTGGAATCATCTAATGATATTCGTAACCGGGTTGAAGAAGCACGACAACGTCAATATCAACGCTATCAAACGGAAGTCTCTAACGCAAAAGCCCCTTTTGAAATCATTACCCAAACTAGCCCGATAACAAGTGATCAGCAAAAGATGCTAACCACCGTGGCTGTAAAGAAAAATTGGAGCAATCGTGTTCAAATCAAAATTATTCGATTGGCGAGAACCATTTCAGATCTGGCGGGAGAAGACCATATAACGGATACAGCAATATGGGAAGCCATGACACTAAGACGCCAAGGTCACCATAAACAACAATCTATAGCGAGGGAAACGTAAATGTCACGTAAGAAAAGAATCTGGATACCCAATCGTTTTTATCATATCATTTGCAGAGGTAATCGACGTGATCCGTTGTTTCGGAATGCTTCTGATTTCCAAGCCTTCCTGCACATTTTCGACCAGCTTCATGAAAAAACTCCTTTTGAAATGGCCTCCTATTGTTTAATGACCAATCATTATCACCTACAGATTCGTTCACCAGAAATCCCCTTTGCAAAACTGATGTCTCTAATCAACAAACGGTATGCAAACTACTACAATACCAAGTACCGTTTAACAGGACATGTATTTGAAAAACGCTATTTTGACAAAGTGATTGAAGATAAAGAAGGGATGCTGGAGGTCAGCCGCTACGTCCATTTAAATCCTGTTGAGGCAAAAATGGTTAAGAAGCCTGAATACTATCCTTGGAGCAGCTATCATTTATTTAAGTATCCAAGTTCGGTATCACCGCGATTTATGAACAGGGACTGCCTATTAGATTATTACGAAGGAACAGAAGAATTGAGAAGCGAGAAGTACTGCAAAAGTTTAGTCCCGGTGCCTGTCACAACCCGGAGTGGCCTTTTTAGAGGATGGGCGATTGAAAATCGATAATAATAGAAGCGAAAGATCGATTAAACCCGTAGTTATCGGAAGGAAAAACTGGCTGTTCGCGAATACACCGAATTTTGGGGTCAGACCCCCGCTCAGCTAAAGTTTAAAGTGGTAAAGTATAATAGTATGACTGCATTAATAAATTGGTAGCGGTTTTTTAATATTAATATTGAATAATTTTCCTAATCCTAATCCTAATCCATATGCAGTATTACAGTGTTAATAACGGAATGTTATGGAGAGAAATTGATGGTTCCATTGTGAGAGCCACCTCCAGTATAATGAATTTTCGCAATTGTATGTAAATCAATTATACTGGAGTTTTTTTATGATCAAATATCGTGAAATTCTGAGACTGAATGCTCAAAGTCTCAGTAATCGCAGTATTGCTTCAAGTTGTGGTTGTTCAAGTAATTTCGGGGTCAGACCCCCACTCAGTGATTACAGCCAATGAAATGTACCATCCTTGACATAGTTTTTACCACTGAATGACAAAAAGTGTACCAAAGAATGACAGACTATTTTACCACTTCAAAGCTTCTGGTGATAAAAGATAAAAAACATAGTTTTGAGAAACAAAAAACAACAATAAGATCAGTATTTTACAAACGGGCCAGATTATAGAGCAGCTTTCTTTAAAGAAAATTGGTTTTTTATAGCCATGCACCCATTCTCTTAAATATGGGCTTGTAGATCTAGTTATTAAACCAGCCACAAAAAGGAATATTACATAGGTTAAGTCTAACATTACGTTTTAAAAATGAGGAGAATAAGCTATGCACCATTATTGGTATGTGAATTCAAAGGGGAGCGGGAAGCTATATAATAACGAAATTTCAGTACCATTATATTCACAGCCCCAATTACCCAGTCTTGGAGGAATAAATGGTCTTGGGATTCACGAGGGTTTGAGTGGTCGAGTCTATCCGGCTGGGTGGGAGAGTCCCGGGTGTTTAAAAGGTTTTGATCGTATGGAACTGCCTGCTAATTGGAATTCTTCCGCCCGCAAAGTGAGTTTGACAGTACAGGAGCCTTCTTCCAGTTGGACAACACCGGCTGACAATAAGGGCTTTACACCCCATGGACACAACGGGAATTCGGTGCCGTTGGTGGATCATGACGATTGGGAGTCACATGAACAGCCTGACAATTGGCCGCAGCTTCCCGAACATCCGGGTGTTATGTCTCAAGAACACAAAGGAAATTTGCTGCTGCCGGTCAATCCTAACGTTTGGGAGTCACAAGAGCAGCCTACCAACTGGCCGCAGCTTCCCGAACATCCGGGTTTAATGTCTCAAGGACACAAAGGAAATTTGTTGCCGCCGGTCGCTCTTAACGTTTGGAAATCACATGAAGAGCCTACCAACTGGCCGCAGTTTCCCGAACATCCAGGTTATATTTTTCAAGGACAGTCCACTCCTTGGGCGCAGCCGATTAACCATGCAGGGATGTTCGCACAAGGACAGCCTCTAGGTTGGACTCCATCAGCCAGCCATGCGGGTTACAATTTCCAAAAACAGCCCTTCCCTTGGGCGCAGCCGGTCAATCATGAGGGTATGCTCGCACAAGGATCTCTCGCCGCTTTGCTGCCGCCATCCGTCAATCCTTTTAGCTTTAGCGCCAGTGGGCAGCAGGCGAAGTGGGGCGGTTTTGGAAACCCTGCAGGCTGGGGCGGATATGTAAATCCCCTGGGATGGGGGAATAACAATGGTAATGGTCAACCGGGGATACTTGGAAGCTTACTTAAAGCGGGAAAAGGCACCATGAATGGAATAGGAATTATTAGTAGTCTAATCGGCGTGGGAAAGTTCCTATTTTAGTGAATTGTTTCGGTGTCTGTCACGCCCCGATAAGCGCTTACTTTTTTCGGAAAAACGTTCTAGAAAACAAGAAAACCACCCCGCGCCGTAGCAAGCAAAAGGGTGGTTCACATTAGTCCTGGTGCCTGTCACGACCCGATATTTGTCGAAGATTGATAGGCTTTTAGTGTCCGGAGACACCTTTGTTGTCGGTTATATTGCCAGTGGCGTTGACGGGGCAACTGATTAACAGTCACTCTAAATTCCGGTGCCTGTCACGACCCTCTGTCCTGCATTAATTATTACAAAGTATCTAAAAAACCAAAAATAATCTTCCATTAAATGGCCCTTAACCAAAATAAGCGTGTCCCTTATTTGGAGATACGCATGACATACTGCAGAGAATTTACATTTAGATTAATAATTTTGAACTAATTCTAACTTCATAATCTCATACCCCTTAAGCCTGTTGGGGTTTCTCATTTCAATCACAATTTTTTCGGAACCTGTATGATAAACAATGGTATTGCCTCTGGATTTAAGCAATTCTTTTGTAGCTAATTTAGAATCATTAATAACATTAATCAATGCTACATCTGTTACAATCTTTTTATCATCTTCTATGTGGTAATCAAGGATATTAAGTTTTACATATTGATTTGGGTATAGTTTACGAACTTCTTCCCATTTCATTATTTATCACCCCTATTTTAGCTTCCTATCATTACCATAGCACATTCCTATTACAACCTAAATGATTCCCACCATTAGTGACACCAAAAACTTTTTATACACTTACATTTTTTAATATGCTCGCCTCAAGCTCGATTAAAGATAAATTAAAATAGAATTCAAAAATATTTACTATAAAAATCGTGTCTCAGCTTTCCGCTTAGCTGTGCATATATTTTCGTGGTTTCGCTCTTCTCATGACCAAGTAAACTCTGGATCACTTCAAGAGGCGCCCCGTTATTAATCATGTGAGTGGCATAATGTCGTAGCTGATGAGGATGGATTCTCTTCTTAATCCCTGCACGACTTGAAATTCGCTTAATGATAGATCTTATAAGATGGATACTCATACGTCTTTTGGGACTTCTTTCGGTGATAAACAAGCATGAATTCTCATCATCGCGTTCGTCCAAATATCTTTTCAACCATAGAGAGCAGCGGACATTGAAGTACACCTCTCTTTCCTTATCACCGTTGTATGGGTTTTGCGGATTAACAAAAGTAAAGACAAACGAGCTATCAACACCTACTCTATCAAAAACTTTAAGTGATTCCATAATTTCTCGTGCCTGAAGACCTTCATCACGTACATATTGTCCATTTAAACGAGTTTGTACAATTTTTCCAATCAATGGAATATGGTGCATAATAGATGATTTTATATCTATAATATTAAATGCTTGTCCAGTATTACGCTCAGCACCTTGATATGGACAGCAACCAAACTCCATAATTGCCAATGGTTTACCTTTTGCTAAAAGTGGTTTAAGCATGTCACCATATGTATCATTGATTTGTGTAGCTCGATAATGGTCTATCCCAATAATTTCGAAAGGCTCCCAATCCACTTTTTCAAACGGTAATGAAGCATAAGTAATTGGTCCTTTGTATGTCTGCCGAACCGATTTGATTGCATGGGCTAAGTATTCATTGAGTGCTTTGCTGTGACTTTCTGATTTCACAATATCTCCTTGTAACATGTTACGCATTCGCGCCCAACTATATATGAAATTTCAATAATTGGTAAATAAACATTTACCTTTTTATTGAAATTTCCTTGATTTTACGCAGATATAGTTATAATATATTTACTATATTCAATAAAGAGGTGATGAATGTTGGACGATGAAATTGCTCCAGAATACATTACTTTGATACCAAATTTATTTAATAGCTTTAGCGAGTTAAACAATTGAAAATGAACCAAAGGGAACGTGTTTTAATCATAATTAGTGGTATAGTAATGGGCATGGTAATGGGATTAGTCTTTAAAGATATGTACAAATGTTTGGTTACTGGCGCCGTTGTATCCTCCGTAATTATGGTAATACTAAATCAAAAAGGTCTAAACACCAATCGTAAATAACTTGCTGTAATTCAAATTGGTTTTTTATTGCATATTTTCCCCGAACTATAAAAAAGGAGATTAACGATATGACTTCATCCCCATTAACATTTGGAATTTATCCGCTAAGCGTAGCAGGAACGCCATTTGGTTTGGCTGCAGGACCTGATGATGACTACAAAAAAATTCAATTAGCGTTACAGGATCTTCGAGGGAACTCAAAAAAGCTATTTCCAAGAAACTACCTCATTTATACAAAAGAATGGGAAGCAAAAATGTTTGCAAATGCCGATCGCTATCTTGAATCGAATTTATTGGGCGACCTAACGATAGGGTGTGGGGACTGGACACATACTCAGGAACCAGATATAGAACTTGTTAATTGGCTCGATTTTATTCGAAAAGTTATTAACAAATACGGCTCTCATTTAGCTTCTCTTCAAATTACAAACGAGCCTAATTTATCATTTATGGAAGGTTCAAGGTCATATATCATGCAAGCACTGGTAGAAGGAGTAATTGCAGCGAAAAAAGAAGCCCAATTGCTTAATCTGCCTATTAAGATTGGCTTCGGCTCAGTTCCGGAAAGTCCTGCCTCTGTTCCACATTTTTGGGGAAATCTTTCCAAATCCGGAAGCCCCACATTTATTCATTCCGTTGATTTTGTCGGACATAATTTTTATGTGGATGTATTTGAAGATCAGCCACTTGATTTAAAAGAAATACCTGTTTCTGTTGAACATACGCTTCGCGATCTAAGGGAGAATCTCACCACGGTGGGCATCCCTGCTTCAGTCGCTATTCGAGTTACTGAAAATGGATGGCCCACTGGAAAGAATCCTGTAGCCAACATAGAAAGGTCTTATGAACGCCAATCAGCAGTTCTTGAAACAGTCATTCGAACGATCTATAAATTGCGAATAGAACTCAATATTTCCCATTATGAGCTCTTTGGGCTCCGTGATGCAGATAGCTCCAAAGATGATCTTTTCCATCAATATGGGATTATGCGTGATGATTATTCTCCGAAACCTGCTTACAATACATTTAAGCAGTTAATACAAGAGATGGGGCTTTAAGACAGCCTTGGCTATGGTGCCTGTCACGCCCCGATATTTGTCGAAGATTGATAGGTTTTTAGATTAACTGAAAGTGATAGAATGGAGTTGCTGCACATTTTTTTTGGAAAACCGTTTTAGTTAACAAGAAAACCACCCAACGCCGTCGCAAGCTAAGGGTGGTTCCCGAAAATAATATACTTTGACAACCACTACCCTGACGGTTGCAGTTACAGATAGAAGTGTTAGCAGCACTTCTATTTTTTTATTATATATCTATTATTTACACAAATATGCCGGTTTAAAAGAGAAACCTACTTAACTTTGAGGCCGGATCCCCACTAAATTCATCTCGGTGCTGTCAAGTCTGTTCAGTGATTTCCAAGAAAGATACCCCATTCAAAATGGATAGTAAAAAGAACTAAAAATGCAAAATTTAGCTTCAAAACTCACTTTTGAAAGCAAAAAGGAGCTTTTTCGTTTAAAAAGTCCACCAAAGGTGATTTTTAGCGATTCGATTCTTTTTGTAAAACCCGATATCGTAGAGAGGCCGGAAACGGAAACTAGCGGTGAAAGGGTGGCGCAAAAGGATGAATTTGAAATCAGGCAGCATTGAGGGATTTGAACAGTTTTCGCAATTTGGGAGTTTAAAAGAGTTTAATCACCATATGGAAATGTGGATGCTGGAGCACAAGATGCATTTTTCCAAAGCGGAGCAAGTAGGCTTAAAGCGGCTTGTTCGTTTTGCTGCGAAACTCCCTGGCGTATGCAATGTCAAAATAGGCACAGTGTTAAAAGCGATTCATGAGGAATACCACGATAACGGTATTTCCCGTTCCACATTTAAGCGGATGATCAGCAAAGCAAAAAAATGTGGTATTTTCACTGTGTATGAAACAGAGCGTAAAAATGGTTCCCAGTCCAGCAATCTCTATGTGTTTAACCGTTTTCCCGTAAGTGAACCACCTAAACAGGAAACCATGAACCACCCTAAAGAAACTAGTAATCTTTTAAAAACTGAAAAAGATCAAAAGATAAAAAAACGTAAAGAAGAACCGTCTGAATTAAATCACACCTTTGTGAGCAACCGTGTTCCACAGGAATTTGTCCAATTTGTTAAATGCTTCTTCGATGATGCAAAGTTGATTGAAGACTATTGGCATATGGTTCATATCCTAGCTGTCGACTATAAGCTCCACAATGAAACGGATGTGATCGTTGCGATCGCTATCGATTCCTTTCGGCAATTAATCAGAAAACTAAAGTTTACAAAGGCCGTCAGGAAGCCAATTGCCTACTTTTATGGGATCCTGAAACAGAAGTTTTATCGTTATTACTGTGAGCAGTTAGCGGAAATGCGCGAAGAGGGAATCATGGAGGAGGTCAAACCCCATCAGTATACGATTAATGGCGAAACCTTTGAGTGGGATTGGCTGCACGGTGGAAGTGTGAGGATGGTTTATTCTGCTTAAAGTGGGACGATTCTCAAGTTCTATTGAACGTATGGTGATGAGTTAGAAGAAATGTCATTGTGCTCCGAGGTGACGTATTTTGACGCACTTTATGATAGAAAGTCTCTATTTATTAGTGCTGGTGATCGTTTTAATCAATCGTTTGATTAGTATCAAATCATGCCGTTCTTAGGTGGTTACTAGGTTTTATACGTTACTATTTGGGGCAAGGAAGAGAAAAAAATACCATGAACACTCCCTGTGGTTTCCGATTGTAGAAGAGGTAGTTTAGCACTAACAGTGAGGAGCCTTACCATCAGTAAATGAGGTTATTGGGGCTGGGGGGGCTGTGGTTACCGCTCTGATTTAATACCGGTGTCTGTCACGCCCCGGTATTTGTCGAAGATTGATAGAATTTAGTACTGCTTAAAGTACCTAATTTAGCCTTGTTAACTAGACGTGCCCCCTCTGTGTGATTACAGCAATGCAAAAGTGACAGCTCTGCCATATTTCAGTGACACCTCGGACAAAATCTAGTGACACTTCTGCCATATAGGAGTTTTTTTGTGATTAAATATCGCGAAATTCTGAGAATACAAGCTCAAAGTCTCAGTAACCGCAGTATCGCTTCAAGCTGTGGTTGTTCCCGAAATACTGTAAGAATCCTAGTATCTGTCACCGCCACGGATTTTGTTGAAGTTTGATAGAATGACTTGCCAATACTTCTCCTGTCTCTTTGACATAAACGATTAGTTTATTTTCATTATTTTTCATTTTCTGAACTTCTAGGAATTTTTGATAGGAACCGTGAGGCACCATAAAACGGTTCGAAGGAAATACCTTGTTTTCCTTCAGTACACTTTTTGTTATACCATTGTGATTTAATAGACTGACCTGCTTATGTGTTGCTTTTCCAGGAGGAATTCTTCGGCAGGTCCTCTTTTTGTCCCGTTGCGTTTTACCGTTTTCGGTTCTGCCTAGCTAGTACTAGTGACACGCACCCATTTTAAATATCCTTGCCTATTTTTTATCTATTTCGAGTTTTTTCGACATTTATTCCATAGCTTGTATGGAATAATAGGATAAAAGTACTTGGTGTAAATTTTTTAAATAATATTTTCTAAAGTACATTATATGTCCAAGTGAATAGTTATGATGAACATATAAGGTTGTTCTTAGATAATTGAATAGATGTGAAGGAGTAACCGATGAATTCGCAGCAGAATCAAACGGATCGCGTATTATCCATGTACGATCGTTTATGTAAAGGGCATGTACTCACAAAAAAAACAGAAGCCGATTCATTCCATGTGGGAGAAAAGACGATTCAACGTGACTTTGACAGCATTCGTGCATTTTTTGAAAATGAGAAAACAAATCAATCCTTAAAATATGACCGTAAGCAGAAAGTATATAGGATAGAAACGAGTGATGAAACATTCTTACGAAATGAAGAAATTTTAGCTATTGTAAAAATATTGATTGAATCTCGCGCTTTTCCTAAAACGGATATGAATCAGCTAATCGATAAGCTGACCAATCTCGCGCAACCTGCAAATCAAGTCTTTATCAAAAAAATGATATTAAATGAAAAGCACTTATACGTGGACTTACAGCATAAACAATCCTTGTTTGTTTTGTTATGGGAACTGGCAAAAGCTGTCCATACAAAGCGAATTATCAAGATACGCTACAAACGAGAACATGATCAAGAGGATAGAGAAAGAATTTTAAAACCCGTCGGATTGATTTTTTCGGAATATTACTTTTATCTAATTGCTTACCCAACAAAACGCGAACTTAACTTTCCAATCATCTTTCGTATCGATCGAATTACTACGTGTTATGTCACAGATGAACATTTTGATCTTCCCTATAGAGGGAGGTTCCAAGAAGGCGAATTTCGCAAACGAATTCAATTTATGTATGCTGGCGAACTAATGAAAATTAAATTCCGTTTCACAGGCCCATCCCCACAAGCCGTACTTGACAGACTACCAAATGCTTGTATTATCTTCAAAGATGATAACAGTGTCGTGTTTGAGGCAGAGGTATTTGGTCAGGGGATTAAAATGTGGCTGCTAAGTCAAGGAGAGAATTTAGAGGTTTTAGAACCCGAGGAATTGAGGAATGAAATGAGGGAGATTATTACGAGAATGGCAAGGCGATATCAATAGTTCCATTTAACTATCAGTATCGTATGACGAAGTAAGAAGATTAATAATGTTCAACCTGTGCTTAAAACTATTAATGTATCAAACTTTTATTGAAATCAGGGAGGAAATAGATAATGAGTACTATTTATGATGAAATAGAACGATTAAAAAAAGATTTAGAAAATGACCAGGATCAGAAACTAAAAATAGCCCTTTTTGGTCAACCAGGTGCTGGAAAATCATCTTTAATTAATAAAATTGTAGGAAGAAAAGTCGCTAATACTGGTCAAGGCACGGATATAACCGTGGATGCTCAAATCATTGAACACAATGATTTAATTTTAGTGGACCTTCCAGGCTACGGAACAAGTAAATTTGCACCTAACAGATGGTTTGAAAAATTTGAACCTGAACAATATGATTTGTTTTTATGCGTATTTTCGGGTAAATTCCATGAATCTGATTCAACTTTCTTTAAACAATTAAAGAGTAAAGATCGCGTATGTTTATTTGTTAGAAATAAGCATGATGATATTTGGGAAGATGGAAAAGAGATAGCAGAATTGGAAGAAGAAATTACCCAAGATGTTCAAAAACAGGTTGGCACCCCAGAACAGGTATTTTTTGTAAGTTGCCGAAGAGACTATGGACTAGACCGACTTATGGATGGAATCAGACAGTCTCTCGAACCTGCCAAAAGAGATAAATATGTTAGATCTGCAAAAGCATATACCCTTGAACATATTGAAAAGAAGAGAGCTTCCTGTGAATCTATGGTTTATAAATATGCAGGTTTGGCTGCAGCGAATGGATTAAATCCTATTCCTGGAGTGAATATAGGAGTCGATATTTCGGTCATGATGAAACTTTTTACTGAAATTAGAACAGTCTACGGACTAACTGATGACCGAATTAAGAGTCTCGCACCTACATTAATGCCACTAAGTAAAAAAATAATAGACTTTGCTTCAAAAGAAGGGGTAATTCTTCTGTTAAAAAGATATGCCGATAAAGAAATTGTAAAACAAATTGGAAGATACATTCCTTTTGTGGGGCAAGCAATTGCAGCAGTTGCAGGCTTTGGTATGACATTATCTGCAGGGAAGTCATATCTAGAAGACTGTCATACCCTTGCAGAGAAAATACTTGAGGAAGAACTATCCGTAAGTTCGAGGTAAGCATATGTGGTGGATTCCTGTTACACTTGTTGGTGGATATTTAGTAAAAAAAGTAAGGGAAGATAAAAAAACGTCCAGTTACACGCCAACAATAACAACGCTTGAAAGAAATATGAACCGATTATCACTTGCCCTTAATGAGATGAATAATAAAAAGAAGATTGCCGTTTTGGGACAACCAGGTGCAGGTAAGTCGACCCTGATTGATTTGCTTACAAGTCATCAATGTTCACCTCGTCCATCAATTGGTCAAAAAACGGATGCAACCAACTGGAGTGAAAGTATCGAAGTGGACTTGCTGTTTATCTATAGGGACTATGTTTTTGTTGATGTCCCGGGTTATGATACATCTACACACCCAATAGATCATTTTATTCAATCTTTTCCCTTCCATGAATTTGATCGCTTTTTATTTGTAGTTAAAGGAAAAATTCACCAAGCGGACGAAGAAATGTGGAACATACTTAAGGCGTTATCATTACTAGAAAAAACACAGATTGTTAGAAGTTATTCAGACACTTTAAACTCCAAGGAAAAACTGGAAATAAAGAAAGACTTATTCAGATACTTTAGAAAGAAGCCTTTATTTATAAGTAGTCGATATAAAGAGGGTTTAGAGGAAGTATTAAATTTCCTTTAACTATCGTGCCTGTCACGCCCCGAACTTTGTCGAAGATTGATAGGAATTTAGAGTGATGGAAAGTGATAGAATATAGTTGCAACTGAAATTGTAAGGGTGGTTGGTTGTGACACTGGGGAGATTAAATGAAATCACTTTTATTAGCAATTTTGGGTGCAATAGTGGCTTGGCTTGTGATTGGATTTATTTCAAAAGACTTTGAAACACATACACTTTATGCCGTTGTAATTGGAATAATTGTCGGAAATACCATAGGTAAAAGACAAAAATAGTAATCAGACCTCCAGTGGTGGGGTCTTTTTTATGCACTTCTAAGAATTTCAACAATAGTATGATGTGCCTGTCACGCCCGATATTATTGTATGAAACATTTTGTGGAATTTTTCGTATAAATAGGGGCAGCTAGAAATTCACCTTAGAAACATTTCTAAGGAGGTTAATATATGTTTGCAGAAAATCATTATATTCCAATTGTTAGATGGAGAAGGGGAGAGCAAAAGGCATTAGAGTTTCTAGACTCACAATTAAAAAGTAATATGACTCCTCTTATTGAGATCCCACCAATTCCATGGGACTTTGAAAATGGAATTCCAAAAAAAACGATAGATGAGCATCTTAGTAATATAGGAGCCCAAGTTAAGGTATCCTGGAATTATAATGGCCCAGTCTTTATTGATGCTTATCAAGTCTGTAACGAAGATGATGAAATAATGTCAAACGGTCAACATCCATTAAGTTTTATTATTAATGAAATGCATGCACAAAATATTGTTGCTATTCCAGTTACGGGAAGTAATAGAGGTCCTAATTATCAAAACGCTATTAAATCTATTATTCAAGAATACAACAATGGCTATTGTTTAAGATTGGAAGAAGTAGATTTTGATGATATCGAACAAATAGTGAATAGTACTAAGCTATTTTTTAATGTGAAGCTTGAAAATGTAGATATAATTTTAGATTATAAGTACATTAATCCAAACCATACATCACGTATGACCAGATTGGTTTCTGGTTCGATATCGGCAATCCCTGAGTTAAAAAAATGGAGGACTCTTACGTTTTGTGCAACGGCATTTCCAGAGAATCTGGGTGAGATTCAAACGGGTACAGATGGTAGTATTCCTCGTGCAGAATGGATTATTTATAAAAAGTTATTAAAAAGTAGTTTAGAGCGGTATCCGTCATTTGGTGACTATATAATTTCCAACCCTGAGTATTCAGAAATTGACCCTCGGTTTATGCAAATGGCTGCTAGTATTAGGTATACAGCGGATGATGAGTTTTTAATATTCCGTGGATACTCTATTAAAAGTAAAAAGTATAACGGATGGGGACAAGCCTTGGATATTACCAAAAGAATCGTTTCACATCAAAAATATTCTGGTAACCAATATTCTTATGGTGATGAGTATATCTATAATTGTTCAATTGGAAAAGAAAGTACGGGTAATCCAGAAACATGGAGACGGGTAGGAACAAATCATCATTTAACTTTAGCTGCTAAAGAACTTTCCAACCTTCACGTTGTTTCAACTGTTCATTTATCCTAAATTGTAATTCTTTTATTTCTAATTGACTAGCTAATCTCTTGTACAAAATAGTGCGCGGCTTGCTCAAGTAACCTTTGTGCAGGCCTTTATCTTTAAGAATTGAAATTGCCTCATCTTTCCAAAGAAGATGACTAAGACTTTCAGGATCGACATGAGAATTATATCTCCCTTTTCTAATCTCTCTAATAGTTAAATTACCCTTTGACTGTGTAACAATCCAGATCCCCCACCATTTTGGAATTATCCTGCGCACTTTTTCTAAAAAAATCCGCTGGGTAACTATTGTCATTCGATTAAAGACTTTGTTATAGTCTTCCATTTGAGAAGGCAACCTTAACAAATTGTCACTTTCACTTTTTATTTCAAACCCATGAAGTATTCCATTGATAACTGCAACATCAATTCGGGACTGTCCATGTAAAATTCCAAGTTCATGAACAATTTTAGTTTCAGGATCTTCAGAATATTTTTCTAGAAGCAGTTGTAATAAAACCATTCTAATATCTTTGTCCTTTAATTTTTCCATACTGCATCATCCTTCACTTGAATTCATGATGATATTAACACAAGAAAAATCTGCTGTCATCTCCGCAATTTGATCCTGGTGCCTGTCACGCCCCGAGATTTGTCGAAGATTGATAGGATATTGGCAGGATAGAAAATGATAGAATGGGTTTCAACTATATATTGTTAATCTTCTTTTCCTTAATAAGGGAAAGAGGTGATAACTTTGGGTTATGGTGTTTAGAATTATTCATAACAATGGATATAGCTACGGCAAAATATGAATCTTTTATGGCATTCATTCAAGAATAAAGGATAAAAGGCCACCTTTAAAGAACTAGGTAATTCTTTAAAGGTGGTTTTTCAATGTCTAAAAGGAGGATTGTTCAACAGGGGGAACAGGATTTTATTAATGGTGTTGTCAAAGCAATTATGAAATGTGATGTTTCAAATGAACATTATTTATTAGATTATAACGGGGTGCTAAAGTATAGAGCCTGTAAAGTGATAGATCCTAAATTAGAAAAGCAAATTGATAGCGGGGAAGTTAAAGCGAGATGTATATTCGAAAAATCGCTTATAAGAAATTTCCATTATAAGGCCGGAGGTGCCGATGATCTAGCAAAACAGTGGGCAATAAGGTCAGTAAAAAAAGTTATATTACATGGTAAAAAAACGTCCGTAGCGGTTTATGGTAGATAGCATGATAACGGTGTTTGTCAATGTTACCGGTGCCTGTGCGTTACGATCTTTAAAGTAGACATTTTACATTCTTTACTTTGCAAAGTAAAAGCCGATTGATTTTAATAAAATCAATCGGCTTTAACTATGTTTAATATCTATTATAGATTAACAGCCTCTGCTTTACTTGCCTGCTTTGCGTGGGTTTTTTTCATTGCAAATCTTGCAATGGGCTGTGCAAGTATCAACTCAATCCAAAATGCTACACCAAAGTTCCTAAACCAGCTGTGAAAGAAGTTCTGAAAAGGTTCAAGGCTTATTTGTTTCGTACCAACCCAAGTTCCTAGTATTGTAAGGAGAATAGACAAGACTGTAACATTCAATAAAGTATTCAATAACACTCTGGCATTAAATCCATCTGTTTGTCCTACGAATTTCGGCATCACTTTACCAACTAATGGCCCCGCAACAAATCTTACTAATATAATGACGATAATCCACATAATCGGAATAACCTTTAAGGTTTTCAAGTAATTTTCCTTACTGAAACCGAATTCCATCCCCATAATAATCGGTGCAATAGTGTTGACTGAAATAATCGAAATAATCAACATAAATATTATGCCTTCTTTTGGGCTTTGAGGCAGTCTATCTTCCTTATACATATTTTTACCCTCCGAAAAATTAAATTTTCAGATGGCAGACGTATCATTCGACATATATTTTTGGTCAGTTAAACTCACTAATACCAATATCTCTACACACACTGATTTTTTAATTTTAACACGATTTTAAAGGAATTCTAGACTTGAAAAAATTGAATATATGTGAGCAAAATATGGATCTTGGTGCCTGTCACGCCCCGGAATTAACCTAGACATCCATCACCCTGACGGTAGAGGCTGCAGAAGAGACGTGCTAGCAACACTTCTCTCTTTTTACGGATATGGCCAAGCTACCAGAAGTATTGCGGTCATCAGGGAATTGCTTATGTTCGATCACAACTAAAAATGAACAAATGATTGTGTTGAATGATGGAGAAAGAGCTGCTGGGTAAAAATAGCAGCTCCTAGTATGAATGCCCAATCCATCAGCATAAAAAGGCATCCGATTGGACTTATTCGGATGCCTTTGGGTGGTAGGGCTCTTTATGCCCCTCGTTTTGGTCCGTGCTGTGAGTAAGTGGATTTCGTTTCAGATCCAAGTGTCATTTTCATAAACTGCTCGGCGGTTTGCAGCTTATGATTGAAGGAATAAAGCTTTGAAGGGATCGTCAACGTTGTTCCATTGGTGAAATTGATGTTTGCCACACCGTTTACCGTATAGGTTCTTAGGATGTGCACAGGATTGAACCACATCGCGTCATCATGCTTCGCTGATTTATTAGGGAAAAGACAAATTCTATGTATCGGATTCACCATGACTGGACACATATGCTTATTACCAAGGAGGGATCTGGCTGTTTCCATTGCTCCACGTAAATCAAAACCGATGCACCGAATGGTATCATTGAGGATTTCTAAAGGAGCTTTATCCACGATAAATGTCCGCGTTGTTTCCCTTACCAGTGTGCATAACTTTGCATTCCGATCATACTGTCCGACCATGGTAATAAAATCTGAATTAATGATATATTTTTTTTCAATAAACAAAGAAATTCACTCCCTCATTGTTTTGGACTGTTTTTCTAAATATAGTATGTAGTTGGCTGAGCTTATTAAGTACGTTAATACCGATCTAGGAAATTATGTAACCCGTCTATTGACAATCAACCTTACTCACTTCCTTTTGCAAAGAGTTCGTATTTAAAGTAATTAGCCAGATAAATAAGCCACTTACAGTAAAGCGGTTTCATTTTGCTGCGCTGAACAAGTTCTAGGGGTGGATTCATGAGATGAGCTTTTTGTTAATTGGATTGTGGAATGAAGAGTAAATGATTTATCAAGGATGGGGTTTAAATCTACGAAGTGTTGCTCTCGGTGCCTGTCACGCCCCGGTATTTGTCGAAGATTATAGCGATTTCGTTCTTCTCTCGGTATTTTTAGAAGTTTCTTTGATGGCTAGTGACTACCAGTGTCGAAGTTTACCTAGTTTACCTGATGAAGCTCATCTAAGTAGTTGTAAAAGCTGGGAGAGGCGGCTTCTATATTAACTCAATAAACGGCAAAAAAGTAAGAGCTACTTACTCTTACTTTTTTGCCGTTTATTTGGTGATTATTGAAAGTTTTTAGATATAATATCATCAATCTGTGCCTGGTCAATCACGATCTGAGAGTTTTTAGCTTTTAAGATATCATCATAAAGCGTTTCACCATGTCCAGGTATTTGTTGGTAGGTTAGTTGTGTATTTGGATCAAAATCCTTGGCTGCCATCCCTAGACTGAGCATGTCGGATGTGGACATATTGGTAGCAACAACAAAATCAGGGATAGACTTAACTAATGAAGGCAACTTCGTTATATTACTAGGATCCAGTGCCTTTTTTGCAATCCCCTTTAATGCTTCCTCTTGGAGCTGTTGACGGCCATATTCTCCATTCTTAAGGGAGTAGCGCTCGTGGACAACCTCTGTCACCATTTTTCCATCAAAAGCATGTGTGCCGGCATTGACCACTTTATCCTTATTTTCAGGATACCATGGATGAGTTAATTTCACGTCAAACGGCACCTCCATATCAATGCCGCCGACAGCATCCACCATTGCTTGGAACCCACGATAATTCGTTTCTACATAGTAGTTAATCGGGACACCGGTTAATTCTCCAACTGCGTTAACCGCTGCTTCAATTCCTTTTGTTGCCCCTTTTTTGGCTTGCATAATATATTGGACACTCGTTAGCTTTGTATAGCCATATCCGTCTAAATGAACACGGGTGTCACGAGGAATACTGATAGCATTATATTTATGCTTATTTAAATCCACGTGAACAAGTACCATCGAATCAGAGTGCCCAATATTGGAATCTTTTCTCTCATCCGATCCAATCAGTAGTAAGTTAAAGACTGGCTCTTTTATTTCTTCCGTTTCCACTGGTGCTTCTTTATCATTTGTTTTTCCTGTGCTCACAACGGGTACGGTTGTAAAATGATTTTTTGGCTGCAATTCGTGGTATTCATAGGCGAAAGCCGCAGCTCCTAGGATTAACACGCCTAATATGCTTAATCCAATGATTTTCCACTTTTTACTTTTCTTTTTTTTCATATGTCCCTCCACACTTGATGAGTGCCTATTAGTTCCTTTATTAAATAACTGCTACGAATATATTGACGTTCGAAACAGAGAATAGGTTACGTCAATATTCGACAATTTCTCCAATATACTTCCATTTTTCTACTCTACCCATTAGAATAGCAAAAAAATAGGTAAATGGATACAAATAAACCCTGGTGCCTGTCACGCCCCGGAATTTGTCGAAAATTGATAGGTATTTAGATTAACAGAAAGTGAGCAGATGGCAATTTTCCGACAACCTGGAACGTCAAAATCAGTTGGTGATTGACGGATGGACCGTAATCCGCTTTTCTTTTGACCAAGTGAAAGAGAAGCCTCGACGATGCCAACAGATTGTTCAGCAAGTGATTGGCCAATGGCTGGGTGATGAACTGGACCAGACATCTTTGTCCATTGTCGAAAAGGAAGTACTCCGTCTAGCGGTTCGAAAAGGAGAAGCGATATCCCCTAAAGAGGTCGAGAAGTATTTGAAGCTAAGTGACAAGACGGTAAAAAAAGTACTTTCTCAACTAGTCGATAAAAAGATGCTGATTCCCTCATCTGGGGTCAAGAGGGTCCGCTCTTATCGGTTGGGAGATCAGGTTAAGCGCCCAATCTGGTAAATAGACGGAGAGATTCCGCCTATTGACTCGAAAAACATGAAAATGGGGCATTTTTCTTTGCATAAGCGGAAAACCTCCGCTTATTTACCCCGAAAAGAGCTCCATTCTGCATTTAACCGGAAAATCTCCGCTTATTTTACTGATGTCATGGCGGCAAACTTCTCGCCGGGTACCGTCATGGCGGACGGAATCCCGAATATTCTTGCGGCCAGTCAGCGTGCTGGAGTTAAGCGCCTAGCCTAAATCCAATACTTAAATTTACTATTAGCTGAAAGGTAAGATGCTATATAATGATATGAATGCTTTTAAACCTCAGGAAGGAATGAAAAAAATGTATTATTTTTTCCTCTTTTTAGTTGTAGTTATCCTTATCGTTTCATTGTTCATAGGCATACACCCAACATTTGGCGGCAACTCAATTAAAAAACAAAAACTGGTGTATGGTGGGTTTGATAATTTTTCTAATGGGAAATTTGTCAATCAGGTTCCAACAAAGATGAGCATGAGTGCTGCGGATCTCCTCTCCATGATGAAGGATTCTATTTTTGGAAGAAAAGATCGTAAACCTAGTGGTCCTATTCAGGTTTCAAGCATGGATTGGAATAAAATAAACAGTGAAGAAGATAATTTAACGTGGTTCGGGCACTCTGCTTTCCTAATGAGTATTGATAATAAAAAGCTATTAGTAGACCCTATGTTAGGACCCGTTGCTTCACCGGTTTCCTTCGCGGGCAGCAAACGATACGGTAAAGATATGCTGCATATTATTGATGAAATGCCATTTTTGGACGCTGTTTTTATTACACATGACCATTATGACCATTTGGATTATCCCTCCATTAAAAGACTGAAGAGTAAGGTCGGTCATTTTTTTGTTCCTCATGGAGTGGGTGCCCACCTCAATCGATGGGGAGTTGCAAAAGAAAAAATTACAGAACTCAATTGGTGGGACGAAATGGTGTTCCAAGGTTTAACTGTTGCTTTAACTCCTTCGAAACATTTCTCCGGCAGGGGAATTCTTAATCGCGATACTACCTTATGGGGTGGGTGGGTTATTCTTGGAAAAAATACACGTTTCTATACCAGCGGAGATGGAGGATACGATTCACATTTTAAGGAAATAGGAAAGAAATACGGACCATTTGACATGACCTTAATTGAAGGTGGTCAATATGATAAACGATGGCCTTGGGTACATATGACACCCGAAGAAGCTGTTCAGGCACATTTAGATGTAAATGGGAAGAATATGATGTTAATTCATTGGGGGGCTTTGACCCTTGCTTATCATGGTTGGACAGAACCGGTGGAACGGGCATTACAAAAGGCAAACGAAGCAAACGTTAAATTAATTACTCCTAAAATCGGCGAAACTGTTCCATTAACGGGAAAGTTTACTGTTCCCTTTTCATCTTGGTGGAGAATTTAGGTTGGGGAGTGCCATGGGGACGGTTCTGGTGGCTCTATCTTCATAGAGAACTGATGAAAAAGGGAAATGGAGGCACGGCCTCCATTTCCCTCGACTGAACCACATCATTAAGAAATCGATAAATTGTATTCTTCGATTTGTCTGATAAACTCAGAAGGAAGTATCTTCAGTTTGGCTGCAAGGTAAAAAATCATCGTAGATGTGGGGCATTTTTCATTGTTTTCTAATTTGCTTATGTAGGAACGGCTAGTAAAGTTACCAGCTAACTCTTCCTGGGAGAGTCGTTGTGTTTTCCTCAATTTCTTTAAAACAGGTCCGATAAATATTCTTTTTTGAGTGCCATGTAGCTGTTTGGTAGAAATAGTAATCACTTCTTTCGTGTTGTAATGGCTTTATTTGCATTCCTTTTGGTCTCCTACTAAAAGGGGACCCGATGGATGTTTCACAAGAGGGGGAATTTGCTAATCTCCCATGACACTAGCGAAATTATAGGTTCCAGCATCTCCTCTGGTGAGGGGTTTTCTTTTTTTCGGCTGAAGATTGCTAGCATAATGGTTGGGATGCTGGCAACGCTCCTGTGATAGTTGTTTTAATTGAAAGGCAATCTGCATCTTGTTATGGAACGAGTGGAGTTTGGAATCGATGATGAGTGTAAGCTCATTGCTAAGCTCCACCTCGGTCTTTGTGCCCCGCGGTTTTGTTTTGACAATATGATCAGGATTAAACCAAATACAATCACCTCTTTTAGCGGACTTATTTGGGAAGAAGCAAACGCCATGAAAGGGATTCACGATTACCGGGCACATCTTCCGATTGCCAAGAATCGACCTGGCCCCTTTGATGGCCCCATTCAAATTGAAGCCTATGTATAACAAGGTATCATCAAGCAGTTGGGCAGGGGTTCTGTCGACTAAAAAGGTTTCTTTTCCGAGAATGACTCGTGTGCATAGTTTCCCATATGGGTCGTATTCGCCTGTTACTAACACAATGTTTGGATCCAGTAAATAAAAGTGCTTAATCATTCTAATCGCATCTCCTTCACAATGGTTGATTGTGTTGATTAAATTGTTGCTAAACAAATCTACTTATGTAAGACTAGGCTGAGGTTTTGAATACGGTATACATGTGCTCACCTCTTTTGCTAACGTTACACGGTATGCTTTATGGTAGATGTTGCTAACCAATTTAATTGCTGAGGATGGATTACATTCTTGGAAGCGCTATATCTATATAATATTAAACACCATTCGGGTCTTTGTGCCTACTAACTATAGTGCGCAAAATTAATTAATTTTTGACATTTCTGTTACAAAATGGGACAGAAGGGGTGACCACGGGGACGGTTCTCCCGGCTTTTTTTAAAAATTTTTCTGATGGTTTGATATATCTCCGGACCATTAAAGAATTCGGCTCAATGTCACGGCTAGAATGATGTCCTTCATGATTAGGAAACTGTTTAAGTAGTCGCGGGCAGGCACGCAGATCGCTCTTATATTGTGCCAAATAATCAAAAATGACATCAAAAATCGCTTTTGCGCGTCAAAAAGAGCTTTTCATCATGAAATGCCACTCAAAAGTGAAAGTGAGCGATTCGCTTCTCGCTGCCAAACTCGGTATGGTCGAAGTGTCGGAAATAGACACACACGATGAAAGGGCGGCGCACATGATGAATGTAAAATCGGGGAGCATTGAGGGATTTGAGCAATTTTCGCAGTTTGAAAGTCTAAAAGAATTTAATCACCATATGGAAATGTGGCTGTTGGAACACAAGACAGCTTTTTCAAAGGGAGAACAAGTCGGACTAAAGCGGCTTGTTCGTTTTTCTGCCAAGATCCCTGGCATTTGCAATGCCAAAATTGGGACCATCCTAAAAGCGATTCATAAAGAGTATCATGATCACGGTATTTCCCGCTCGACGTTTAAACGGATGATTAGCAAAGCAAAACAATTGGGCATTTTCACTGTTTATGAAACGGAACGCAAAAATGGTTCGCAGTCGAGCAATCTCTATGTCTTTCACCGTTTCCCTACTAATGAACCACCCAAACAGGAAACCATGAACCACCTTAAAGAAACTACTAATCTTTTTAAAACTGAAAAAGATCAAAAGATAAAAAAACGTAAGCAGGAACCGTTCAAATTAGATCACACCTTTGTCAGTAGCCGAGTTCCAGTGCGTTTTGTCCAATTTGTCAAATGCTTCTTTTCAGACGCCATGATGATCGAAGAATATTGGCGGATGGTTCAGATCTTAGCCTTTGATTATCAACTGGATAAGGAAACGGATGTGATCGTGGACCTCGCCATCGATTCGTTCCGACAATTGATCCGTAAATTAAAATTCACAAAGGTTGTCAGGAAGCCAATTGCTTATTTCTATGGGATTCTAAAAGAGAAATTATATCAGTATTATAACAACCTGTTTGATGAAAAGCGGGAGGCCGGACTCGTTACCTATCAACCGTATCGGCATCACGTGAATGGAGAAATCATCGAATGGGATTGGCTGCACGGGGTGGACCAGGGGGACGGTTCTCATGGCTCACCTCATCACTTCGACACCCTTTTTACGCATATGGGTGATTAAATCTAGGATTAGCGCGTACTTATCCTCATCTAATCAAACGTTTGTGTAGTGTTGAAGGGTTGGGGGAATTGTAGGATTTTGTCTGTAAAAGAGAAGCCTATCTGATTTTGTGAGAAATTCGGTTATCGTCGAATGATTTCCTAACTAGTTTACGACAATTTTCTTTCGAGCTAGATGGGGAGGATTTGTATAGGGCGGTACATTCATCGGTTTTAATTAAACGTTTGAATAGTATAGCCTATACGGAATTTGGTCGAAGGGATGTCAGCTAGTGGCGATTCGGATGAATTCCGCTGTTGATCCTGGTGCCTGTCAC
>NZ_CCAS010000053.1 GCF_000612625.1 Neobacillus jeddahensis
GCCACATTATCTTTGATTGTTTCATCAAGCCATTTCTCGAATTCCATATCTGATTTTTCAATATTAGGTATATCCTCTAATAATTGAAGGTTTGCGATTGAGTTAACATTTTCAAGGTAAAAATCTTGATTATTTTGAGGAACGCCTCTTTTGGTTAATTTTCTCTTTGTAAATAAGCTCTTTGCAAATATATGGTCTACATGAAATTTATTTCTGAAATCTAAATTTGGATATAGCAATGCTAATATTGAAAATGTTTGTTTTTGCCCATATTCATAAGTTAGCAAATTTGCAATCTCATCATCATTAAAGGTAAAAGACTTTGTTCCACCCTTAAATTCATCAATTATCGTTTGGAATGGAAACTCATCATGACTTGAGGCAATAATTCTTCTTATAGGTCGTAAAACATTATCAGGTTGCCCACTAAATACTTGTTTGAGTAAGCCTAGTATTAGCCATTTTTTTATGAATTTTCGGTCATTTTGATAGTTTTTTGATTGGACAAAATTGGGTGGATTGTCTTTCTTAATCAAATAATAAGCTATCGGTATAATAGCGTTGTTTGATGTTAAAGTATCACGGTTGTATCCAAAACTTGAAACTAAGTTAACTGCTAATCTAATCGCTTCTTTAACATCGTCCCAATTCTGTTCAATTTTTTGCATTGTTTCAGTATTAAAATTATCTACTTTAAAAGCAATATCCGTAAAATCACAAAGAACTAAACATGATTTTAGAACAAAATCTTTATTAAAATTAAATCCATTCCCAGTTTGATTAATTTCATCAACAAATTTTGTAATCTCCTGCCTAGCATCTTTTGTTTTCCATTGAGCTGTCGCAATAGAAAGCAGTAAATCGGAATAGCTTAATGTTGTTCCTCCACTGTTTACACGAATAAAAATATTCAATACCTTATCCAACTTCTGTTCTTCTTCAAGGTAATAGTTAATACTTGGTGTTTCGTTTATCGCCTGATACAGTTTAAACAGCGTTTTATTTGCAAATAATGCTTTTTCTCTTTCAATTGAGCTTAAACCATTTTCGATTAGATACTGATTTACTTCAAAATGGTCGGTAATATTTAAAATATCAGAAACTTTAAACCAATGAGCAATTTCATTCTCGTTATCATTCTTTACTTCTTCTGATGTTAGAAATCTAAAATCATAAACCGAATCATAATCCTCCGATGGACCTAATAAATCAACATAAAGATGTTGTTCAGGATACGCTAAAGGATTTTCACGTCTCATTCTTGGCAATTTATAAGCATAAGAGCCTTTTAAAGCTATGTACATTGAGGTTAATCGCTGCTGACCATCTAATATGGCGACTATATCTTCTTCGCCATTTATACTAGCAAGTGGATTATGACGGTTATTCTTTTCATGATAATTCCTAATGAACTCATAAAATTGGAATTCCTTACTTTTTTCCTTTTTTACATCCCAAAATAAGAAGGAACCAACTGGATACCCCTGCATTAAAGAATCAAATAACCTTTCAATTTGGTCAGTTCCCCATACAAATTCTCTTTGAATTGCCGGTAAAAGATATTTCTTTCTGTGAATGTTCTCAATAACCTTTTTAATTGTTAACGGCGTCTGGAATGACATTATCTCCCCTACTTCCTTTGATTAACCAATTAATCTCAAACTTTTCTGTCTACTAAACTTTCAGCGAAAGGGATAAGACCTTTATAAAAAAATATTAACATATATTCCCTAATAAACTACAAAAAGCAGTCAGATATATTTAGATATCCACTGCTTTTTGTATTTTTCAATTTTAACTCACTAGAAATCCACGGATAAAATGGCGAACGGGATTTCACTAACAACATCCTCTAGCTAGCATTGCCCTTAAGATTTTCTTATATCCCTTTTTGAGGTGTTAATTGGAGGTCATTCAATCTTTCTTTTCTTTAACGTTGGAGGAAGGTTATTGTTCTTAATATTCATTGTGTTACTTCTTCCAAAGTAAAACTCAAATGCTTTAAGAAATGCCGTTTCTAACTTCTCAATTCCATACATTTCTTTACCCAACTTTAAGGGCGAAGACGATTGACTCATGTTGCATCACCTCATAACACTATATGCATGTTTCATTGAGGGACGACCCTGTAAAATTAAGTCATCTACGAAACGTTGATACTCAATGTTTATCCCTGTTTGCAACCTAGTTACGGGTATATAAGGGTAGTCAAAAGCTGAAACAACTACTTTTCGCTTTAAGCAAGACTAAATTATTTTCCTATTTTAGTTTAATAAACCTCTAATTGCTAAACGTATTGAGCTGAGGATTGGAACATTATAAATGGTTTATTCCCATCTTCCCATAAAATCAAATCAGAATATAAGTTGGTTTTATCAAATTTCTCAAAGTCATATAAAACCCTAAGATTTTCTTCTATTTTCGATTGTGTTATCATTCTGCCCTTGTTTGAACCAAAAATATTTTTAAGCGCATATTGGATAATACCTGTTATATCATGTCCACAGGCAATATTATAAATATCATATTTATTACCTATTTTATCACTGACTTTATTTACTAAGGTTTCAACGTCTATGTACTTCAGAGAACGGTTCTTTAAATATTCACACAACTTATACAAGTCAATACCTAAATATTCATCTAAAACCAAGTCATATTGAATATCCTTAAAAGATATATCATATTCATCCTCTACAGATATCAACCTAACAACACCTAATATTTTTGCTGCATTAAATATACTATTTTCTATGGACATACCTGTTCGGTCTAAAAATTTTTCATATTTATCCAAATCTGCATACATATTTATAAATTGATGTAAGCCTGAAATTGAAGATATAATCATGGTCTCAATATCATGAGTATCCGTTTGAAACAGATTATCAATTAATGGTGTTCTTCCTAAAATTCCATCGTAATCCATATCTACAATCCCCAACATGCCTTTTTGGCTTCTACTATTCAAAATACGAACAGTATCCTTTACATTTTCTTTTCCTTCACAGATAATAAATCGGCAATCTCTTAAAGAAAAAATTTTCTTGAAAAATTCCTCGTCACCTATGCCTTCAACTAACACAATAGTTTTAGATTTTGTACTATTACGTTTTACTTGATACTCGGAAACAAATCTCTTAGGATTTACTACTGGTATAGTCATTATCTATCTCCCTCATCCTCTAAACCAACAGATATTTCCCAATGACCGTTCATAATATCAGGAGAGTGAGTCGCAACAATAAAATCAACGTTTGTTAATTTTTTAATTTCTTGTAGGTCTGAAAGAAAATCTTGCTGCCATTCTATGTGTAAAGATATTTCTGGTTCATCAATCAGTACCAATTTATTTTGCCTTGGCACCTCTTCAAATAGTAGATTAAAGTACATTACTAATATATGTTGCTCTCCTGATGAGAGATGATTGATATTCTTTAATTCTCGACCACTTTTCAATTTAATTATGAACCCTTCATTTTTATCAATTATCAGTTTTTTATCTTTATATTTATCATTTATTATCTTTAAAAATAACGTTATACGCTGTTCAAGTTCATTGAAGACAGCAAGCTTTTCTTTTGTATCTTCTATATATAGAGCTAATACATTTGCCACGTATGAACCCGGATTTTCTGTAAATCCACGAAAAGTTTCATTTTGACTATCTATTAACCCAATTGTTGATAATTTTCGTCTATAATCGTCTAATTCCCCTAATTTTTTAGAGATAGAGTTTACATCGATTCTTTTTTCGCCTAATTCCATCAAAGAAACTAATCTTGAAGGAAACGTACGGTCTTTTTCTTGTGAAACTGATGCAAATTCTTTTAATTTATTCGAAATAAGTCTCCTTATCTCATCTGATAAAAAATTCACTGTATTAGTTTCTATTTCTTCATAATAGCTATCATTATTATATCCGCGACGTCTCCAGTTTTCTTCCAAACTCTTTAAATCATGTAACCTATTGGTTTCTATTAATTGCACCGACAGAAGGTCTTTTATTAAATCCTTTTTATTATCTTCAACATTGTAAGACATATTGAAAAGTTCACTATACTCGTCTAATACTTCATTTAATTTCAACCTTCTTTTTTGAACTGTATCAAACCATTCTCTTGGAGCAATTCTTCTCATAAATGGTAGGTTACGAGTTATTGAATTAAGTGGTGGCAATTCCTTTGTAAATTCCACTTCAAACGAATGATTTAATGAATCATTTAAAGAATTATTAATAATCTCATAGTGAAGATATTCACTTGTAACCGAATTTTCATCAGTTTTTAATTTTTTTGTTATTACAAGCAGACTACTATCAGTAAATTGAAATTCAATTGATTGAAAAGGAAGTTCATACATTCCTAAGTAGTCATTACTAAATACAGAATTAATTAATTTCAACAAAATGGTTTTTCCGCTACCATTTGGAGCAAATACCATAGTGATTTTTTCATCAAAAAAATGTTTTATCTCGTAGTCATATTGTTCTAATAACTTATAAACTTTAATTCTGGATAATCTCTTCACAAATAATCCCCTTTTTCTATCTTAAAATATTTGCTTATTCAGTTTAATTATACCAAGATTAACCAATAAGTGTATATATCCGTCTAGATGTTTTAAAAAAATAAAGAGTTTTCACTTTTTGATGATGAAAACTCTCATATATCTATAGTTTTCCTCGCTGAAAAGTAAAGGCGAAAAATATTAGTTCCACAAAGCATTATATTTCCTTAAAACGATTAACCTCAATGACACTATATTCAAGTGCTATTGAGGTGTTCCCCTCAATATTTTAATCAATTCCAAACGTTTACAACGGTATATATAAATGTTTACCCTGTTTACAAACACTATGCATGGCATTTGTGATGCGTTGTGTTTGTAAACCAATACATTAAAAAACCACTTCTCAGTAAAGGTTCGATTTAATTTGTGCTAACCAATTCTTATGTCCATCCGTTAAATCATAATGAGCTGTTTCAATCATATTTAAGTAGCTTACGGTTTTATCGTGTTTTCTAGTTTCTAAATAACATGCACAAACCGCAATTTGTCCTTCTAGGTCTCCTTGGTCAGCCGCCTTTTTAAAATATTCAATACCTTTCTGCACATCTTGCTTAACACCCTCACCGAAATAATACATCTGTCCAGCTAGCTTTAATGCGTTTCTCTCTTCAACTACCGAACTCTGTAAAACCGCTTCGAATGTTCCCTCATCATCTTTAGTTGTACCTACTCCGAAGTAATAAAGGTAATCACAATTAAATTGGGCTAATTCCTCTCCCTGCTCAGCAAGCTTTTGAAACCACTTTAACGCCTTAGGGTGATTTGGCTCAATACCTGTCCCCTCTAAACCACAAAAATACAAATCAGCTAAATAGGACTGGGCTTTAACAAAACCTAAATTTGCTGCCATTTCATACAGGTCTATTGCTTTCCTATAGTTACCTTTATACATTTGGTTTTCTGCCTTATTATAAAGAACTGAAGAGGCACCTTCTTCCTCGTTATTGTTTTCACCAATAACATTCCATACATCAATATTTGAAAGCTTATTCTCTTCCATAAAATACCTCCATTTATTATCACTTAGGTTCTTCAAATGTATACTGTATATCAATTGTTCCATCAGGATGAATGACGATTTCCTGGATTAAAGTTTGAAGTACATCAAATAAATCCTGATTTTGATTTTGTAATTCTAGAAATGCATCTTTTATCGTTTGGATGTTTGTTTGAACCGTTTCTGCTTGTTTAAGCATAAATAATTGGTTTTTTGTTTTTGTTATTGCTTCCTCTACCCTATTTCAAGTGAGTCCTTTAAATCATGGGCTAAACGAGAAATTGATTGAAAGATAACCATATCAATTTTCTTTTCTTTGGCATTTTCTAGTATTAATTGAATAGCTGGACGGTCAACAAATAATGTTCTGCTTATCCCCTCGTCCTTATAAACACAATCCTCATCCCATTGATATCCATTTCTCTCTAACCAGTTTCTACATATATCCATTTGGTTTTCCACTGATAATACTTGTTCATCTCGGTCCGTCGATACACGTACATAAACGACATAGTGCTACAATGCTATCACCTTCATAGTTGAACTGTATTTCTATGAGGATAGCTATATGCAACTTTATTCATCATCCTTTCTCTTTTAATTTAATTATAGTATATGGAAAATCATGACTATTATTCATATATATGAACATTTTATTTTTATATACGAATATATTGTTGAAAATACCTCATAATAGTGATAGTTACCAAAAAAAGGAGGAGATTAGATGCACTGGATTTCTAAAATCCCTATACAACATCATCCAAAATATGCTCAAATTAAATACCTCTCAGCTAAATTTCAATTACATCCCTTATTAACTCAACACCTATACAATCGAGGTTTTTCTGATTTTGATAAATTGGACGCTTTTATTTATCCAAAACTTTCAAATATGTATGACCCCTTTTTAATGAATGAAATGAAGCATGCGGTAACACGCATCTTAAAGGCTCTCCAACGAAACGAGCATATTCACATTTTTGGAGATTATGATTGTGACGGCATAACATCTTCATCTATTCTCTATTTAGCATTAAAGGAACTTGGCGCGGTAGTTACTACTCAACTTCCCCTTCGTTCAGAAGGATACGGATTATCAGTGAATGCTGTACAACAATTGCCTGAAAGCGTCTCTTTAATCATTACAGTAGATAATGGCTCAAGTGCACTTGATGCATTACGGGCTGCAAAAGAAAAAGGGATTGAAGTTATTGTGACTGACCATCACGAAGTGTTAAATGACCGTCCTGATTGTTTGGTATTTCTCAACCCAAAACGCAAAGATAATACCTACCCTTTTTCTAACCTTTGCGGTGCAGGCGTTGCTCTAAAATTAGTACAAGCCACTTATATCACATTAAATCGAGATTGGATAAGAGGGACGGAGCCGTTTTTAGATATAGTTATGCTCGGTACTATCGCTGACATGATGCCTCTTAATGATGAAAATCGAATATTTTGCTATCATGGACTTCGAAAACTTCAACAATCTCCACGGAAAGCATTTAAAATATTGCTGGATACATTAAGAACAAAAAGTATCGATAGTTCAACAATTGGATTTACAGTTGGTCCGATTTTCAATGCATGTGGACGTATCGGAGACCCCAACCCTGCTGCATCGATTCTTCAAAGCACTGAACCGACTCTAAAACAAATTAAAGAACTTATTTCTTTAAATGAAAAACGAAAAGACATTACCATGGAGCAATTTAAATTTGTCCTAAATATCATTCAAAATGAACGACTTCATTTATCGCCTGTTATCGTTGTGAAGGGAGATTTTCATAAAGGAGTTATTGGCATTCTCGCTTCAAGAATTGTGAATCATTACAAAAAGCCAGCAATCGTTATCGCAGATGACGGAACTGGCTCAGCACGAAGTTTACAGAGCAGTGGTTTTTCTATTATTGATTGTATTTCAGCGTGTGGAAAGTATTTGAAGAAATTTGGCGGACATCAAATGGCTGCTGGATTATCCATCTCACCAGATGAAAGTCAAATAGAATTATTCCGATATGCAATTCAATTAGCTGCAATGAAACAAAAAATATCCATTGCAGCAAACTGGTACATTGGGATTTTGCCTTTAGAATATTTTCCAAGAACAATGTTTAATGATTTACGTGCTTTAGAACCCTTCGGGATGGGAATGCCAAAGCCTGTATTTTGCAGTAAAAATACACAGATAAGCGAATACTCTACATTTGGTAAAGATAAAGAGCATGTAAAAATGAGCATAAATCAATTCATCGCCTACGCCTTTTCAAAGTCTAATCACTTTACCGATTGGAATGAAGGAAACTTGGTTGATATGCTCTACACTCCACATTGCTATGAAGATAAAAACTTCTTGGTGCAGGACTGCGTTGTTGTGTAAACATAATTGAGCCTGAATGCAAGAAATTCTTCTTGGTGTATTTATCTGGACTAAAATATTGTTAATGAACTTCCTAAACATTAATATTATGTTGGGGGAGAATGTCATGAAAACAGAAAAAAAGGATAAGAAAAAAGAACTAGTAAAACAAAGGGACAAGGAAGAACGGGGCGGGCGTGCTAAACGTCTAAAATTCATTAATGAATATTACGATACAGACAAAATGAGGATTGTACTCGGTACTTCTTTTACTGGATATATACTTGAAGAAGCTGTTAATAGCTTTATTTATGGCAACTATATAGCTACTGTTATGATGTCTCAATCTGTAATCGAACAGACATTAAAATTTAAGTTGCAGATAGAATCAGATATGTCATTTTTCGACATGATAAATTTGAGTTATGAAGTGAAGAAAATAATTTCTAAAGAGCAGAATGATGCTTTTCATAAACTAAGGGAAATAAGAAATTCCTATACACATCAACCTAAATATAAAAGGTTTGAAAATATTAGTGAAATAGCTGACTTACTATTAGAAGATGCTAAATTTGCTCTAAAAACACTTTTTTTATTAAATTACTAACAATGTTTACATCAGTTAAATAGAAAAAAGACCGAATTTATTTTGGTCTTTTTCTTTAGGTAAAAATGAATATTGAAATTTAACAGAATACAGCTTTCTATTTGCATTATGTAAATTCATTGTTTGGTCTTATTTTGTTTTAGTTTCATCACTTATTATTTCTTCTATCAAGACATTTAGTTCAGCTATAGATGAGTATAGTTCTTTATAATCATTTTTATTTGAACTTCTGATATCTTCGAGTTCCTGTTTCAATGTGTGTATTTCCGTTTGAATATCCTTTAACATTTGAGTCTGTTCAGTTAAAGCATTTGTCTGCTTATCCTCATGTATTTTTTCAGCCAGTACAAAACTAAGACAGATTAGGGAAAAGAAAATTCCAAGGGAAATTAATGCATTCCTCAAATTATTATTACTACAATCCACATAATTATTAAGAATCGTATTTTGATAAGTGGTCATTTTGTATTGTTCACCCATCATAGATAATTTTTCTTCCTTTTTTTTATCCTCTGATGAAAGCTGACCTAGGAATTCAAAATCATCTGGACTAAAATCATATTTAGGTCTGGAATTCAAAGTAATTAAAGAAAAATATCCAGCGTTAATCAAGTAGAAACAACTAGCAATAACAAAAAAGATTAGTGCACCCGTCAAAAAGCCATTTATAAAGAGTTTTTCCTTTAGATTTAACAGATAGCTTGAAATTCCACCAACCATAGAGAATGCCAATGTCACAGCAACAGCGGTTACCTTTGCTTTATCTTGTAAAGAAGTAATATTGCCACGAATACCGTCCAATAAATATTTGGCATCATTTTCTGCCATACTTACAAACTTCTGTACATCTGAAAGTGGCTCCCTATTCTGTATTTTCCCCCATGAAGTTTTTTGTTGATTTTTCACATCCTTATTAACGGAGTTGCATTCTATCAATGGCAATAATGCGTATAATATTTTTTTCCAAACACTCATTATTTTGACACCAACATATCAGCTATCGATTGAGGGATTAATTGCCCAGTTGTATGTACCAACCATGCCCACTCCCCTGTAGGATTTATTTCTAAGAACATATAGTCGTTTTCTTCCGTCTTTAACAAATCAATTGCGCCGAATTTAAGACCCAAATCTTTAACTAATTGGACGCATTTCTCTTCAATATGAGCAGGTAAAGAAACTGTTGTGAAATCAACTTCATCCTTTACTATTCTCCAGTCAATCTCTACTCCATTTCCCTTGCTAGTAATACTAGTAGCAAAAACATCATTCCCAACTACTGTTACACGAATATCCGTTTTAGGATAAATATACTCTTGTATGACAACAGGTGCCCACTCAAGATTGGCGTTCTGTATTTCCTCTTTTTGTAAGATGTTTGAATAGACAAAACCTTCTTTTCCTTTGATGTTAAAGAAGGCAGTATCCAAAGATTTCACCACATACCTTTCATTTTCCAGTTCTGGGCTACCATTGGTCACAATCGTATAAGGAATATTAAATCCTATACTCTTGGCATATTGCAATTGCACAATTTTATTTTCTGCTTTGTACGTTTTTTCAGGATTGTTTAACCATATAGCGTCCTTAAATATTAGAAGATTCTTGACAAATGACATCCACTGCTCACTATATATTTGTTCTTCAATACTTTTTTCTGTTTGATTTATTTCTCTTAAGAAAATAGGGGCTCTGTAGTAAATGCTTTTCAGGTTTTCATTCGAAATATTATATTTGTAGTTTCCCAATTTAACAGTAATTTCAAAATTGCTCGTGTCTAATTGGATTTTATAAGTATGAAATTCATCTCGGTTAAGACGAAGATAATTCACATGCCTCTTTTCAAGTTCTAAACAAACAAAGTCCGTAGTGAAATCGTATATATCTGAAATAACTAGCACCTCTACAAGTGTCACTTCATGTCCTCTCCTCTTTCGACATCATGCTTTTTCGTTGAGGGCAAAGGTCTTCTTGAGTCTTCGACGAGTGGTTGCATGGTGTCTCCTATTAACCAAAACCCTCTTTCTGGTGAATACTGTGAGCCCTCAGTCCCAAATCTTTTGTCATACTGCTTTTCATAAATATGGATTTTATCTAATAATAAATGTTTAGCCATATTCTTTTCACCTCGTAAACTAGTATTACTTATATAATACAATAATCAAACTAGTGTTCTACAGTCTTATAATAACCATCAATTGTCAATTCTATTATATTTATCTATTATATAAGTAGGAAGAAAATCATACGGAGGTTATTCAAACTAATGAACATACTGAATGCTCCACATATATCAAAAGTGCAAATTCAAAATTTCAGGAACTTTAAATACGTCGATGTTGAATTAACTCATAAACAAGTAATAATCGGTGAAAACAATGTCGGTAAAACAAATTTTTTAAGAGCAATACAACTAATTCTCGACCCAAAATTATCCGACGAGGACCGCTTTTTAAATGATACAGACTTCTACGAAGGTATTGAATCACCAATGGAAAATGGAGAGGAAGTCAAAATATCGATTGATATTAAAGGCTTTGACCATAATAAGATGTTACTGGCAATATTATCCGATGCTACATTAAAGGATGACCCAGCAACACTGCGGCTAACTTATCACTATTATGCCACACAAAACAGTGATGGTACCTATGAATATCAATATCGCATTTTCCAGGGTACAAAAGAAGACGTTCCATTCACCCATTATCATCGCCGATATTTAAATCTAAAAGTTATCCCTGCAATAAGAGATGTTGAAACCGAAATGAAAAATATTCGGAAGTCGCCTATTAATCAGCTCCTTAAAAACTACGACATTCGAAAAGAAGAGCTAAAAGACATCGCTGATAGATTAAAGGAAACAAGCGATGAGGTGCTCTCTATCGATGAATTAGTCCATCTGACTGACAGTATCAATAGTAGATTTTCTACAATTATTGGACAGCAAGTTGATTCATCCGTGTCACTTGAGACAATTGATTTGGACCCCAATCGTATACTGAACACATTGAAAATTATGATTGGGCAAGGGCAAAGACCTGTAAGTGATACAAGCCTAGGACTTAATAATATTCTTTATATTTCGTTAATTTTATTATCGTTAGAAGATAAAACCATTCCACCTATATTAAAAGAAGATACCTATATAAAACTGTTAGAAGAAGAAGGTAGTGAGATTTTAAAAAAATGTTACGGTCAAAACCATAATGGCAATTACATTTTAAATGAAATGTTGACCCCTGAATTTCTAGCTAAACTTTATACATTTATGGACACCTATTCTGGTGATACTAAAGGGTTCACAATTTTAGCCATCGAAGAGCCAGAGGCTCACTTGCACCCTGCACTTCAACGACTTATTTTTAAAGATGTGATGAAACAAAATACATCGGTGTTAATGACAACCCATTCTCCTCATATTACATCCGTCGCACCGATAAATTCAATTGTGTATCTCCGTTCAATGAGCAATGGAACTAAAGTAAAAACTACTGCTTCCGTAGAATTAAGCGAGAGAGATTGTAAAGATTTAGAAAGATATGTTGATGTCAAAAAAGGAGAAATATATTTTGGAAAAGGTGTAATACTTGTCGAAGGAGTGGCAGAAGAATATTTAATACCAAGCTTTGCGGAGGCTCTTCATATGCCTTTAGACAAGAAAGGCATTATATGCTGTACCATTAACTCGACTAACTTTAAACCATATGTCCAATTCATTGATGCCCTTAGTATTCCTTATGTAGTCATTACAGATGGAGATTATTACTTTAGGGAAAATGCCAATTCAAAAAAAATATTCGGGTATATGTATGAAAAGCAACATGAATTTATTGGTTATGATGGACTGGATAGAACCAGGAAAATACTAATTGAGTTAGGAAAGGTTGATGAGACCCATATACCCAGTGATATCAATGACGAAGATGAATTTTATAAACAGTACGATTTCTTTATCGGTATTCATACTATGGAAATTGATATGATGGATACTTCGAAGGATAAAGAAATCTTTGCTCATGTTTTTAACGAATTGACTTCAGGAGGAGCAACACAAAAGAAGAACTTTAAGGATTCTCTCGATTGTAAAAACTATGTAGATTGCTTAAAAAAGATAGAAAGTAAGCATTCTCGTATTGGCAAAGGTCGATTTTCACAAGGACTTTCTACTGAATGTACCAAGGATAATATTCCCACTTATATTGAAGAAGCAATACAATCAATTTTTACAAAAGTGGATGATTTATGATGGACTTATATTCATTAAAGCTTGAGCAAATTAAAAAAGACCCTGACCAATATGCAGCATTTAAGTCTAATATGAGTACAGTTGTTAAAGCTGGACCTGGGAGTGGCAAAACAACTGTACTCTCCCTAAAAATCATGCATTTATTAAAAGAAAAAATTAAGCATCCTAGGGGTCTCGCCTGTATCACATACAGCAATGAGGCTGCTAAAGAATTTACAAATAGATTAAAATCATTTGGATATCAAAAAAGACAAAATGTTGTACTGGATACTGTCCACTCTTTTTGTATATCAGAAGTAATTGTCCCTTTTGCACACCTTTATGATGTTGAGATTTCCTTGCCGTTGAATATCATTTCAAAAAACGACAGAACAAAGTTGTTTAAAGAAATACTTGAAGAACGTGGCATTGATAAGAAATCTTTAAAAATTGAGGCTATGGATAAGGAAAGAAATCAACTGATTGGTGGAGATAGTTTAATTGAAGCAGAACCAAACGATACTGCAAGAAAAGTTGCCACTGAATATGAAAATCTTCTTATAAATAAGCAACAGGTTGATTTTATTGAGATAATTAAATGCGCTACAAAGTTAATTAAGGAACATGAATATGTTAGAAGGTGCCTAGAAGCAAAATTTCCTTGGATACTTATTGATGAATATCAAGACTTAGGAAAGCCCCTTCATGAGATGATTCTAACTTTATTTTATAAGACAAATATTAAAATCTTTGCAGTCGGGGACCCTGACCAAAGCATTTATGGCTTTCAAGGAGCCATTCCTGATTACTTGTTAGAGCTATATGACAATCCAAATATTATGTCGATTGACCTGAAAACAAATTACAGGAGCAATCAAGAAATTATAGATGCTGCCGCGATTGCATTAAATTTGGATGACAGAGAATATAAAGCAGGCACCAGGTTTGATGAACAAGCAGAGTTTCACTTTATAACATGTGAAGCTGAAATGGATGAGCAATATCAATATGTGGTTAATAATATTATTCCCGATTGCTTAACTAAAAATATTCCATTGGAAGAGATATGTGTTCTTGTTGGTAATGGAAGCCATGTAAAAGCATTAAGTAAGGTCATGAATGAAGCAAATATACCCCATTATTTATCTAAGCATGAATTTCTAAAAAGTAAAATGATTGTTTGGATAAAGGACTGCGCTACCTGGATTTCAGACAAATCATCTATTTCGTTTACGGACCTATCAGACTTTTGGATAAATATTTTGTCTAGCCATCATGGGGGATTGTCCGAAGACAATAAATTGCATAAGAGGAAACATTTTTTATCACTCTTAAATCAAAGTGTAAAATATCAAAGTAATTTACATCTTTGGTTCTCATTTTTGTTAAATGAACTTAACCTAGAAAACATTATAGCTGGCTCCCAAAAATATGCTTCAGAGATTGAACACATAAGCTCGTTCCAGCAGCAAATAACAGTCGGGGAGTTAAAAGATTATGATTTAATTAAATTCTCTCGGGTTGGTAAACCAGAGAATCAAGTAACCATATCAACCAGACATAGTTCAAAGGGACTCGAATTTGAAGTTGTCATAATGTTAGGGATGGAGGAAGGGAATTTCCCATATTACTCAACTGTTAGTGTCCCGAAAGAGCTAAATGAACAACGTCGTATTTTTTTCGTTTGTATTACACGAGCAAAACGAGTTTGCTTTCTGTTAAGGTCAAAACGAATGACAAATCTCACCAGATATGGATTAAGAACTCATCCTAAAAATCCATCTATGTTTTGGCAAGAGCTTTATGCAGTTCGAGAATCTAAAAGGTCGCTTTATTAAACTTTCCTATTTTTGCAAAAAACGCTTAGGAATGTATCATTACATTCTAAGCGTTTTTTATATTATGGAATTTTACCATTTCTCGTAGGTGGTCTTTAAATAATTTGCTACAAAATCTACAATTTTTATAAATGCATCATCTCTGTAATTATCATTGCATATTAAAAAACCGCTACTGCAATTTCCATCATCCAATCTAATACAATTAGGTAATTGATAGGCAAGCTTCCAAGGTGTGCGAGTATTATTTATCATTCGCTTTATTTCTGTAATATGTATGCTCATGTCATAATCTTTTCCATACTCTAGACCAAATTCAATATGTAGCGCCTTAACAAAATTCATCGTCTCTGAACTACGTTTTAAATTTTCAACTTCAATTGGCAACATTCTCACCTCTATTGTAAAATTTCATTTATTACATTTTACCAAGCTGTAGACATGATGCCCGACAATTTTGTTTTCTTCCTTCTGAAATAGTAAAAGGGATTTGCATTCTTTATATCGAATTATTTTGATAGGATTAAAATGGAGGGGAACTGAATGCTGGAAAACTTAGGAGAAAGAATTAGAAAGCTTCGTATTCAAAAGGGATTTGGTTTGAACGAATTTGCTAAGATTTTAGATATTTCACCAGGCTACTTGAGTCAATTAGAAACAGGTAAAACAGAGAACATTAACTTTACACTCCTTCAAAGATTACAAGAAGAACTTGCCCTACTCCCACTGAATATAGAACCAAACGATGAAGCAACTGCCCGCCTGAATCGAGCAATACAACTATTGAGAACACTCGATAATAAAGATAAAGTTGCAGCCGAGTTCCTTATACATAATTTAGAAACTTCAATAGATTGGTTTATGAACAAAAAATTTCGATAAAAAAGCGGAACTTAAATTTGAGTTTCCGCTTTATTCGTTTGTATCTAATATAATATTATCTAATAAACTAAAACTTTCTGTATCTAAATCATCTTCCACATCATTCCCGTCACTTTAATCAAGTTCTTCCTATCGAACTTGAGATAGATTCACTATATTAATAACACTATGTAAATACACCACTTTGAAAGTGGTGTATTTTAGAATGAGCCATATTCGTCAAGTGCCGATTCTTTTTCCTTTTCCTTTTGCTTGAATTCTACTACATTATTTTTTTCTTTTTCTTCAATGTACATCTCGAAGTCAAAACCGATGGTTGGATTCTCACCAAACATAGAACTTAGAATTAATTCAACAGGCTTCGTTCTGGTGTGTCCTGTATTAAAAATGTTTTCAACTGGAAAACCTTTTTTCTTACTATATTCCATAAATTTAAACAAAATGTTTTGCATTTCAAGTGTCTTTTGTTTCCACTCATCTCTTTGCTCTTTTAACCGTTGAATTTCTAATTCATGACTAATAATTTTATCCTTCAATTTCTTGCTCTTGTTAATGTATTGCTTGGCTTTGACTTCATTTATACTCATTTTATTGATTAATTCTTTTTTATCTTTCTCTTTCCCAGTAAAAAGCTTTTCGACTGCATCCAGAGTGCTTATGGTTTTTTCCGTTTCACTCTCGTCCACTTTTACTACATCTACAAGGATTTGATTTATCTTTGCAATTGCCAATGTTCCTTGTCGATTCGGTTTGCGCCAAAAATCCTCGGAAAACTTATCCTTTATCTTTCCTTCTTCGTAAAGCTGCAAGGCATACTTATGAACAACGCTATATTTAAGCAGTCCATTTATTTTATATTCGTCTCTGCAAGCCTTTACGATATTTTCAATTTCTTCCTGATTGTGTTTTTTTGCCGGTCTGCCTCTACTCATCCTCAAGCTTCCTTTCTTCAATTGCCATCAGTTCAGCTAGACGATGAACATATTGGTCTAATTCCACTGATTTCTGAAGCAACTTCTGATTAAATTGAAAATTGTCCTCGGAAACATCAGGGTCCCCATTATTTGATATTGCGTATTTGTGTAAATCGATTAAAGACATAACTACATAGTGTAATCGGTTTTCGGCTATTCTTATTTTTTCTTTGATGATGTCCTTCTTCTCATCGTACTCTTCTTTCGTAATACGCCAGAAATCACAGCCCTCAGCACAATCGCTTACCTGGCATCTTTGATATTCATCAGTGCAATAACCTATTTCAAGTTTCTTTTTAACTGTTCGTCCGCCAAACTGCGTTGGGCTTAAAAGAAACTTATCTCGCCATTCATTCGTTACATCAAATTCATCCCTGAGTTCCCAACCAACAAATCCTCGATTTATTCTTGAATGTTCATTCTTTTGAAACTTAAAAGTGGTCATCAGCTTTAAAACTTCCGTATCCACCCAATTTTGTTGGTGGGAATGATAGGAATACTGGGTGTTAAGATTGGTATGTCCAGCCAAGCGAGCCATCTCCACAGGATGATATCCTAACCGTTGAAGGTTCATAAGTGCTATATGGCGTGTATCTCCAAGGCTAACCATTCTTTCGATATGATAATTTTCGTCTGAATAAGCTAATACCTTGTTCAACAATTCTCTATATTTTTTATGCTCATTCCCTTTACTTACATTCCATTTTCTTTTTGGATTATAAGTTAAATTAAACACTTCAACTACAACTTCACTGTAAAAATTCTCAAGCAACGTATATAAAATACGATAAGTAAAATGCTCCTTATCAATTTTATGGATTCTGACTCTATGACCTAATTGCTCATTTGCCCATTCAACAGCTTTGTAGGAAATAAGGGTTTTGGTTTCTCCAAACTGTTCCGTGTGTTGAATATAGGTTTGGATAAATTGGTACATATCGTCCCTTATAGCGATGTCTTTGATAAGTTGAACATTATTTTTATTCTTGTTACCTTTCTTATCACTTCTAGGCAGGTGAATAATATATTCCCCATTCTTCTCAAATATACCGTCCCTTGGAATCCCGCAAAATTCATATGGTCTTAATGGAATTATCGTGGTTAATTTCCACCAGAGAGCCAAAGGAAAAAAACGATAATAGTTTGGCTCACCAGGTTTTAATTGGTCCATAAAACTGTTTATTATCGTATGGAAAAAGATTAAATCTTTTCCATTTGGAAGTATCCTTACATTTCCAAGGTCTTTATATGACACCGTATTTTTCACATCACGAAGCATTTCCGCATAAAGCCCGTCAGGGTCTATATCCTCATAATAATTTATAAAATTTAGCATATAGACGCTAATCCAATACCTTTCGCTTTTTTCCTTAGTTTGCAATCTATCACCTAAATCCTCAATCAAATCTTCATCATTTAAAAATGATTGTGATAATTGCAGGAAATCCAAAAGGGTAGTAAGTGAGTGCTTTACCCTTTTTTCCGTTTTCATCCCTAAATTTGTTGCAACCCAACACTTAGAGATTTGAACAAACTCTTCGTCATCTATATGGGAATGGAATTTCACAATGTTGCGTACATCTTCAAAATTATAATGGACATAAGACTTGTCATTGTTTAAAAACTTCCATTCACTTGTTGAAAAATCAAAACCGCTTAGGTTTTGCTCCTCCATTTTTTCCATTAAAATATCATTGGCGATTTCAATGGAATTCTCTAAATTAAACGATGAATCATTAAACTCATTAAATTCTTCGAAATCTTCAACCTTTATTGTTAAACTCATTGTAAAATCACTCCTTCCTCTATGAGCCAGTTTTTAACTCCTGCCGATACATGAGACATTGTTTTGGGAATTTCTTTTAACCGTTCATTAATTCTATTAATTCCACCAGGGATAAATTGGTCCACAACATCCCTTCCAAATCGGTCAATGGCTGTTCTTAAAAATGAAAGTTGTGTAAATAATTTATTTGCAAGGCGAATTTTTTCTGCCTCAAGGATTGTAGCTAAAAATCCCTGTTCGACTTCATCAAAAGCTTTCTCAATATCAATTGCAAAGGAACAAAGAGCTAATCGATTTGGAATATTAAAAGAACAATTCCTACAATCCATTGCGGTATGCGGACAATTTGGCGCTCCACCAAGTAAACACTGATACCCTTCTTGTTTCGATGGCATAAGTCCAAACTGAAGATATTCCATTTTTTGTTTTATTTCTTCCTTCGGGATGCTCTTTAATCTGTTAAGTACATAGTCATTCTCTTTTTTTAAGATATTAAGATGCTTAGAAATGCCTTCAACTACCGCTACATCACCAAAGGAATTCTTTATCATTAGGGCATTTTCGTATTGAGTTGGTTTGGGTGCTTCATTTAAAAGAATTCGCGACATTCCTTCGTAGATGTACCCAAAGCTTCCTAATTCAAATAATTGCTTTGAAATATAATCAACATATTCCTGTGGGAGCTGGATGTAGATATTTGTCATTTCGTCAGATGAATGATTTCGTAAAAACTTAGCAATCTCCAGTGGATTCCGTCCGGTTATCTTCGAAATGACATCTGTTGCCAAGGTAATGACTGTCCAATTTATTTTTCTATTTTCAAACTTGAAATTTTTATAGGAGAATCCCTCAAAGAAGGCTTTATGCGTAGTTTCTGACGGTTGATAGTAAAGATTGCCGAATTCAAAAAGTCTATCGTTTGCATCATTTTTTTCGCGTTGAATAAACTCGCATATTAAAGCAGCAGTTGCAAATGATTGTTGCAAATCTTCACTTACAATCAGATATCTATTTTGCTGGTTTTTATGATGGATATAGACCTTATTTTCAAAATATGCCGTAATGACCCGTGCGTCTTCTTTCGATAATGGGTTCTTTAACAGCCAATCCAAATTTTTGTCTTTATACATATCTTTTAATCTTGGAAAATCAACAACATCCGAATGTCTCCAAGCATTGGTTAATTGGATTAAGACATAAAGCCACATATTGGCATAATATGAATATTCTCTAGAAGCCCACTTTTTCGCATCACGAATAGCCTTTTCAATATGAAATTCAATATCCGCAGTATATTTTAGTAATTCAACAAAAATTTCCGGCTTGTAAATTTCTTTCTCTTTCGCTATATGTTTCTGTTTCCGTTCCTTTTTTGGGCTTCTTAAATTCGTCATATCGAAGACGCTTTCTCCACCACCATTGATAATCCCTTGATGAATTTCATTAATGAAGGAGTAATATTGCATCTTATAAGTAAATGGAACATTATCATTTAACAAAGCAAGATTCAGTTCTTTTGTCGAAAATAGAAATAGCTCTTTTCCCGCATGATTTACAATATTCATCATAAAACCGGACAAGAGAGCAAATTGGTGAACAAAGTTCCTTAACTCCCGTCTGCCGCTTTCATAAAGCTTTTTCTTGGCAAACATATCCCAGTATTGGCTTGATTTCTGTGCAAAATCCATAAAATCATAGCCATAAAGCTTTAAAACTTCTTTATAGGCAATATAAGGGTCCAAATCCACATTGTAATACTCAAAAGTCTCATCCAATTTTTGACGAAATTCGACTTCATCGAAATACTGTTCAGCAAAGTTTAAGGATATACTTTTTGCTGCCTTTAAAATATTTTTTTGTTATGAAAGGAGGCACTATGCTTTTAACCTCTTTTCTTTTCAACCACGCCAGAACAGAGCTTTTGTTATATCCTAATTCATTTGTCAGCTCCTCAATGGATATATAGTCATTCATTCGCTCAATTGTCTTGTTTTGATGTTCTATCAGCTCATTAACCTGATTTCTATGATAAAAAGCACCTTTCCCTGTCTGAACATATGGTTCTATATTATAAGTGCTTAGAACCCCATCCATTGGTTGACGGTGATTGGGTAATTCTAGTATTTCAATGATTTCTTGTTTGGTAAATAAATTACTATCTGGATGCTTTGATAGTTTTAAATAGTATTCCAACGCCTTTTCATAATCTTCTTTTGATAGATAAATATAATTTGCGCGATTTGAGAGAAATACTAGAATTACACCAATCTTCTCTAGCATTTCTCTATATTTAGATTCAAATGAATGAACTTTCACATTACACTTCTCCACAACCTCGTCTCTTAATTCAATCACGCTTATATAATTGTTCAGAAACTCATTTATCTTGTCCTCTGAAACTAGTCCATTTTCACCTGAAAAATTATCCAATAATTTTTGTTCCAATTCTAATGGCAAATTTCCTGCATAAGAAAATCCTATTATTTTGGCTGCTTCGAAAGGCGTAATGTATTGATTAATATTTTGTTTCATATGTCTTACTCCACCTTTCTAGGCGATTTTCATCAATTTTGGAATGGACTTTCAGCAAACCGTCCTGTTTTTCCTCTGCTTGCTCAAACACTTTATCGATATAGTTCATAGCATCCCTCAATGTTTGAACAGCAACTTTTTCTTCGAGGTAATCAAGCATGGAATACGGACTTGCATCACCACGGGCAACTGCAACTTCTCCCAGTGTCATGCCAATATCTAAACAAAAGTTGGTAAAACAACCTCTTCCTAAATGGGTTGACCATTCTTTCCCCTTTAAGAAAAGATAGTGTTCTGTCCTTCCGCTTTCAGATAATCTATCCAAATATTTTTCTCTCACTCGATTGAACTTTTCCCAATAATTTGCTCCTGTTATTGGTTTCATTGTTCTACTATTAACTAACAAAGCTTGAGGTATTTTTAGTTTCCCTTGTTTCTCCAAAACATTTAACCACTCGAAATGTTTTCTAATGGCATATTCCATGCGTTTATTCCAGATTAGCGCTTGGTATCTTGGATTCTTTACTTGCTCGGACTTAGTATCCGGTTTATTGGGGAACAAAACATTTACTCTATCATCAACATCAACTATATAACCGTCATCTGTCTGTAATAGGGCATTCCTAGTAAGATTTACTACTTCTCCTCGTCTTAATCCCCCAAAAAATTGTAAATACAAACCGATAATAATATCCGGTTCTACCAATTCGGCTGTGTCAATAAATTCTAATACCAACTTATATCTATCTTTACCAAAGTCTTTTAGTTTTTGAACTTTCTTTCCTATTCTATTTGGTGGATATACCGTTCCTAAACCCTCATTAGAAAAAATATCAATCTCAGTAAGAACATTGATTTTTTCTTTTTTTCTTCCTCCGGACTTCCGTCTTATAACTTCTTTATATTCTTTATCAAACTGTTTTACTATTATCCCTTCCGACTGTAAATAAAAATAGAATTTATTTAAATATCGTATGTCTTGCCTCACATAGTCAGGGTCTAACTCTTCAAATCTGCATCGTTGCGATAAAGAAGTAATATAATGTGAACCGTGCTGCAGCCTTAATCCTTTTATTCCCTTTTCCTTTATATCCAGAAAATCAGGGTCATTTTCCATTGCATATTCTCTACAATAATTTAAAAATCGCTTTATAGCTTCAGCAGGATTTTTTTGTGAACTTAAGCTGCCATTTTTATTCCGAAACTGTTCTAAAAATTTTGTTATTGGTAAAGGGTAAATGCAATCCTTATATGGGTCATACAGTCCTATCCCCACAACCTCTTGAGGATAAGTTTTATCCCCCACTACCTCATCTAATGTATATTGATGAACAACAAAGCGGTAATCCGTCTTCTTATCCTTCTTTTTATCACTCATTTCCATCACCGCCCATTTTTGTAATCATTTCTTATTAATTTACTATTATTGTATTCTAGACATACTCCTATTATACTACAATTCTACCCAAATTTTTAGATTTTCGGGCATAAAAAAAGACCTTTATTTGCCAAAGGTTTTTCGTGTTTTCCCCATATATTATTATTTATCACCCAAATATCCTAATACAACCTTCTAGGACTTCTCTTGCTTCATTTTCACGATCTTCCTTAGGCTTTCCGAGAAACTGCTCAGCCGCTGTGGCAATTTCGCTAATTGAGCCGCCAATTTTAATAATGGCCACTCCATCCGCCATAACTGGTACGCCTTGCTCCGTATAAACCTCTGGAGTTGTCACTTCTAGCTTACTAGATAGTAAGCTAAGCGGTTTCGCTTGTTGAAAGACTGGTAAAATAAAGCTACCGCCACCACGAATAATCTTAATCTTATTCCCCGCTTCATCCACATGGACATTCCCATTTCCAAGGAAGCTTCCTGTTACGATTAATGCCTCGTCAGGTCCAGCAGTTCTGTACTTGGTGATAAAAACACCAATTAGTGCAAGAAGGATAAGTGCGACAATTCCAATAATTACCCAAATAATATTAAATTCCAATTCTTAAAACCTCCCTATAAAAAATTCTCTAATTGATGATGAACGGTTACTTCAAGAACACCATCCTTCACCTGTACAACGAGGACACTAGTGCCATTGGGGATTGAATCTCCGTCAAAGCTTGTAGCTGGTTTGGCAATTCGCCCACTCGTACTATCAATCATCACTTCCCCATAGCCATCAGATGGAATCGGCGTAATGACGGTTCCTATTCGACCATGCAAATCTGATTCCTTGTAGACGAGTGACTCCTCCGCAGAAGACAACGGCACAAGAACAAAAACATTTAATAATGTGACAAGAATGAAAGCGGCCACAGCTGAGATACCTAAAATAAGGAAAAAGTGTAAGGATGATAGCCTCTCCAGCAAATACCCGCTCGCAGACAAAATCGTTATGAAGGCAAAAATCAAAACGGGGTTAAGGAAGTCCAGTCCCTCTCCCACTCCATGAAAGTGAAATACATCTGCAAATAATACATAACCAACTGTTAATACACCTGAAATAATTAATCCATACAAATAAATCGTTTCTAAAGGAATGCTAAAGGGTTCCATGTGCATCAATCCTTATTTTTTTGTCATAAATAAAGGAAAATGTCCAAGCAGTTTTGAACTTCTGAAAAATTCAAGCATGGTGCATCACTCCTGCCTCTCTTTATTATGTATAGTAGGTAATACGAATCAATAAAGGAAAAGTTTCACAATTTTAGATGATTTTACGAAATAATGCCATAAAAAAATGCCATAGCCCTGTAGCTATAGCACCTTACTGAATCATATTCAAAAACTTCTTTGTTCGTTCTTCTCTTGGATTCGTAAAAATCTCTTCGGGCTTGTTTCTTTCCACAATCACGCCACCGTCCATAAAAATAACTTCATCGGCCGCTTCACGGGCAAAGCGCATTTCATGGGTCACCACGATCATGGTCATTCCTTCCTGAGCAAGATCCTTCATGACCTTTAAAACCTCTCCCACTAGTTCTGGATCAAGGGCTGAGGTTGGTTCATCAAACAGCATGACCTCTGGTTCCATCGCTAATGCCCGGGCAATACCGACACGCTGCTGCTGCCCACCTGAAAGCTGTGCTGGGTAGTAATCAACCTTATCACCAAGACCAACTTTTTCAAGTAGTGCTCGTGCTTTTTTCCGGGCTGCCTCTTTACTCTCCCCTTTGACAATGATCGGCCCTTCCATGACATTTTGTAGAGCTGTTTTATGAGGAAAGAGATTATAGCTTTGAAATACCATACCAGTTAAGCGTCGAAACGAGGTAATTTGTTTTTTAGGGACACCGTTTGAAAAGTCCAAATTTTGCCCCTCAATAGAAATGGCACCTTTTGTCGGAGTTTCCAACACATTTAAACAGCGTAGCATCGTGGTTTTACCAGAGCCCGACGGACCGATGACAACGACCACTTTTCCTTTTTCAACGACGAGGTCGATCCCTTTTAAGACTTCTAATTGACCAAATTGCTTATATAATCCTTTAATTGAAATCATCGTAAAACTCCCTCATTATGACATGTAACGGTCCAGTCTCTTTTCCATAAACCCTTGAAGAAGAGAGAGGAAAAAGCAAAGTACCCAATAGACAAATGCTGCTTCAGAATAAACTAATAAGAATTCATAATTGGTGGAAGCAATTTCCTGAGCTCTGCGAAACATCTCCGTTACAAGCACAAGCGAAGCAAGTGAGGTATCTTTAACGAGACTAATAAATGTATTTGATAATGGCGGTATGGATACTCTTGTTGCCTGCGGTAGGATGATCCGTTTTAATGCCTGTGTATAGGTCATTCCAATTGAATAACCAGCCTCCCACTGCCCCTTAGGAATCGAGATAATCGCAGCACGAATAATTTCTGAAGCATATGCACCAACACTTAGCGAGAAACCAATGACTGCAGATATAAATGGATCCAGGGTTACGCCTAGATTAGGAAGACCATAAAAAATAATGAATAACTGAACCAGCAAGGGCGTTCCCCGTATCGCTGAGACGTAAACTCTGGCAATCACTTGAAAAATCTTCACCTGTGAAATTCGGGCAAGCGCTGTTAGTACTGCTAGGATAATCCCAATGATAAATGAAATAATCGTTAATGGGATGGTATTCATAACAGCACCCTCCAGCAATGGCTGGAGGGAAGTTTTGGCAATCTCGATTAATCTATCTGCTCTTTCTGGGTCAGGAAAAATACTATTTAAGTACATCTTCACCAAACCATTTCTCAGAGATTTTTTTGTAGGTACCATCATCGACGATCTCTTTTAATACCTTGTTTACTTCGTCAACAAGAGTATCATTTTTCTTTCTAAACATAAACCCACTAGTCGAAGCGTCATCACTAGTTGCCGCTACCTTAACAGGTGCATCGGGTTTATTCTTTTTGAAATCTAAATAAGTTAACTTATCATTAACCGTAACATCCACGCGTTTTTGTGACAGCAATTCCACCGATTGTTGGAATCCTTCTACACCGACAATATTCGCACCAAATTTCTTAGCGATATCGGCATAGTTACTTGTCAAGGACTGAGCAGAGTTTAATCCCTTGATATCTTCAAAGGTTTTTACCTTTGTGTTATCATTACTTACGATTAGTACTGCAGATGATGTAATGTAAGGATCTGAGAAGTCATACTTTTCTTGACGATCAGGACGAATTCCTACTTGGTTAGCCACCATGTCAAATCGCTTCGCATCAAGACCTGCAAACATTGCGTCCCATTGTGTTTCCTTGAATTCAGCTTTTACGCCAAGACGCTTAGCCACTTCTTCTGCAAGTTCAACATCAAAGCCAGTTAAATTGCCGCTTGTATCGTGGAAAGTGAAGGGCGGATATGTACCTTCCGTTCCAATTAAAATCTTTCCATCATCTTTAATCTTTTTTAATAAATCTTGGTCAGCCTTTTCAGCTGTTTTATTGTCTGTTTTATCATTATCTTTGCTAGCATTATCATCTTTACCACATGCTGAAAGAACAAACATAAAGCTTAGTAATAATGCAAACATAACTGTAAGTTTTTTCACGTTCTAAATCCCCCTAATTCTGATTGTTTTTCTTGGATTTAATCATCATAATACACACCATTCCTGATTGTCAAAGAATAGATTGTGAACATTCATGAATATTTTGCCCTTATTCATTAAATCAATGTAAAGAAATCTCGTCAACTAAAAGACCACGATCGGAGCACTCACAACTCCAATTCCAGAAAAAAACCTATCAGATAATCTGATAGGTTACGCGGATAATGCCTTTTTTTCTTCAGCTGCTACTGCCTTTTTCCCTTTTACTAGTGGACTATAGAAGAAAATCCCACTCGCTAATAAAATCATGCCATACGTAAAGGTTTTTAAATCAGCTGTTCCTGCAATAATAACCCAGACAGAATAAATGGTTGATAATAGCGCGACAATTCCATCTGCTATTCTCGATTTAGTAGCGCCATTATACGTCTCCCCAGTAATGACTAGCTTTAACTGATAGACAGAAGATATGAAATACGGTACTAAGTATGCTAGCGTTGCAATAACAATCACAAAATCAAATGCACCGGATATCGACTTTGAAACGGTTGAAAAAATAAACAGCTGTCCTAAACCATTTGAAACCAGCATCGAAAATGAAGGCAATCCTTTTTTGCTTTCTTTTAAGAAGGCAGGTAAGAATAATCCTTGCTTTGCCGCTTGATAAGGGACTTCCGCGCTTAACATGAGCCAGCCAATCGTTGACCCAAACAAACTGATTAACCCGATTGCGGCTAATGCTTTACCACCTATTGGTCCTAATACGGTTTGAATGGCATCAATTAACGGTTTTTCAGAGTGAATGAGTGTATTCTGATCCAGCATTCCCATCACAAGTGTACTAATCCCAATATAAATGCCTAGTGCGATAAACAAGCCAAGAATAGTAGCTCTTTTCACATCTGTTTGTTTTCGAGCCCGTGAAGCAAACACCACCGCTGATTCCACTCCAATAAAGGCCCATAACGTATTGACGGCAGCACTGTTGATTTGGCTCATAATCCCGATCGTATGCCCTGCATCATCCAGTCTTGTTGCCATCAACGGAAGGATATTGCTTTTTTCAAACGCAAATAATCCGACTATGATAAACAAGATAAAGCCTGCAATTTTAGCCGCAGTAGCCATAAAGTTTAATCTTCCTGCGCTTTCCATACCACGTAAGATGATAAAGTGCGTTCCCCACAGAAGAATGGAACAAACCATAAAGGTTAACCCATTTCCCACTTTGACCGTGTAACCTGCAATGGTGAACCATTTGGCACCACTCGTTAATATAGGAAAGAAAGTGGATAAATAGCCTGCGAAGGTTGTGATCATCGCAACGTTTCCGGCTAGATTTCCGATCCAGTACCCCCAGGTTGACATAAATCCTGATAAAGTTGAGGCATGTGAACCTGATTTAAACAGTTCTTTTGCATAAATTTGCGGTCCACCCGTTAAATTTGGTTTCCGGATTGCTAGGTTTCCAAATACAAGTGCCGTCATTAAAACACCTAGTCCCGTTACGAGCCAAGCAGAAATGACACCTGCTGGACTTGCTGCTTCTGATAAAGAGCGCGGAAGCATGAATATACCTGATCCGACCATATTTCCAACGACAAGGGCTGTTAATACCCAAAATCCTAATTTATTTGACTTCCCCAAAGTTTGAACCTCCTTAAGGTGCATTTTATATCGCAAAATAATATTTTTCGACCATCATTTGTGTATAAATATTAATCAACATTATTAAATATAAGGTCTATAAAATGCTTTGTCAATGGAAAATTCTATCCCACTAAAGTATTAGCGAGGTAAAAAATAGCAAAAAAAAGTAGCCAACGGAAACCATAATGGCCTATACATTGAAGATCTGGATTCTTTACGATAAGTTGCTCACGTACCCTGCTATAGGACCCATTATATCCGCTTTTTCTTGTCTATCAAATGAAGGGTTTTTGGAAATATGGATAGATTTATCCATAGGAGGAAAAGTGAATTTAACAGGCACTCTAACACCAACAAATCATAAAAAGGGATTGTCCTTTAAGACAATCCCGTGTTCTTCTTATTTCCACCATTCATCAAACATACTGGCAGGGAGTCTGCGTTTATGTTCTGTCACAAGGTAGCGTTTTTCTACTTTTTCTGCAACTTCAGGACTAACTGACTTCCCTTCAAGATAATCATCCAATTCGTCGTAGCTTATTCCTAATTCTGTTTCATCAGCCTGTCCTGGCTTTTGATCGAGTAAATCAGCTGTTGGAACCTTTAAATACAAACGCTCATCTGCACCAAGCTCCTTTAATAATGCCTTCCCTTGCCGCTTTGTTAACCCTGTTAATGGAAGAACATCGGCACCACCATCTCCATATTTCGTAAAAAATCCTGTTACAGCCTCTGCTGCATGATCCGTCCCAATCACAAGCAATCCTTCCATACCGCCAATCGCATATTGGGCAATCATTCTCATCCTCGCCTTGACATTGCCTTTATGATAATCACGTAACGGCTCCCCAGTATGGCTTGTATCATATTCTTTTTGGACCGCGTCAACCGCTCCTTTAATATTAAAGATCGTCTCTTGATCAGCATGAATAAACGCTAATGACCGTTTGGCATCCTCTTCATCCTGTTGAGTCCCGTATGGAAGCCTGACCGCTATAAATAAAGCATCCTTTCCTGCACTTCTTAGTTCCTCAACAGCTAGCTGTGCAAGTCGTCCGGCGAGCGTTGAATCTTGCCCTCCGCTAATCCCTAGCACATAGCCCTTCGCTTTTGTTTTGACGAGATAGTTTTTTAAAAAATCAATTCGTTTCCGAATCTCCGCCTTTGAATCAATATGTGCAGACACGTTTAATTCCTGCATTATCTGTGTTTGTAAGCTCATTTTATTGACCTCCTACCCAATTAATTGATATATGTAATGTACCACAAATTATTCTTTTTCACTAAATCAGAGAACTTTGCTAGGTGAGATGGGTATAGTAAAAACAGATATCAATGGGGAGTGATTTGAATGGATGCAAAAACATGTAATGAAACAAGGGTAGTGAGAACAAGCAGGATTTTTCCGAATGACGTAAATGACCATAACACTCTGTTTGGCGGAAAGCTGATCAGTGATATCGATATGATAGCCTCCATTTCAGCAACGCGACATTCGAGAGCAGAATGTGTAACAGCTTCGATTGATTCAGTTGATTTCCTTAGCCCAATTACTCCAAAGGATTCCGTTTGCATTGAAACGTTTGTTTCCTCAACCGGGACAACTTCAATGGAGATATTCGCAAAAGTGATTGCGGAAAACCTTTTGTCTGGGGAGAGAAAAATGGCAGCAACTGCCTTTTTAACGTTCGTAGCCTTAGATGCTCAAGGTAAACCAACAAAGGTTCCCAACATTATCCCTGAAACAGACGAGGAAAAGAAACTTTTTGAAACAGGAAAAGAAAGAGCTGAGAAACGGAAAGTACATAGAAAAAGCAGTAAGGAACTAGCGAATGTACTAACCACCCACAAACCTTGGGAATAAGAAAAGCGTAT
>NZ_CCAS010000054.1 GCF_000612625.1 Neobacillus jeddahensis
ATGGTCCGGTAGTTCAGTTGGTTAGAATGCCTGCCTGTCACGCAGGAGGTCGCGGGTTCGAGTCCCGTCCGGACCGCCACTTTATTTCTAGTAGGCAACTACTATTGATTTATATATATGGATTTTGGCGGTTGTGGCGAAGTGGTTAACGCACCTGATTGTGGTTCAGGCATTCGTGGGTTCGATTCCCATCAGCCGCCCCATTTAGTTTATTATTATTGGGCTATAGCCAAGCGGTAAGGCATCGCACTTTGACTGCGACATGCGTTGGTTCAAATCCAGCTAGCCCAGTCTTTTTCATTTTTAAATATGCGGGTGTAGTTTAGTGGTAAAACCTCAGCCTTCCAAGCTGATGATGAGAGTTCGATTCTCTTCACCCGCTCCAAATATGGGCCTATAGCTCAGCTGGTTAGAGCGCACGCCTGATAAGCGTGAGGTCGATGGTTCGAGTCCATTTAGGCCCATCCAGAAAGAAACAGATGCCTTTCCTCTGATGCAAGTACGTATCAAAGGAAAGGCTCTTTTTTTTGTAAACATCCCAGATGAAACTTTCACTAAGAGTGCATAGATCCATACATAAACAACGAAGAATAAGTGAATAGAGACATTAAATAGTATAGTGGGTTGCGTTAATTCAATTGGATTGAAAAGGAAGAAGGGATAAACCGTGACATATAAAATTAATAATGTAATGTTTTCAGAATCAGAAATCAAACAAAGGGTAAAGAAGCTGGCAGAGGAAATTGAAGCTGATTTTCATCATGAGCCTATCTATTTAATCGTCGTGTTAAAGGGTTCCTTTATTTTTGCTGCGGACTTGATTCGCGAGATGAAAGGTGATATTAAAGTGGACTTCATTTCGGTTTCCAGCTACGGTGACGAAACAGAAACTACGGGAAAAGTACGACTTTTGAAGGATCTTGATGCAAATATTACGAACCAGAATGTCCTCGTAGTGGAGGATATTATTGATAGCGGATTAACCCTAAATTTCCTGCGAGACCATTTGCAGACACACAAACCAAAACAAATCAAAATCTGCACTCTTTTAGACAAGCCAGAAAGAAGAAGGGTTGAGTTACCTGTGGATTATGTAGGCTTTGTCATTCCAGATGAATTCATTGTCGGATACGGAATTGACTACGCGCAAATGTACAGACATTTACCTTATATTGCAACGGTCAAAGAAGTATGACATAAATCTATAGATACAATAAGGGGGAGAGACACCGTCTACTAACGGTATTTCTCCCTTTTATTTATTCATTCGAGGTCTTGATTACTTCTGCATAAAACTTAATGGCATTTAGGTAATTTTCAACGCTGATATGTTCATTCGTTCCGTGCATCCTGTTTAGATCCTCGGAAGTAATTTGGACAGGAAGAAATCGGTACGTGTTTTTTGATATACTGTCATAATGCCTTGCATCTGGGCCAGCAAACATTAAATAGGGATAAGAGAAAATTTCTCCAATCTGATTAACTATATTTTAATATGAAACTACTTTTTATAATAGTTTGAATTTTGAAGCGAAAAAACCTAACTATAATTGAAATAGTTAGGTCCCTCTTAAATTTGTGTGGCTTTATAAAGTTAGGAAGGGGAATGGAAGGTAAATCGATATACGCTGCTCGCATTAACCGTTTCACTAACGCAAAAAAGCATGTCGCCATTATTATTCCATTTTAAAAAACTTAAATAGTTTAAATCACTATACACCATTTCATCCGATTCAATTGAATCCTTATTTAATAAGGCGAGATGCAGGTTACTAACACCATTATTATTTTTGATCATATAGGCTATTGTTCCGTCTGGGGTGGTATCAAAGGTTTCGATAGAGCCACTAATTAAGAGCTTGGATTCTTTCGTTTTAGGATGATACAGAAAGATACCCTCTTCTTCTTTAATATTTCCGGAAAGTAAGAGACTACCGTCCGCCAAAGGAGCAACTTTTGTAATTTGACCGCTGATTTCTTTGATCACGGATTGTTTTTTTTCTAGATCTACTTGGTACAAGGTTGGACCGTCCTTGTTTTGTAGATGGATAAAATATAGGTATCTTCCATCATTTGAATAGGTGGGATTCCATATTTTAAGACTTTTATAGGCATTGTCTGGAGCAAATGTTGTTGAATCAAGATCTGTAGATTCTAACAGATCTTGTTTTTCACCAGTTAAAATATTTTGTAAATATAAAGTCCCGTCGGCTACGCCAACAAATTGATTGCCATTTGGGGCAAATAGCAGGGCATATCCATCAAAGGTAAAGCGAATTTCTTTTGTCTGAACGTCATATATTGAGCCTTTGATTATCCCTGTTTCCTTGCTCGTTTTAGAATAGATGAGTTTTTTCCCATCTGGTGATACAAGTAATCCACTTTCGACGAGATCATCAAATGTATAAAGTGATTTACTTGTAAGGTCTAAACTGTAGATCTTGTTAAAGGGATCTTGTTCCTTGGTTTCAAAGATTAAGGTATGATCATTCACGATTCCTGGATTCCAAATGGGATAAAGAGTATCAATTTTGGTGACATTGTCTATTTTTAGGTTGTGCCGATCCTTCGAGGTAGCGGAACTGGTAAATAAGCTATCTTGTAATACAATCGTTTTATGATTCGTTGAACTAAACCGATAGATACTACTAAGAAGTAAAAAGCCAGAAATAAAAATGATTAAAATGAATGAAAATAGAAGGGTGTTTTCCACAATTTTAGATGATTTTTGACTACGCATGTGGATTCTCCTTAAAGCTGAGTTTCACTTCTGTCCCACTATTCACTTTACTGTCTATTTCAATCGTCCCCCCATGCTTTTCTACAATACTTTTCACAATGGCTAAGCCCAAGCCTGCACTTCCCTTTTCTCGTACTCCTATGTTGGGAATTCGATAGAAGGGTTCAAAGAGGTTGGTGATATATTCGGAAGGAATCCCTTTTCCTTGATCGATCACCTTTAAAGTTATCATAGTTCCGGTATGGCTACCTTCCACCCTAATGATTGAGTTGACTTTCCCATATTTGATGGCATTATCGATCAAATTAATGATAACTTCCTTCAATTTATCCTTATCTCCCACAAGAGTTAGGTTATCCTCAACTTCATAGTGGATTCTGATCCCATATTTTTTCCCTTTCATTCTCATTTCATCACAGGTTTCTTTGATGAGAGGGGATAAATCTACCTGCTCCATATAGTAACTAATATCATCGGAAGTGGCTTTGGAAAGTTCAATGATGTCTATTACCATATGATTGAGACGCTGGCTTTCCTTAATGATATAGGACGTTCCTTTTTCAAAAAAATCTCGATCCGTGAATCCATTGTCCTTCAAAACCTGTGAATACCCAAGAATCGTTGTGAGCGGTGTTTTTAGTTCATGCGTCACATTATCAAAAAAAGTTTTGCTTTGTGATTGAGCCTCTTTTAGAGCATCACGATCCATTTCAATAATTTCAATTTGCTCTTTTATCCGTAGTGCCATCTGCTTAAACCGTTGGGCAAGTTCGCCCATTTCATCCTTCGAATCAATATCGATGTGGAGAACGAAATCACCTGCAGATAATTGTTCGGTACTTCTCGTTAATTTACGGATCGGGTTCGTAATTTTCCTCGAGAGGATAAGGGATGTAATATAAATGAACATAAAAATAATTACAGCAAAAAGGATGATCATATTTTGAAAGCGATTAGTATATTTAGACTGCTCAGTGTAATCCTTGCTGTATCTCATAATTCCTATCACATGATCATTTGCTTTAACAGGAAAGGAAAGGGTGACCATGACTTTTTCTTCAGAATGATTTATTGTATAGGCGGTCTCACCTTTTAAAGCCGTTGATAAATCTTTATTATCGAGGTTAGCTTTATTTAAAGGTGAAGTGATGTTTTTTCCCTGTGCATCATAGAGTGTAACTTGACTGCCCATTTGTGTGCTGACTACGTTTGCGATGTTAGTTGCCTCTGTTGCAAATGAGAGCTTGCTCATTTCCGTGTCTTTAATGAGGAAGTATTGTTTTAAGTAGTTATCTAGTGTTTTCCGAGCTTCAATCATATCTTTATGAATGATTTGTGAGTTATTTTGTTCATTGATTTTATATGCTGCTAGCAGGAATGCTGAAAATCCGATAAAAGTTACGATTGAAAAGGCAAGGAGCATTTTAAACTGAATGGAATGTTTCATCATGCTAGTGTCCATTGCTTACTAATTTATAGCCAACACCGAATACTGTTTCAATAATAGAGGGTCTCTTCGATTTATCGAGTTTTTTTCTTAGCCGCTGTACATGAATATCTACCGTCCGAGTATCTCCGATAAAATCAAATCCCCATACCTTATCGAGTAAATCGGCCCTTGAGAAGACTCGCCCCTTATTTTCTGCGAGAAATAAGAGAAGATCATATTCTTTATTCGTAAGCTCTACCATGGATCCATCCTTGAATACTTCTCTCTTTTCTTTATATAACTCAATCCCATTTCCAGGTTGAAGCACATCGAAACCATTTGTTTCTATTAACTCGGAGGTTAACTCAATTCTTCTAAAAATAGCCTTAATTCGAACGATGACTTCGCGAATATCGAAGGGTTTTGTAATATAATCATCTGCCCCCAGTTCCATTCCAAGAATTTTATCCAATGTATCTGACTTTGCAGTGATCATAATAATAGGCACACTATCATCCCTTGTTACTTTTCTACAAATATCAAATCCACTCATATCAGGCAACATTAAGTCCAGTAGGATTAGATGAGGGGTGAATTCAGAAATTAGCTGTATGCCTTGCTCCCCCGTAGATGCAATTTTAGTTAAGAAGCCTTCCTTTTTGATAGAATAGGAAAGTAACTCGGAGATTGGTTCTTCGTCTTCGATGATTAATATCTTTTTTTGTTCCATCGTAACTCCTTTCTCTACTAGACCGATCATATACTTTTTTTATTTGATTGAATATATTATTCAAATTGAATTTACAAGTTAGATACAACTGATACTTGTATGGAAACATTTATCGCTTATAATCAAGTTACGATTTAAGAGAATGAGGATTGACCAAACGGTTTTGCTTAAATATGAAAAGGAGAAAAATGGATGAGAAAAAAAATCGTTATTGCTCTTTTGCTGTCCTCTGCACTAGTACTATTTGCTAGTTGGGACAGTTTATATAAGCCTTTTTCAAAAAAGACCATTTCAACAAAGTCTTCTGTCAGTGATCAAAGTGTCGAAATTGAAAAAAGTAGCCCAGTGAACCAGAGTAATAATACCAATCAGCTTGCTGGTTCTCGCGATGAGGATATGATGGTGCTCGTCAACAAGGAACACGCATTGCCAGATACGGGAAGACCTACTGATTTAGTGTATCCAAATGTTCAGTTTATTTTTTCTGAAAAAAATGAAAAGCGCATGCTACGAAAGGAAGCTGCAGAAGCAATAGAAGCCTTATTTAAAGGGGCAAAAGACGATGGAATAACATTGTTAGGTGTGTCAGCTTATCGATCATATGAAACGCAAAAAAATGTGTTTGATAACTATGTCCACAGAGATGGCCAACAAAAGGCCATGACGTACAGTGCTGTTCCGGGCCATAGTGAACATGAAACCGGTCTAGCAATCGATGTTACAGGTGGTGATGGTCGATGTGCAGCGGAAGATTGTTTTGGTGGAACAAACGAAGCCCAATGGTTAGCTGGACATGCTGCAGAATACGGCTTTATTATTCGTTATCCAAAAGGAAAGGATTCTATCACTGGCTATAAATATGAACCTTGGCATATACGCTATGTAGGGAAAAGTGCAGCAGTAGAAATAGCCAGTAAAGGAATCACGCTTGAAGAATATATGAATGCTGTTCCGGTAAATAAATGAAAATAGAAGAAGCAAAGGGATCCCTTCCTAAGTAGAGGATCCCTTTTGATATTGTCGGCATGTGCTTATTAGTTTTTGAAATTTAGGCTGGAATGAGGCGTTTATCCAGTAATCCCACCTCGATCAACCCGTTAAGTATTCCATCTTCCGAAGAGGAGGTCGTGATGAGGTCGGCAGCGGCCTTAGCTTCAGGAACAGCATTACCCATGGCAATTCCTGTTCCAACTGTTGCGAGCATCTCGAGATCATTTAACCCATCACCAAAGGCAAAGCTATTTTCTACTGGAATATCGAAGTTCTCTAATAGCTTGCTGATGCCAACCGCTTTTGAAGCACCGATGGGCAGAATATCATAGGCGTTGTCGTGCCACTTCAACAGATTAAGGGTTGGGAAGCTTTCCTTGTATATTTGTTCATCCTTGCTTTCGCAATAAAGATGGCCCAGATAAATAGACTCCTGTTTATAAAAATTTTCATCCACCTCTGGATAGGGCATTAAGAGTGAATCAAAACTTGTCTCAATTAAGGGATGGTTTTGTTTGTTAACTCGATAATCCTGATGGTTAAAATAGGCTAAGGCATGCCCATTTTTGTGCGCCATCGCTGCCAGTGAATCCAATATCTCGCGGCCAATGGGGTTGGCATAAACCTGTTGACCCTCAAAAACGACATATTGTCCATTCATCGAGACATAGGACTCCATATTTAATTCCTTTTGAACCCAATAAAACATATTTGAGACCCTGCCAGTGGCAATGGCCGTATAGATTCCCTGTGCCTGTAGTAGTTGTATCGCCTTTTTTGTGGACTGCGGAATGATTTTATCATCCGTTAATAACGTACCGTCTATATCAAAAAATACGATTTGTTTTTTCATTTCATATCCCTCCGCCTCCATACAACACCGTCGTAACGCTCAGATCGCTCCGATCACGCCGACAAGTGCTGTATGACATTTCCCATACAGCATAGAGTATGAAACGCGTTTCAGGTCAAGAAATTTTGTAGAAAAAAATTTTTATGGAGGAAATTCAAAGTGGTGTCAGGCACCAGCAATTAGACAGACTGACGTTCAATTAATTGCATTTCCATCTCCTGATGGGTCACTTGCTCGCTAGGGTTGATCCCTTGTAGAAATAGCTTTCTCCCCATCTCGATAAGCGGTATGTCAATGGTGGTGATTCCCATCATTTGAGCGATTGGCTGATTATTAAATCCAATAATAGCTAAATCTTCTGGGATGGAGATATTTTGTTTGTGGGCACAGGTGACGATCCCCGCCGCGACTTCATCACTTGTGACAAGCAGAGCAGTAGGGGGTTCCTCCATCTTGAGTATTTGCTCAATCACTTGCTCGCCATCCTCAAAATAATTACAGTGATTAAAAATATAACTTGGATTATGTTGTAAATGATATCTCGTCACAAAATCCTTATATGCCATCCCTCTGAACTTACTACTTGTGCCGGACTTACGACCAATGCAATAGCCAATTTGCTGATGTCCTTTTTGATACAAGTAGTTTAACGCAAATAGAAAACAACGATAGTGGTCAACAAAGGTGGAGGAAACATTTTTTTCCCTTCCATCTTCACATAACACAATCGGCCCATAGGATATGTAGTCGGCGATGGTCGGCCACCCACTTGCTCTTGAACAAATGAGCAGGGCATCAATTTGCTTTTGCTTCAACATTTGCAGGGCTTCCAATTCTCTTTCCTTATCATAGTTGGTTTGAAACAGCACCAACTTATAGTTATTTTCGAGGGCTTCCATTGCGATTCCTTTGATTAACAAGGCAAAATAGGAATGGTCGATAAAGGGGACGACCACACCAACAAGAAAGGTTTTCCCCATGCTTAAATGGACAGCATTGATATTGGGTTGGTAATTACTACTCTCAATGGCAGCTAAAACGGCCTTTCTCTTTTCCTCACTCACATACGGATGTTTATTCAGTACCCGTGATACAGTTGTTACCGAGACGCCTGCCATTTTTGCTAAATCGCGAATATTTGTCATGTTATCACCTATGTTTATCTCTCTTGGTTACATCGATTATAGTACATTGTGGAGAGAATCCCAATTTTATCGCTCGCATACAATCATGTAGGAATCCACTGATCATAGCTCCGGACAGCAGCTTGACAAACCAAAAGTAGGTTCTAATAGGGACAATGTTTAAAAAAAATAATTTAAAATAACATATTGCAAAAACGCTTACATTGCGTTTATAATGTTAATAAATCGATTTACTAAACCGGTTTATCAAAAAGTTACTTAAGAAAGGGTCTTCATTATGAAAAATGTGATTGTCCCGTTAAATGCCTTTGATCGCGTAGAAGTATTGGAGATTGGGCAAGCAGCTTATGTGGAGCTCATCGCCAAAGCGGGGGCCTATGGAGTGGAGATACGCCGTGAATTACTATCGGCAGAGCATCACCAACTAGATAACATTAAACGGACTATTGAACAGTTTGATCTATTTACTGTCTATTCCGCTCCAATCGAATGCTGGAAAGAGAATCATCAGTTAAATGCAGAAGAATTAAATATACTATTTCTCGAAGCAAAAGCCTTGGGTGCCAAGTGGGTAAAAGTATCGCTCGGTCATTTTCAAAAGGGTAAATCGAACATGGTCGACCTTGCAGCATTCCTAAAGGAGCAGCCAGATATTCTGTTGCTTGTTGAAAACGACCAAACAGCTCATGGTGGTAATGTTGAGCGGTTACGAGCATTTTTTGAAAGCGTTGTCGACCGCGCTCTTCCTATAAAAATGACTTTTGACGCTGGGAACTGGTACTATACAGGCGAGGATGTGGTTGTTGCTTTGAATATACTCGCCCCATATGTCATTTATCTTCATTTAAAACAGGTAGAGGTCCATGGTGGCGAACTCGTGACGGTCCCACTTCAGAATGTTGGGAATCACAGTTGGAAACAAGTGATGAGTAGATTACCAAACGATATTGTGAAAGCGCTTGAGTTTCCGATTGTCCCAAATGAAATGACAAAGGACTATATTGAAATGATAAATGAGATGTCAAAAGAAAGAGAGGCGTTAGCAATATGCAACAGCTAGATACAGTTACCTTTGGTGAAGCAATGATGATGTTTATGGCAAATCAGACGGGACCCTTACACGAAGTCAGCCAATTTACCCGAGAGCTGGCCGGTGCTGAAACCAATGTTGCGATCGGACTTGCACGTCTAGGCTTAAAGTCTGGTTGGGCTAGTAAGGTTGGAAACGATGCCTTTGGTAAATTCATCATGGAGCGGCTTCAAAATGAAAACGTCAACATTGATCATGTATTAATAGATTCTCAATATGCGACTGGGTTTCAACTGAAATCGAAGGTGATCGAGGGTGACCCAGAGGTTCAGTATTTTCGGAAAGGATCTGCTGCTAGCCATTTAAATACAACAGATTTCAATGAAGCTTATTTTCTAGCAGCGAAGCACCTCCATATGACCGGGATTCCACTGGCTATTTCGGAAGAGACAAGAGAGTTTGCGAAGCATGCGTTAGCTTTTATGAAAAAAAATGAACGAACCGTTTCATTTGATCCGAATTTACGCCCAAGTCTTTGGAGTTCCCGTGAAGAAATGGTCAAGCATACAAATGATGCGGCCTTCCAGGCTGATTACGTTTTACCAGGGATGGCAGAGGGTGAGATTTTAACGGGTTACAAACAACCTCGTGATATTGCTTCATTTTATCTTGAAAAAGGTGTTAAGCTGGTTGTAATTAAACTTGGTGAGACAGGGGCATTTTATAAAACAACGTCAGAAGAAGGAACGGTTCCTGGTATGAAGGTGGAAAAAGTGATTGATACCGTGGGTGCCGGCGATGGCTTCGCTGTTGGTATTATCAGTGGATTAATGGAAGGGTTTTCGGTCCAAGAGGCAGTTTTAAGAGGAAATGCAATTGGTGCCTTAGCCGTGCAAGCGCCGGGTGATAATGATGGCTACCCTACAAAAGCAAGACTGTTAGACTATATCGAAAAAAATTTACAGGGAGTGAACTAATATGAAACAAACGATTGCCAAACAACGCTGGCTTCGGCTGATTCCAATTGCTTTTATCACTTATAGTCTTGCTTATCTTGACCGGGCCAACTATGGTTTTGGTGCGGCAGCCGGGTTAGCGGAGGATCTGCACATTACGGCTGGTACCTCCTCTTTACTAGGAGCGCTCTTCTTCTTAGGATATTTCTTTTTCCAAGTGCCTGGAGCAGCATACGCGGAGAAAAAGAGTGCAAAGGTACTAATATTCTGGTCGTTGATTGCTTGGGGATTATTAGCGTCGTTCACCGGTTTTATTACCAATGTGAAGCTATTATTTGTGATTCGCTTTGCGCTTGGGGTTGTGGAAAGTGCGGTTATGCCAGCAATGCTAGTGTTCTTAAGCCACTGGTTTACAAAGGCGGAACGGTCTCGTGCTAATACATTCTTGATTTTAGGAAACCCTGCAACGGTATTATGGATGTCGATTGTTTCCGGTTATTTAGTCAATTCTGTGGGCTGGAGATGGATGTTTATCGTCGAAGGTATTCCTGCTGTGATTTGGGCATTTATTTGGTGGAAATTGGTGAATGATAAGCCGAAGGATGCCAAATGGTTAACCGAACAAGAAAAGGTAGATTTTGAAAAACAATTAGAAAAAGAACAAGAAGGATTAAAGCCAGTTAAAAATTATGGCGAAGCCTTTAAATCGAAACCAGTTATTTTGTTAAGTGTGCAATACTTCCTCTGGAGCATTGGGGTATATGGGTTTGTGATGTGGCTGCCATCGATAATTAAAGCAGCACCAAATATGGATATTGTGACAACCGGTTGGTTATCGTCTGTGCCGTACATTTTAGCCGTAGTCCTGATGTTAGCGGCATCTTATTTCTCTGATAAAACGTTAAATCGAAGTGCCTTTGTTTGGCCGTTCTTGTTAGTCGGGGCGATCGCATTTTATTTCTCTTATGCGATTGGAAGCAGTCATTTCTGGATTTCATTCATCTTGCTCGTAATCGCTGGTGGTGCGATGTATGCTCCATACGGTCCGTTTTTTGCGATTATTCCGGAGATTCTCCCTCGTAATGTTGCTGGTGGTGCGATGGCGCTAATTAACAGTATGGGTGCACTGGGTTCATTCGTTGGTGCTTATATTGTTGGCTATTTGAATGGACTGACTGATGGATTCGGGGCATCTTATATCTTTATGGCAGGGTCATTATTCCTTTCTGCGATTCTAACCATATGGGCGATAAATATAGCAAAAAAGGAAAAAAAGCGTCAATCCTCTGATTTAAAAATAACTGCTTAAAACTCGTCTATTGTAATGAATGTTTGAGGATGACAGTGAGGAAATGAAAACTGTCATCCTTATTTTATTTGAAGTAGAATGCCAAAAATGGTCTGATCCCATTTTTGGTTAGACTGGTAAAATCGCAGCTTTGCCGCTAAAATGGAGTCATCGACAGAAATGAAAGAGGAAGATTGGAATGGAAAAAGTGACGATGGCTGATGTTGCCAAAGCAGCAGGTGTCTCGAAAAGTACAGTATCACAGTTTTTAAATAAACGGTTTGAATATATGGGCGAAAAAACAAAGCAAAAGATTGCTGAGGCAATCGATACACTCGGGTATCAACCTAATTATATTGCTAGGAGTCTGAAGCAAAAACGAACTTCGATGGTCGGGATTATTGTGGCGAATATCATGCACTATTTTTCAACAGAGGTTAGCAGAGCAATCGAGGATTTTTGCCACCATCATGATTTGCATGCGATTGTCTGTAACGCCGATGACGATCCGGAGAAGGAAAAGAAATATATTGAAATGCTTAGAGCAAAGCAGGTAGACGGTCTCATTATTTTTCCAACTGGCCAGAATAATGAACTATATGAAAGGTTGATCAACCAGGACTACCCCGTTGTATTTGTCGATCGCAAAGTAGAGAATGTACGTGGGTTTTCGATTGTAACCGATAATCAAGACTCTACCTATAAGGCGATTCAGCAATTTGTGGCACAGGGCCATCGAAATATCGCTTTTGCTGTCCAGCCGCTTACGGTGAGTACGAGGAAAGAGAGATTTCAAGGCTATCAAAAAGCATTGCTGGATGCTGGTTTGGAGATGAATCCTGAGTTTATCGTGGAATCGGACATTTCGGAAATGAAAGCCAAACTTGAGAGACTTTTTTCGATGGAGGATAGACCAACAGCGATTTTTTGTGGAAACGATCGTGTCTTTTTAGTAGCGGTTGAAGCGCTTAAAGACAAGGGCATTAAGATAGGAAAAGATATTGAATTAGTTGTCTTTGATAATATTCCGTTTGCTCCATTGTTGGAGACACCTATTACGTTCATCGTGCAGCCTGCATCTGAGATGGGGACGAAGGCTGCGGAATTATTATTTGAACAAATGAATAAGGTAGAACGGGACCCAGTGGAGATTGTTTTTCAGAGCAAGCTGATGTAGTTGGGGGGCAATCCGAAGGGATAAGTGCACCCCAATGTTCTTACTAAAGGGGAGCCCTTCCATGCTATTGAAAGACATGGATAAAAGATTTATACTTTTGATAAACCGATTTAGTAAATCGGTTTATCCTTAGGGAAAAGGAGATATGGAGGATGAATATACAACTTGCTTTGGATCGGATGGAGATTGCAGAGGCCATCGAGTTAACCAAAAAGGTGGAGGATTCCATCGATTGGATTGAGGTTGGCACCTCGTTAATAAAAGAATTCGGAGTTACGAGTATTCAAGAGCTGAAACAAGCTTTTCCAGATAAAACGATTGTCGCTGATATTAAAACGATTGATAATGCCCGTTACGAATTTGAACTGTGCTTTAAGTCGGGAGCAGACGTGGCCACGGTGATGGGGGTATCACCGTTGGTTACGATCGATGCTTGTATGGAGGTTGCACAACGATATAACAAAAAAGTAATGATTGATTTATTAAATACTTCTGCTGAGCAAAAAAAGGCCCTATTGAAGTACGAGGATGCCATTTTTTGTGACCATGTTAGTAAGGATGAGCAAGAGGAAGCAGGCTCGCAAAATCGTGGCACGGCGAGAAATGAGCTAGTCGATTTCTCAGCAGTACAGGTGGCTGTAGCGGGTGGGATTACTTTAGAATCAATTGGCCGGTTAAGGGAAACGCTTCATCCGGCAGTAGTGATTATCGGATCGGCGATTACCAAGGCATCCAGTCCTAATGAGGCCGCGGCTCAATTTAAACAAATATGCATGGAGGAGAAGTGAGCATGATGATTCCAACTATATTAAAGGAAGTTGAAACGGTTCTAAGCCAAGTAGCAGAGGAACAACTACAGGAAATAGCAGGACAATTGAAAAAAGCGAAGCGCCTTTTTATCATCGGTGAGGGCCGTTCCGGGTTAATGGCTAAATCGTTTGCGATGAGATTAATGCACTTAGGAGCAACTGTGTATGTGGTCGGAGAAACGATTACACCTGCAATTGCTGAAGGGGATTTATTAGTAGCTGTCTCAGGTTCTGGTACAACGAAGAGTGTGGTTTGGACAGCTGAAAAGACGCAATCACTTGGCTGCCAAGTGATTGGGGTGACCACTGATCTAGAATCACCGCTCGCACAGGCGGCAACACAAAACCTGCATGTACCGGCAGCCACCAAATATCGCCGTGAAAATGAGTTGAAAACCATCCAACCACTCGGCTCTCTATTCGACCAATGCGTGCACCTACTATTTGACACCATCTGCCTGCAATATAGCCAGCTAAGCAGCACAAACCACACAGACGCCTTCGCTCGCCATAGCAATTTGGAGTAGAATGTGGTGCGTTTGTGGTGTGTTTGTGGTGCCTGACACCATTCGTGGACATTGTCCACTCCAAAAGGACAGATAACAGAAGGAAAAGGTGCCTGAGACCATCTAGTTTGTGATGGTGTCAGGCACCTTTAATTTAGGTTCACCTTTTTTTAAAGATAAGAAATGATTAATTTTGACTTTGAGAATGGTCCAGCTTCGGGCGCCTTACGCTTTTCTTATTTAAGGGCTTTGCTGACTTTTAGTTTTTTTCCTTTGATGGTGGCGTTCTCGAGTGCTTGTAGCACGATTGAGCCTTTTCCATTTAGAATATCTACATAGGAGAGGGTATCCTGGATGGTAATAATCCCAATATCCTCAGCGGTTACGCCTGGGATTTTCGCGATGGTCCCAACAAAATCAACGGCACGGAGCTTTTTCTTTTTCCCGCCACTAAAATGGAGCTTCATGATCCCTTGATTAATTCGGGCCGTTTTATTATTACGGACGACACGGCGGCCATTGATTTTTTCATCAAAAGCGGCTTGTCCACTAGCCACTTCCTGGGGTTTAGGCGCTTCCATAACAGGAATTTCAAAGCCGATATATCGTTCAATCGCTTTCACGAATTTTCCTTCATATGGCGTGGCAAGCGTAATCGCCAACCCTTTATTCCCAGCACGACCGGTTCTTCCTGTCCGGTGCACATAGCTCTCTTTTTCCATGGGGACGTCATAGTTTATGACTAAGGTCACGTTATCAATATCAATCCCCCGTGCCGCTACATCAGTCGCCACAAGGTAGCGGAAATTCCCCATTTTAAACCCATCCATTACGGCAAATCGATCTTGCTGCTCTAATCCGCCATGGAGTCGTTCACATGAATAATCGGACTCCTCTAATTCAGCAAATACCGTATCCACGTGCTCTTTTGTTCGGCAAAAAATAAGACAGCTATCAGGGTTTTCAACCACAGTGATGTCCTTAAGAAGGGACAGCTTATCATCTTCTTTTACCTCGATTAATCGATGTTCAATCGTTGAGGTTGTGATTCCGGACGACTCAATCTCGATTTGAGTCGGATCCTTCATATATTGATGGCAGAGATTTTCAACATCCTTTGGCAATGTCGCTGAAAACACCATCGTCACTCGGTCTGCTGGGAGTTCCCTTATGATACTTTCTACTTCATCAATAAAGCCCATATTCAGCATCTCATCAGCTTCATCGATGATAAGGTATTTGATTTGACTTAACTCTAATGTTCCTCGATCGATATGATCGATCACTCGCCCTGGAGTTCCGACAACTACATGTGTTTTTTGCTTTAATTCTTCCTTTTGTTTGTTAAAAGGCTCTTTTCCGTATACGGCCATGGCTTTTATGCGTTTAAATCTGCCAATATTGGTCATGTCATCACGAACTTGAACCGCTAGCTCCCGTGTAGGAGTAAGAATGAGCGCCTGAGGCTTTTTCTCTTCCCATTCGATCATATCGCAAACAGGGATCCCAAAGGATGCAGTCTTCCCACTGCCTGTTTGTGACTTCACGACAAGATCGTGCTTTTCCAGCGCTAACGGGATGACTTGTTGTTGCACCTCTGTTGGCACATCGTATTTCAAAACAGAGAGTGCCCTTTTTATTTCATCGCTTAAATGGTATGCTGCAAAACTTTTTTCACTCATGTTGGTACCTCGTTTTTTTAGTATATCCGACCTTATCTTTAGAATTTCTCTAAAAGAAATATCATATGCAAAGCTGAATACGGTTCATTATACAGGAAAGATAAGATAAATCCCTCTTAAAATTTTTTATTATCATAGCACCAAACAGCTATAGATTAAGGATAATAGGGGTTCAAAACATCATTTACAACTTGTATATGACATTTATCATGTCCTGCGCATGACACCTGCTACTAACACGTGCTATTTCCTTCCCTTATAATTTGAAATAACAAACGAAAAGGAAGGGAATTCAAACAAATGACCTTACAAAATACGAAAAGTTTGAAAAAACAAGTAGCTCCTTTTGAAAAATCGACGACGAAAGAAAGTATCTGGCAGATTATTAATACGGTAGCTCCATTTTTTATTCTATGGTATTTAGCCTATATAAGCCTGTCGGTATCTTACTGGTTAGCGCTCGTTCCGATTGTGATTGCCGCTGGCTTTTTAACAAGGATTTTCATCATCTTCCATGATTGTACCCATCATTCTTTTTTCAAGAACCGCCGGGTCAATCGCATTACCGGCACATTCATGGGTGTGTTAACGTTATTTCCGTTTGATCAATGGGGTCATGAGCACTCCGTTCATCATGCTACAAGTGGTAACTTAGACAAGCGCGGTACAGGTGATATTTGGACACTTACAGTGGATGAATATTTGGCAGCACCACTTAGACTTCGATTAGCTTATCGTTTTTATCGTAATCCTTTCGTTATGTTTGGATTAGGTCCCATTTATGTATTCCTGCTTAAAAATAGATTTAACCGTAAAGGTGCTCGAAAGAAAGAACGGATGAACACCTATTTAACCAATGTGTTGATTGTTGCGTTGATTGCTTTGCTCTGCTGGGCAGTCGGCTGGCAAGCATTTCTTTTAGTACAGGGTTCGATTTTCTTATTATCAGGTTCAGTGGGGATTTGGTTGTTTTACGTCCAACACACCTTTGAAGATTCCTATTTCGAAGAGGACAAAGAGTGGGAATATGTGAAAGCGGCAGTGGAAGGGAGCTCGTTCTATAAGCTTCCTAAGGTTTTACAATGGCTTACCGGTAATATTGGTTATCACCATGTTCACCATTTAAGTCCAAGAGTACCTAACTATAAACTGGAAGAGGCTCACAATAACACCCTTCCACTCCAAAACGTTCCTACCATTTCCTTGGCTACTAGCCTGAAATCGCTGCGGTTCCGCCTTTGGGATGAGGAGAGAAAGAATTTTGTCAGCTTTAGAGAAGTTAAAGCGTTAGCGAAAAAAAGTATTTCAGTTCGAGTAAAGCCTGAACTCTAACTTTACCATCAATGGCCGGCTCCCCATCTCTAAGGGGAGTCTTGCATGTCGGGGATGCAGGCCTATAGGAGAGAACAAAATGATTCGTATTGTGATTGCAGAGGATCAGGAATTACTGTTAGGAGCGATTGGTTCTCTCCTCAATTTGGAGGAGGATATGGAAGTGGTCGGCCGAGCGAGGAATGGCGAAGAGGCCTTAATGCTGGTGCAGCGATTACAACCGGATGTTTGTCTCCTAGATATTGAGATGCCAAAAAAGAGCGGGCTAGAGGCTGCGGAAGCTTTGAAGCTAACTAGCTGTAAAGTTATTATCTTAACAACCTTTGCGAGGAAGGGATATTTTCAGCGGGCGATCGATGCGGATGTCCACGGCTATTTATTGAAAGACAACCCGAGTGAGGAGTTAGCTGATTCGATTCGAAGTATTATGGAGGGAATGAGGATCTATTCTCCTGATCTTATGGATGAAGATCTCAGCCAAAATGAACGCGACCTTCCTGGATTAGATAAGGAATGCAAGCCTGAAAAAATAAAATTAACCATCCATCTAGGATCTGTCAGAAAATATCTTTCTACCATCTTGGATAAAATAAAATCGCCAACTGGATAAAAGAATGGTGCCTGCGAGTGTCAGGCACCATTTTCCTTTTGTTGTAAATAAACTAAGGTAAATCATGTTTCATAGATCAGCTGTTTTTCCTTTTCAACTTCTAATGCTGAGACGATGTAAGCAAAGCCGTTCATTAATAAATACATCATATTAGACTGTATCCGTTCACTTTCTCCTAAATACGTATTTATGATAATAAAGACAGAATACAAAATAACAAAAAATAACGCGATTTTATTAAAAATGCTCATTCTCTAACAACCCCTTTAATAGGATGCTTAATTTATCTTATTTCCTTTGTGTCATTCTTATGCAAGTCATGGAGGAATTGCCAAGAATATCTTCGTTCTTGTTCGCTCAATAGAAATTCAAAGCGAAAAAGGCGGTTTAACAATTTCATGTTAAACCGCCTTTTCCTTCTTACTAGTGTTCGCGCTTTCATCTCTTTGGGCAGGCGTTTTCCTTAATAATCTGTTTCTGTTAGATCTCGATCCAAAAAGGTTTCAATCAGTTCGCTAACTTGAAAGGCCACTTGGGGGGAATCATAATTTTCAAAGGCATGTTCACAGCTGTTTTTGTAGCTTAGGATTTCATCATAATGCTTCATATGTCGTTCGATGACTTCTTCAGTATCTTGACGATCTTGGTGTCTCTTGATAACCGTATCGCGATCAGCATAAATAAAAATTCGTACCACACCGTCTCCGTACATCTTCTTCAACTTTTCCGTTCCTTCAGGATTCAAAGTCAAATAGACGAATTCATGGTTTTGGAAGGCTTCGATAATATCTTGCTCACGAATTCCATAATAGAATCCATCAATCTCGACACTTTCTAGAAACTCTTGTTGGGCTTGCATCTGTTTGAAGGTATCCTCATTAACAAAGTGGTAGTCATGACCGTTTTTTTCATAATGTCGAGGGGAGCGGGTAGTGTAAGAAAGAACGGTTTCCATATCAAACGCAGTAGCGACCATTTTCGCAATGGTTTTTCGACCGGAGCCGTCTGGGCCTGTGTAAACAAAAATCTTTTCTTTTCCTTTGATTTGATACATTGAGGAGCCTCCTTATGGTTTTGATGAAAAAATGAAACCTTCTGTGGGGACAATAGCTGGAAGTAATGCGGTTCCTATTAGTATAGCAAAGTGGCGATGAAATGGAAATACATGGGTTAGTAGGGTTAACAGCCTAATAAGCGTAGATATTTGCAATTCGTATAATAATGAAATTAAATTAAGGGTGTCAAAATTAAAAAAAGGATGAGGTAATCCATTTGAAAGCTCTTATGTTCAAAACATTTGGAGGTCCGGAAGTGCTGGAGTATGGTGAAATGGCAGCTCCGGTTATTGGACCTGATGAAATACTAGTCAGAATGAAGGCGATTGGTTTAAATTTCGCTGATATATATAGAAGAAAAGGAAACTATCATCTAGCAGGTGAGCCTCCTTATATTTTGGGTTATGAAGGGGCAGGGACAGTTGAAGAAGTAGGAGGAAATGTAAGGGATATCAGCAAAGGGGATCGGATTGCCTTTGCTGATGTAGCGTATGCGAATGCTGAACTTGTTGCCGTGCCAATAGAAAAAGCGATTCCACTTCCGGAATCGATCTCGTTTGCGGACGGAGCCTCCGTATTATTGCAAGGACTGACGGCACATTATTTAACAAAGGATAGTTATTCTGTGAAAAAGAATGATGTTGTGCTGGTCCATGCCGTTGCGGGTGGAGTCGGGCAACTGCTCGTTCAAATCATCAATCTGTTAGGTGGAAGAGTGATCGGCTTGACTTCTTCCGAGGAAAAAGCAGCCGCAGCTCGAAAATCCGGGGCATCTAAGGTTTTCTTGTATAAGGATGATTGGAAGCAACAAGTGCTCGCGGAAACAAATGGGAGAGGTGTCGATGTAGTTTATGAATCAGTTGGTTCGACGCTGCCAGACAGCTTTACGGTCACTCGTATCGGCGGGACAGTTGTCTTTTATGGTATGGCTGGTGGAGATCCGACCCCGGTTGACCCGAGAATGTTAATGGATACGTCAAAGACCTTGACGGGCGGAGATTTATGGAATGTACTGACTTCTCGTGAGGAGCGGATTAAGCGTTCGAAAGAGTTGTTTCAATGGATGTCTGAGGGTCATATAAAGGTAGCGGAGCCAACTGTTTTTGCCTTGCAGGATGGTCAAGAGGCACATCGTTATCTTGAAAGCCGAGAGAGCACCGGTAAGATTTTATTAATTCCATAAAAGTATGAAAAGGGCAGCTGATTAGATTAGCTGCCCTTTTTGAATAGGTTTAATAATACCCCAGCTCCACATTATAGTGTTTCTCGGCCAAAACCTTTAGGAGTTGATCGATGTGGTCGTGGCTCTTCGTTTCAACGGATATCTCAAGCTGGGCATAACCAGGGTAAATTTGTTTCCCCATGCGATGGAGATTGACCGTTTGAATGTTAGCCTCTAAATCAGTTAATGAGCTTAATACCTTTTGCAGTTCCCCTGGCTTATCCTTTAAGGTAATCGTAAATGTGGCGTACCGACCGGCTTCGACCATCCCCCGTTCAATAATACGTGAAATGAAATTCATATCCACATTCCCGCCACTTATAACTGCTACCACCTTTTTTTCCTTTAACTGCATTTTTTCATATAGAAGGGATGAAAGGGAACAGGCACCAGACCCCTCGACTAACAGCTTATTTCGCTCTAACAGCATCAACATCGTTCTGGCGATTTCCATTTCATCGACCGTCACAATATCATCAACATATTTTTGGACAATCTCAAACGGCTTGATCCCGGGCTTCTTCACGGCGATTCCATCGGCCATTGTAGGAGCAGCTTCGATCATCACCGGCTTATCTTCCGCTAGTGACTGCTTCATACTAGGGCAGGCAACGGTTTGTACCCCGTACACGGAAATATGCGGATTTCGCTCTTTAACGGCCATGGCAATGCCTGCAATGAGGCCGCCACCGCCAATCGGGCACATAATCGCCTCGACATCTGGCAGCTGATCGAGGATTTCTAAGCCAACCGTTCCTTGTCCCGCCATAATGGCCTCGTCATCAAAGGCATGCACAAAGGTGGCGTCCATCTTTTCCTTAAGCTCCAAGGCATAAGCGAGTGCTTCATCAAAGACGGTACCTGCGAGGATAACGTTAGCTCCATATTGTTTTGTTGCCTGCACTTTGCTAAGGGGGGCGCCTTTTGGCATCACAATCGTACATGGGGCACCCAACATATGACTAGAATAAGCAACTCCTTGAGCATGGTTTCCTGCCGAGGCCGCAACAACACCTTTGGCTAATTCCTCCTTTGGCAGGCTAATCAGTTTATTGTACGAGCCGCGTACCTTGAACGAGCCAGTCTTCTGTAAGTTCTCCAGTTTTAAATAGACATCATTATGAGCAATCTGACTAAATGTTTTCGAATAATCAAGGGGTGTCATGTGAACAATTCCCTTCATTTTTTCGCGTGCAATGATGATATCATCTACGTTCATAGTAACCTCCTCTAGCCACATAGTCCTTTCTTTAGGATGTACGCGGGGAGGGAAACTATGTCCTTCAGGCAAAAAAACTCAAACGGGGCCAATTGCTGCTGGTGAAAAAAACAACGTTATTTAACGCGAGAAAGTGTACAATAGGAGAGAAATATTTTTTCTAGGAGCAAACGAATGGATATTAAAGAACAAGCATTACTACATGGTTATTATCAGAAATTGATCGACAATACCTTGGATGAGAAGGATGTATATGCCTTTTTACTATTGATAAGCAATCGAAATAAGGAGATTCGCTGGATGAACGAGCTGGCGGATGCTGTCATTCATCGGGAGCAACACAAGGGTGCGATCAAGGAATTTTTGTTTGAGACGAAAACGAAGTTTGAAAGTCTTGGAAAAACAAAACAGGTCTTACGGATAGAGGATGTCTTTTCCTTTAAAGAAATAAAGAATGGAATGAACAAGACGCTGACGGAGTATCAGCTGCCAGGTTTAACGAATGAGAAAGTGAATGATTTTATCACCTGTCTGATTTCGCTTCTGCAGCAGATCAAGATTGTTGATGAACAAGGGCGGGAAATCGGGAAATTATTTTTTGCCATCTCGAGTAAACAAATTATTCTAATGGCAGAAATGGAAGTCGCTCAAAACTTTCTTAAAAAAACCAACGCTGTCTTTCCGGTATTAACCACTAATAATGATTATGTTGAACTCAAAAAGCAAGACAAGTATGATACACCGTATTTGTTTACGGACAAGGTCATCGAAGTCACGAATCAGACAGGAAAGCTGGAGATCATTGTTCCAGAATAGCAAAAAAGGCGGCGGGAATTAATCCCACCTTTTTTAAAAAGAGAAGAAAGTAAAAATTTTGACTTTGAGAATGGTCCAGCTCCAAGCGCCATCGGCTCGAGGTCACAAGCCAATCCGTAGAGAAGGTAAAGAACCACCCTCCCGCCGGCTTGTCTTGTGCTGATCGCCGATAGGCGGGCGCCTTGCTCTTTCCTTAATGAGCGCTAATGCTTGTTTCTTCCATCCAATAGGCTTCCCTGATATTGATTTGTTTGCGGATTTTTCGAATGACATCAATGGTGATATCGCCTTCTTCGTACATGTCCTGTACCTCATCGCGCTCTGCTTGGAAAGCCTTTTCACGCAATTCACGTTGTATTCGATTGTAGTGAAGGGAATCCTCGCTTTTTTTGGCCACCTTAAATTTCATAAAGATCTCATTATACTCTCCGATAATGCTCAAATAGACGGATTCGTTTTCAATGGTCATATGTTCCTTTAAAAAGTGGAGTGCGGCTTGAGCCATATGGCCTTTCAATTTAATAATTTGTTTCGCTTTTTCTTTCCGTTTCCGAATCCGCTCCTGATTTTTAGGTAACAACAGCCGTAACAGCTGGTACAGGGTTTTATTTAGGAAGGTCCATAGAAATAATCTTCGAAAGTGCATCCGGTTCGTGACGGCTAGTCTCATCCGTTGGATATGTTCCTCTGTTAGATAAATCGTTTCACGGTCAATCCTCCCTTCCTTTTTCAACCTTTCGATATACTCCGCCTCGGCGTCTAGAGCCATTAAGCGAATTTCCGTTTCTGCCTCCTTTAAGCGCGCCAAATTTTCGTTACTTCCACTCAGAAGGCGATTGCGAATTTGGTTGTAGGAAGAAATCACTGACACGGCCACTTCACGATTACTGTCATCCATGAGGGAGCGAATCGATTGAATGGCGGCATCAATGGTCCGAATCGTCGCGAACTGTTCCATATCCTTACGTGCCAGTTCGGCATGGTCTTTCTCTGATCGTGCCAAAATAGGTAAGAAGATGCTTGCAAGTAACAGTGTGACGAGAATAACACCAGCGGCTGTAAAAATAATTAACGAACGTTCTGGAAAAGGACTGCCGTCTGCTAATACATAGGGAATAGTGAACGCACCGGCTAAGGTGACAGCGCCTCTGACTCCAGAAATAGTAATAATACTAATCGCTTTGAGTGAAAGCTTTTGCGGCTGATTTTTTTGGAGCCAACCCCACCTCCAGGTAATGGAAATCCATACGAAACGAAGCAAAAGTAAAGCAGCTGTAATGGTGACAATGTATTTACTAACCTGCCAATTATTAAAGAGCGGGTCTTCAAAAATTTCACTTGTTACATTTGGAATTTGTAACCCTAACAAGACAAAGACCAAGCCATTTAATATATAGATGAGGACTGTCCATGTACTTTGAGACACGACCTGTAGCTGCATAGCAGGAGATCGGTCGTGATCGCGGTAGATCGTATGAACTATGCCAGCAGCAACGACAGATAAAATTCCTGATAAATGAACATGTTCAACGATAAAAAAGATGATGAAAGGGGTGAGGAGTTGGATCAGCATATGGATCGTCACATCCTCCATCCCCATTCGTCTAATGAATACCTTAAGGCGAATGATCAGAGAGGCAAGGATTGCACCGCCGAGAAGCCCGCCAATGGCAATCACGACAAAACTCCAGCTTGCTTCAGCTAATGAAAAGGTACCTGTCACGGTGGCGGCAACAGCAAATTTAAATGCCACTAATCCAGAGGCATCATTCATTAGTCCTTCACCCTCAAGAACATGCATAATCGTTTTCGGAATCTTTACCCGACTAGAGATGGCTCCAACGGCCACGATATCAGTTGGCGACAGTATCGCGGCTAAAGCAAACGCGGCTGGTAATGGGATGGACGGAATCAGCCAATGAATTAAATAGCCGACTGCAAAGACCGTCACAAAGACAAGACCGAGTGCCAATAATAAAATCGGTTTTCGTAATTTCCATAAGGCTTGTCTCGAAACATTTTTCCCATCATGAAATAGAAGCGGGGCGATAAACAGAACGAAAAATAATTCTGGCTCCATCGAGATATGAATTCCTAACGGAAGAGCCGCTAACAAAACCCCTAGGGCTATTTGGATAAGCGGTACAGGTATGTATGGCAACAAATGATTAATAAAACTAGCTAATCCGATGATCGCTAGTAGTAATAGAATAACTAAAAAAAATTCCATGGCAGATCTCCTCATATTTGTCCTTTATATTTCTACATCGTCTACTTAGTGTAATTCGACGAATAAATATTATAACAAATATTTAGTTGAGCCTTCCGGATAGAGGTGAATAGGTGAAGTGAGTGGTAGGTATACGGCTCGCTTCACCTGAATATGTTTAATATTTCTGGCTGTTAGGATGATGTGACCTGACCGCCGTTAACATGAAGTGTTTGTCCGGTTACGAATCAGGAGTCATCCGAGGCAAGATAAATATAGGTTGGGGCAAGCTCAAGCAGTATTACCCGATAATTTAGTGTCAGTGTATTTGGTAGAAAAAAGAAAAAGGCGAACAGCAGAGTCCTGTTGGCCTTTTTCTTACTGTGAATATCCCAATACACACATTGTGGTTTGGTTAGACTGTCCGATACAAATACAGCCCGAATCCCAATGTATCGCGGCCCCATGTTAAATAGGTATGTCTCCAAGTGCGGATTCGCTCTAACATGGCGTCACAATCGGGATCATTTGGATTTTCCAAACAGTAATTTTCAATCGATTGGGAATACAGCCATTCGTAATCGTCCCAGTTATCATCATTTGCTACATAAGACCACAGGGGAATCAAGCCCAAATCCTCGCCGACTTTCACCGTATCGGCATGGTTTTTTAGGTCAGACTCTTCTGCCCCACCAAGTGCCTCTAAATACTTAGGGCTTGGCGTCTGCTTCCAATAGCCTTCACCTACTAGGATATAGCCATTTTTTTTGACGAGACCACGAAGTGCTTGAAGGGTGTTTTCTAGCCCGCCTAAGGCGTGTGTTGAACCAAGGCAAATGCCAATATCATATCCAGCTTGTTCACACCCTTCAATTGCAGCTTTTGCATCATCAACGATAAACTCAATGCTATCTGCTGGGATTCTCTTGTTTGCCTGCTGTTTCGCTTCCGCAATGGCTCCCTCATATAATTCGATCGCCGTAGCGGTCACATGAAATTTTTCGACCAAGCGAATTAACAATTCACATTTTCCTGAACCGATATCAATCACCCGGTCATTTGGCTTTGGTTCCATCATTCCAATCATCTTCATCAGTTTTTCCTCGCTGATTGGATTACTAAAGGCGTGATTACGATGAGCGATTGCTGAAAATCTATTTCTATCCATCCGACAACTCCTATTCATGCTTAAAATGACGACTCCTTTCATTCATTAAATACTCTACAAAGACGCAAACCATCTATTCTTCTTCCGATTGAGGCTGCTACGGAAATGAAGACAAGGAGAATATTCTCTAAATGTTAGGAGTAGTATGTTAATTATATCATTCAGGGGGAAATATATAGAAACAATACTAACCAGTTGAGTGCCTTGGTGATGGAAAAAGGCATGATATTGACTACAGGGGTGGGAACCTTGACAGAAACAGATATGTCAAACTATGAAAAGAAAATTATCATTCGTAACATCCGCGTAACTGACATTGATGATATTATTGCATTGGGGAAACTGTGCTTCCCAAACATGGAGCCATGGAAGCGTGAGCAATTAGTTAGTCATATCCGCATATTTCCGGAGGGGCAGTTCTGTGTGGAGTATGAGGATAGAATTGTCGGCTCCTGTTCGAGCTTGATTGTAAATTTTGATGAATACAAAGATCAACACACTTGGAAAACGATCACAGACAACGGATTTATTACCAATCATGATCCAGATGGGTTTAACTTATATGGGATTGAGGTAATGGTTCATCCTGAATACCGGCGTATGAAGTTGGGGCACCGTCTTTATGAGGCAAGGAAGGAACTAGCCCGACAATTGAATTTGCAAAGTATTATTATTGGTGGACGCATACCCAATTATCATCTCTATACGGATGAAATGACAGCCCGTGAGTACGTGGGAGAAGTAGAAAAGCACAATATCTATGACCCGGTATTGTCCTTCCAGCTACTCCAAGGCTTTACGATTAAGCGGATCAATTCACGATATCTTCCCGATGATAAAGCCTCAGGTGCTTTCGCTACGCTAATGGAATGGTTTAACATCGATTATCTTCCAAAGTCACGGCGTGTCTATCGTGCCTCAACTCCTGTTCGACTCTGTGCTATTCAATATATGATGAAGAAAATAGATGATTTTTCCGAGTTTACTCGGCAGGTGGAATATTATGTGAATGTCGCAGCGGACTTCGGTTCTGACTTTGCGGTCTTTCCGGAATTGTTTACGACTCAGTTGATGTCATTTTTGGATGAAAAAAGACCTGACCAGGCTGTGCGCTTACTTGCCACCTATACCAATCAATATATTGAACATTTTACTGAACTTGCTGTCCGCTATAACATTAATATTGTCGGCGGTTCTCATTTTGAAGAAGAAAATGGTGATATTTATAATGTTGCCTACCTATTCCGGCGCGATGGGACGATTGAAAAGCAATCCAAGCTCCATATTACTCCAAATGAGCGGAAATGGTGGGGGATTTCGGAGGGGAACGAATTTAATGTATTTGATACTGATTGTGGAAAAATTGCCATCCTTATTTGTTATGACATTGAGTTTCCAGAGTTAGCGAGGATTGCGGTTGATAATGGAGCCAATATCATTTTTGTTCCGTTTTGTACGGATGATCGGCAAGGGTATTTGCGAGTTCGTTATTGTGCCCAGGCCCGTGCCATTGAAAATCAAGTCTATACATGTATCGCGGGAACGGTCGGTAATCTGACGCATGTGAAGAATATGGATATTCAATATGCGCAATCGGGAATTTTCAGCCCATCCGATTTTGAATTTGCCAGGGATGGAATTGTTGGCGAGTGTGATGCCAATATTGATACCGTTGTCGTCGGTGATATTGACCTTGAAAAATTAAGGCGGTCACAAAAAACGGGCTCGGTTCGCCAATTGCAGGACCGACGTCGGGATTTATATCGGATTGAATGGAAGAATTTAAAAGTCGACGAGGCCGAGGAATAATTAGTCGTAACATTTATATAAATATAATAATTAGGACATTGGTAAAAGCTATTGATGTTCTCGTCAAACTACTATAGAGTGATACTCTATTCCTAAAAATTTGTTATATAGAATTCCTTGTATAATATCAGTGGAAATGGTCTGATAGTATCTACCTGGCAGCCGCTTAAAGTGCCGGACTACAAGGAAGTGTGAAAAATAGTGATGACATCAAGTGTAATTTCCCAATGATCTCCCCGATATCTTCTTTTGATAGATGTAGCCGAATGACATGGATTATTTTACATTGCTTTGATATAAATGAAGTCCTTATTTTTTCATACTTCCTGCTTCCGGGCTGGTCGTGTGAAAGAGTAAGGATTTTTTTATAGAAACAAATAGTCGAGGAAATGATAAATCAAAGGAGTTGATCACGTGTATTTTTTGCTTAATGCACTAGGGGTATTGGTTGTGATTGTTCTCGTTTACCTATGCTCTCCAAATAAACGAAATGTAAAGTGGAAGTCTGTTTTAACATTATTAGTATTTGAATTTTTGATTACCTGGTTCATGCTTTCGACGAAAATCGGATCATGGGTCATTAATCAAATTGCTTCTTTTTTCACCTGGCTGATTGCCTGTGCGAACGAAGGTATATCATTTGTTTTTCCTTCGGTAATGGCAAATGAGCAAGTGGATTTCTTTTTCAGTGCGTTAATGCCAATTATCTTTATTATTACGTTCTTTGATATTCTATCGTATTTTGGCATCTTAACATGGATCATTGATAAGGTAGGCTGGCTTATTTCTAAAATATCAGGTCTACCCAAGCTCGAAAGCTTTTTCTCTATTCAAATGATGTTTCTTGGAAATACGGAAGCGTTGGCTGTTATCCGCCAGCAACTATCTGTTCTTAAAGAGAATCGCTTGCTAACATTTGGGATTATGAGTATGAGCAGTATCAGTGGCTCGATTATTGGTGCTTACTTAACACTTGTACCTGCGACCTATGTATTTGTTGCCATCCCATTGAATTGCATGAATGCATTGCTGATCGCGAATATGCTAAACCCTATCGAGGTGAGTAAACAAGAGGATATTGTCTATGTGCCTGCCAAGAGCGAGCGGAAAGACTTCTTTTCAACCATCTCTAATAGTATGCTGGTTGGTGTTAAAATGGTTATTGTAATCATGGCGATGGTAATTGGTTATGTTGCATTAACCGCAGGGGTAAATGGCATATTAGGCTTTGTTTTCGATGGTTTAACAATCCAGAAAATTTTCTCGATCATTTTTAGTCCATTTGCGGTCTTACTTGGTTTGACTGGTGCGGATGCTATGTATGTAGCACAATTGATGGGGATTAAGTTGGCAACCAATGAATTTGTCGCCATGCTAGACCTAAAAGATAGAATTCATGAGCTTGCACCCCATACGGTAGCGGTGGCTGTAACGTTTTTAACGTCATTCGCCAATTTTAGTACGGTTGGAATGGTTTATGGGACATTCAGCTCAATCCTAAGTGAAGAAAAGTCAAACATCATTGGAAAAAATGTTTGGAAGCTATTGGTGAGTGGCATATCTGTATCATTATTAAGTGCAATGATCGTTGGGTTATTTGTTTGGTAAACAGAAACAATTAATTATATCCATATAGATAGTGCGGGAAGCCAGGAGAAACAGATCCTGTGCTTTCTGTATTTATATCGCTATTATTTTTGGCTATTGATTTCATCAATGAGCATTAAAACAAGTATTAAAAAACTATTTTAAAAAAACTATTGACGGTTTTGTATTCATGCTGTAATATATGAAAAGTCGTCACTGAGACGGCGAACAGCTAATAAAAAAGTTATTGACTTTCAGTTGATAACTTGATATGATAATTAAGTCGCTTTTGAGTGACTGAGGCATTGTTCTTTGAAAACTAAACAAACAAAAACGTCAACAAACAAAAAATATTATCTTCTTAAATGAAGATAAGCCAACGTAACAAAATGAGCTAATCAACTTTCTCGCGTTTTAACAGTCAGTAATATCCTATCGGATAAACTGACTGTAATCACCCGATTGATTCGACTAACCATTGCAGAGTAAAACATTCTGCAATAGAAGTCTCATCTTATT
>NZ_CCAS010000055.1 GCF_000612625.1 Neobacillus jeddahensis
TAACCCGTAATGGGTTATTTTTAGATTATTTATGAAACACTGGTTTATAAAATGATCGATTTTCCAAGGCAAAAATGCGCTCGGTAAATTCCCCAGGCTTTACTCTTTCTAATGCTCGGTCCAACATGTTCATTTTCGCATCAAGATTATCTATATAATGTAGAATTTCAGCTTCCTTGACCATCGGCGGTTTTGGGCTTCCCCATTCAGCTTTTCCATGATGACTTAGGACAAGGTGTTTTAGTATTAATACTTCTTCTCCCGCAATCCCTAGCTCTTCTGCAGCTTTGCCGATTTCGTTAATCATAATGGTAATGTGCCCAAGTAAGTTCCCCTCGACCGTATACACAGTAGAAATAGGACCTGATAATTCCAACACTTTTCCCATATCATGAAGGATAACGCCCGCATATAAAAGATCCTTATCAAGGGAAGGATATAACGAAACAATCGCTTTAGCCAAGTCCAGCATGCTTACAACATGGTAAGCCAGCCCAGAAACAAACTCATGATGATTTTTTGTTGCTGCCGGATATTCCAAAAAGGCCTTTTGATGTTTCTTGATTAAATGACGGGTAATCCTTTGGATATTTGGATTTTTCATTTCAAAAATAAACTGTGTCAGCTTACCCATCATTTCATCTTGACTAAGCGGTGCAGTCTCTAAAAAATCATCCAGTTTAACCCCATCGGCTGGTCCAGATTTTCGGATTTGACGAATCTTAAGCTGACTCTTCCCACGATAATTTTGGACATCTCCAATAATTCTTACTATATTTTGGGCTGCATAACGCTTTTCATCATCATCCCCAGCATCCCATAGCTTTGCTTCAATTTCTCCACTTTGATCCTGAAGAATTAGCGTTAGAAATGGCTTACCGTTACTAGCAATCCCTTTTGTGGAACTTTTAATTAGGAGGAATAATTCGACCTGTTCCCCAACATCATAGTGTAATATACCTTTGCTCAATTAATCCACACTCCTTCCCATAGTACGAGTATACCATATCCGACTATTACTCTATGAACTAATCTGAACAGCACCTTTTTCCAAATAAAGAATATTTTCAGGGTGGAACATCGGTAATAAGTGCTGATGACATGTAAAGAATAAAATTTGATTTCCCTTCAGCTGATTAAGAAGTTCCATGACTTTTTCAGTTCTCTTTGCATCGAAGTTAACAAAGCTATCGTCGATGATTATAGGAAATGTATATTTTTCATAAAGCGTTGTTGCTAATGCCAAGCGAATTGCTACATATACTTGTTCCGTCGTCGCTTGGCTTAGTTCATTCGCTTCAAAAAGGGTATGGTCCTCGCGTTCGATTAAGAACCCTGAACCAGATGATTGAAGATGAATCTTCCGGTAGATTCCGCTAGTAAGAAACGATAGGTATTCTTCTGCTTTGGATAACATCCTTGGCAAATGAACCTTCTTATATTTATCAATGGTATGCGATAAAATCTCTTGTGCCAGGCAATAAACAGACCATTCTTTTGCAGCTTCCTCAAGTTCATACTTTTTCTGTTTGAAGTGGTGGAGGATCTCCGAATAAACTCCACCTTCCTCGAGTACTTGTATTTCATAATTAATTGTTGCAAATTCTTCTTGAAGCATTTTTAACTTTCCACGTAAACGCTGTGCTTCCACATCATATTCATCGATTAATTCAGCACTATTTTGAATGGATAAAAAGGTTTCCCTTTGCTGTGCTGGAAGAAGTGAATACTGGAGTTGGCTTGCAAGGTAATGGTATCTTTCTAATAGCTTTTCTTGTTTTTCAGCAATTGCCCCAAGTTCATAGAATTGCTCATCTGTTTCAACCATTGCCGCTTGTATGAGTTTTTTTCGTTCTGCTTCCAATAATTCAAGCTGTTGTGATTTTTGCTTTAAATCAGTATTAAGATCTGCAAGCTTTCCAAGTCTCTCTTGACTCTTTATTTTCTTCTCATGCTCATCCTTTAGCTTATTGCGGAGGAGATAGGCTATATTAGAAGGTTCTAAGTCTTTTTGGTTAAAATAACGACTCTCAAAGGATTTGAGGCCTTCTACTATTTCTTTTTGTAACAAATTTATTTGTTCTAGTCTCACTACGATCTGTTTTTTCTCCCTGCAAATAGACTTATATTGTTCTATTAACTCAAAAGCCTCTTGTAAAAAAGAAGTAGCAATATATTCAGGTATCATTAATTCGTTGGCGACGGAAAAAAGTCTTTGATTATTTTGAGCAGCCGCTGCTTCCCATTCCTCAAATTTCACAATCACCTTTTCATATTGAGATTGCTGCTGTTTTAGCTTCAACCTGACTAATTGCAGTTCTTCTCGCCTTTGATTATCTAACAATAATTGGTTCTCTAATTCAGACATATTTATATATTCAGCCGAGTGAAGTCTTTGTTTTAGTTGTTTTTCCTTATCATTTAAATTTTTTATTATTTGATGAATATCTCCACTCTTAAAAGACTTACTGTTTTTCGTCATAAAAGTGGCAACGATAATCACACCTAGTATCCCTAATAAAAGCAGCACCCACTGTTTAGTTAAGAAGCCATACATTGGCAATCCAATTAGGATGATCTCTAGCAGGGAAAACTGAAGCATTCTCTGTTTTTTCAGGCTTTCACTCGTAACTTTTTCACGCTCATGTGCCTGTTGGTAGAAATCAATTTTATCGTGGAGAGCCTTTACTTCCCACTCTAGAGTCTTCTTATCATTCCCCTGACTTACCTGTTCCTCCAACAATACCCTTTTTTGTTTAGGAAGAACCATACTTTCGGCCAAACGGGCATCTTTTTCGACTTCTTCTAACAGGATTTTATTCTCTTGATAACGTTCCTCAAGCTCTTCCTTTACTTCTTCAAGTTTCTGTTTTTTCCGTGCAATGACTTCCACTTGATTTTTCATATAAATATTTGTATTGATGGTAAAGATGTCTTCCTCATCAATAGGTAAATGCAATTTTTCTCTAGTAATGGACAGCTTGTCTTCGTACTCTACTAGCTTCGTTTCACATTGTTGCCTCTCTTGCTTTAATTGTTCCAGTCTCGGTAATTGATCAAGCAATGTTAAAATATCAGACTCGTTTTCCAGATAAGATAAATCAGGCTGAATGGCAGTCAATTCCTTGTTCAACTGATCTGTCCTTTCAGTCATGCTCATTATCTCCGCACGAACCGGGTGAATGAGCTGATTTAATTGTTCCATTCGCTCAATCCCTCGTGTCGGAAATACGATTTGTCCAATCTCGTTTAGTGCTTCCTTTGTCCATTTTTCTTCTTTGACAATTGTCTCTATTCTCTTCCATTCATTTAGTTCTTCAACCTTTGCACCTACTTCTTGAAGCATGCCGTTAATGGCTGCCATTTCCTGTTGAAGTAACTCTTTCTTTTCTATTAACTTTTCAATTTCATTATTTTTTGCAGCCGCTTTTTTTAAGTCCCCGTTCACTTCATGAAGTTTTTGTAACTTTTCATTCAATACTGGTCTTTTACCCGATGGCCTAAAGCGACTTTCCAGTTCCTTGTGCAGGAGCGTTTCCGCTTTTGATAACTGGCCCGTCCCTAACGTTCCGGCGGAAAATAGAAATTTGCCTATGTCTTCGCTTTTCATTTGGTGAATGTTTTGCAAGCCATGCAAATTAAAGGAAAAAACAGCTTGAAACAAGCCCTTATCAAAGTTTGCTACAAGTTGCTTTAGAAGTTCTTCACCACCGATCGTTCCATTATCAAGGATTACCTTTACATCCCCCGTTGCTTTTCCTTTGACACGCTCAATGACTGCATATCCGAGTTCCTCATGATAAACTCTAATGTTGCCGCCATATTTTGAACTATGCTTTGGCTCATAGCGCAATTCTGATTGTTGTTTGGTTGGAAAACCAAATAAAACCCCGTGAATAAAGGCCATAATGGTAGACTTACCTGCTTCATTTTCGCCATAGAATACTTGGAATTCAGTGAGGTTGCTAATTTTCACATTTTCTAATTGACCGTACCCGTATATGTGCATCTCAACAAATTTCAATCAGCATCCACTCCTTTCGTTAAGATTCATAAAGTAATTCAATTAATAATTTCTCAGCCTTTTCGATCATTTCTTTTTTTTCTACAGAAGATAAAGGTGCTAAATATTTTCTCCCTATCTGATGCTCGTACAAAGATGCTACAGCCGTTTCAACATCAACATACTTGTCAATTGTTTCAAATAACTCTTCAAAAAAGTTACCTTCCGTTTTTAATTGTTCCTTATCCATTTGCCGGCTCACCGTAAACTTTATATCAACAATCCAGACAAAGTACTCTTCATCTTTTTCATCCTCTATTAGTAATTCCAGTAATTCACTTTCCAAACTTCTTTTTTCGCGCTGATCCGCTAGTTCAATATTGGTCAAATGAAGGGTTAGGAATGTCCCTGTTCGATCACTCCGAAGACTATTGATGGTTGTTTGGCATAGATGGAGAATATCATGAAAACTGTTAGCATTAGCAGCATCAATTACAGCCTCCGTCCATATAATATCAGCAGATTCAATAAATTCTAGCTTTGCATCCACCTCTGTCAAATCGACTAAATTAAAGCCCTTCTTTCCAGTCTCTTTCTTGTTTCGCCCTTGAAGATTACCTGGATAGATGATGGGTGGATTTTCAGTCAAAATAGCTCGTTTATGGATATGACCAAGTGCCCAATAATCAAAGTCTTTTTCCTGCAAATCCTTGATTGTGAAAGGCGCATAGTTATCGTGTTCAATTCCTGAACTTTCATTGCCATGAAGGATTCCGATATGAAAATCAGCCCCTTCAACCTTTTGGTAATTTTCTATTTTTCGATCGAACACGTGTCGAGTCGGATAGCTAAAGCCATATAGATGAACTTTTTCTCCACTCTTAGTTTGAAGGAATTTTGTTTCAACTTGATGGTTAAAAATATGAACATTCGCTGGCATATCCAGATTAACCCAAGAACCGTTTAAATGATCATGGTTTCCATGCACAACATAAACAGGAATTCCCTGTTCGGCTAATTTAAACATTTCTGTCCGAAAGCGTGATTGCGCCCGGAGACTACGATCTTCCCCATCGAATAAATCACCAGCTAAAATTACAAAATCAACTTGTTGCTCAATTGCTGCAGCGGTTAACCTTTTCAACGCTGTAAAGGTACTCTCCTTCACTCGTGAAAAGATATTGGCTGGCAAATGTTTTAATCCGACCATCGGGCTGTCTAAATGCAAATCTGCTGCATGTATAAACGAAATCTTCTTCATAAAATAATCCTCTCACACAGTCTTTTCTCCATTGTAACACCTTTAAAATACGAATGCACGTTCTACAAGAAAAGCGCAAGGCGCCCGACTATCGGCGACAAACACAAGACGAGCCGGCCGAAAGGTTGTTCTTTAACCTTTTGGACGGATTGGCTTGTGACCTCGAGCCGATGGCTCCTTGCGCTGGACAATTCTCGAAGTCGATTTTTATACCTTCTTTCTATAAAAAAGAGCCTTACCAAAATGGTAAAGCCCTAAAAGGTTATTTATTTTTCGTTAACTGTAATGCCTTTTTGATATCTTTATACGAATTAGACTTCCCGTACATTAAGACGCCGCCACGATATACTCGTGCCCCAAAAATAGCTAAAATAACAATGGTGGTAATTAGTACAGCAATCCCTAAAAAAGCCTCCCATGCAGGAATATTCAACATACCGACTCGCAAAAACATAATCATCGGTGTAAAGAAAGGAATATACGATGTAGCCGTAATAAATGGAGCATCCGGTTTACCAAGTCCAAACATCGCAATCATAAATCCAGCTACGACTAGTAACGTCATCGGCGTAATCATCTGCTGCACATCTTCGATTCGACTGACAAGTGAGCCCAAAAATGCCGCCAGAGTAGCATAAAGGAAGTAGCCAAGAATAAAGAAAATAACGGCATAGAAAATGGTCGCTACAGGGATGTTTCCTACTCCAAAAAAGCCATCCTTGAAAGCTGCCATATTCTTTATAAAAGAATAGTACCCTACGAGTAAAAAGGCCGCTAATTGCGTGAGACTCAGCAGACCAATCCCCAATATCTTTGCAAACATTTGTTTTATCGGTGAAACACTTGAAATTAATATTTCCATCACTCTAGACGATTTTTCTGTCGCAACTTCCATGGCGATCATGTTGGCATACATGATAACCGAGAAATAAATGATAAACAGCAAGACATAAACGAGACCTCTGGCCTGATTTAATTCCTCTTCTGTTTTGGCATTTTTCTCAAGCGCGACTTTTTCAAACTTTACCGGTTCATAAAGCTTTTGCAACTGTGCTGGGGTTAAATTCAATTGTGAAGCAGCCAACATTGTCTTCACTTGTTGTAAACCCGTTTGCAAATCCGTAAATAAGGAGGAATCAGCAATACTCATGGCCTTAAAGGTGGCAACAGGTAAGTTTTCATCATTAAACTGGATTGAAACAACCCCACTATAATCACCTTTTTCAACCTTATCTTCCGCATCCTTTTCGTTCCCCTTATATTGCGTAAGTACAATATCCTTGTTTATCGAATTCACTTGCTGTTTGAACGGCTCGTAAAGCTGCCCTGATTCATCAATTACCGCAATCGTATCTTTGCCACCATTTTTATCAAAAAGGTCGATGATTCTGTTTATATTTGTCAGTCCTAAGACGATGACCACTGTTAATATTGTTGTGATAATAAACGATTTCGTTTTCAATTTACTTAAATAGGTATGAAATAAGATAATCCAAAAATTATTCATAGGAATTACCTACTTTCTCGATAAAAATATCATTTAACGAAGGCTCCTCAAGGGCAAATCTCTTTATAAAACCTTTATTGACTATTTCCTTCAGAATTTTTTCCGCAATATATTCTCCTTCAATTTGCAGTTGAATTCCCTCCATTGTTATTTTGGACTTTACTACACCCGGGAAGTTTTTCAATTCATCTAAGGAGAAATCCGCATGGATAACGAGATTTTTCTTACCAAATTCACGTTTAATATCTTTTAAGGAACCGTGCACAACCGGACTTCCTTTATGTAAAATACATAAGTGTTCACACATTTCCTCAACATGCTCCATTCGATGACTTGAAAAGACGATGGTCGCACCGTTTTCCTTCAGGGCTAAGACCGCTTCCTTTAGCATTTCTACATTTACGGGGTCAAGTCCGCTGAATGGCTCATCCAAGATTAATAATTTTGGCTTATGTACGACTGCTGCAATAAATTGGATTTTTTGTTGATTTCCTTTCGAAAGCTCTTCAACCTTTTTATTCTCATAATCAGGAATTTTAAAACGCTCTAGCCAAGCTTTTAGTTCTATTAGTGCTTCGCTCTTTTGCATTCCCCGTAATCTTGCTAAATAAATGATTTGCTCGCGAACCCTTAATTTCGGATACAGGCCTCTTTCTTCCGGGAGATAGCCGACAAGGTGGCTGGTGGAGTAATCAATCGGTTGATCATCCCAAGTAATTCTCCCTTCAGTATGATCAAGTAATCCTAAGATCATCCGGAACGTTGTCGTTTTTCCTGCTCCATTTGCCCCTAGAAAACCAAACATCTCCTTTTCCGGAATAGCTAACGACAAATCGTTTACCGCTGTAAATTGTCCGAACCGTTTGGTGACATGTTCAAGTTTAAGAACCATAATACACACTCCTCTCTTTCTTTCATACGAATATACCATAAAATAGTTTCAAATTATTTTTTGCACAATTTAGAGAATTATGTAAAAATATTAGTAGCATACTTCTAACAAGGAGGATTATTGAATGAAAACCTATAAACTAACAGCGTTTGAAGCAAATGGTGAGAAATTAGTGGACGAAAGTTTTCAAGCAGATAATGATGACGCAGCAAAAAAAAGAGGGGAACAACTCTTGAGCGAAAAAAATTTACTAGAGAAGACACACCGCTGCACTTCACCAAGCGGAAAACTACTACTCTTTCATACTTAAAGAAAACTCACCGACTAGCGAAGACAGAGGCGTTAGTTGCACTTATGCCTAATAGGAAAGTTATTCTTTCCTAGCGGCTAAAAAAGAAGCCGGTTAAGGCTTCTTTTATTTACCAATAAAATGAGGTCGTCTTTTTTCGAGAAATGCGCTAATTCCTTCTTGGTGATCTAGTGTTTCCCGCATTTTTTGCTGCCCATATTTTTCTAATTCCAATATTTTTAATAATTGTGGACGATTCTTTTCAGCCATAATTTTCTTCGTTTTAATCATTGCCTGTACAGGTCGGCTTAACCAATCTGCGATCCGATCCTCTAAGGCTTTCTGGAGTTCACCTTCTGCAATCTCCTGGATCAGTCCCAGCTTCAACGCTTCATCAGAATTTAACATTTTCCCGTCCCAAATTACCTGCTTAGCCATCGTTTCTCCCAGTCTTTTTTCTAAAAAGAAATGCGCTCCACCGTCCGGGATCAACCCAATACCAATAAAATTCATCGCCAGCTTGCTTGTTTTATCTGCAAGAATATAGTCAGTAGCCAACGCTAAGCTAAATCCTAAGCCAGCTGCTGCACCTGAAATGGCACTAAGAGTTAGTTTTGGAATGCTGTACAATGTAATAATTAATTCACTAATACAATCCATGACAGGAAAGAAATCGCTTTCGTTCATGTTTGAAAGCATGGTTTTAATATCCCCACCAGCTGAAAAGGCTCTGCCCTTTCCAGTTAACACGACAATATCAATATTGTCAGAATCACTAATTTCTTTTAGTTTGCAAATGAGTCCCTTAATCAGATCCGTATCCATAGCGTTTAATGCCTCTGGCCTATTCATTTCAAGTGTTGCCACGCGTCCCTTTACTCGCAAAGTCACCTTATCTGAAACAACATTCATTGACATGGGGAATCCCCTCCCTTATTTACTTATAATCAATTCCATTATATATGGATTTAATCAGAATAAAAATAAGCATTCGAAATATATCGAATTTTCTTCAATTTAAAGTTCTGTTAAACATGACTGCTGATTTCTGCTCCAATAGCAAACTGAGAAAAATAAACAATGAGCCTTAACAGAGCCAATTTTTTTAAGGATATTGGGACCCCATGTCCTCGGAAATCAGCTTTTTCTGAGCACTTCTTTTTGCACGCGATCGCGTAACGACATCTTTAGGAATTTACCAACTGACGTCTTTGGGATTTCCTCAAGGAATAAGATATCATCGGGAATCCACCATTTTGCAAATTGTGGTTTTAAGAATTCAAATAGCTCATCTTTTGAGGTTTTACCCTTAAAGGCATCTTTTAAAACTACACAAGCAATGGGTCGCTCCTGCCATCGTTCATGCGGGACAGCTACAACTGCCGCTTCAAATACGGCATCATGTGCCATTAAAGCATTTTCTAAATCAACGGAAGAAATCCACTCGCCACCGCTCTTAATTAAATCCTTTGTTCGGTCAACAATTTTCACAAACCCTTCTTCATCAATGGTGACGACATCTCCAGTATGAAGCCAGCCATCTTGAAATCCATCTTTTGTTCGCTCATCTTTATAATATTCTGAGGCAATCCATGGACCACGGATACATAACTCTCCCATCTCTTGCCCGTCCCAAGCGACTTCACCGTCCTTACCAAGGATTTTCATTTCTAAACCTGGCACAAGTGTACCTTGCTTTGCACGCAATTCTAATTTCTCCTCATCATCTAATTCTTCTTGATAGCTTTTTAAGTTTGAAAAGAGTGCAAGAGGACTTGTTTCTGTCATCCCATATGCATGCATGAATGGAACTTTGTGTCTTTGTTCAAAGGCTTTAATCATTCCTTTTGGTGCAGCAGATCCACCACATAAAATTCCCCTTAAACTACTCAAGTCATAGGACCCTTCATCCAGTTCTTTTAATAATCCTAACCAAATAGTCGGGACGCCACTCGTGATAGTAACTTTTTCCTGTTCAATTAACTCCGCTAGTAATTTAGGGGTGAAATATGGACCAGGGAGAACCAGTGTTGTCCCAAACCATACTCCAGCAAACGGCATCCCCCATGCGTTCGCATGAAACATTGGAACAACTGTCAGGGCAATGTCTTTTTCACTAATGGCGGCACTGTCGGCCAGTCCTAAAGCCATACTATGCAGAAAAATGCCACGATGGGAATAGACCACTCCTTTTGGGTTACCTGTCGTCGCCGACGTGTAGCACATACCAGCAGGGTCATTTTCTTCAATATCCTCCGGATAGTGAAAATCAGGACTGGCTTCAGCCAAAAGTTGTTCATAATGATAGACAGGTGCGAGCTTTGTTTCTGGTAATTCCTTTTCATCCGTCATAATAATAAAGGCTTTTACCGTTTTTAAATCCGCAGCGCATTGTTCGAGAAGGGGCAAGATGTCTGAGTCAACAAGGAGAACCTGATCTTCAGCATGATTGATAATGTAGGCTATATGCTGGGGTGATAAGCGGATATTTATCGTATGGAGGACGGCACCCATACATGGAATTGCAAAATAGGCTTCAAGGTGGCGATGATGATTCCAAGCTAGCGTTCCTACTCTTGCTCCTTTTGTAACGCCTAATTTCATCAAACTATCGGCGAGTCTTCTTGTTCTTTCGGCAATTTGTTTATAGGTAAATCTTTGGATGCCGGTTGCTGTTCTTGATATAACCTGCTTCTTTGGAAAATATCTTTCGGCTCTTTCAATCATCTGTGTCATCGTTAAAGGTGTTTGCATCATCACTACTCATCCCCTCCAATTTTGAAAGCGTTTTAAATCACCCCTAGAATTGTATGGAGCAACCCATGTATTTATTCTACATTAAGAACTTTTATTCCTTCATTAAGAACAATCAGAATAAAAAAATTCCCTGCTCTATTAAGCAGGAGAATCATTTTATCATGAACGCTTATTTGTTATCAGGAGAAAAGCTCGTTTAAGATTTTTATTTTATCAGCTGTATAGGATTCAAAGTTATCGTTGTAAGATTTCGGGTCCTTCGGATTTGCAAAATGGATAATCTTCCCCGAATGTGGATCAATAAACTTACTAGCCGCACCACAGCCTAATCCAATTATGGTCTGCTGTTCTTCCATTATCATAATATTATAGATACTTTCTTGATTAGGAAATGAATAGCCCACATTTTCTAGATTGCCGAGAATATTTTTTTGTCTGTATAAATAGTATGGAACATACCCATGATCTCTGGTCCAATCCTGGGCTAGATTCATCATCTTTTCTACTTCATCCCGTTCAGCAACCTTATACTTTTCCTTATTCTTGGTCATTTCAGATGCTCGTTTGAACGATAATGTATGAACAGTGACTGATTCAGGCATCAGCTTTTCAGTTTCTGCTAAGGAATGTGTAAATTCAGATAGACCTTCCCCAGGCAAGCCAATAATTAAATCCATATTGATATTATTCATTCCCATTTCGCGAGCAAGATGGTATTTTTCTATCGTTTCTGTAACTGTATGATGTCTTCCAATCGCTTTTAACGTCTCTTGTGTATAGGATTGTGGATTGATACTAATCCGGTCGATATGCCACTTCTTAAGGACCTCTAATTTATCTGGGGTAATCGTATCGGGTCGCCCTGCCTCAACTGTAATTTCTCGAATATTTTCAACATCCGGAAATGATGCGTACATTTCTTCGTACAACATATCCATTTCTGTCGCAGTAATACTCGTCGGGGTACCTCCACCGTAGTAAACAGTTGTAATCCTGATGCCTTTTTCCTTCAGCCAGGCACCTATTTCCTTCATTTCATAATGAAGTCCCCCTAGGAATGAATTCACTGATCCCTGTCTGCCATTAATCGCATAGGCAGGAAATGTGCAATAAGCACACTTCGTGGGACAAAATGGAATCCCAATATAAATACTAACCTCTTTTTGCAGGGAGTAAAGATCAGGTACTACGGCAAGCTGGCGGTCAACGATCTGCTGCATCAACTCAATCTTTTCATCAGTAATTAAGTAATCTTCCTTTAATTGTTGGTGGGCTAACTCCATTGGAATGTTCGCCTGCACTTTCCGATGGAGTAATTTTGTCGGTCTAATTCCCGTTAACACACCCCATTTTTGGGTAATGCCTGTCCAATCTTGAAGGACCGTTAAATAAACATGGGCGACCGCATTTTTTATCTGCTTAAACCTTTCTTTTTCAGATTCAGATGGAACCATTTCTTTTTGATAGGTTGAGAAATACCCTTTTCCATTGTTATCCTTTAATTCAGCTGATACCATTATATTCTCAAGAACTTGACAGCTAAATATAATTTGTAAATCTGTTTCATCCTCATTTCCAATGACAATCTGTGATTCTTCAAAAAACAAATTGGCAATGAGCTGCCATTGACGTCTATATCTTTCATCCTCTAACCCTATTATCGAAATTCGCAATTATATATATCACCTTTCACTACATTTCTCGTAGTTAAATTTTATATTTTTTTCTTTCCAAATAGCACAAGCTCCTATGGCAGGAGCTGGGGCAAGACATTATCTAAACTTCCTTAAGTGTACAAAAACAAGAAAATAAGGTCAATACAGTGGAAATTATTAGCTCTGGACTGGACCATTTTTTCCTTTTCTTCCTTCAACATAAAACAAGATATCACAGGCAAACGCCCATAATATCTTTTGAAGTTATTTTTTAATTATTTTCATCTTTCGTAAGAACTCAATTGGCTGTTGCTTGCGAAAGTGTTCCTTTACCATATAAGCTACACCCTGTTCATTTTCTGATCTCGTTACCCAATCAGATGCCCTCTTCACTTCGAAACTAGCATTCCACATTGAAACTCCAAGGCCTACCGCCTCAATTAAAGGAATATCATCCGGTCCATCACCGATATAAACCATCTCACTTCTACGAATGCCAAGTTGATTCCCTAAATAGGATAAGCCCGTTAATTTTGATACACCTGCAGGAACAATATCTAGCCGCAGTGAATCGAGCTCAATCACTTCAATCTCGGTAAACATCTTTCTTAGCGCATTGATTGCGTCCTTTTGATCACGCTCATCCTCAAAATAAACTTCAATTTTTGGAGGGGTCATGGATTGATCATGTAAATACTCACTTAGGGAAGAAACAAATTGCTGGGAATAGAAGACGGGATCTCCCGAAGTAAAAACAGTTTTAGCTAATAAATGATTATTTAATTTTAACTTATTGGCTAATGAAAATTGTTCGTGGACGAGGCGAATTTGACAGGGTAATGCCTCTAAAAAACGAACGGTATCGTAGGTAATATCTTCATTAATTCTTTTTACATAAATAGGCGATTCTTCTGGAGCCGCAATATAGGCCCCTTGATGTGTGATCAGTGGTGATTTTATTTTTAGCGCTTTTGCCACCTTTTTAGCTGATGGGAAGCTGCGTGAAGTAACTAGCGTTACATCTATTCCTTTTTGCTGGACATATTCAATTGCCTCTTTCGTTGACTTATGAATCTTCCCATTTGTTTGAAGAAGCGTGCCATCAATATTTAACGCAAGCAAGCGATAAATCATTATGTTGCCCCCTGTTCTTGGTGAAATTGCCTTTATAACACTTTTATGACTTTTCACGCATTTATAGAACACAAATGGGGAGTCCTTTTAGATCGTTCACTCATTTCATCTTTCCTCTTTAGAAGGAAAATAAAAAGCCTCCGGGTTCTATTCCGAAGGCTTAACACTCATACTTACATATTTCCATATAAATCTTCTAATGGTTTCATAATAACCTTGTTTAATTCACCAATAATCATGCTCATCCGTTGTTCTGCTTCCATTAACCGAGCAATTTTCTCATTTTGCTGAACGAGTCCCACGGTCGCTTGGGCCTGTTCGATTTCTTGTTCAGAAATATCTTGCCCCATCATTTGTTTTTGTTGTAAATTCATTTGAAGTTGACGGAATTGATCAAACATTTGTTTTGCTTGTGGTTCTGCATTGACTTCTTTATAGGCCTGTTGTAATTGTGTATACTCTGCGCTTTGACGGATTGCAGTTTCCAACGCATATGCGGAATCATATAAATTAACTGCCATGATTGAAAGTCACTCCTTTTACTTTAATAAATAATTCTTAACAACTATAACAAACTATTCGCTTAAATGCGAGAATGTTCAAATCACCATCCCATTAACTCTCTCATACATTACTTATATCAACTAATGCCTATTTAGTGGTTCCTATTAGTGGACTGACCGCTAAAAACTTGGATAGGTCATTTATAAAGATTAATGCAAATGAGGAGTGATTATGTCCTTTTCGTTAACCACAGTTATTATCGTTCCTAGAAAACTAACAATAAAAGATAGCCATGTGCAAATCTCCAAGCAATTATTTACAGACCTTCACCTTACAACGCACCAGGAATTAAGCATCTCAATCGGACAGAAAACACTAACAGTTTCAGTCCAAACAGTTGACATGGATGATAACGAAATTCATCTTCCTGAGCAAATGCTACATGCATTTTGTCTTCCCATCCAACGCTACAAGTTCCAAGCACTTGCTTCAGCTGATACACATACATTAAAGCTTGGTCCAGTCATTGGTTTACTAACAGATTCGCTTGACTATAACCATGAAGACCCCCACTTTCGTTCCATCCATTTGTTTTGTGAGGAGCTTCATCATGGTATAACGGCACAAGGCGGCTTTTTTTTCGTATTTCCTTACGACAAATTTCTAAGCCAAGGATATTTTCTTAATAATGGAAAGTGGATTTTGACCCAGGTTCCCATACCTGATGTTATTTACAACCGTATTCATTCTAGAGTCCTTGAGCAGAAGAAGCCATATAAGCAATTCCGGAAAAAAATTGACCAGTTCATGATTCCATTTTTTAATGACCGCTTCTTGTCTAAATGGGAAGTGTATGAACAGTTACAAAATGAAGATCTACTCCTTGCCTATCTTCCCAACACAAAAATTTTTTCCCTAGAGCACCTTTATGACTTTGTTCGAGAATATGAAACTGTTTTTCTCAAACCGATACACGGTAGCCAAGGCAGAAATATTATAAAAATAAAAAAGGAAACTGACGATCATTATTCCTTTGAATCTTCATTACCAAGTCTACGGAATCATTCAGGGGAGAACTATTCATTCACCGAATTAGCTCAACAGATTCAACCATTTATGGAAAAACGCATGTATCTTATACAGCAAGGAATTGCATTAGTATCGCCTCAATCGAGTGCAATGGACTTTAGGGTTCTCTGTCATAAAAATAGCCAGCATCATTGGACGGTGACCTCTACTGTAGCAAGGATCGCAGCGGAACAGGAATTTGTCTCTAACCTAGCAAGAGGCGGTACGATGACACGACCGTTACTGGCGTTACGAACTTGTATGAGCGACAAGCAATCTTTAGAAGTACTGGCATTGATGAAAGAATTAGCACTCGCTACCGCCACCGCAATCGACAAACATTCTGACGGTATGACTGGCGAACTTGGAATTGACATTGGTGTCGATCAAGAAGGAAAGCCTTGGCTAATTGAGGTAAATTCAAAGCCTTCCAAAAATTTCGAGGATGGATTAGGAAAAATAAGACCGTCCGCCAAAGCAATTATCCAATATTGCACAATACTCGCTTTTAAAAAGGAGAAAAAGGAGGAGCTGTAATTGATTACTTTTGGAATCATGACGTTAACGATGGAAAGTGAAACCTCCTATATTAACGAGATAGCAAGACGAGCTGAGCTATGTGACATGGTGGTTTTCAGGTTCATCCCATCTACTATTCAACCCCATTCACTAAAGGTAACCGGAAAAAAATATGATTCAAACAGCAATGAATGGTTGGAATGCGAAGTACCGATCCCATCTATAATTTACGACCGCTGTTTCTATGGAGATGATGAACATTCTAAACAATGCCTGCCCATTGTGTCTTGGTTAAAGAGCAGAAAAGATATTACTTTTTTAGGTTATGGATTACCCAATAAGCTGGATTTATATAATGCACTACATTCTACAACTTTAGCTTCCTATTTACCTGCTACACAGGCTGTAACTGAACCGGGCATTGTGTTAAAGGAGTTATTCACAAATATAAAAATGATCTTAAAGCCAATTAATGGTTCAGCGGGTTATGGGATCTATTATTTGCAGAAAAACGAGAAAACTTATCATGTTAAAACAGAAAAACAAAAGAAGATGATTTCGCGAATTTTTCCAAACGAAGCTAAGCTTACACAATGGCTCCATTCATTACTAAAACAACGTGCCTATCTTTTACAACCATACCTAGAATTGTCAACTAATGAACACCAGCCGTTTGACATTCGCATTCTTCTGCAAAAAAACGAGAATGGTGTTTGGGGTGAACGGGGTAGAGGCATTCGCCTTGGGAGTACTGGCGGTATTCTCTCTAACTTGAGTGCCGGTGGAACCATCCTCACCTTTACGGACTGGTTAGCTTCCCTTCCGCCGGTAAAAGGTGAGTTTATTCATCAGGAATTACATTATATTCTTACTAAACTACCAGATTTGCTAGAAAATGAGTTTATGCCCTTATTTGAAATTGGTGTTGATATCGGCATAGCCAAAAACGGTTCGATTTGGATTCTCGATTTAAATTCTAAACCAGGCAGAAAAGTTCTATTACACACCCTGCCAGACTTACAGGAGAAACTTCACCTTGCGCCATTGCTTTATGGCAAATACCTTTCACAGACAGATCAAAAAGAAAGGAAAATCTATCATGAGAAAACATTATCACATTGAAATTGTCCAAAATGATCAAATGATTGTTTTTTGTCCTCCTGAAATTCTTCACAATCAACAAATAAAAAAAATGGCGTTTGGCTCACAATCATTGGAGGTAGACTTTTTCCCCCACCCCGACCATAATGATCGAATTGTTATGAGCAGAAAAATCCAGGAGGCGATCCAGTTTCCTCCCTATACAATCCCGCTGCACGTCTTTATAGAAAACGAATTCCTCTATATCGGTCCGCTCGTCGGAATTTTCACTGCTGGATTTACGAGTTTTCCCCAACAACCTATTGGTGAACGAACATTGTTTTTCTCCAAACTACTGGCAGTGAATAAAACGGTTGGTGCCCTGCCATTTGTTTTTGGAGAACAGCATATTGATTGGCACAAAGGAACAATCGAGGGTTACTTTTTTCATGACGATGGCTGGAAAACACTTGAAGTACCCTTCCCAAATGTCATTTACGACCGATTACCAAATCGGAAAAGCGAAGAGAATCCAAAATTAATCAAGGTGAGAGAACGTCTGCAACAGGAATATCTGATCCCATGGTATAATCCTGGTTTTTTCAATAAACTTGATATTTATGAAAGACTTCAACAAGAAACCTCTATAACAAAATATCTGCCTGAAACGCATCCATTCACGTCCTTTTCTTCCATTGAGACGATGCTATCAAAATATGGACATATTTTCATCAAACCCAAAAATGGCAGTTTAGGGCTTGGAGTTCACCAGGTAATTTATGATAAACTTTCTGACTATTATTATTGTCGTTACCAAGATGAAGAGGGCGTAAATCGACTGCGAAAATACACAAGCTTAGAACGACTATTTCAGTCCGTTTTCGCCAACAAATCACTTGATAAAATGCTTGTCCAGCAAGGGATTCATTTGCTTAGAAACGAACAGCGCTCCGTTGATTTTCGCGTCCATACGAATAAAGACGAATTCGGACAATGGCATGTAACCGCACTTGCAGCGAAAATTGCTGGACCAGGCAGTGTCACAACCCATGTCCGAAGTGGTGGAGATATAAAGACAATGGGCGAAATTTTTTCCAAGGATGAAAGTAATCAATATACGGAGAAGTTACACCAAGCTTCGCTCCTGTTAAGCTCTGCACTAGACAAAAATATTGAAGGAATTATAGGCGAGATTGGGTTCGATTTAGGAATTGATCGGAACGGAGATGTTTGGCTGTTTGAAGCAAATTCCAAACCCGGCAGGTCCATTTTTAGTCACCCAGAATTAAGAGAATTTGATCTGCTCACACGTAAATTATCGATCGCTTTTGCTGTCTTTCTAACCGAGCAATCATTATTACATCCAGAGGAATTATTTACATGAAACATCATTCCCCTTCACCACTGATTGGCATTATGACAGCAAGAAAAAAAAATGGCGTTATTTCCGGTAATGGTCCACTGTTTATAGCCTTACAAAAAAAGCTTATTTCGCTAAATGGGATAAGCTTTGTCTTTATTCCTGAAGAGACTGAGCAAGATTTTATTAACGGTTATACTTTTTCCCCTGAGAGTAACAGCTGGAAAAAGGACAGATTCCCCTACCCTGACCTAGTTTATAATCGAATTCCCTTTCGAAAAATAGAAAAAAATGAACGCTGCCAGCAATTTTTTTCATTGTTAAAGGAAAAAAACATCCCTTTTTTCAATCCTTCTTTTATTGATAAATACGAACTCTTTAGCTTATTGAAAAATCATGAGTACCTCCAACATTTTTTACCACAAACCATCCTCATTCAAGATAAAAGGGGATTGTCTACCTTTTTAAAAAAATTGAAGCGTCTATATTTAAAGCCGACGCAGTCTTCCAAGGGAAAGGGGATCGTACGGATAAAGCTGACCGGCAACGAGCAAGTTCAACTTGAAGGGGTTAACAAACAGGAACACTATCATTCCTTTTCTCATTTTTGGGAACAATGGGGCACCGAACTGCTGGAGAAAAGCTATCTGGCACAGGAGGAAATCCAATCGGCTGAACATGATGGCCACAGGTTTGACTTCCGAATCCTCGCCCATGCTAACCATGATGAATATATCGTTACTGGAGTTGGGATTAGACAGTCCCAGGAGCAAGGAATTACCACCCATATTCCAGCTGGGGGTAAGCTCCTCCCCTATCAGCTCTTGCAGTCCAGCAAACATGACCAGTTCATTCAATCCATCGTCATTCCGATAGGCAAGGCCCTGTCGAAGCATCTCGGATATTTTGGCGAATTTTCCATTGATGCCGGCGTAAGCGAAATGGGACAGTATTATATTTACGAAGTAAATTCTAAACCCATGAGCTTTGATGAATCGGAGATTGAGGAAAGAAAAATTGAGCAACTCTGCTATTTATTTCAACAGTTAACAAATAATCTGAAATGACAAACAATTTTATTTAAAAAAGCCCTACTTAAAGGTAAGCTATATAGTGACTATGTCAGAGGAGGGGATTATGTCTATGCTAATGCATTTCCAATTCAAGCCATTATTTGCGAATAAAAATATTCCGGGCTGGAATTTTTCCTTTTATTATAAGAAACAAAGGTATACCGGCGTCTATCACCAAACAGGGAAAATTGAATGGACAGCAAGTACACCAAAACAAGAAGAGATCGACGCATTAACCAGTCAAATCCACGAATTAATGCTTTATCATGTTTATGAATAAGGAAAGGAATTACGTAAATTGCATGAAAATCTAGCCTTTCCGCAAACTAAAGGGAATGAACGGAAAGGATTGAGGTTCTTGAAACAAGATAAGGAAAAACAAATCCAGGAAGACATTGCATTTGAAGGCAGAGATAAAGCTTATGTCGATGTAGACAGAATGATCAATGAGGGGTTGTCAGGTGGTTCCGTTCATGCTCGTCATGATACAACCAATATCGAGGAAGCCCGCGAACTTCCAGATGAACAGCCCCCCTATGAGTGCAATTAACATATCGTGCCCATCAATTGGCTAGTCACTATACAAAGTGACTAGCCAATTTTATTTCTTGCCACTCACCACTATTGGTATAATATAAGCATCTACTTAGAAAATCTTTTGATAATGGGGAATAGCCTAATGCTAAGAAAATTATTGACTATATATAAAGATTCCATTTTGTTTCATAACCAGCCCGAGAAACCATCCAAACAATTTTATTATTTCTGGAGTGAGTCTGAGAACGAAGGGATTGGCATTCCGAAAACTGAAGTAAGTGAAAAAGAACTCATCCTTCTCACCACCATTTATAAATTGGTTGAATATCAAGCAGCAAATCTCCCCCCTGTTGCAAAGAGATGGTATGATTTTTTACTTTTAGATGGTCCGTCTCCACAAACAAATTCAGATACCTCTATTCGCTTTATTCAGTTCCACATTCATGGAAGTGACACGAACCCAGTGGAAATTGAATCTGCGTTAAAAGGTTTTTTTACGGATGATGTCCTTATTATTTGGGAAAATGGCAGCCGTGGAATTGTCATAGAGGAGAAAAATCAGGTCTCCCTTTCGGAAGAAGAATTAATTTCGATGTCGGAAACGGTAGCTAGTGATTTTTATGTAAAAATTACATTTTACCTGGGCAAGCCCTGCCTCTTTTCTGAACAGCTTCGCGCTAAATATCTACAGGAAAAGGAATACTTTTCTTTTGCTCTTTCTAAACTTGGCACTACCCAGTTTTTTTCGTTTGAACGAGTTTTCCCTGCGTATTTAGCCTATTACTTGCCGCTAGAATTAAAACAGAGGGGAAGTGCTGGAATTGTTGAAGTGTTTCAGGAAGACCCTGAACTATTTTCAACTATCAAGGTTTTTCTTGAAAATAATTTAAACGCTAGTCTGACGGCCAAAAAATTATATATTCATCGAAATACGCTCCAATATCGAATTGATAAGTTTACCGAAAAGACTGGAATCGGATTGAAGGACTTTTATAGTGCCTTTACCATCTTCTTAACTTGTATGCTTTTTGAAAGTGATTTCAAACAATGACAAAGTGCCCAAAAAAGCGTTTTCATTATTTGTGCAACATGTCCATATTGTATTTTTCCATACCCTTGTAAACTAAACGTAACAAGATGATCACACAGGGAGGAATTACAAATGGCAGAATTAAAATTAGATCATATTTTTAAAATTTATGACAATAAGGTGACCGCTGTTCAAGACTTCAATTTGCATATTGAAGACAAGGAATTTATCGTGTTTGTTGGACCATCTGGCTGTGGAAAATCTACAACCCTTCGAATGATTGCAGGTCTTGAGGATATTTCAAAAGGTGATTTTTTCATTGATGGAAAAAGAGTAAATGATGTTGCTCCAAAAGATCGTGATATCGCCATGGTTTTCCAAAACTATGCCCTATATCCACATATGACGGTATATGATAACATGGCATTTGGTTTAAAACTACGCAAATTCGCAAAGGATGAAATCGACCGCCGTGTACAAGAAGCCGCAAAAATTCTTGGCTTAGAAGCCTACTTAACAAGGAAACCTAAAGCCCTTTCAGGTGGTCAGCGTCAGCGTGTTGCCCTAGGCCGTGCGATTGTCCGTGATGCAAAGGTATTCTTGATGGATGAACCATTATCAAACCTTGATGCTAAGCTGCGTGTGCAAATGCGTGCCGAAATTGCCAAGTTGCACCGTCGTCTCGATACCACAACAATCTATGTAACGCATGACCAAACAGAGGCAATGACAATGGCTACGCGTTTGGTCGTTATGAAGGACGGTATCATTCAACAAGTTGGTTCACCAAAAGAAGTGTATGAAAAGCCAGAAAATGTGTTCGTTGGCGGCTTTATCGGGTCACCAGCAATGAACTTCTTTAACGGTAAACTGGAAGATGAAAAATTTGTGATTGGCAATACTTCCATCGCGGTTCCTGAAGGAAAAATGAAATTCCTTCGTGAGCAAGGGTATATTGGAAAAGATATCATCCTTGGTGTTCGTCCGGAAGATATTCATGATGAGCCTGTATTCATTGAAGCTTCTACTGGAACAAAGATTAAAGCCAATGTTGATGTAGCAGAGTTAACTGGAGCAGAAATGATGGTTTATTCTAGCATCGGTGGTCAAGATTTCGTTGCCCGTCTAGATTCACGTGCAGAAGTCCAGCCTGGCGATACTTTGGACCTTGCCTTTGACTTAAATAAAGCCCATTTCTTCGATGCTGAAACAGAATTAAGAATTAGAACCCTTAATGAAAACTAAATAGATAGTAGATAATCCCCGTTATTCATTAATGGGGATTATTCTTTTATAAAAATAATTTCATCATGATGGCACGCAGGACATTGGTAGAGATGCGGGCACTTATGACCTGAATTTGTATCAGGGTAACCGTCTTCCTGCCTCATCAAATTAATCTCCATGTATGGACTATAATCATCGTAAAAATCCATTAATCTTCCGCTTTCCAACATAGGTTCCCCGCAAGTTGTACACAATAAATAAAGTTCCCTTAAACCATTACAGACTGGGCAGATCGCCATCGTTTTCACCCTCTTATTGAGTAGATAACTTTAGTTTATGTTAACTTATACTTCATATGTAATGTAATAAATTACCATTTAATCCTTCGAATAAGTCTTCAAAAATTAATCATAATAAAGATTACAAAGCAACAAACACACAGCAACAAGCAAATAACCTTTTACGATATGGGTTAGGCCAGGTGGCAATCTTATGGTTCAATTCCATACTGACCCCAAACTTATTAAGAGGAGTGTTATTCAACTATGGCAAGTAACAACAACTCTAATCAACTTCTAGTACCAGGCGTCGAGCAAGCACTTAGTCAAATGAAGTATGAAATTGCTTCAGAATTTGGTGTTAATCTTGGAGCAGACACAACTTCACGTGCTAACGGTTCAGTCGGAGGAGAAATTACAAAGCGTCTTGTTGCAATGGCAGAGTCTCAACTTGGCGGGTTCCAACGTTAATTTTTAACAAACCTAATTTTACAAATTAATAATATGGCTAAGCCCCCACCTTTATAGGTGGGGGCTTTCATTGATTTCTATACCATATTCTCTGGTTTGATCCAGTCAGCAAATTGTTCTGAGGTAACAAATCCTGACTTAACTGCTGCAGCCTTCAAGGTGATATTTTCCTTAAAAGCGAGTTTGGCAATTTGAGCTGCTTTCTCATAGCCAATATGTGGATTCAAGGCCGTAACCAACATTAATGACTGCTCCACGTGTTCTCTGATAATTTCTTCGTTAGCCTCTAGTCCTGCTAGGCAATGTTGATTAAAAGATCGAAGTCCATCTGTCAGGAGCCTAATCGATTGGATTAGATTATAGATAATCACTGGTTTAAAGACATTTAGTTCAAAATTACCTTGGCTTGCAGCAAAACCGATGGTTGCATCATTGCCAAACACCTGACAGGCGACCATCGTCAGCGCTTCACATTGTGTTGGATTAACTTTTCCAGGCATAATCGAGCTCCCAGGCTCATTGGCGGGAATCCGAATTTCACCGATGCCGCTGCGAGGTCCACTCGCGAGCCAGCGCACATCATTCGCAATTTTCATTACATCTGCAGCTAAAGCTTTTATGGCCCCGTGCACATAAACAATTTCATCATGACTCGTTAGTGCGTGAAATTTATTCTCGGAGGAGCGAAATGGATAACCTATTAGGTTCTCTAATTGCTCAGCCACGAGAATACCAAACTTTGGATGAGCGTTTATTCCTGTCCCAACGGCCGTACCACCAATCGCTAAATCGAGTAGATAGCGGTTAGCTTCCCTGATCATTCTCTCGTTTTTCTCAAGCATTGCCCTCCATCCACTGATTTCTTGACCAAGAGTCAGCGGGGTTGCGTCCTGAAGATGTGTTCTCCCAATTTTCACAATCCTTGAAAATGCCTTCTCTTTTTCAAGTAATGTTTGTTTACATTCTTGCACAGCAGGAAGCAGTTCTTCTGTAATTTTTTTATATGCAGCTATATGCATTGCTGTGGGAAAAGTATCATTGGAGCTTTGTGACATATTAACATCATCATTCGGGTGAATCAGATCTGTCATCCCCTGTTTTCGCAGCCAGACATTCGCTCGATTTGCAATGACCTCATTCACATTCATATTGGATTGGGTACCACTTCCCGTTTGCCAGACAAGCAACGGAAACTGCTCATCATAAACTCCTTTCAAGATATCATCTGCAACCTCACAAATTGCTTCCATCTTAGCCTTACTAAGCTTTCCAAGGCGAGCATTCACCATGGCAGCTGCTTTTTTAATTAACACTAAACCATAGATAAGTTCCATTGGCATTTTTTCAGCACTAATTTTAAAATTATCCTTGCTCCGCTGTGTTTGCGCCCCCCAATATTTATCTAATGGTACAAAAACTTCACCAAGTGTATCCTTCTCCGGTCTATAATTTTCCATTAATATCCCACCTCCTAATTCCTTATATATATATTTCCATTTTTATCAAATTTATCAAACATAATTGCTAAAAAAACTGCAGACATTTGTCTGCAGCTTATGATTTAATGAGCGTATAACCAATAAAATATGTAAGGATTAGAAAGCTTCCGATTGCCAACACAACTGAATAGTCAGACATGTACATCCCACCCCATTTTAATTTTACATCTTAAACATTTATAAAATAGCATAAGAAGAAGGCGTGGCATGTGATAAAAATTACATCTTAATAACTTAAGTGTGAACTTCCTGTGAATATTCGCCTTTTAGAATAACAAGAAGTGTTGGACTTACCTCATTAGAAACAAAGCCAACATCACTATCTAACAAAGTATTTTTGTAGAGAATAAACGAGGGATTCCAAAAAAACTTTTGGGAGTCCCTCTTTTTACCTTTATCCAGCTAATTCGGTTCCACCTTGTTGAAGCTGATACATTTGATAATATTTCCCATGCCTCTCCATTAGTTCATCATGTGTGCCTTTTTCAACGATCATCCCACGATCCAGGACAAGAATTTGATCGGCATTTCGAATCGTTGATAAGCGGTGCGCGATGATAAAGGTCGTTCTCCCTTTTTTCAGGACATCCATCGCCTCTTGAATAAGCGCTTCTGTCTCTGTATCAATACTAGATGTCGCTTCATCAAGGATGAGGATGGCTGGATTAAAGGCAAGCGCCCGGGCAAAAGAAATTAATTGCCGTTGACCGCTTGAAAGGGTACTCCCCTTCTCCATTACCGGTTCATCATAGCCATTCTCTAAATTCTTAAATACCTTTTCGGCCCCGACATCCTTTAATGCCTGCTCTACTTTTTCTCTTGTTATGGATGGATCATTCAAGCTTACATTAGCGGCAATCGTCCCTGTAAATAAGTAGGGATCCTGCAAAACAATTCCCATATGGTTTCGAATCGCTTGCCGAGGAAAGGTTTCGATATCCTTTCCATCAATGATGATTTTTCCTTTTTGACAGTCATAAAAACGGAACAATAAATTCATAATGGAGCTTTTTCCAGACCCTGTATGACCGACAAGGGCAACTGTTTCACCATGCTTCGCTTCAAAATCAATATCCTTAAGGACATATTCCCCTTCTTTATAGCCAAATGAGACATGATCAAAGCGAACATTCCCTTCGTAGCGGGGAATTTGTTCATTACTGACCTCCACTCCTGGTTCATCAAGCAGCTTAAACACTCGTTCGCCCGCCACGAGCGCCTGCTCCAAATTCGCCAATTGATTGACAATTCCCTGAACAGGTTGGAAAAGTCGGTTGATATAATCGACAAAAGCATAGAGCATACCAAGGGAAATGATACTAGAAGGAACGAGCGCTTGCCCCCCAAAATACCAAATAAAGGTCACAAAAATAAGATTTCTTAATATCCCAACTAAATTATGTGAAGTTAATGCATTTAATCTTAACAGTTTATTTTGATACATAAAATGCTCATGATTCAATTTTTCAAAATCAGCTTTTGTTTCTTTCTCACGACTAAAGGCCTGAATAATACTCATTCCTTGGATGGACTCATTGATCATTGCATTAATGTCACTATTTCTTGAACGAATGACTCGATTGTATTTAGAAGCAAACTTTCGGTAGATTAACATCCATGCGTAAAGAATAGGCAGTAACAACAGGCAAATAGCCGCTAGCTTCATATTCAAGATAAACAAGGCCACATAAATGCCTGTAATATATATACTGCTAGTAAAGAATGTAGCCAATACCGTCACGTACAGCTCCCGTATTGCCTCAGTGTCGTTGGTTATTCTGGCAACCACTTTACCTGCCGGCAGGTTGTCAAAATATTTGATGGGCAATCTCTGAATATGGGCAAATATATCTTCACGCATTTTTTGGATGATACGATTAGCTGATTTTTGAAGGAGAAACCGTTCTCCATATTGAAAAATCGCTGATATTACTAATAGCCCAAAGTAAATGGCGATCAGCTTGAAAATACCTGGAATTTCTGGCTGATAAAAGGCTAATAGGTCGGTTCCTTTCAACACAATAGCTTGATAGTTCACCACATCCGAATCCTTTTTAACCGTTAACGTACCATCATGTAAATTTCTTTCTCCATCAAAGGCAAGCTCTTGGTCTACAAAAACAAACTTAGAACCTACTTGTAAAATGCGAATCGGTTTTCCTTTTTGTTCAGAACGAGAAAAATATTTCTCTCGTTTATAATATTTCTCATTATATTCCACAGCTTGATTACCTTTTGTCGTTTCATACCATAAGGATTCAATCCCTAAAATATGCTGATCAATGATATTCTTCGCAATAAATGGACCAGCTAGATCACTAATCACGGAGATAGTCAGCATAACTAATGCAGCGATAATTATTTTTTTATAAGATAAGCCATATCTTGCTAGACGCCTTCCTGTAGTCATGCTGTCACCTCCTCATCGATTGTATTGTTAATCTGCTGGCGGAAAAACTGTTCCGTATACCACCCGTTTTGTGCCAACAGCTTTTCATGGGTTCCAGCTTCGATGATGTTCCCATCATCAAGGACAATTATCTGGTCAGCATGTTGGACAGCAGACATGCGGTGTGTCGTAATAATCGTCGTCTTGTCATTTCTTACATCTCGAATATTATCTATGATTTTCTTTTCGGTTTTCGCATCCACAGCTGACAAGGAATCATCAAGGATAAGGATTTCCGGATTTTTAATAAGTGCTCGGGCAATGGAGATACGTTGTTTTTGACCTCCTGATAAGGCCACCCCTTTTTCGCCAACAAGGGTATTAAGTCCTTCCGGAAGCATTTCTAGATCCTTTCGGAAAGCTGCTAAATCAATGGCTGTCTCTAAATCTGCCTCGCTTGCATCCTTCCTGCCAAAGAGAATATTCTCCTTTACACTTCTCGAAAAAAGCACATGATCTTGTGGAACATACCCTATCCAGCTGCGAACCTGATTCAAGTTCTGCTCCTCTAATGGAACACCAGCAATCGATACGTTTCCCTTTCCAAGTGGATACTGTCTTAAAAGTTGCTTAATAAACGTTGTTTTTCCACTCCCTGTTTTACCGACAATTCCTAATGTCTGCCCCTGAAGAAGAGTAACATTGATGGACTCGAGATTATTCGTTTTGGACAGTGGATAACGGAAGGTTACCTGCTTATAGTCTATCCGGTCCGCGGATGCTACCTCGATAGGCTCAGCTGGATTACTGACTTCTTCCTTATAGCTGAGTGTTTCATTCACACGGTCAAGCGAGGCATTTCCTCGCTGCATCACATTGATTAACTCCCCAATGGCGAACATTGGCCAAATCAGCATTCCCAAATATACATTAAATGAAACAAGGCCTCCCAATGTGATGGATTGATGGAAAACTAGATAAGCTCCATAACCAAGTCCGATTAAATAACTAATCCCTACTAGCACTTTTATCGTTGGATCAAATAGGGCATCAATTTTAGCAACCTTGATGTTTTTCTGATAAACATCCTCTGTTAATTGGTGAAACAGTTGACGATCTGCCTTTTCCTGTACATAGGCACGAATGACTCTGACTCCAGCAATTGACTCAAGGACACGATCATTTAATTCCCCAAATGCGTCTTGAGCTTCCATAAAGCGGGCGTGAATTCTTTTTCCATAAATTTTCATTAGAATGGCCATTATCGGAAGCGGAATAATGGCGGCCAATGTTAGTTTCCAGCTAATGAAAAAACCCATTGTCATTAGCAGTGTCAGCATCCAAACACTTGAATCGACTAGTGTCAATATCCCAAATCCAGCGGTATTGGAAATTGCTTTTAAATCGTTTGTTGCTCGGGCCATCAAGTCTCCTGTACGATTTTTCTCATAAAACGCTGGCGTCATTTTTAATAAATGCTTAACAAATCGGGAACGTAGTTTCCTTTCTACTAGAAAGGCGCCCCCAAATAATTTGTGCTGCCAAATATAGGTGATGCCATAGGATAACACCATGATGACCAAAAGAAATCCAATATAGCGAAGAATCTTCTCTTCCGTTATGCCGCCAACGTGAATATCGTCAATTGCCATACCAATTAATTTGGGTGGCATGACTTCCAAAATCCCTACAAAAATTAAAAGTGCGATAGCGACCACATAACGCCGCCAATTTTCTTTAAAAAACCAACTCAATTTTTTTAGAACTGCAAACATATGCTGACTTCCCCCTCTTGTTAAACTAACCGCCTTCTAGTTCCTCTGTCGCGCACGCTAAATTTTCATATAAATTCCATCCCATTACTATTTCCTCCTTTTAATAAAATAAGA
>NZ_CCAS010000056.1 GCF_000612625.1 Neobacillus jeddahensis
CCCGGTTTTTCTTATTATTAGACATCTAGGACACCATCCTTGCTAAATACACAAATGTGAAAATGAAAATCCAAACGACATCTAAAAAGTGCCAGTAAAGACCGATAATAAATGTCTTTCGAGCGGTTACTGGTGTTATTCCTCTTTGGAAAATTTGAATAATCACCATCGTCGCCCAGCCAATCCCCATACTAACATGCAGACCGTGTGTACCTAACAAAACAAAGAAGCTTGATAGAAAGGCACTTGTTTGCATCGTGGCACCTTCATGGACATAATGAATAAATTCAGTAACCTCCATAAAGACGAAGCCTGCACCGAGCAATAGTGTGATAATGAACCATAATAATAAACCGTTGCGATTGTTACGACGCATTTCATAGATTGCTAATCCGCATGTGAAACTACTTGTTAATAAAAGAATGGTTTCAACCATAACGTCTTTTATTTCAAAAAGATCTTTAGGCGTTGGACCACCCGCATATCTTGCATTAAGAACGGAAAATACCGCAAACAGTGTCCCAAAAAGGATGATTTCTGCACCTAAGAATATCCAGAAGCCAAGAATGTTCATCCGGTTCTGCTCTGTTTGGTACTCAAGTGGTAAGGCTGTATTGACATTAGCTGACATGGTTGTTCACCCCTTTATCATTACCGCGCCAAGCTTTTTCTGTTTGTTTGATTTCATCCACTGTAACATGGAAGCCATCGTTATAATCGAAGGACCGAACAATCAATCCAGCGATAATTCCTATCGTTGCCACTAAAGCAGCAATCTTCCATTCAAATACAAGGAAGAATCCGGCAACTCCAAATACTACAGCCATGTAGAATGGCAAGCCTGAATTGCTTGGCATATGAATCTCTTTAATTTCATTGTCATTTAAAGTTAATCCTTCATTATGCTTTTTCATATACCAGAATGCATCAAGTGTTTTCACTTCTGGTAGTTTTGCAAAATTGTAGAATGGGGCAGGAGAAGAAGTAGCCCATTCAAGTGTCCGTGCATCCCAAGGGTCATTAGAGATATTCCGGTCAGCGTATTTTGCGCTCCAGTAAATGTTGTAGCATAGGGCAGCAAAGCCAATCGCTAAAATGACTGCGCCTATCGCTGATAATAGGAATAGTGGCGCAAATCCAGATTCAGCTGAGTAAGTGTAAGAACGTCTAACTGCACCATCAAGTCCAAGGAAGAACATTGGCATAAAGGTTACATTAAAGCCAATCACAAATAACCAGAAGTGGATTTTTCCAATTTTTTCATTTAACATAAAGCCAAACATTTTTGGCCACCAATAGTAAAGACCAGCAAATACTGCAAATACGACTCCAGGTATTAATACATAGTGGAAGTGAGCGACTAGGAATAGAGTGTTGTGATATTGATAATCAGCTGCACCCATAGCAAGCATTACCCCTGTGACCCCACCAATTACAAAGCAAGGTATAAAAGCAAGAGCCCATAGCATTGCGGTTGTAAACTGAATTCGACCTTTTCTCATCGTAAATAACCAGTTAAACATCTTTACCCCAGTAGGGATTGCAATCATCATGGTAGTGATAGAGAAAACCGAATTAACAGCAGGGCCTGAACCCATCGTAAAGAAGTGGTGAACCCAAACGAGCATACTTAAGAAGGCAATCCCGACAACAGAGAAAACCATTGATTTATAGCCAAATAGCATTTTTCTTGAGAAGGTTGCAATAACCTCTGAGAACATACCAAAGGCAGGGAGTACGACAATATAAACTTCAGGATGACCCCATAGCCAGAATAAGTTAGCCCACATCATATCCATTCCGCCGCCGCTTAACGTAAAGAAATGGGTACCAAAAATCCGGTCGAATGTCATCAACGCAAGAGCAACCGTGAAAATAGGGAAGGCTCCCACAATAATAATGGACGCAACAAATGAAGTCCAAGTAAACATAGGCATTTTCATTAAGGTCATGCCTTTTGTTCTCATTTTTAATATCGTCACAACGAAGTTAATTCCCGTCATTAGTGTCCCAATACCGGCTATTTGCAGGGCAATCGCATAATAGTTGTTCCCAATACCAGGAGTAAATTCTTTCCCTGCGAGTGGAAAATATGCTGTCCAGCCAGCATCCGGGGAACCACCGATAACGAACGAAATATTAAACAGCATAGCGCCGCTGAAGAATAGCCAAAAGCTTAGGGCATTCAATTGTGGGAAAGCCACATCCCGTGCACCGATTTGCAAAGGAATGATAACGTTCATTATGCCAATTAATAGTGGCATCGCCGCAAATAAAATCATAATCACGCCATGGGTGGTGAAAATTTCATTATAATGTTGTGCATCTAAAAATTTCATTTCCGGTCTTGAAGTTTGGGCTTTCATTAAAAGTCCGTCAACCCCACCACGGAAGAACATTAGGACCCCAGCAAGAATATACATAATCCCAATTCGTTTATGATCGACAGTTGTAAACCATTCCTGCCAAAGCCATTTCCATTTTTTTAAATAAGTAACGACTGCGACGATTCCAATCATCGTTAGTCCGATAGCAATCTGGGAACCCAAGATAAGCGGGTTACCAACTATAAAAAAATCATGCCAATTAATTCCCATGGTTTTCACCTCCATTAGATTTATCCATATCCATTGATTCGTTGGACGAATCATCTTCGTTAAAAATCTTACCTTTGACACCGTGTACTTCATATAATTCTGGATTTGTGTAAGTTTTAGAATTCATCTTACCATGATCCACCCAAGCTAAATGCGTGCCGGTGAAGGTTTGACGACCTAAATGGGTAGGTTTTAATAGCTCATAATATTTATCTTCTGATAATTTTGGAGCAGTTTCTTTTACTTCTTTGACCCATTTATCAAATGCTTTAGGGGACTTTGCCTCAACTGTAAATTCCATGTCGGCATAGCCTTTTCCATTAAAGTTTGTATTTCTTCCTAAAAATTCTCCTGCTTGGTCAGCAGTCAGGTATAACTCGGTTTCCATTTTATTCATCGTGTATTTTTGTCCGCCTAATTGCGGTACCCAGAAGGACTGCATAGTACCAGCAGAAGTTAATTTGAATTTGACCGGTGTACCGACAGGAATGTTCACATAATTAACTGTTTCAATGCCTTGTTCGGGATAGCTAAAAATCCATTTCCAGTCAGCAGAGGTGACATTAATCGTAATCGGCTCTTTATTTTCATATCCCTCAGGTACTTTTTCAAGCTTGTAAATGGTTTTCACCGTTGGAATAGTAAGGGCAATTACTATTAAAATAGGTATAAACGTCCATATCATCTCTAATTTGGTGCTTCCATGTTCCTCAGGAGGCTCATAACCTATATTCTTAGACGTTGCACGATATTTCCAAACAATATATCCAAATAACCCAAAAACGACGACAACAACAAGGAGCATAAAGACTAATGACCAATTAATTAGGTCTAGAATTTCTCGAGCCGCAGGACCTTTTGGATCAAACACCACCATTTTTGAATCGCAGCCGCTCAAGAGGAGTATCGGCAGCAAGGAAAAAAGTGGAACGAATAATTTCTTTTTCAACATTTCTATTTCTTCCCTCCAATAATTGTACATTTTTTCACAAAGAGTTCGTGAATTCGTTCACAAACAAAAACGGACATTCACACTTTTAATAACCAGGAAGAGACAAATTTACATTAATTATTAGTTAATAGTAAGTAGTCTGTTTGATTTCCTTAACACAATATTAACAACATTACTATGATGTTAATATAGCTTTTTGAAAAAAGTTGTGACAAATTTGTTAAGGATTTAAAATGCTAAAATGGGATATTAATGGTAATTAATTCGAAAGGATGTGAAAACAATTAAACTTGTCTATTTTTGTCTAAACATGGGATAATGGTAAGGATTACATAATAGAGGTGAGTATATAATGAAGGTAAAAATTAATCGTAATGCAGCTAAAGCATTGAAACAAATGTTAGAACAAGAGCAATCAGACGGAAAAATGTTCCGTGTATATGTCACAAGTATCCATGGAGATCATGCACATTATGATTTAATGCTTGACACACCAACAGATAATGATGAAGTGGTTAAAACCGATAAGGGAATTGATTTCATCCTTGATAAAAATGATGAAAATCTTGATGGTGTGTGGATTCAATACTTCCATGTCCCTAAAGAGGAATGGTTAATTACCAATCCATCAAAGGGTGGACATCACCACCATCATTAATCTGACAAAAACAAACGCTTGGATTCTTTGTCCAAGCGTTTTGCGTTTTTATTACGAAAAAGGAGTTTTGATATGATTCGGCGTTTCTTTTCCTATTATCGGCCACATAAAAGATTATTTATCCTAGATTTTAGTAGTGCTGTCGTTGTTGCTTTACTTGAATTAGCCTTCCCACTAGCAGTAAGCTGGTTTATTGATGATTTACTGCCTGGAGAGGATTGGCAAACCATTGTTACTGTGAGTATTGGACTATTCGTGGTTTATTTATTAAGTACCTTTTTACAATATATCGTTAATTATTGGGGTCATAAGCTTGGAATTGATATTGAAACGGATATGAGACAAGAACTTTTCGAGCATGTTCAAAAACAATCATTTCGATTCTTTGATAATACGAAAACAGGTCATATAATGTCGAGAATTACCAATGACTTGTTCGATTTAGGAGAGCTTGCCCACCATGGCCCAGAGGATGTCTTTATTGCATTGATGACCTTTATTGGCGCCTTTTGGATCATGCTGACAATCAATGTGAAACTGGCATTTGTGGCCATTTTGATATTGCCATTTTTGATGCTATTGGTAGTAGTTTGTAATTTAAAAATGAATAAGGCATGGAGTCAAATGTACTCAAGCATTGCCGATGTAAATGCACGTGTGGAGGACAGCGTTTCTGGGAGCCGAGTTGTCCAATCTTTTACAAATGAAAACTTTGAGATTGCTAGATTTAAAAAGAATAATCATCGCTATCGCGGCGCTAAACTGAGTGGCTATCGTGTCATGTCTTTTAGTCTATCTGGTATTTACATGATGACAAGATTGATTACCATTATCGTTCTTGTATATGGTGCGTGGTTAAGTTTTACTGGACAGCTTTCTTATGGGGAACTGGTTGGCTTTGTACTCTACGTGAATGTTCTTTTTAAACCAATTGACAAAATCAGTGCAATTATGGAACTTTATCCAAAGGGAATGGCAGGTTTTAAGCGGTTTATCGAACTAATTGATTCTGAACCAGAAGTTAAGGATCGAGATAATGCTGTTGAAATGGATGAGCTTAAAGGAAACATTGTTTTCAATAATGTCTCATTCCGCTATGATGGGCAGAAATCGGTTCTTGAAAATATTAACCTGAGTATACTTGAGGGTGAGACTGTTGCTTTTGTTGGCCCATCAGGTGCTGGAAAAACCACGATTTGCTCGTTGATCCCACGATTTTACGATGTGAATTCCGGTAGTATCTCCATCGATGGAGTTGATGTTCGTAACTTAACGAAAAAATCATTACGTTCACAAATAGGCATCGTGCAACAGGACGTGTTTTTATTTACTGGAACCCTAAGAGAAAATATTGCTTATGGCAAACTTCATGCAACAGAAGAAGAAATTATTTCAGCTGCAAAACGAGCTCATCTCGAAAAATTTATTGACTCCTTGCCAAATGGCTATGAAACACAAATTGGTGAACGTGGTTTGAAGCTCTCGGGTGGCCAAAAACAGCGGATTGCCATTGCGCGTATGTTCTTAAAGAATCCGCCAATCTTGATTTTAGATGAGGCAACATCTGCCCTCGATACAGAAACAGAAATGGTGATTCAAGCAGCATTGACTGAGCTTGCTCAAAACAGAACTACGCTTATTATTGCCCATAGATTGGCTACTATCCGTAATGCTGACCGCATCATGGTCGTAACAGAGGAAGGGATCGCAGAAGAAGGTCGACATGATGAATTAATTGAACAAGATGGTATTTTTGCCAATCTTCATCGTGTTCAATATCAGCGATAAAATAGACAATGCTCCTGAGAAAAATAAGTAGGAGCATTCTTTTTCTGATCGATAAATATATTATGTTAACTTAAAAAGTTTTGATAAATTATATGGAGAAGCGTAACCTATTATAAGGGATGTATGAAAGGAGAAATACGATTAATGGACAATAATTTTATCAATGATGTGGATATTAAATTAATTGCATTAGATATGGATGGAACCCTGTTAAATAATAAAGGACAGATATCCGATGCAAATCGTCAAGCTATAAAAGCCGCTCAGGATAAGGGGATATACGTCGTTCTAAGTACCGGAAGATCGTTGCTTACAAGCAGAGAACATGCCGATGCTTTAGAGCTAACCTCGTATTTAGTAACTGTGAATGGTAGTGAGATTTGGGATGAGAAACGGGAACTTGTACAGCGGAACCTCATGAAATCCGAGCTGATCCAATGGATGTGGGAATTAACTAAGCAGCACAAAACGAATTTTTGGGCAATCAGTACCGAACGGAATTGGCATGATGAAATGCCTGATAACTTACATAATCTTGACTGGTTAAAATTTGGATTTAATATTGAAGATGATACAACGAGGGCAATCATTTTAAAAAAACTTGAGGAAAAGGGTGAATTTGAATTAAGTAATTCAACCTTGAAAAATATAGAAGTCAATGCGGCTGGGATTAATAAGGCAAATGGACTGGGATTTGTTTGCAATAAATTAGGCATTGCAATGAAAAATGTCATGGCTGTTGGCGATAGTCGAAACGATTTAATGATGATAAAAGAAGCTGGCATTGGCGTGGCGATGGGGAATGCTCAAGATTCCGTGAAGGAAGCGGCTGATTGGGTAACCGCAACAAATCAAGAGGATGGAGTGGCACTTGCCATCACTAAATGGGTTCTATAAAAAGAAGCTAAAAAAATTTAATTATTTTCGGTATTCTGTGTATATGGCCGTTAGATCTGGGTAAAAATATTTGAGCAAGTATATTTTGCAAAATCATGTATTTGGTACATGCTAGGAGGCTACAAAGAAATGGAACAAGGTAAAGTAAAATGGTTTAACAGTGAAAAAGGATTTGGATTCATTGAGCGTGAAGGTGGAGAAGATGTATTCGTTCATTTCTCAGCCATTCAAGGCGAAGGATACAAATCATTGGATGAAGGTCAAGAGGTTACGTTTGAAATTGAAAATGGACAACGTGGTCCTCAAGCGGTTAACGTTCGTAAATCATAATGACCAACCAATAAAAAAACAGACTCCATCGGGGTCTGTTTTTTAAATGCTCAAAAAACCTCTGCTCAAAAAAAGCAGAGGTTTTGGATAATCAGTCTAAAAATTATTTTTGTCTGAAGAATTATGTACTTTGAATCTCCTTAACTCTTCCAACTTGTCCGTCTGTTAGTCTAACTTTAATACCATGCGGGTGAAAACTTGACTTCGTCAATAGATCTTTCACCACTCCACTAGTCAGTTTTCCACTTTTTTGATCTGCTTTTAAGACGATTTTCACCGCAATTCCTGGATGAATATCTTGTCTATTCTGACCGTTAGACACCCATTTTTCTCCGTGAATTACTTACTTTTTTCGTTTGTTGGCTCTTTAATTTTTTGGCATTCTGGGTGTTGTTTAAACTTGAATTCCCAGCAGTACCTTTATTTTTTTTATTTTCAAGCTGTTGCTTCATTGCTTCTTGTAAGCTGATTTTCTTTTTTGGTTCTTCATTTTGGTTTGTTGTATTTACATCACTCATGAAAAATCCTCCTTTATAAGTGTTAACTCCATTATAATCTATTTTTCCCTATATGAATAATTCCTCTCATAATATTCTCTTCTTTTTAACAAAGTTAAAATAAAACATGCTTGTTGATTAATACTTAAGAAACTGCCCTTCCGAACTTAATGGAAAATTTCGAATGTTATTTCTTTTCTTATATGTGGAATAACGGCATTTTTTTTTAATACTAATGTAATAGTGGGTACAAGTTGATGGAAGTGAGAATCAATATTAGTTTAAAATAATTATAAATTAGTATTGATTTTAATCAGAATTATATTATAATCTAGTTAAAGCTTAAAAATAGTTTAAGAGGTGATTTAAATGAGTAATGTTAATAAGCATTTAACGACAGGAAATGGTACACCAGTGGGGGATAATCAGAATTCAATGACGGCAGGTTCACGGGGTCCAACTTTAATCCAGGACGTGCATCTACTTGAGAAATTGGCCCATTTTAATCGAGAAAGAGTGCCAGAGCGTGTAGTCCATGCAAAGGGTGCAGGGGCACATGGTTATTTTGAAGTAACAAATGATATGTCTAAATATACAAAAGCAAAACTATTTAATGGGGTTGGAAAACGAACTCCAATGTTTATTCGCTTCTCAACTGTTGCCGGTGAACTTGGTTCAGCAGATACAGTTCGTGATCCTCGTGGTTTTGCAGTTAAGTTTTATACTGAAGAAGGGAACTATGATTTGGTTGGTAATAATACGCCAATCTTCTTTATTCGCGATGCGATTAAATTTCCCGATTTCATTCATACACAAAAGAGAGATCCTAAAACACATTTGAAAAATCCAAACGCGGTCTGGGATTTCTGGTCCTTATCACCTGAATCACTCCATCAAGTGACCTATTTAATGGGGGATCGTGGTATTCCTGCTACACTACGTCATATGAATGGCTATGGTAGTCATACCTTTAAGTGGGTGAATGAAGATGGCGAGGCTGTCTGGGTAAAATATCACTTTAAAGCAGAACAAGGTGTTAAAAACATGTCAAATGAAGTGGCTGCTAAATTAGCAGGGGAAAATCCTGACTACCATACAGAGGATTTGTTCAATGCTATTGAAAAAGGGGATTTTCCAGCGTGGAGGCTACATGTTCAAATTATGCCATTTGAGGATGCCAATACGTACCAATATGATCCATTTGATGTTACAAAGGTCTGGTCACATAAGGATTATCCATTAATAGAAGTAGGAAGAATGGTACTTAATCGCAACCCTGAAAACTATTTTGCTGAAGTTGAGCAAGCAACATTTTCACCTGGAACTTTTGTACCTGGTATTGAGGCTTCACCAGATAAAATGCTCCAAGGCCGATTATTTGCCTATTCCGATGCCCATCGCTATCGTGTCGGTCCTAACCATAATTTACTGCCAATTAATCAGCCAAAAGTAGAAGTAAACAATTATCAGCGGGATGGTGCGATGCGTTCTGACAATAATGGCGGAGGTTCGGTATACTATGAACCAAATAGCTATGGCGGTCCACAAGAAGCACCTGAGCATAAACAAACTGCTTTCCAAGTTACCGGTGTAGCTGAGCAGGTAGCCTATGATCATCAAGATCATTATTCTCAAGCCGGTGATCTTTACCGTTTGATGACAGAAGAAGAACGTTCGCGGTTAGTAGAAACCATTGTAGGGGCTATGAAACCAGTTGAGAGAGATGATATCAAGCTTCGCCAAATTCAGCATTTCTACAAGGCAGATCCTGAGTATGGTGAACGGGTTGCAAAAGGTTTGAATTTAGCTATTCCTCAAGAAGTGAAATAATAAAGCAGGGCCGTTCATCATATGAATGGCCCATTTTGTTTGTTTAATTCAACAAAATGACAGACTTCGACACCTTTTTTTCTTCTCTTCTATTAAACTGGATTTGGTCGAATATTATTGTAGGAATTCAAGGGATATTATTAGAAATAAAAAAATATGATGGAACAAAGAGGGGGGATTAGCTTGGGAATCCAGGTGGTCGAGAAAGAAGAATTAAAAGTAGTCGGGATATCGTGGACGGGTACCTACTCACAAGTACATACTATTCCGAGTTTATTCCAGAAACTAGAAGATCGGTTAGAGGAAGTGGCAAATCAGTCAAATGATCCTGTTTTTATAGCTCCATTTCATAGAAGAGAAACAGAATTTACCTATTATGTAACAAAACCTGTGGAAAAAATTGACGTGTTGCCAGAGGGGATGATTGGTTTCAATATTCCAAGTAAGAACTATGTGTTTACAACTCATCAAGGAGCACCAGAGGAAGTAGAAAATACATATCTTCAAGTATTATCTTGGATGAAGGATTATGGCTATGAGCTAGATCAGTCTGCCTTAAGTCTTGCAATTTACCATAAAGATGATAAACAGCGAAATGAAGCAGGTAATCTTTATTTTGATATCTATTTACCTGTAAAATCTTATAGAAAATAAGCAAATATAAGGAATGAGGATCATTTTGCTCCTTCTTTATATTTTATAATGTGGAACAGTAAACAAAAATTTTCAGAAGCTGCTTACTTTTTTCTGTAGGTTTGTTTCATTTCACTTTACTGATTGAAATAAGTATAATAACATATAAATAATATATTCGAATATTTTCCTTCGGGGTCAGGTGAAATTCCTAACCGGCGGTGATGAAGCTTTTGCTTCTTAGTCCGTGACCCGTGTAACATATTGTTACACGGTGGATCTGGTGAAACTCCAGGGCCGACAGTTAAAGTCTGGATGGGAGAAGGAAATTAAAGGATTAATGGGTAGGGTAAAGTATACCTAATTTTAAGCCTTTATTTACTATTGTCTTTTTTAGACCCTGAAGAATAACGTTCTTTAGGGTCTTTTTGTATCTTCAAAAGGGTGTGACCTAGTTCACCTATCTTGGATTCGAAGCAATCCCCGAAGAGAGTAAGATTTATTCGTATAGATCAGAAAGATGTCGGATCAAAGGAAGGAGAAGAAACAATTATGTTTACTGGGATCGTGGAAGAAATTGGTGGACTATCCAATATTAAACGAACTGGAGAGTCCTATGTATTAACAATTGAAGCAAACAAAATTTTGGATGATGTGAATCTTGGTGACAGTATTGCAGTCAATGGAGTTTGCCTGACCGTTACCTCTTTTTCTGGTAAACATTTTACCGTAGATGTAATGCCCGAGACGGTGAAAGCGACTAGTTTACATACGGTTAAGCGGGGATCAAAGGTTAATTTAGAAAGGGCAATGGCTGCAGGGGGAAGATTTGGCGGTCACTTTGTCTCAGGCCATATTGATGGCACAGGGATCATCAAAAGTAAACAAGCCCTAGAAAATGCGGTATATTATGAAATCTCCGCAGAACCAGAGTTATTACAATATGTCATCGTTAGAGGATCGATTGCGGTTGATGGGACAAGCCTAACCGTTTTCAGGGTATCAGAAAATAGTTTTACGCTTTCGTTAATTCCGCATACCTTGTCGGAAACGATATTGGGACAAAAGGGCTCAGGTGAAATCGTAAACTTGGAATGCGATATGATTGGAAAATATGTTGGAAATTTTATAAAAAATCTATCAAATAATCCTGAGCAAAAGGAAACATCAGGAATTACGGAAAAATTTTTAGAAGAGAATGGTTTCTTTTAATATCATCCCCATTGAGTACAAGTCTGGCATGGATTGACGATTGACCACTACAAAGGAGTGAGAAGTGTGTTTAATACAATTGATGAAGCCTTAGCAGATTTACAGGAAGGAAAGGTCATCATTGTTTGCGATGATGAGGATCGTGAAAATGAAGGGGATTTTATCTCTCTTGCTGAAAAAACGACCCCGGCAGTAATAAATTTTATGGCTACACACGGCAGGGGATTGATCTGTGTGCCAATTGAAGAAGAGTTAGCGCAAAAGCTGGACTTACTCCCGATGGTCACTAATAACACAGATCCACATGGAACAGCGTTCACCGTAAGTATTGACCACAAGTTTTCAACGACAGGGATATCAGCCTTTGAACGGTCAGCCACAGTCATAAGCCTGTTAGATCCTGAGTCAAAACCTGCTGACTTTAAACGACCTGGACATATTTTTCCGCTCATCGCTAAAAAAGGAGGAGTGTTGAGTAGAACAGGTCATACCGAAGCAGCAGTAGACCTCGCTAGATTATGTGGAGCAAAGCCTGCCGGTGTTATTTGTGAAATTATGAATGTAGATGGAACGATGGCCCGTGTTCCACAATTACGGCTCATTGCCGATGAACTAAACGTTAAGATGATTACGATAAAAGATTTGATTGAATACAGAAAAAAAAAGGAAAACCTTGTTAAACGGGAGGTTTAGATTCAGTTTCTTATATAATTTGCCATCTCGTTAAAAGGTGAAATTTTTAACAGTCAATAGTAACACGAAAAAAATAAATGGAGGTATGAACATGGGACATATTTTTGAAGGAAATTTAGTAGGTTCAGGGTTAAAAGTAGGGATTGTTGTTGGACGATTTAATGAATTTATTACTAGCAAATTATTAGGCGGTGCCGAAGATGCCCTTAAACGACATGGGGTAGAGGAAACGGACGTAGATATTGCTTGGGTTCCTGGTGCATTTGAAATTCCTCTTATAGCTCAGAAAATGGCAACAAGTAAAAAATATGATGCTGTGATCACACTTGGCACAGTTATTCGGGGCTCCACTCCTCATTTTGACTATGTTTGTAACGAAGTGGCGAAGGGGGTATCTGCATTGAATTTAGCTACGGGGATTCCGGTTATTTTTGGCGTACTTACAACAGATTCGATTGAACAAGCGATTGAGCGTGCTGGAACAAAAGCAGGGAATAAAGGCTGGGATGCTGCCACTGCTGCCATCGAAATGGCAAATTTATGTCGGAATATTGAGCAATAAACTTATCAATTGAAATGAAGATGACAGCTGATCAGGATGCTAATGGTTCGATTACTTTCGACATCCATCATCTAAAGGAAAGATAATTATTACCAAAAAACATATACAAAACACTATTCATTTTTTATAATAGAAGAAACAAAAAATATTCTTTAAATTAGGTGCTAAAATCTTCTCGAAAGATGTTTAGCTTAAAAGGGAAGTTGGTAAAAAGCCAACGCGGTCCCGCCACTGTAAATGGGAGCAACCTATAACATGTCACTGTCAAATTTGATGGGAAGGCATAGGAAGCGATGAACATGAGCCAGGAAACCTGCCTAATTCTTGTGCGCCAATAAACCTACGAGGATAGGAAGGTGTTGAAGGCTAGACTCTTTTTACTTTACGTTAGTAATTGAATCTAATCACCCAACATCTCCATTACATTGTGGAGATGTTTTTTGTTGTTATTCGCGCGTGTTTGTTTAGCGCAAGAAGGGTTTATTTTTTGTTACATATAGAGAAAGCAGGGGAAATTATGAAGAAATGGTATTCGCTCCTATTAGCAGTCATATTGATGGTTGGAGTTATGGCAGGTTGTGTAGAAAAGAAAGATCAAGTCAAAGAGGAAAATAACACCAGTGTCGAAAAGAAATCAGAAGTAGGCACATTTCCTGTTACGATTAAAGATGCGGCAGATAAAAAGGTTGTCATCGAAAAGAAACCTGAAAAGATTGTTTCACTCATCCCAAGTAATACAGAAATCGCTTTTGCGTTAGGACTTGATAAAGAAGTGGTCGGAGTTTCCGATTTTGATAATTATCCAGCAGAAGCAACGAAAAAAGAAAAAGTTGGTGGACAAGAACTAAATTTGGAAAAAATTATTTCTCTAAAGCCAGATGTTGTGTTAGCGCATGCATCATCTGCTCATAATTCCGAGGCAGGCCTTCAGCAGTTAAAGGATGCTGGGATTCCGGTGCTAATCGTAAATGATGCTCAAAATTTCGATCAAGTATATGATTCCATTGCGATGATTGGTAAGGCAACGGGCGAAACTGCGAAAGCAACGGAATTGATCAAGGGTATGAAGGATAAATTGGCAGATATCAAGACCAAGGCTGCAGCGATTAAAACGAAGAAAAAAGTGTTAGTTGAGGTTTCACCTGCGCCTGAAATTTACACACCAGGAAAGAATACCTTTATGGATCAAATGCTAAATTTAATTAATGCCGAAAATATTGCCAATGATCAAGAAGGCTGGATTAAAATAGATCAGGAAGCGATGATTAAAAGGAATCCAGATGTGATTATTACGACCTATGGATACTATGTTGATCATGCTAGTGACCAAGTTTTAGCGAGACAAGGCTGGGAAAATGTCAGCGCGGTAAAAAATAAGCAAGTAGTTGATGTCGATTCTGATCAGGTGACACGTTCAGGCCCTCGAATCGTTGAAGGAGTAGAAGATCTTGCAAAGGCAATTTATCCAGACGTTTTTAAATAATAGATACTTGGCCTATCTATTAGCGGGAATTTTCCTTATTTTGTCTATTTTATTAGGTATTTCAATTGGAACGGTATCTGTTCCGATGTTAACTATTTTGAAAATTATTAGTGCGAAGCTTTTTGGGTTTATTTCACTAGATCAAATTGATCCGATGTATTCGAGTATTGTCTTAGATATTCGTTTGCCTCGGGTGATTTTATCAGGACTTGTCGGGGCGTCTCTTGCGATTGCAGGGGCCGCCTTTCAAGGGCTGCTAAGAAACCCATTAGCCGATCCCTATACATTAGGGGTATCCTCTGGTGCATCAGTGGGAGCGGTTCTCACCTTGTTTTTTCAGCTTTCGATTCCGTATGTGGGATCCTTCACCTTACCATTGCTCAGTATCCTTTTTTCAATCGTGACGATCTTTTTCGTCCTTACCTTTGCCAGCAAAATCGAGCGTTCGATGCGAGTGGAAACGATTATATTAACGGGGATCATATTTAGCTCCTTTTTAGGGGCGATTATTTCCCTCATGATTGCACTAACGGGAGATGAACTCAGGCAAATTATTGGTTGGCTGTTAGGGAGTGTATCGATGCGGGGATGGGAATACATAAAAATTATTTTGCCCTTCTTTGTGATTGGCTCAGCCTTACTTATGTTTAACGCAAAAGAATTAAATGCGATGTCGTTTGGGGAAGAGCGTGCCCAGCATTTAGGCGTAAATGTTCAAAAAAGAAAGCTGCTTATTTTAACAGCTGGCTCGATATTAACAGGAGCGGCGGTGGCGGTGTCAGGCACCATCGGTTTTGTCGGGTTGGTGATTCCCCATTTTTCTAGATTGTTATGGGGTCCTGATCACCGGCATCTTTTGCCACTGTCGATTATTACAGGAAGCGGGTTTTTAATTATAGCTGACCTGATATCCAGAACGATTATTTCGCCAACTGAATTGCCCATTGGGGTGATCACGGCGTTAATAGGAGCACCTGTATTTGCTATTATCCTACTACAAAGAAAGAGGATGGAAAGAAGTGGTTAAAATATGCTAAGTGTTCAACAGGTTTCTGGTGGTTACTCGAGTGAAGCTGTTCTGAGAGACGTCTCTTTCAAGGTCAAACAAGGAGAATTGTTCGGGATCCTTGGACCAAATGGAAGCGGAAAAACGACTCTATTGAAAATGCTTAGTGGCATTTTACCCATCCAATCAGGGGAGATTTCGATTAGGGGAAAACGCCTGCAGGAATATAAGCCAAAACAGCTGGCGAAAATTATCGCCGTCCTTTCACAACATTCCTCCCAAACCTTCTCTTATACGGTAAAAGAAACGGTTTCGCTTGGACGGTACGCTCATCAGAAAGGGTTATTTCATACGTGGAATAGCGAGGACGAAGAGATAGTCCAACGAGTGATGAAGCAGATTGGCGTCACTACCTTTCAACATAAAAATATTCAGGAGTTATCAGGCGGCGAAAAGCAGCGGGTTTTTCTTGCTCAGGCATTGGCTCAAGAGCCGGAAATCCTCCTCTTAGATGAACCAACAAACCATTTGGATTTGTCGTATCAAAAGGAATTACTAGATTTCCTAAAAGAATGGACAACAGAAAATGGTTTAACAGTCATCTCCATTTTTCATGATTTAAATCTTGCTGGTCTCTATTGTGACCGCTTACTCCTTCTCGAAAAAGGAATGATTCAAATCGATCATATTCCAAACGAGGTGTTACGGGAAGAGCGGATTCGCGATGTTTACCATACAGACATTCAAAAACATGCTCATCCTAAAGTCGCTGCCCCCCAACTGGCTTTATTGCCAAGAGTGTATAAGGAAGAAGAGAAAATGGAAGTAGATGAATCTTTGGTTCATGTTACAAAAAAATGGATCGAGGTCTGTACACCTATACCATTAAGGACGATGTCGTCAGGGGTGATTGGTTCGGGAATGGGATGGCACCGAACATTTGTCAACCGACATGTGGACAAGGATTATCGATGTAGTGATCATCGCGCAGAAATGGCGTCCTTTTTAAAGGCACATGGGTTTGAACCAGCGGAGACCGTTGGCATGATGACAGCCGTCATGCTAGAAGATGTTGTATTCAGACGGTTTGTTCATGAGGACTTTTCGATATTTGTGGTTGTGACAGCGGGGGTAAGTAATGCCATTGATGCATCCAAAAGTGAGCTCCATTCATTTGAAGTGACCCCGGGAACGATTAATACATGGATATTTGTAAATGGTGAGTTGTCAGAGGAGGCTTTCATCCAAAGCATTATGACCGCAACGGAAGCAAAGGTCAAGGCGCTGAATGATCTTGCAGTGATCGACCAAGTGACTGGGACACTTGCGACTGGAACTTCGACAGATAGTATCTTAATAGCCGCAACACAAAGCGGACGAGGGCTAGAATTCGCCGGAACGATTACCCCTTTAGGGAAACTAATTAGTAAAGCGGTTTATCAGTGCACGACAGATGCGATTCGAAAGTCTCGTATGAGGAAACAGACATGATCGTCTACCATTTAATCTCTATTTCGATTGCGTACTTGATTGATCTGCTAATAGGAGATCCACCCAATTGGCCTCATCCGGTCCGCTGGATTGGTTCCATCATCTCTTTTATTGAAAAAAGGTGGAATAATAAGAAGGCAAAAAGATCGAAGGGAGTCGCGATGCTCCTGTTTATAGTCCTGTTCGTTTTTTTTATCGTTTTGACAGTAGCATGGATAGGGTATAAGATTCATCCCATTTTGGGGATTATCGTGGAGAGTGTTATTATTTCGACTACCATTGCTCAAAAGAGTTTGAAGGAGGCTGCGCTTGAAGTCTATCATCCTTTAATGGAAGGAAATCTTCCGGATGCAAGAAAAAAACTATCCTATATTGTCGGTCGTGATACAGATTCCTTGGATGAAGAGGAGATAGCAAGAGGAACGATTGAGACGATTGCTGAAAATACCAGTGATGGGGTGACGGCCCCTTTATTTTGGGCGCTTATTGGCGGGGCCCCCTTGGCGATGGTGTACCGAGCCACTAATACGTGTGATTCGATGGTCGGACACTTGAATGAGAAATATAAAGAATTTGGCTGGGCCTCTGCGAAATGGGACGATGTAATGAATTGGTTTCCTAGTCGATTGACAGGCATGCTCATGTTGGTTGCGAACCGTCCGGGAAAAATGAGTAATCGACTGGCCTGGACTATTTTATTCCGTGATGCGAAAAAACATCCGAGCCCAAACAGCGGTTGGGGTGAAGCGGCTGTTGCAGCCATATTAGGGATAGAGCTCGGCGGGATTAATTATTATAAAGGGATGATTTCAAATCGGGCCAAAATGGGTGACCCCTTGGAGCCGATCAAGAAGAACCATATTAAACAGGCAAATAGGATTTTGGTGAAAACGGTAGGATTATTTTTACTATTTTTATGGTTAGGGGGAATAGCTTTTGAATTTGCCGTCACATGGCTCAAATCCTCACTATTTATATGAGGCAATGGGACGCACGCTCCCAAAACATTATATTGATTTTAGTGCCAATATCAATCCGTTTGGACCGCCGCCTGAATTGAATGATCAGTGGCAAAACTTTTTTCAAGAAATCATGGTGTACCCAGATCCCCACGGCCTTCAGCTAAAGGAAAGAATTGCACGGATTGAGAGGACGACCGTTGATAACCTATTAATTGGGAACGGCGGAGCAGAGCTAATTGCTTTAGTAGCAAGAATGATGGCAGGAAAAAAGGTTTGTATCGTAGAACCGACTTTTTCAGAATACGAAACAGCTTGCCGGGCGAATCATTGTGAAATCCTTTACCATCAGTTAGTGGAGCCCGATTTTTCCTTAAATCCTCATTCGTTTTGTTCGATGCTGGACGAGGTAGATGCCTTATTCTTATGTAATCCTAACAATCCAACTGGAATTTATTATCAAACATCAACGATTCTCTCGATCATTGAAGCATGTGAAAAGTGTGATTGCTTGGTAATCTTAGATGAAGCATTTTTTGATTTTTTAATAGATTATGATTCCTTAATCCCTTACATAAATAAGTATGAAAATTTATTGATTATTCGTTCGATGACCAAAATGTATGCCATTCCAGGAATTCGTTTAGGATATTTAATTGCCTGGCCAACCATTATTTCTAAACTTCGCGGCCTGCAATCCCAGTGGAATACGAATACCATTGCTTTGATGACTGGAGAAATTTGTTTACAAAACGAATCCTTTGTTCAAAAAACACAGCTTTTTATTTCTTCCGAGCGTAAGAGACTGTTTGATTTCTTTAAACAATCAGCATATGTTTTCACACAATCTGAAGTTAATTTTTATTTATTGCGAGATCCTTTATTAGATAAGCAGTTGCTGCTGTTTGAGTTTCTTCTTGATCGAGGAATGATTCCTCGACATACGATGAATTTTCCAGGAATAGAGGGAAGGTGGCTTCGGTTTGCGATCAAGGGAGCTGAAGACAACAATCAATTGATGGAGGCGTTGTCCATATGGCGCAAGCATCACTCGTCTTTATAACCGGTGGTGTTAGAAGTGGGAAAAGTAGCTTTGCCGAACGGAAAGCAATTGAAATAGCAAAGGAAACAGGCAAACAACTCATCTACCTGGCGACGGGAGTTCCCTCCGATTCTGAAATGATAGAAAGGATCCAAAAACACCAGCTTGATCGGAGGTCAGGGGAATACAGTTGGAAAACGATGGAGCAATCCATTCGAATCGGTGAGCTAGCTCCTCAGCTACATAATCAGGATATCATTTTATTAGATTGTGTCACAACTCTATTAAATAACGAACTATTTTCTTCAGAGTGCAAATGGGATGGGCTTTTTTTAGACGCTGTCAAAGAAAAGATAATCTCAGGGATCATGTCGATTAATAATCGCGCAGGTACATTGATTGTCGTCAGTAACGAATTATTATTCGAGCCAGTATCAGAATCTAACCTCGTGTTAATGTACAGCCGAATACTAGGACAAATTCATCAATACTTGGTGAACGAAGCCGATCAAGCATTTTTAGTGGAGGCGGGGATTCCAATAGTTATGAAAGGAATGAGTCGATGAGAGGGATCATGATTCAAGGGACAGCCTCAGATGTTGGTAAAAGTCTTATTGTAACGGCTTTATGCCGTCTATTGGCTAATGAGGGTGTGAAGGTTGCCCCCTTTAAATCACAAAATATGTCCAATAATTCTTATGTTACAAGAGATGGTAAAGAAATTGGCCGGGCCCAAGGGATTCAAGCAGAAGCAGCCCGAATTGAACCGACTGTATGGATGAATCCCATTTTATTAAAGCCACGCTCAGACCAGCAAGCAGAAGTGGTCTATCTAGGGAAAGCCCTGGAAACTTTATCAGGTCGAGGCTATCGGGACCATTATTATGACAAAGGAATCAACGTGATTAAACAAGCTCTAAATCATTTACAGGATGAATATGATGTTGTCGTGATCGAAGGGGCGGGCAGCCCGGTTGAAATCAATCTAAAGGATCGCGAGCTGGTCAATATGAGGGTGGCAGAACTGGCAGATGTACCTGTCATCCTTGTGTCGGATATTGACCGCGGCGGGGTATTTGCTAGTATCGTCGGCACGCTTGATCTTATGGAAGCGCATGAACGACAGCGAGTAGTTGGAGTGATCATTAACAAATTCCGAGGCGATCTCAGTCTGTTTGAGGATGGAATTCAATGGCTTGAGGAGAAAACAGGGATTCCGGTTCTCGGCGTCTTACCATATGTGGAGAATCATATGATTGATGGCGAGGACTCATTATCCATCCGCAGTCAATTTGCTACAGTCAAGGAAGCGAAGCTCGATATAGCTGTAATCCGTCATCCGTTTATTTCAAACTATAGTGATTTGGAACCGTTTTTACATGAAGATGATGTGTCTCTCCGCTGGGTAGATAATAAGAGTGAGTGGGGACAACCAGATGCTGTTATCCTTCCAGGCACAAAAAGTACGATTAATGATATGGAATATTTACAGATAAATCAGTTAGATCACCTTATCCAAAATCATGTGGAGCAAGGTGGACATGTTGTTGGCATTTGTGGGGGGTATCAAATGCTCGGTGAAGAAATCATAGACGAAGCCGGTTCCGACACAGGTATCCCTAACTGTATTGTGAGGGGGTTGGGAATTATTCCGGCACACACTACCTTTTATCGAGAGAAAGAAACACAACAAGTGATTGGCACGTTTCATTCGGGAACAGGATTACCAACTTCTCAACAAGTAGAAGGCTATGAAATTCATTTAGGTAAGACAATCTTTTTACAACAAGGCAGCCCGTTTTTATTAGTTAACAATGGCGTAGAGGAAGGCTATTTCGCAGCCGGCGGCCAAATCATTGGAACATATCTTCACCATCTTTTTCATAATGATGTTTGGAGAATGCAATGGTTAAACATGCTGCGAATACGAAAGTGTTTACCTAGCCAGCCGGCAAATTTCTTGAAAGATGGTAAAGATCAAAGATATGACGATATCGCGTTTCAATTGAGAAGCCATCTTAAATGGGATCTATTAAAAAATTTAATAAATCAATGGGATTCAAGATGATGACATTCTGGAAAGGATTCTTGATTAATCTTCAATTTTTCACAGCCGTTCCCATTAATTTAACATTACCAATGGATCAGGTTCATCTCAAAAAGGCAGTGCAAGCATTTCCGCTTTTAGGTTTATTTCAAGGATTTGTGTATGTCGCTATTTTTTATGTATGTCAACAAATGACTTCGTTTTCCCATCTGGCAGTTGCCTTCTTGTTATGGCTGGCGACGATTCTCTTGACAGGAGGAATTCATCTAGATGGCTGGATGGATGCGAGTGATGCCTATTTTTCCTATCAGGATCGGGAGAAAAGACTGGAAATCATGAAGGATCCACGGACGGGTGCTTTTGGGGTACTTTCTGTTTTAGTTTTAATAAGTTGTCGGTTTCTATTTATTTATGAGAGTACTATGAATGTCACAGTGAGCACTTATATATTTATTGTGGTGATTCCTTTTTTTAGTAAAGCAGTAATGGGGGTAATGCTGTTAACAGTGAAATCTGCCAAACAGGAAGGGTTAGGTTCAATGTTTCAACGAGCAGCCACACCACGGGCGTTATGGCCATACCCTTTTTATATAATCATTGTTTTTTTTATGATAGTGATGATAGATCCAGATTTTCTGCTTATAGGGATGCTCAGTCTGGTAGCTGCAGGCTGCCTGATTGTTTTTCGCCGAAAAGCTATCACTTGGTTTGGCGGAATTTCAGGTGATGTTTTAGGTGCAAGTGTGGAAGGGATGGAGCTGATCCTATGGATGACCGTGTGGTTATTGCATTATTTCGTCATCGAATAACAGAAGAAAATAAACGGAAGGCTTATCTAGGCTGGAATGATTCGCCGATATGTCCGGAATCTAAAGAAATCGTAATAACAAAAAGATATGAGTACTATTTTTCCAGTGACTTACAGCGATGCATTGATACAGCGAACCAATTATTCTCGAATCAGTCTTTGCATTTATTAAAGGAGTTTCGGGAAATGAATTTCGGTAAATGGGAAGGGAAGACCTACGACGAGCTGAAAGGGGATCCGCACTATCGAAACTGGTTATTAGATCCGGTAAATCATTGCCCTCCTGATGGTGAATCCTTTACCCAATTTACTGAAAGAGTTCAAGCCGGTTGGGACACGATTGCGGATGACGGTTTAACCATTGGCATGAACAGTTGTGCAGTCATTACGCATGGCGGTGTGATCCGGTTCCTGCTATCTAGATTTGCACCAGAACATAAAGATTTTTGGAGCTGGCAGATCGATCATGATCACGGTTTTGAACTGGTTTTTGACCGTGAAGCGTTAAGGAGGGGTGAACGGTGCACTTTGTTACTGGAGGTGCCTTTAATGGCAAACGAGCATGGGTGAACAAGACATATTGTGTGAAGGGGCCTGAAGTATGGCTTTCCGCCTATCATGATATACCTCTCCCAGAACAATTAAAAGACAATGACCAGGATGTCATTATCTTGGAGGGGATAGAGCTATGGCTGAAGGAGCTAACGATGAATCATGAGGCATCCAGGTGTCGTGATATTTGGAACCAGTGTTTACATTACTGGCTTTCATGGGAGAGCGGAAAGGAAGATCGACAATTAATTGTCATTGGGACGGATATTACAAAAGGAATTGTTCCAATGGAAAGAGAAAATAGACTATGGAGAGATGTGACGGGCTGGGCGTATCAAGATATCGCAGCCCAATCAGAAAAAGTGGACGTCATTTGGTATGGACTTAACCAAACTATTAAGAAAAGGGGAGCTTATTAATGAGAATTTATACAAGAACAGGTGATAAAGGAAAAACGAGCATTATCGGGGGACGGGTAGATAAGGATGATACTCGCGTGGAAGCATATGGAACCGTAGACGAGGTTAATTGCTTTGTCGGTCAGGCCATCCAAGAACTTGATCAGGAACTATTCAAGGATGTATTAATAGATTTGGAGAGAATTCAACATGAATTATTTGATTGTGGCGGTGATTTGGCAAATGTCATGGAAAAGCGAGAATTGAAATTACAGAAGGAATCAATTGATTACTTGGAAAAGAAAATTGATGAATATATTGAGGAGGCACCAGAACTAGAACGATTTATTTTACCTGGAGGGACCAAGCCGGCAGCATCGATTCATATTGCGCGAACCGTGACGAGAAGAGCAGAAAGATTGGTAGTCAAACTGGTCAAGACTGACTCGAAAACATCTTATGTCGCATTAATGTATCTGAATCGGCTCTCAGACTATTTCTTTGCTTTAGCTAGAGTCATCAATTGCCGCCTTAATGTCAAGGATGTTGAATATGTCCGCAGTGCGAAGGTGTTTAGGGATGTGAAGCGCAAGGGAGAGGAATAGCGTGAACGGAAAAATGGTTAGCTGGTTGGCGATGTTTACGGCATTGGCAGCTGTTGGCGCTATGATCAAAGTCCCAGCCATCGTCGGTAGTATAGCATTGGATGCCTTTCCAGCTTTATTGGCAGCCGCTCTTTTGGGGGGGAGAGCGGCTGCCATTGTGGGTGGGGTCGGTCACCTTTTATCTGCATTATTAGGTGGCTTTCCGTTAGGAGTCATGCACTTTTTGATTGCGTTTGAAATGGCTGCACTTGTGTGGATGTTTGGCATATTGTTTAAACCTAATAAGAAAATCTTTGCTAGCACTCTCTTTATCATTGGGAACTCTTTCATAGCTCCCTTGCCGTTTATATTAATTATGAATATAGGTTTTTATATGTCGATTGTTCCTTCATTACTGATCGGTTCAATCATGAATATGGTCATCGCTTGGATTGTGATCCCACGCTTATCTACCTTCATCTCATTTGCTGCATCTAAACAGGAGGCAAAACAATGAGAAATATTATTACGATTCCTATTAACGATTTAGACACGTTAATTATCGCTAGTGATAACAGCGGAGCCATTGGGATGAAGAATGATGACCATGTCCATGTCCCATACGAAACAGTCGCCTATTATTCGTTCAGAGTTGCTGCTATGGAATGCATCGCAGCGGGTGGTGAGCCCATTTCGGTCGTCCTTCATAACTTTTGTGGAAATGAACCATGGGAGGAGCTTGTTAAAGGAATTCAAGCAGGGTTGGATGAACTGAATTTACACCACGTATTGATTACGGGTAGTACGGAAAGCAATTTTTCACTTATGCAATCTGCCGTTGGATTAGTCGTTATTGGCAAGAAGTTAGGGGCTGAAACGAAGAGGGTCGATTACTGGAAATACCTGAAGTTCGCGATTGTGGGTTTGCCGCTTATTGGAAATGAAGTGGTGCAACAAGCACATCAGGTAGCACCGCTATCCCTGTTTCACAAGCTATGTAAGGAAAAGAAAATGATTATTTGGCCAGTCGGCTCTAAGGGGATCTTGTATGAGTTGAATCAAATCTTTCCAAAGCTAAAATGGAGTAAGGATATGATTGTTAGCGACGTGGATGTGTGTAAATCCTCTGGTCCCTCTACCTGTTTTATTGTTGCTTATCATCACGAACTCGAGGAAAAATTATTAAAATTAGCAGGGGAATACCTCCACCCGTTACAGCTGTACCATTTATAAGTTTATTGATCTAAAATGAAAATAGCACGCATCGATTGCGTGCTACTCTTCCCTTTATTTAAACTTTTCAACTAATCCGTTCACAACTTTTCCAATCGAGTAGAGGGCGTGATCCAAGCTCTTTTTCCATTCAGGGGCTTTTTCTTTGATAGTGGCCCCAATCCTTTTCGCATTTTCATTTAATTCCTTACTAATTTCCTTTGCCTGTTCATTGACTGATTTTTTTGAAGAATCACCAGCCAATTGTGCATTGATTGAAGCTACCTCAAAATTTTCTTTTGGCAGATAGGGCAAGGATTCCAACATGATTTCCTTAAAAATAGGGACCACATTAGACGAGCTTTCACTTGGTAAATAATGCTGCTTGTCCGTCTTATCATAGCCGATCCAGATGGCACCAACGATGTTCGGGGTATAACCCACCATCCATTGATCCTTCGTCCCACTTACACTACTAAACGGAAGCTGGGTTGAACCAGTTTTGCCAGCGATTTGAACATCTGGTATACGAGCTCGTTTGCCAGTTCCTGTTTCGACGACATTCAATAACATCGACGTCATTTCTTCAGCCACTTTTTTAGAGGTCACTTTTGTCGTCTTTGCCTTTCGTTCGGCAATAATATTACCTGTAGGACCAACAATTTTGGTAATGAGGTGGTGATCCTGACGTTTTCCGTCATTTGCAAAAGCAGTAAAGGCATTCGCCATTTGCAGTGGTGAGACTCCTTTGCTCATGCCGCCAAGGGCAACGGCCAGGTTTTTGTCCTCTTTTTCGACAGGGATTCCAAATCGATTCAAAGAATCCAATCCCTTGTTTAAGCCAATCTCATTTAATAACCATACAGCTGGAATATTTAACGATTCTTCTAAGGCTTTATACAGTTCAACCTTCCCCTGGGTCGTTTTTGAAAAATTCTCCGGTTTATAATTTCCAAACGAGGTGGGTTCATCGACAAGCTCGGATGAATAGTTATAGCCTTCTTCCAAAGCCGGCGTGTAAACAGCCAATGGTTTGATCGATGAGCCTGGCTGAGCCTGCAATTGTGTGGCCCGGTTAAAGCCACGGAAGACATGCTCACCACGACCGCCGACAAGGGCACGGACACCACCAGAGGCGGGATCCATTAAAACCGATCCGCTTTGGACTATAGTTTGATCCTTTGCTCGCGGGAATAGGGCGTTGTTTTTATAGACATTTTCCAATCCTGTTTGTAGATTTTGGTCCATTTCCGTATAAATCCGGTAACCCCTTGTTAAAATTTCTTCTTGTGTAATGCCATATTTTGAGATTGCTTCATTTAAGACGGCATCCACGTAATATGGATATTTGCGCTCAACCGCACTTCCTCCGCCATCGTCAAGTTCAATCTTTTCTTTTTTAGCGGTAGTGTACTCAGTTTCCGTAATCATCTCAAGTTCCTTCATTTTTGCTAAGACAACATTCCGGCGTTTCACCGCTAAATCATAGTTTTGATATGGATCTAAATAATTCGGTGCATGCAGTAGTCCTGCCAACATAGCGGCCTCGCTAAGCGTAACATCCTTAATATTTTTGTTAAAATATCGTTTTGAGGCGTTACCAATTCCCCATGCTCCGCTGCCAAAGTAAACTTGGTTGATATACATTTGTAGTATTTCATCTTTTGAATAGACCTTTTCCATTTTGACGGCTAAAAATAGTTCCTCTGCTTTGCGTTTATAGGTTCGCTCAGGTGAAAGGAGGGCGTTTTTTGTAAGCTGCTGTGTTAAAGTACTGCCGCCACCCGTGATTCTACCAGCAAATAGGTTACTGAAAAAGGCCCGGGCAATCCCCTTGACATCAAAGCCACCATGTTCATAGAAACGTTCATCCTCGATCGCTACTACCGCATTAGGGACAAACTTTGGTAACTCTGTGATGTTCACGCCTTCAGTCCGATTAGTGGCGACGTTGCTAGATACTTTTCCATTTTTGTCATATATGACCGTTGGCTGGCTTAAGCCTTGCTTGAGCGATTCGACATTTGCTCTTGTTGCAAGCCAACCGAAATAAAGAATGGTTGCTAAAACAACAACAAGGATGATTAATAAGATAATTTGGGTTAGATGTTTTTTTTTCCAAAAACGGATGACCATTTCTCGAAATGGATGTAATTTCTCCATGCTATCTCCTAACTTTCAAAAAGAACTTTTCGATTTATCTATTATAATTTTTCTCGTAGAAAAAGACCAATAAAAGTATGTTTCTTTGAAAGCAATTTAATGAAAAAAACCGTTTCAACAATCGGGTTCATACGGAATTAGCATTGCAGTCAACTTCGCCCTACCTCTCATTATTAAACAGGCATTTTGTGAGGAAGCTAATTTGAATGTCACCTTTAGTGAAATTCCGTTAATTTTTCCGATCATTTGTGTAGTCATTTGTTTGTTATGGTGTAACACTTCTGTCGGGATTGCGACCAGCACAGCGGGCAACACGTGTAGATGTGCTAAGAGCCATGCGCAGAGAGGTGTAATAGAAAAACAGGTTCCGAGTCGGTACCTGTTTTTTCTTTTGAAAAAAAAGGAAAACCGTGATATTCGTGGACAACCTTTTTTATAGCGGTCATATGTTAGTAATGAGACAACAATGTAGGAGGAGAGTGGGGAATTTGATTAACTGGAAAGTTCGCTTCAAAAATAGGAATTGGGTTATCGCATTTGTGTCGCAACTATTAATTGTTGCCCAATTGGTGATTGCTGGTTTGAACTCCGCTGGATTGATTAACTTTCAAATAACGGATGCCATCCAAGATTCGATAGTTACAATTATTAATGCAATCTTTGTTTTATTATCCTTATTGGGAATTGTTCAGGATCCGACAACAAAAGGATACGGGGATAGTGAAAGAGCATTAAAATATAAGGATCCCAATTAGTCTTGCCTCGTCAGTGCCATTTTGGCACTGATTTTTTAAATTATTGGTGATCCTTATTAACATCGATCGTACTTCTTTTATCGTTTTTCGAATAGGATAAATTATCCTTTTGGAAAGGGGTCCTGGAAATGTCAGTTAGGTATATGATTCCGATCCTATTTTTTCTGTTTACTGTATTGGAGGAACTGATCTATTTATCTTGGAATCGATATGTATACGGTGCTAATCCTGATAGAAAAAGAAGATGGAAGAAGTATATGAATTACATATTAACCGCTTTTAGTAAAAGAAAGTCAAAAGTGATCCTTAAAGAAAATCATGAAAAGAGCTCCCAATGACAATGGGAGCTCTCAGATTGTCGACAAAAGGCATCGAGAGGCCGTTTGTCATTTTTGGATAGGATTGCGGTTAAAATACGTTGATTTCCGCTCCAGGCGCTTGCTTTCCAGGGGGCAGGCGGTGAGCTTCCTCGTCGCTACGCTCCTGCGGGATCTCACCTGTCCTGCTAATCCCCCAGGAGTCAAGCGCCTTCCGCTCCAATCAACTAGTTCGGCTCACACTCAAGCAGGTTGCCAAGTCCAAGTTGCCATTTTCTTTAAAGTCATGGCAGCAAACGTAAGCATCGCCTGCATAGACAATTTTTTAAGACCTCGTAAGGTTGTCCATCGCATACCATGCTTTTCTTTCGCATCTGCAAAGACACGTTCAACCATCTCTTTGCGTTTCTTTTTCAAATTTCTCAGGAGGAAATGGCTTT
>NZ_CCAS010000057.1 GCF_000612625.1 Neobacillus jeddahensis
AAAAAGATTCCCGCCATTACTTCCGTATCATGTTCATTCATTTGACAGCCATACGTACGGATGTAAAATTTACGTCCCTCACCCATTCCACGAAATTCCTCAGGTATAGCAAAGTCATTGTGATACTTTACTTCTTCTTTCCCCCGCTTTTTCGCATCTTTTAGAGAAGGAGCCGTAATGACTTGTTCAAAGTATTTACTGTAATCCTTGGCGGATTTTTTGTCCGAAGAATTAGCAGTTTCTACTTGCTGGGCTTCTAATCTTTGTTTTTCATTCATTCGTTGATAATCCCCTTTCTTAAAAAAATCATCTCAGGCTCTAATAGATTTCCTAATGTTAATTTTTACCTATAAATAGAATTTAAGACATGAGCATGATCTGCACATTATTATAGTATAAAGGTTTACGGGAATGAAAACAATAGAAATCCCAGTAAGGACGCCTGTTTAAAGACCTATATCTTCATTTCAAAATAGCCCAAAAAATAATTCTCAAGCAATACTTAGCTTGAGAATGAAAGAAAGATAATATAAAAACCCGCGGAAGTATATTCCGCGGGTTTATTATCATAGATTACATAAACTCAGCAACAAGTTTATCAAAGTGTGCTTGATCAAGATTTAATTCAGCATCTACTAGTGGTTCTTCAGAATATCCTGTTAGTAATTCCTGATAAGATGGACGTTCTGTATTTTGATAAATAAGCCCTGTCACTAAACCGTTGTGCTTCATTAAAGTCTGCATCGCCATTTCACGATTTGAAGGATCATAATCTTCCACATTATTAAGCTTCGTAAGATTTTCCTTAAACCAGTCATATGTGTTGACTTTATTATAGGTTACACATGGACTAAATACATTGATTAATGAAAAACCTTTATGCTTAATGCCTGCCTCAATTAAGGCAGTTAAGTCTTTTAGATCAGTTGAGAAACTTTGCGCCACAAATGTTGCTCCAACAGTTAAGGCCAATTCCATTGGTGAAATCGATTGTTCGATTGATCCCATTGGCGTAGATTTTGTTTTAAAGCCTACAGCTGAACGTGGAGAAGTTTGCCCCTTTGTTAAGCCATAGATTTGGTTATCCATAACGATATAAGTAATGTCGACATTACGACGAATAGCATGAACCGTGTGTCCCATCCCAATTGCATAGCCATCTCCGTCACCACCAGAGGCGATAACTGTTAAATCACGATTGGCCATTTTAACCCCTTGAGCTATTGGTAGAGAACGACCATGAATTCCATGGAATCCATAAGAATTAATGTAACCAGAGATCCGACCAGAACAGCCAATTCCTGAAATTACTGCTAAATTTTCTGGTTGCAAACCAACATTTGCTGCCGCACGTTGCATTGCCGCTTGTACGGAGAAGTCGCCACAGCCAGGGCACCAGTTCGGTTTAACATCATTTCGAAAATCTTTAAAAGTGGCCATTTAGAACAACTCCTTACATTTTGAATGAACTTCGTGTGGTAGGAATGGGTTTCCATCATATTTAACATATTTGGTGATTTTCTCAGCAAAACCAACATTCATTTTCATGATATTCGCTAATTGTCCGGTTGCATTGTTTTCCACAACAATTACTTTTTTCGCAGAACGAACAAGAGGTAAAACTTCATCTGTTGGGAATGGATGAATTAGACGAATTTGGGCATGATTTACTTTCATACCGTCATTTTCTAAACGAACCATTGCTTCTTCAATGGCGCCGCGCGTAGAGTTAAATCCGACAATTAATAAATCTGGATCTTCATGTGGTGCATTTTTATATACTGGCGTGTTAAATCGAATATTTTCTACTTTACGGAAACGTTTATCCATTTGAGCAATTCGATTCGCTGATGATTCAGAAGGCTTTCCAGTTTCAGCATGCTCTACCCCAGTTACATGGTGAATACCATTTTTCATTCCTGGAATTGTACGTGGTGAGATACCGTCTTCTGTAACTTCATAACGTTTGAAATACCCTTTATTTTCAATTTCCGGAAGTTCTTCCGTTACAAGCTTACCGCGTCTAATTTCCACTTTCGAAACATCCAGTGGTTCTACGGTTTGTTTCCCAAGAGATAATTGAAGATCAGATAGTACGATTACCGGACATTGATATTCTTCTGCAAGGTTGAATGCTTCTGCCGTATCGTAGAATGCTTCCTGAACAGTACTTGGAGCTAAAACAATCTTAGGAATTTCACCATGTGTTCCATAGATCATTGCCATTAAGTCAGATTGCTCTTGCTTTGTTGGTAGTCCAGTTGATGGACCTCCACGTTGGGTATCAACAATAACTAGAGGTGTTTCCGTAATGCCAGCTAGTCCAATCGCTTCCATTTTCAATGATAATCCTGGACCTGAAGAAGCTGTAATTGCACGAACGCCACCGTAGCTTGCCCCAATTGTCATTGTACATGCTGCAATTTCATCCTCTGTTTGGATAACCGTTCCACCAAGTGCTGGTAATTTTTTAATTAAGTATTCCATAATATCGGAAGCAGGTGTAATTGGGTAAGCTGCCATGAAACGACATCCAGCTGCAAGTGCTCCTAAAGCAATCGCGTCATTACCAATCATAAACATCCGGCGTTTGCCATCAGCTTTTTCTAGTACCATTGTTGGTACGTCCGCATCCATTTTATCTTTCATATAATCGAAGCCTGCTTTAATGGCATCCATATTCTTAGCAACTACCTTGTCGCCTTTTTTACCAAAGATCTCACGAACTACTTCCTCGAAAACATGAATATCCAAATCTAAGACTGCAGATGTTGCACCGATTGCAACCATATTTTTCATTAAGGAGGTCCCTAACTCGGTTGCAATTTCTGTGAATGGAACCGCATACAATGATGCTTCAGTATCTTCCGGTTTCTTTGGAGCAAATTTTGCGTCAGCTAGAATTACGCCCCCGCGATGAAGCTCCTTGTAATTTACATCGATGGTTTCTTGGTCAAAAGCCACAAGGATATCAAGGTCATCAGAAATAGAGCGTACTTCTGTTGTGCTCACTCTGATTTTATTATTTGTATGTCCGCCTTTAATACGTGATGAAAAGTGACGATAACCATACAAGTAATATCCTAGGCGATTCAGTGCGATAGCAAAGATTTCCCCAGTACTTTCAATACCTTCCCCTTGTTGTCCGCCAACTTTCCACGAAAGTTGATTGATCATTTCCTTACACCCCTTTGGATATGTAAAAAATATGTAGATAGAATCATTTATTTGCATAGTACGTATCCAAGATCACCTTTAAAAATCCTCCGAAAAAAAGGCTTTACAAAGGTTAAAATCTGAATATAGGATATGTACTAAACGCTTACAATTCTAGACCTATGAACTAAAAATTGCAACCCTTTGGCTCGAAATATTGTCTAAAATATGAATATTTTTTTATTATTTGAAATTCGTGCTTAATTTACATTTAAAAAGTAGTTTAGTTTAAAGGCATAAACCCAGATTTCGACACACTTTTAGTCCTTTTTCCTTAACATATATCTGTTCTCTTATTTTATTTATTGTTATATATCAGAATAATATTTTTATAATATTCAACTACCCAAATTGACCATTTCCTGATCGAGAGCTTAACAGAGAAAAACCCGCTTGCAATCACAAGCAGGGTAAATAAAACACTTTGTAAATAGTCTATCTCTTTCACCTTGGCTCGACGATCAATTTTATAGCTGTGCGTTCTTCCCCGTCAATTAAAATATCAGTAAATGCAGGGATACAGATCAAATCAACTCCGCTAGGTGCCACAAATCCTCGAGCAATCGCTACTGCCTTTACGGCTTGATTCAATGCACCTGCACCAATGGCCTGTATTTCTGCTGCACCTCTTTCACGCAGAACTCCAGCAAGTGCACCAGCTACAGAATTAGGATTAGATTTTGCTGAAACCTTTAATATTTCCATTCCTAGCTCCCCCTTAGAAAAATCCCGATCCCGCATGAGCAGTTTCATGAACAAATCAGGTTATAACATTCCACTGCTACTATATTCAAATGGGAAAAGACATATTCCGGCTTGGACAAAAAAAGTCAAGTAATTCACAGATTACATCAATGATGCTAGAACAATGAAATGGAACAGCTAACTGTAGAAGGGATGGTCTTCATTTATTAAAATGGGAATCACTTTTTTGGTAAACCCTGTTTTACGATCTAATTCAATACTAACTGCACTTAGCTGTCTTCTACCCCCCGTTGGTACCTCGAATCTAACTGGAAGGTTGGTTAGAAACCTTTTAAGCACAGCATCCCTTTCTACGCCCAGTATGCCATCATACGGACCTGTCATGCCTACATCTGACAAATAGCCAGTTCCCTCCGGTAAAACACGGCTATCGGCTGTCTGAACATGTGTATGGGTACCCACAACAGCTGATACCCTTCCATCTAAGTACCACCCCATTGCCTGTTTTTCACTAGTCACTTCTGCATGAAAATCCACAAAAATAAATGGGGTACGTTTGCGGGCGAGTTCAACTAATTCATCTGCTTTCTTAAATGGACAATCTAATGGTGCCATAAATGTTCTTCCCTGAAGATTAATGACAGCAACCTCTAACTCATTCACTTTAAAAAAGGCCAGTCCTTGCCCTGGTGTTCCTTCTGGGAAATTGGCTGGTCTGACCATATTTTTAGCTGAACCGATAAACTCAAATATCTCTCGATTGTCCCATGCATGATTTCCAAGTGTTATTGCCTGTGCACCATGACCTAAAAACTCCCGATAAATTTTCTCTGTAATTCCTTTCCCTCCAGCCGCATTTTCACCATTGATTATGGTAAAATGTGGTCGATATTTTTCTTTTAATTTTGGTAGATATTCTTTCACCATATCTCGCCCTGGTGAGCCAACAACATCACCAATAAATAGTATATTCATGTAATTCCCTTCCATCTATAAAAATTGTCCCTGTATCATTTGGTTGTACTTAATACAAAAGGTGGACGTAAATCGAAAAAATAAAGCGGTGCATTCGCACCGCTTTATTTTGCGTATTCGACAGCCCTTGTTTCACGGATCACTGTCACTTTAATATGTCCTGGATAATCTAGCTCCTCTTCAATTCGCTTGCGAATATCGCGAGCTAATCGGTGTGCAGCAAGATCATCAACAGCATCTGGTCTTACAATAATACGAACTTCACGACCAGCTTGAATAGCAAAGGATTTCTCAACCCCTTCATAGGATTCTGAAATTTCCTCAAGCTTTTCAAGACGACGAATGTAGTTTTCAAGTGTTTCGCTACGTGCACCTGGTCTGGCAGCTGACAAGGCATCAGCAGCGGCAACAAGAACAGCAATAGTTGATGTTGGCTCTGTATCACCGTGGTGGGATGCAATACTATTGATTACAACTGGGTGTTCCTTGTATTTCGTTGCAAGTTCTACCCCAATTTCCACATGGCTTCCTTCCACTTCATGGTCAATTGCTTTCCCAATATCATGAAGCAAACCTGCACGACGTGCCAATGTTTCATCTTGACCTAATTCAGCAGCAAGTAAACCTGAAAGTTGTGCTACTTCCATCGAATGCTTCAAGACGTTTTGACCGTAGCTAGTACGGAATTTCAAGCGGCCAAGAATTTTGATAAGATCTGGATGTAGTCCATGAACTCCCACTTCAAAGGTGGTTTGTTCACCAACTTCACGGATATACTCATCCACTTCACGACGAGATTTTTCCACCATTTCTTCAATCCGTGCTGGATGGATCCGACCATCTTGGACTAGCTTCTCAAGTGCTAAGCGCGCCGTTTCCCTACGAATAGGATCAAACCCTGATAGAATGACAGCTTCAGGAGTATCATCAATAATCAAATCAATACCGGTTAAGGTTTCAAGTGTACGGATGTTTCGTCCTTCACGGCCGATAATTCGACCTTTCATTTCGTCATTTGGTAGATTCACTACAGAAACGGTTGTTTCAGCAACATGGTCAGCAGCGCAACGCTGGATCGCTAGCGAAAGTATTTCCTTCGCTTTTTTATCCGCTTCCTCTTTCGCACGATTTTCACTTTCCTTGATCATTATGGCAGTATCATGGGTTAGTTCTTGTTCCATCCTGTCAATAATAATTGTTTTCGCTTCCTCGCGCGTTAAGCTCGAAATTCGTTCGAGTTCAGTTTGTTGTTTTCGTACCAACTCGTCCACTTTGCTTTCCATCTCTTCAATATGCTGTTGTCTTTGGTTTAGAGAATCATCCTTCTTTTCTAAAAGATTTTCACGCTTGTTTAACGTTTCCTCTTTTCGATCTAAATTCTCTTCTCTTTGCAGTAAACGGTTTTCTTGTTTTTGCATTTCATTTCTTCGTTCACGAACCTCACGTTCAGCTTCAGTTCGAAGCTTGTGAATTTCATCCTTTGCTTCCAGCAAAGCTTCTTTTTTCAATGAATCAGCATCACGTTTCGCGTCCTCAAGAATCTGCTCAGCAGCATTCTTTGCTCCAGCTACTTTTGCATCAGCAATGGATTTATGAACAAAATAGCCAACAACGGCACCGACGATAAGGCCAAGCAAAATGGAGATGATAGTAATTATATCCAATCGTTACACCTCCTCTTGCTATGAACTTTTGTAACATTTTTTTAAGTGTCGGCATGTACATTGTTTAGACTCAACATACAGCTAAGCACTAAGGCTTTTCGCATTGTAATATTTCCAAAAATGTAAAATATACATGTTAATTGTAAAGGTGTGAATATTTATTGTCAAGGCTTACTCCCATAAGCTTTTTTTAATATTAAGAAAACAATAACTCATATCCACTAATTTACAATCAATTGTTTCGCATACAAATAAACAATATTGTATTTTTATACTATCATATCAAAAAGAGCAAAACCCGTTGTCGGGCTTTGCTCCATTTAATTAATCCAACAAGTCAAACTGTTCCTCTTCCGCTTCTTCCGTTACCACTTTATCACCGTCTAAACCATAGTGTTCACGAATTTTTTGCTGAATGTCTAATCGAATAGTAGAGTTTTCCTTCAAAAATAGTTTTGCATTTTCACGGCCCTGCCCCAATCTTTCATCATTGTAGGAGTACCATGAGCCACTCTTTTGAACAATATCCAATTCAGAGCCAAGATCTATGATCTCACCCTCTTTAGAAATACCTTCTCCATACATAATGTCGACCTCCGCTGTACGGAATGGAGGTGCAACTTTGTTCTTAACCACTTTAATTTTGGTTTTGTTTCCGACAACGTCATTGCCTTGCTTTAATGCCTCAGCACGACGTACTTCAATACGGACAGTGGAATAGAATTTTAATGCACGTCCACCAGGAGTTGTCTCAGGGTTTCCAAACATAATTCCAATTTTTTCACGAATTTGGTTAATAAAGATAGCGATCGTCTTGGATTTGTTGATGGCACCAGATAGTTTACGAAGGGCTTGGGACATCAAGCGAGCTTGTAGTCCCACATGAGAATCTCCCATTTCACCTTCAATTTCCGCTTTTGGAACTAATGCAGCAACAGAGTCAACTACAAGAATATCAATCGCACCACTTCGTACGAGGGCTTCAGCAATCTCAAGTGCTTGTTCACCTGTATCAGGCTGTGATAATAATAATTCATCAATGTTAACACCTAGCTTTTGTGCATAGGTAGGATCTAAGGCATGCTCGGCGTCAATAAACGCTGCTTGTCCACCTTTTGCTTGAACTTCTGCAATGGCATGCAGAGCAACGGTTGTTTTACCTGAACTTTCAGGACCATAAATTTCGATGATCCGACCTCTTGGATAACCTCCAACTCCAAGTGCTGCATCGAGTGCTAATGACCCACTCGGAACGGTAGAAATTCTTGTTTCTAATTTTTCTCCCATCTTCATGACGGAACCTTTACCAAATTGTTTTTCTATTTGTTTTAACGCCATTTCTAAGGCGGCCTTACGGTCACTCACAAATAGTTCCTCCTTTATATATGAAAAGTAGTATCATCTTTACTGAAATCTATGAAAATAAAACCTATAACTAATATAACCTGTTTTTGTCCATTTGTCGAGCAAAAACACGAACATTTATTCGGATATATTTGCAACAAAATATAATGGGTTATGAGACATATTAACCCATTTTTTGTCTATTAGTGACCATTTATTATCGGATATGCACATTATTGAATATTGGCATAAATAAATAAAAGTAGAAAATTAAAAAAATCACAGAACACTATTTAGTATTCTGTGACTCTTTTAAATATCGTAATAACAGATAACAACCATATTTTACTGCTCGATTTCGGTTTGCTTCCCTCGTTCCAGCAAGGCTGATCTTTTCGACCATCGTTGGTCTCCCCTTTACAGCAATACCGATATACACCGTTCCAACTGGCTTGCCTTCCACTTCATCAGGTCCAGCAACTCCGGTAAAACTAATACCAATATCTGTTGCAAAGATTCTAGCCGTATTTTCCGCTAATTCAGTCGCACATTGTTCACTTACAGCGCCATATTTTTCAAGTGTTTCTTGTTTCACTTGTGCAACCTGCTGTTTTACTTCATTTGAGTAGCAGACAATACCACCTTTAAATACTGAACTCGCCCCGGCAATGGACGTCAAATGCTGTTGAAACAGTCCCCCGGTCAAGCTTTCTGCTGCAGTTATCGTTAACTGTCCGTCCTTCAACGTCCTGCTCAGCTCAGCTAATAAAGACGTGTCATCGTACCCATAGAGATACTTTCCAACACGCAGCCTAATCAAATTTTCCACTGAATCTAACATGGAATGTGCGATTTTTTCATCCACATGCTTTGCTGTCAGTCTTAATGTTACCTCTCCATCACCAGCAAGCGGGGCAATCGTTGGGTTGCTTTGACTATCAATTAAATCAATGATTTCTGTTTCTAATGCCGCTTCCCCAATTCCAAAAAACCTTAGCACGCGGGAGACAATTTTTTCTTGGGCATCATTTTTTGAGGTGAGTGCCTGACGCCCATATTGGAGAAACATCGGTTCCATTTCCTTAGGAGGTCCCGGTAAAAGCATATAGATATGATTGTTGTCTTCAGCAACCATGCCTGGTGCCATTCCATGACCATTTGGGAGAATATGAGATCTTTCTAGCACTAGGGCCTGCTTACGATTATTTTCAGTCATGACCCGGTTTGTTCGCTTAAAGTAATCCTCAATAGACTGAAGGGCTACCTCGTCCATTACGAGTTTTTTCCCAAGGTGCTTGGCAATCGTTTCCTTCGTCAAATCATCCTTTGTTGGACCAAGCCCACCAGTAAAAATAATCATGGTTGCACGCTTTTCCGCCACTTCAATTGCTGTCTTTAATCGATCAGGATTGTCGCCAACAACAGTATGATAAAAAACATTAATGCCAATATCAGCTAATTGCTGCGATAAAAAGCGGGCATTTGTATTCACGATTTGACCAAGCAATAACTCTGAACCTACGGCAATAATCTCGGCGTTTACCATTCCATTCTCCCCTTTTCAAAACGCGGTTACAGCTATTTTGAGTTTATCAGAACATGGTTGTTTTTTGCAAAATAATCCCATCCGGACCAAATGGTAAAGATTAAGGCTACCCATAATGACACAATATCAAAGCGGAAAGGTATCAATGCAAAAATAAAATTATGTAGTAATATCGATGATATTGCGACAATTTGTGCCCAGGTCTTAATTTTGCCAAGCATATTGGCAGCAACTACTTCACCTTCACCTGCTAGTAAAAGACGAAGTCCAGTCACAGCAAATTCCCTGCTAATAATCACAATGACAATCCATGACGGTGAATAGACATCATTTAGTTCAACTAAGACAATTAGCGCAGCTGAGACAAGTAATTTGTCTGCAAGTGGATCAAGAAATTTCCCCATATTCGTAACCAGGTTATGTTTACGCGCATAATAACCATCAATCCAATCTGTTGTTGATGCTAGAATAAAGATTAGTGCACCGACAAAATGTGTAACGGGGAGATCCGCCCCCAGAAGGTACATTGTTCCCCAATCAAAAGGTGCTAACATAATAATCAAGAATATAGGAATTAATAATATCCTTGATACCGTTATTCTATTTGGAATATTCATAATTATCCTCCGTATCGTGATTAAAAGTGAAAAATAGTCATCAACAGATGACTATTCAGTCTTCAGAACATATTGAATCGTGATGTTCTGAACATTCGCTGTTGCTGGAATGGCATACTCAAGCTTTTGATCGTTTACATATATTTCTGTATCCGCCGCATTACCAACCCTAATAACAGCCGTGCTTTCTGCAGATAAATCCTGTGTTTGGCTCTCTGTTGCACCTACTTTTAATGTTCCTGTAAAAAAGGTTTTCCCTTTGCCATTCTTAATACTAACCCAGGTTTGTCCTTTAGAAACTAACTTCACCACGAATTTATCGGCATTTTTTAAATCATAGGTGGAACTATTTCCACTACTCTGAATAGCAGTTAACTCCTGCTTTGGCACTTCATCCGCAGGTGGAGTCTTCTCTTCATCCTTCTTTGTATCCTCGATCACTTTATCGCTGTCATTCTTTTTATCCGTTTCTGTTTTCTTTTCATCTGCTTTCACGTTCTTTAAGTTATCAGATTTCTCGAAATTAACCTGTTCACTATCTTTATTTACCGATTCGGTTGCATCACCGTCTAAATGGTGCGCTAAAAAGTAATATAACAGACCAGCAACACCAATAATAAACACAACAATTAAAACTTTAGGAAGAATATCAAATATTTTAGAATTCCCCTCTGTGATCGTTTTATGAGTTTTCACACGCGATAACTGCTGCGGTAAATCCTCATTGTAAGAGGCAGGGATTTCGCTTTTATAGGTCTCAAAGATCTCATCGGGATTAAGGTCAAGTGCTTCTGCATATTGCTTGATAAAGGCCCGAACATAAAAGTTCCCGGGCATGCTAGAATAATCCCCCTCTTCAATCCCTATTAAATACCTCTTTTGAATTTTTGTCATCGTTTGAACATCATCTAAACTTAATTCTTTTGCTAATCGGGCTTCTTTTAGTTGATTCCCTAATTCCGTCACCTGTAACACCTTCCAATTTATTAAAAATCAAAATCTCCAAAATCCGATCCGGAGAACATATTATGTTGATCAACGACCTCATATGTAATTTCTTCTTCCGCATCATTTCTAAGTTCAATAATGTAATCAAAATCGTCGAGCGTGTACTCTGAGTTTTGAACGAAGATATCAGGATGCTCTACAACTTTAACTGATGGCAGGCGCATGATTTCCCTTACTAGCTGCCAGTGACGTTCATTTGCACGTCTAGTAGAAACAATGCCATCCAAAATAAATAAATTATTCGCATTGTACTCATCCTCAATTAGTTGATTGCGAATCGTTTGTTTTAAAAGAGTCGATGAGACAAATAGCCAGCGTTTATTCGCACATACACTTGCCGCAACTAGTGATTCCGTTTTACCAACTCGAGGCATCCCGCGAATACCAATTAGTTTATGTCCTTCCTGCTTAAACAATTCTGCCATAAAATCAACTAATAATCCAAGCTCATTCCTTACAAAACGAAATGTTTTTTTATCATCAGCGTCTCTTTGAATATAGCGACCATGTCTAACTGCAAGTCTGTCACGCAATTTAGGCTCTCTTAGTTTAATTAACTTTATTGTGTCCATTGTATGTAAAATTGACTCAAGCCGTTTTATTTGGTCATCATCTTTCGCTAAAATCAACAAGCCCCGTCTTCCTTCATCCACTCCATTAATGGTAACAATATTAATAGAGAGCATTCCTAATAAAGATGAAATGTCGCCCAAAAGTCCAGGACGGTTTTTTTGAATCTCATATTCTAAGTACCATTCTTTTTTCATGAAAAAAACCCCTTAAGTGAAGTTTCGACAATTTTTTCACAAATCCACATCTATCCCTTATAATAAATGATTTTGATTGAAGATGAAAGGAAAAACAAAGAGAATCGCTGATTTATCCAAAATCTTTCCTATCAAGTTCTCTTCAAATAAAAAAAGAGAGAAGACCCATTTAATTGGGTCCCTCTCTTTAACGACTTCCGTTATTAGAAATTAATTTCACCATTATATTCGCAATCGCTTCTTGCTCTTGTTTGTCAGCTACAGACCAAAGATCTGAAAGAATTCTTTCTTGTTCATTTTTAGGCTCTACTTGATTTGCTAAATAATCGCCAATTTGAAAAGCAAGATTAGTAATTGCCCCTTCACTCATCCCTTCATTTTGTGCGTGATGGAGACGATCGGCTAAAAAGTCTTCCCACTGTTTCCAATTATCTAAAACAGACATTATTTTCCCTCCTTTAAAATAGTACAAGCTTATTTTACGAAGAAGAGACCTGAAGTATACATGAATAAATAGTTAATTTCATGTATACCATCCACCGTTAACCGAGAGGACTTGCCCTGTAATATAAGAAGAATCTCCTGAGAGTAAGAATGCTACACTTGCGGCAATTTCCTCCGGTTTTCCCATCCGTCCCATTGGAATATCCTCTGAAATTTCCTCAATCTCTTCAGGGGTAAAACCTTCCATCATGGGTGTCTTGATGGCGCCAGGAGCAATTGCATTAACACGAATCCCATTTAAGGCAACCTCTTTACTTAGTGCCTTGACAAAGGCAATTTGGGCACCCTTTGCTGCCGAATAGGCCACCTCAAGGGTTGCACCTGTTTGGCCCCAAATCGAGGTGATAACGATAATATTTCCTGAACGTTTTGTAATCATTTTGGGAAGTAATTCTTTTGTTAACATTAACGGGTTTAATACATGGACATTCAGTAAGGATGCTGCTTCCTCCTGCTGCAAATCCATAAAGAGCCCATATTGGCTGTTTCCACCGCAATGGATAATCGCATCCAAAGAAAATATTTGTGGCACGATTGTCATATATCCCGTCGCTTTCTCAAAATCAGCCTGCATGGGTATATACTCCCCCCCAAATGGCGCCAGCTCGTTCATTAACTCCAAGACTGCTTGTTCATTTTTATTAAAATGTAAATACAATGAATATCCTTTCGCAGCCAATTGATGCGCAACCGCTTGACCAATTCCACCACTTGCTCCCGTAATGAGTGCATATTTTTTCACTTCAATCACTCTCTCTATAGCAAACTTATGAAAAGGAGAAAAAGCGTCGAAGGATCGACGCTTCTCCATTTATTTTTTCTTTGGCACAACTTGGCAGACAGAAAAACGTTCCTCAGAAATAACCTCTACTGCTAATGCTTGAACATCCTTGAGTGTTATTTTTTCAAGTGTTGGCACAACATCAAATAAGTTCATATCATTAAATGCATACCGTGTGAATTGATTGGCAATATATTCTGGAGAATTCACAGCTCGTAAAAAGGAGCCTATTTTTTTCTTTTTCGCTCTTTCTAATTGTTGTTCATTAAATTCGCCAGCCTTCTTTGCATTAAGAAGCATTTTTTCAAGCCGGTCTGCTAGTTGATCAGGTTCCCCTGTATCTCCACCAACCATCGCAAAACCAAAGCCTTGTTCCTGTGTATAGTCATAGGAGAAGGTTTCGTCAATCAAGCCCTCTCCATAGAGCTGATTATAATTTTCAGAGCTTTTTCCAAACAGTAAATCAAGCAGGACATTCATTGTTAATTCATTTTTTAATAACTCATCACCGGTTTGATCAACATGCAGCGCCTTGATTCCAACAAGGGATTTAGACGTTTGTACATTCATTTCGAGAACCTGCTTTTTCTCTGCAGCTTTTGTTGGTTCATCCTCAAATTTGCGCTTAATTTCAGGCATTGCCTTATAATCTTTTTTGGATTGATTCTCTCTTACTTGGTTCATAATTTTTTCAGGGTCTACCGGACCGACGATAAATAAGAGCATATTGCTCGGATGGTAGAAGGTATTGTAACATTCATAAAGCCAATCTTTGGTAATCGCTGCGATGGAATCAATCGTCCCTGCAATATCAATTTTAACCGGATGATTTTGATAGAGGTTTTGGATTAATCCAAAATACAAGCGCCAATCCGGATTATCATCATACATCGTAATCTCCTGACCAATGATTCCTTTTTCCTTTTCAACCGTTTTTTCAGAAAAATAAGGAGCTTGAACAAAATCAATCAGTGTTTCTAAATTCTTTTCTACATCAGAGGTACTTGAAAATAAATAGGCAGTCCGTGTAAAAGAGGTAAACGCATTAGCCGAGGCGCCTTGGCGGCTAAATTGCTGGAACACGTCACCGTCTTCTTTTTCAAAGAGCTTATGCTCTAAAAAGTGAGCAATCCCATCTGGAACTTTAACATATTCATTTTTACCTAACGGAACAAAGGTATTATCCACCGAGCCATACTTAGTTGTAAATGTGGCATAGGTTTTATTAAAACCTTTCTTTGGTAATATATAGACATTTAAACCATTGGTCATTTTTTCATGAAATAATTCTTCTTGAAGCTGGTCAAACGTAATTTTCTCCATTATTTGCCCGCCTCCGATCCGGTTAAGAAATAAATCGTATCCAACTCTATTTTTTTCGCTACCTCAACTATTTCCTCTTTCGTTACTTTAAGCATTTCAGACAGCCAAGTATCCAAGCTAATATTTGCCTCTGCCACCACATTATGATACAGAATTTCTGTTAAACCTCGGGCCGTATCAACCGTTTCCATGATTTGATTTTGAATGACTGCCTTTGTTTGTTCTAATTCCTGGTCGGTGAAGTCTCCTTTTTTCATTGCCTCCATTTGCTCATGGATAATCCCTACAGCCTGGTCATAATTCTTCAAATCAATCCCTGACATAACCATCATCAAGCCTTTATGACTTTCTAAACGACTTGCCGCATAATAGGCAAGGCTCGCTTTTTCTCGAACATTAATAAATAACTTAGAATGTGAGAAGCCCCCAAAAATCCCATTAAAAACTTGAAGAGCAAAATAGTCTGGATCACCATATACAATATTTGTACGATAACCAATATTTAATTTCCCTTGCTTGACATCCTGCTCTTCTTTAACCTCACTAACCTCAGTTCGATTGCTACGCTTCTCGGTATTTACCTTCATCGGTGCACGATTTTCAAATCGAAGCAATTCTTCGGCAATTTCCCTTACCTCATCGGCCTTCACATCACCAATGACATATAAATCCATCTCATCTTCTAAAAAGGCCTTTTTGAAATATTCATATAAAATTTCTGGAGTAATGGCATCAACCTCGTCTGCTTCACCATTTACCTGTAGGGCGTAAGGCTCACCTTTACACATTTCCTCTATTAGGCGAACGTTAGAGTAGCGCATTTTATCATCAAAGACAGATTGAATTCGCGATTTTAGTGTCCGTTTTTCTTTTTCAATTGTTTCCTTATCAAATGCATTTCCTGAAACGTTGGGATTGGTTACTATTTCAGCAAGTAATTCAAACCCTTTTTTCAATAATGGGTTCGGGTCACTTAGAAATTTTTCATTGGCAATTTCCAAAGAGAAGCTGACAATGTGGTATTCACCTTTTTTAGCTAAGTCCACAAAAAGGGTGGCCCCATAGAGCTCATCTAAATAAGAACGTAAGGCTGTAGTGGTTGCGTAGTTACCAGAACTACTTTGCAATACATGTGGAAGAAGTGCCCTTTTCGTTACATCCTCATTGCTCAATGGTGCTTTCATTCTCCAAACAAATGTATTGGTTTTGTATTTTTCTGTCTCGATGACATGAAGTTTATATCCCTGCATATCTGTTATTTTTTCAGCAGTTGAATCCATTTGTTTATCCTCCTTTTCTGGTAAATAGTTCTACATTAAGAATATGTAAACATTTTTCTTTATATCTTTTCCTTTTGAATAAAACCTATACTTACTACTATAATTTGACATGCTTGTTCAATACAAGTAAATAGTCCTAAAGGAAAATAAAAGAGAACCCTCGGCAATGGAGGGTTCTCGAATTTAATTATTTATCTGCTACCTTTGATATAATGGGTACCACTTGCTTTCGGTGCATCGGCACGACCGATGAATCCTGTCAACGCGATGATGGTTAACACATATGGTGCAATTAGTAAATACACACTTGGAATCTCTTTCAAGAATGGTAAGCTTGATCCGATAATACTAATACTTTGGGCAAACCCGAAGAAAATTGCTGCACCCATCGCTCCAAGCGGATGCCATTTACCAAAAATCATCGCCGCCATCGCCATGAAACCTTGACCACTTATCGTGGAGTGGCTGAAGTTTGAAGTAATCGACTGAGCATAAACTGCTCCGCCAATTCCACCAAATGCCCCAGAGATAATGACGCCTAGATAACGCATTTTTGTTACATTAATCCCCATTGTATCTGCTGCCATTGGATGTTCACCAACTGAACGCAAACGAAGACCAAATGGTGTTTTGAATACGATATACCATACAATAATTGCAACAACAATCGCTAAAAAAGAAGTCCAATATGTGTTTTGAAAAAATATCTTCCCAATAATAGGAATATCCTTTAAAAGCGGAATATCTACTTTACTGAAGCCTTTACTGATAATGTTTGTTTCACCTTTATCATAGATTAATTTAACTAAGAATAAAGTTAATCCAGTTGAAAGTAAGTTTATTGCAACACCGGAAACGGTATGGTCAGCACGGAATGTGATAGCCGCTACAGCATGTAAAATAGAAAAGATAGCACCTGCTACCATGGCAACTAAAATAGCAATCCATGGTGTCCAGCTTCCAAATGTTTCTACAAATGTTAAATTGAAAACGATAGCTGAAAAAGCTCCTACTACCATTAATCCTTCCAGTCCAATATTTACAACTCCAGAACGCTCTGAGAATATACCGCCTAATGCAGTGAAGACAAGAGGAGCAGCCCATAGTAATGTGGATGGAACAACGATCATTAAGATTTCCATTAAGCTCATCTTACTTCACCTCCTTCTTACTGATTCGGTCAAGAAATACCCTTATTATATAACTTGATGCTACAAAGAATACAATTAACGCAATAATGATATCAACTAGTTCATTTGGTACACCAGCTTCAAGTGGCATATTTAATGCACCTACTTTTAATGCCCCAAATAAGATGGCCGAGAAGAATACGCCTAAAGAAGTATTTCCGCCTAGTAAGGCAACCGCAATCCCGTCGAAACCAACACCTGTAAATCCACCTTTCACGGTTGCATATCCAAACGTACCTAAACCTTCCATTGCACCAGCTAATCCCGCAAATCCACCGGCAATGACCATTGATAAAATAATATTTTTATTTACATTCATTCCTGCATAATGTGCAGCGTGTTGGTTAAAGCCTACTGATCGTAATTCAAATCCCCTTGTAGTTCTTTCAAGTAAGAACCACATCACAAAACAGCCAATAATGGCGATAACAATTCCCCAGTGAAGACGAGAGTAATCAGTTATGCTCTGTAACCAATCAGATCTCAATGTCGCTGATTCTTTAACAAGATCTGTTTTATCTTTATTATCAGTAATAATATTTTTAATTATATAATTGGAAACATGCAATGCTACGTAGTTCATCATAATTGTCACGATAACCTCGTGAACACGGAAGCGTGCTTTTAATAATCCAGGAATAAATGCCCATAGTGCACCTGCTACCATTGCAGCCAAAACTGCGAGTGGTAAATGAATGATTCGAGGAAGATCAAAGGCCACCCCTACCCATACAGCTGCAAGCCAGCCAACTAAAAATTGACCTTCAACTCCGATGTTAAATAAACCAACACGGAAGGCAAAAGCGACTGCTAAACCAGCTAAAATATATGGAGTAAATTGTCGAACTACCTCTCCGATATAATAGATGTCACCAAATGACCCATTCCAGAGAGCAGTGAAGGCTGTTACAGGATTATATCCACTAACCACCATGATTATGGTTCCAACAATAATACCTAATAATACCGCAATAATTGGTGTTAATAAACTTTTAAAACGTTTAGACATTGGAATGTTCACCTGCTTCTTTTCTATTTGACCCTGCCATCAACAAGCCAAGTTCCTGCTCAGTTGTTTCCTTCGGATTCACAATGGCTACGATTTTTCCTTCGTAAATAACAGCAATTCGATCACTAACATTCATGATTTCATCTAATTCAAACGAGACCAACAAGACGGCTTTTCCATTATCACGTTGCTCAATCAATCTTTTATGGATGAACTCAATGGCACCCACATCAAGCCCACGGGTTGGTTGTGCAGCAATGAGTAGATCAGGATTCCGGTCTACTTCACGACCGATGATCGCCTTTTGCTGATTTCCTCCAGACAATGCTCGCGCTAATGTATACTCACTTGGTGTACGAACATCGTACTCACTAATTAACGATTTCGCCTTTTTATAAATCTCTTTAAAATTTAAAATGCCATTTTTTGAAAATGGTCTCTTATTATACGTTTGTAATACCATGTTTTCGCCAATAGGGAAGTTTAAGACTAGACCATGTTTATGTCTGTCCTGCGGGATATGACCCACACCAGATTCAGTTATTTTACGTGGTGTTTGGTTAATGAGTTCCTTACCATTTAACTTAACACTGCCACTTTCAGCTTTCCGTAGTCCTGTTATCGCCTCAATGAATTCGGATTGACCATTGCCATCTATACCGGCAATCCCAACAATTTCGCCTGCTTTAACTGACAGGTTTAAGCCATTCACTGCTGAGACACCACGAGTATCTTTTACAGTCAAATCCGTTATCTCTAGAACATCCTCTTTTGGTGTTGCTTCTTTCTTTTCAGTTTTAAATACAACTTCTCGACCAACCATCAAACTGGCAAGTTCATTCGGATTTGTTTCGCTAACTGTGACAGTTCCAATGCCCTTACCTTTACGGATAACCGTACAACGGTCAGACACTTCCATAATTTCTTTTAACTTGTGTGTTATAAGAATAATAGATTTACCTTCTTTTATAAGCGTTTTCATTATTTGTATTAATTCTTTAATTTCTTGTGGTGTTAACACCGCGGTCGGCTCATCAAAAATTAGGATTTCTGCTCCGCGATAAAGTGTTTTTAATATTTCTACCCTTTGTTGCATTCCCACGGAAATATCAGAAATTTTTGCCTGCGGGTCAACAGACAAGCCATAGCGTTCTGAAATTTCACGAACTTGTTTCTCTGCTTTTTTAATGTCAATGCTGCCAGCTGTAGTAATCTCCCTACCGAGAATAATATTTTCGGTGACAGTAAATGTATCCACTAGCATAAAGTGTTGGTGAACCATTCCAATTCCAAGATCATTGGCAATATTAGGGTCAGATATTTTCACCGGCTTTCCCTTTACTCGGATTTCACCCGCCTCAGGCTGATATAAACCAAATAAGACATTCATTAAGGTTGATTTCCCTGCACCATTTTCTCCCAATAATGCATGAATCTCACCCTTTTTTAATTGCAGGGTTATGTTATCATTCGCAACAAAGCCATTAAACTCTTTACGGATGTTAAGCATTTCGATTACATATTCCAACTTTTTCACTCCCTGTACTAAGATAAAAGGAAAATTTGACCAGAAGTAGTAAGAGGTCAGACCTTTCAGAGTTTTTAAAAAATGGGGATAACTCCCCACTAAAATCATAAATGAAAAGCAGAATCGAAATTCTACGCTTCAGTTAGGATTTCATTTAGAAGGAATAAGCGGTGAATATCCCCGCTTATTCCCTAGACAACTATTTTGCACTAAAAGTTTTTAATTCGTCACGTGTTCCAGGAACTTTCACAGCACCAGACTTGATTTTTTCAATCCATTCATTAACAGCTGTATCAATATCAGCCTTGTTCGACACTTTGTCATTAATTGGAGCTAATCCAACTCCATCTTCAGCAAGACCGTATAATGCAACTTCTCCACCAGGGAAGTTACCGTCTTTTGCTTTTTTAGAAATGTCAATAACGGCATTGTCAACTCGTTTAAGAGCAGAAGTAAGAACAACATCTGGACCCATATTGGCTTGGTCACTATCCACTCCGATTGCCCAAATTTCACGAGATGGATCTTTTTTCTTAAGGTCATTAGCTTCTTTAAATAATCCAACTCCTGTACCACCGGCAGCGTGGAATACTACGTCAGCTCCAGAAGCGTACATTTTTGAAGAAATTGATTGCCCAAGTTCTGCCTTATCAAACGCACCAGCATATTGGATATCAACAACAGCGTCAGGTTTTGCAGCTTTAACACCAGCAACGAAGCCTGCTTCAAAGCGTTCAATTACAGCTCCCTCAACGCCGCCAATAAAGCCAATTTTATTGGATTTAGTTGTCATAGCAGCAGCTACACCGGCAAGGAAAGAAGCTTCCTGTTCTTTGAACAAGATACTTGCAACGTTAGGTTGGTCAACTTCAGAATCCACGATCGCAAACTGATGATCTTTTTGTTGCTTTGCTATTTCGTCTACAGCACCTTGCATCAAGAAACCAATACCAAATACTAAATCAAAATCTTGACGTGCAAGAGTATTTAAGTTGGTAGAATAGTCTGCATCGGATTTTGATTGAACGTAATCAAATCCGTCCTTACCTTTTTTCAATCCATTATCTGCACCAAACTTTTTTAGGCCTTCCCAAGCTGATTGGTTAAATGATTTGTCATCAACCCCACCGACATCCGTAACCATTGCAACAGAGAATGCCTTTTCTTTTTCTCCACCTTTAGATTCTTCTTTACTTGTGTCATCACTTTTTCCACAAGCACCTAAAAGTGTCCCAGCAGCAAGAACTAAAGATAGGGCCATTCCAATTTTACGCTTCTTCAAGATATTGTACCCCCTAAGAATGTTTGTTTGATTTAGTAGAAATGTTTTGAAAAGGATGACTGATTGCGTTTACATTCGTAGTAAAAAAAATCAAATTCTTTTTCTTAATACATGAAAACTAAATTTGTCAGCCTTAAAATAGTTTACCGAAAATAGGACAGGTTCATCCATTTCGTCAAAATGCATTTGTTTTAAAACTAACAATGCTGTTTCCGGATCACATTCTAAAATTGGAGAGATTTTTTCATGATAGCCCAAAGGCTCAATTTGAGCAACCGCGTATGTAATTCTGCGATTTGCGCCTTCATCTAATATCTGAAATATTGATTCTTCCTCATGGGAAAATGTTTTCGGCAAAATGCGTTCTGGAACCTTGTCGATACAATAGACGACCGGTTCACCGTTTGCGGTTCTGACCCTCTCCATAATAAAAATCTCTTCACTAGTAGAACATGAGAAACGACGAATATCCTCTTCGGTAGGAGCTTGAGTCGATGAACTTAGGAAAATCGTTCCTGGCTTCATCCCAGCTTGTTTGATCATGTCAGTGACACTATTAAGTTGTTCAATTCCTGAAGTAAACATCGGCTTAGCGTTTACAAAGGTTCCAACTCCGTGGCGCCTAATAATAACGTTTTCTTCCTCTAGAATGCGGAGTGCTTCCCGAAGAGTTGCCCTGCTTACCCCTAGCTGTTTAGCAAGATCGAATTCAGAAGGTAATTTTTCTTTTTCTTTATACAACCCTTTTTCAATATCTTGCTTCAACCGATCAATTACTTGTAAATATAAATGCCGGTTATCTGACTTAATAGACATGCTGTTTCCTCCAGGCTTTTCCTAAGACATCAGACATCTGATATCTGATATCATTCCTACTAATCGGATTTATATTAACATTTTTTTTGTCATAAATAAATAGGAATTCAATATTTCGTCGAAAAAAGGTCTGAAGATTAAAATTGTCACAAATTTGTTGATTTTATTAAGAGATATTCTGTTATAATTTATATTTCAAAATGGCATCAAGCTATCTTTAGAAAAAAATCAGGAATTATTACTTATTTCAAATCCTCCTCCCTATTACTATAGTATCGAATTTCCTTGAAAATAGTATAAAAAAAAAGAGCCAAACGGCTCTTTTTTTACTATGAACTTTGTTCCTCTTTTGGTTTTGTTTGAAGTACCGCCCGGGGTTTACTACCTTCATAGGGGCCGACAACTCCGCGTGCTTCCATTTCATCAATCAGGCGAGCCGCTCTAGTATAACCAATACGGAAACGACGCTGTAGCATGGAAACCGACGCTGTTTGCATATCAATAATGAGGTCAACTGCATCTTCATATAAATCATCCTCAACAGCTCCCGTGACTTCCGGAATATCATCGGGAATCATTTCTTCTTGATATTGAGCTTTTTGTTGAGAAATAACAAATTCAACAGTATCTTCTACCTCTTGATCCGATAAGAAAGCACCTTGGACGCGAACAGGCTTCGATGCTCCTACTGGTAGGAATAACATATCACCTCGACCAAGTAACTTCTCCGCCCCTCCCATATCCAAGATGGTCCTTGAATCAGTTGCACTTGACACGGCAAAGGCAATTCTTGATGGAATATTCGCTTTAATAACGCCAGTAATGACGTCTACTGATGGTCGTTGTGTAGCGATAATGAGATGAATCCCTGCCGCACGTGCCATTTGAGCAAGTCGGGTGATGGAGTCTTCCACATCTGAAGAGGCAACCATCATTAAATCAGCTAACTCATCAACAATGACAACAATATACGGTAATAAAGGTTGTTTGTCATCCTCTTCCAAGTTATGTTTTCTAATGTGATCGTTATAGCCTTCAATATTCCGCGTACCTGTATAAGAGAATAATTCATACCGTCTTTCCATTTCACTTACAACTTTCTTTAATGCTTGTGAAGCTTTTTTAGCATCTGTCACAACGGGTGCAAGGAGATGAGGAATTCCGTTATAAACATTGAGTTCCACCATTTTTGGATCAATCATCATTAGTTTTACTTCATGAGGCTTTGCCCTCATCAAAAGACTAGTAATAATCCCATTTATACAAACACTTTTTCCACTTCCCGTTGCACCTGCAACTAGTAAATGAGGCATCTTATTTAATTCTGCCAAAACAGCTTCTCCTGTGATATCCCTGCCAAGGCCAATTAAAAGCTTGGCATCTGGTTTATCATTTTGAGTCGCTTCAAGTACCTCCCTTAGAGAAACCATCGCAACCTCCGTATTTGGAACTTCAATTCCAATTGCGGATTTCCCTGGAATTGGTGCCTCTATTCGAATACCCTTAGCAGCCAGGGCTAAGGCGATATCATCGCTTAAGCTAACTATTTTGCTAACCTTCACTCCCACGTCTGGGTGTACCTCATACTTCGTTACTGCCGGTCCTAAGTGCACTTGGGTGACGCGGGCTTTAACTCCAAATGATTGAAATGTCCGTTCAAGCTTGGCGGCATTTGCATGGATTAGCTCATATTCTCCACTTTGATCCGTTTTCTTTGGTAGTTTCAATAGTCTAAGTGGCGGTAATTCGTATGCCACATTTTCTACTTCTGTAAACGTAATTGGTGGTGATTGGTCATCGCCTTCATCTTCCTGATTACTTTTACGTTCTTTTGATTGTTCTTTTGGATTCTTATCATTTGAGGCCACATCCACATATGCTCGGTCGGCAAAGCTCGAAATAATCGGTTCAGGTATTCTAGTTTCTTCAGGCACAACCTGTGGCTGATTGTTTATTACAGCCACACTTTCACTTTGTCGATTTTCTTTTTCTTTCTCTTTCTGTACCATTTTCGCATTTCTACGTTCTTCTTGATTTTGTTTCCATTCGGACATATCTGTTTTAAAGGCAGTCCATTGGTTTTTCGCAAAATCAAATAAAGTTATCATCATTTTCCCTACAAGATCTCCAAAAGACTTGCCTGTCAGTAAAATAATCCCAATTAAAATGAATATAAACGCGATAATTTTCGTTCCCGTTTCTGCGAATAGGTAATGAAATACTGCAAACAAAATGGCTCCAAGAATTCCTCCCCCAAGATCAGTGGTGCTAGTCTCCCCTCGAAGCTCCATCATGAATAACTCCCACGTATTGGCAATGACACTTGGATCTTTAAACTTCCCATCGTTTGTCAATAAATGAAAAAGCGTTACATGACTTAGCAGTAAAATAGCAGACACGATAAAATAGCTACCCACTAATTTAATATGGAAGAAAAAAGGAATTGTTCGTTTCCACATTAAATACACACTTAATGCGACAAGTCCAATTAAACTCAGCATATACCATTCACCCATCCAAAAACGGAAGAATAAAACAGTTGCTTTGCCAGCTGCTCCGAGTTTAGCAATTGAAATAATCGCTAACGCTAAAATAGCAAGCGCTGATAATTCATATTGAACAGTCTTTTTTAAATGGTTGTCTCTCTTTTTTGGTTTTCTTCTCTTTTTTTTGGCCATCTAATCACCTTAAATTTCAGTTTGGTATATTTTCTAATTGATAATATGTACGAAGCCTTTTTCGCTAATCTTATCTCATAAAATTAGGAAAGCAGCCTATTTGGCTGCTCTTGTCTGGTTAATATAATTATACCATAATCTACTATTGCATTGCGGACAATCCTTGGATTGAATGGAAAGAAATTTTTGCACCAGGACAAATCTGCTCATTCATAAAATGTTGTGGGTCACTGCTTACGATTCGAACAACGTGAGCCTGTTGTTGATCTGTAAGCTCGACTAACAGTGGAATACCCTGATAGGTTATCATTTGTTGCTTTCCCACAGCTTCTGGTTCATATGGAAAAATAAGCTCATTTGGCATCATCGTATATAAGATCATTGAATCAGCCCCTCATTGTTCTCCTTCTGAAGGTCAATCATCTCATTTAGCTTTTTCATGGCTGGACCAAGCCCACCTACTTCATCGATTAATCCACTCTTCACAGCATCTATCCCGATAACATTTGTCCCAATATCTCTCGTTAAATTTCCTTTTGCAAACATTAAATCTTTAAATGTTTCCTCCGTAATTTTAGAATGTTTTGTAACAAAATTTACAACCCGTTCTTGCATTTTATCCAAATATTCGAAGGTTGCGGGAACGCCAATTACAAGTCCCGTTAATCGAATGGGATGAATCGTCATTGTAGCTGTTTCAGCAATAAAAGAGTAATCACATGATACAGCTATCGGCACTCCAATAGAATGTCCCCCACCTAATACAATGGAAACGGTTGGCTTTGATATCGAAGCAATCATTTCCGATATAGCTAGTCCTGCTTCAACATCACCTCCAACTGTATTAAGGATTATCAGTACCCCCTCAATTTTTGGATTTTGTTCAATTGCCACTAGTTGTGGCAGCAAATGTTCATATTTTGTTGTTTTATTTTGTGGTGGCAAAGCTAAATGCCCCTCAATCTGGCCAATAATTGTTAAGCAATGAATTCTAGAATCAGCTGAAAGCTGTGGTACATTAGTTTGTCCGAGCTGCTGAATTTTCTCTATTAATGTAGAAGAAGGCTTTTCCTCTTTTTGAGGTTCATGGCCTTCTTGTTGATCCGCATCATTTTTTTGCACATCGTTATTCATCCTATTACTCCCTTCAAGCATGATATATTTTTAGTATGAACCTATGAAATGATTTCATGCTTTCCCAATACAAAAAGGTACTAGGACGACGCCTAGTACCTTTTGTCTTTTATGCTATACTTCCATAATAATTGGCAAAATCATGGGTCTTCTTTTCGTTTTTTCAAATAAAGAACGATTTAATTCATCTCTAATTTCCTGTTTTAGACTTGCCCATTCAAACGAACCTTTGGCTGTATTTCTTGCCACAATCTCCCGCACTAACTTTGTAGAATCATCCATTAATTTTTCCGATTCGCGTACATAAACAAAGCCTCTTGAAATGATTTCAGGTCCCGCGGCAATTTTCTTTTCCTGCTTCGTTAATGTGACTACCACAATGAAAATGCCATCTTGGGATAATAGCCTTCTATCACGTAAAACGATGTTACCTACATCCCCAACACCAATACCATCAATTAGAACATTCCCAGATGGAACCTTTCCTGTAATGGATAATGTTCCATCCTTCCATTCCACGACATCTCCCCGGTCTGGGATTAGAATTTGTTCATCTGCAAGTCCACCTTCTATAGCCAATTTTCGGTGTGCCTTCAACATCCGATATTCTCCATGCACTGGTATCAGGAATTTCGGTTTCATTAAGTTAATCATAAATTTTAACTCTTCCTGACTTCCATGGCTCGAAACATGAACCGTCCGTTTCCCAGATATGACATTAGCACCTGCTCTGAACAACATATCAATCGTCTTAAATAAAAATACTTCACTTCCCCGTAATGGTGAAGCAGCTATTAAAACAGTATCCCCAGGTTGAATATTTAAAAGCTTATGTGATTGTTTGGCCATTTTCTGCAGAGCTTCAATTGGTTCACCTTGGCTACCTGTCATTAAGACAACTATTTCACGATCTTGATAGTTCTTAATTTCGTTAACTGGAATGATTAATTCCTCATCTACCTCCAGGTAGCCTAAATCAAGTGCTATATGATAGATTCTCTCCAGGCTTTTCCCCACTACGGCGACTTTACGACCGTTTTCTTTAGCAGCATTAAAAATATGCTGTATCCGGTTTATATCTGATGCAAAACAGGCCGCAATAATTCTTCCATGGGTATAATAAAATGCGTTTGACATTTCGCGTTCAACCATCATTTCTGAAGTTGTATAGCCAGGTTTTTCTGCTTCGGTACTGTCAGACAGTAAACATAGGACTCCTTGATCGCCAATCGAGGCCATTTTACCAATTTCAGGTTTATATAGCTTCGTTGCAGCTTGATCAAACTTAAAGTCCCCAGTATAAACAATAATTCCTTCAGATGTGTGGATACAAATTCCAACCGAATCTGGTATGCTATGATTGGTTTTAAAAAAACTAACATCGACTGCGTCTAATTCCACAATTGTGTCAGAATCCACTTCAATAAACTGTGCTCTACCCTTAAATTCCAGTTCCTTTAGCTTGGCATTGGCAAGGGCAAGTGTTAATTTTGTTCCATAAACAGGTACGTCAATTTGATGAAGCACATATGAAAGTGCACCGATATGGTCTTCATGACCATGAGATAAAAAGATGGCCTTCACTCGTTCTTTATTGTCTTTTAAATAGGTGATATCAGGAATGACCATATCGATACCAAGCATTTCTTCCTCAGGGAACATTAAGCCAGCATCAATGATAAATATATCCTTGTCCACTTCAACAAGATACATATTCTTTCCAATTTCTCCGATACCCCCAAGTGTAATGAGCCTAATGGATGTATTTTTTCTCTTTATCAATTTCCGTTTCCTCCTATGTTGATCAGCAATTTATCATTTTTTGACTTCGAAAATTGTCCAGCTCCAACAACCAGCTACTTATAAACTTCGCAAAACGGTCGCTACCGCTAATCTATCCGATCGAGATCAGTTATGATTATTATACTTGATTGCAGAAAACCTTTACAACCAATAATAGCTATTTTAGTTATACATACCCATATTTGACGCATAA
>NZ_CCAS010000058.1 GCF_000612625.1 Neobacillus jeddahensis
ATCATACCTTATGATCTTAACAAACGCAGGCTATTTAATATTACTAAAATGGTACTACCTTCATGGCCGATTACTCCAAAGGGCAAATCCAACATTTGAAAAAAGTTAGAGGATATTAACAATGTAATTACAGTGATTGAGAAAATGACATTTTGTTTAATTATTTTATTCATTCGTTGTGACAGTCGGATCGCTTCGGAAATTCGCGGCAGATCATTTTTCATTAACACAATATCAGCTGTTTCCAGGGCTACATCTGTGCCTTCTCCCATGGCAATACCCACATTGGCAGTCGCCAATGCCGGCGCATCGTTGATTCCATCTCCAACCATAGCGACCGTTTTATACTTTTCTTTCAGTTGTTTTAAGCGGTCCACTTTTTCTTCTGGGAGGCATTCTGCGAAATATTCATCGACATGACTTTCTGCAGCAATGGCACGAGCTGTTTTTTCACTATCGCCCGTAAGCATAATCGTCCGAATTCCTTGTTTCTTTAAATGGTCGATGGCAAGCTTTGTTTCTTCACGGACCACATCTTTCATGGCAATCATCGCACTTAACTCACCATTAATTTCAATGAATACAAGTGTATTACCCTGGATTGCAAGCTCTTTAGCCATTCCGTTGGCAAAAATGTCTGCTTTTTCCTTCCCGACAAAGGAAGCTTTCCCTATTTTCCACTGTTCTCCATTTAATTCGGCTTTTACGCCCCAGCCTGGGACATCTTCTAAGCTATCAGGATGGAATAGATCCTTGTTAATGTGTTGCTTCACATATTTGACAATGGTCTGTGCCAGTGGGTGGTTTGAATGGCTTTCAATCGAAGCGGCTTTCCATATCAGGCTTTCCTTTTCCAGGCCCTCTTTGACAACAATTTCGGTGATCTCGGGCTTTCCTTTGGTAAGTGTGCCTGTTTTATCAAAGGCAATCGCTTCTAAATGACTTAAATTTTCAAGGTGGACTCCGCCTTTTACCAATATACCGTGGCGGGCCCCATTTGAAATGGCTGATAAAGTGGCCGGCATAATCGAAGCAACAAGAGCACAAGGTGAAGCGACGACTAATAAAATCATTGCACGATAAAATGACTCCTGCCAGCTCCAACCTAGTAAAAAGTATGGTAAGAAAAACATTGAAATCACAACGAGCAGAACAACCTTGACATACGTTCCTTCAAACCGCTCAATGAAGAGCTGTGAAGGAGATTTTTCGCTTTGGGCAGATTGCACGAGCTCGATGATTTTATGAAAAAGCGTATCTTTGCTTGTTTTTGTTACTTGAACGGTAATTGCACCTGTCATATTAACGGTTCCGGCAAAAACCTCTGCATGGTCAGCCTTGGAGACAGGCATTGATTCGCCCGTAATGGCTGCTTCATCGATATTGGTTTGCCCTTTGGTAATGATTCCATCCGATGGGATTCGCTCACCTGGTTTAATGAGAATATGATCTCCAGCAAGTAATTCAGAAACAGCCACCCGTTGTTCTATGCCATTTTTGAGTAGTAGAGCTTCTTCTGGCTGTAATTTCATTAAAGAGGAAATCTCTTTGTTACTTTTATTCATCGTGTAGGTTTCTAATGCGCCACTGACGGCAAAGATGAAGATTAACACGGCCCCTTCTGTCCAGTAACCAATGATGGCGGAACCAACTGCAGCAAAAATCATCAGCATTTCGACATTTAGTTCTTTATTTTCATAGGTGGCCTCAATGCCTTCCTTGGCTTTGGCAAAACCGCCAATCACAAATGCCAACAAATAGGCGATGATCGAATCTGCTCCATTCCCATATTGATCAAAAAGCCAGCCAGCTGCGATCAATACGCCACTTAGGCCCGCCGCAACTAGTTCAGCATGCGGCTTAATTTTTTCAAGAACTCCAACCTTTTGTATCCCCTTGACTAAAGGCTTTGCCTCCGAACTCATTTTCTCGCCCCCTTTTTTCTTTCTAAAAAATTTCCCCTTTAATGCTTTTCCGTTTTTCTAATTGAGAAAAATAATCAAAGTCAGTACCCCTAAAAAACACGAAAGCTGTCATCCGGGGATGACAGCAGAAGTTTGGCCTCAAAAGTATTTGTTTTTTTAATCTTACCATACAATTTATGTTGTAAGATATGATTTTGATCCAAAATTTATATTTGTTGTTTCAACTGAAAGATCGTCCTTTTACCAAAAAAGAAGAGGATGAATGATATGGTGAGTAGCATCGTACTAATAATGTAAAAAAAGCTTACGTTCATGAATACTTTGATAAATAATCCACCGATAATGGGCCCACTTAGGCTGCCAAGGCTGAAAAAGATTCCACACAATAGATTCCCGGTTGGTAATAATTCCTTCGGGACTAAATCAGTCATATAGCTAATCCCGAGCGAAAAGGTCGAACCGACGACCATTCCTGAAAGAAGGAAAGCGATAAATAGGCCGATGAAGGAGTGTTCGAGAAAACTTGCTGCTGTAAAGCTTAGAAAGCCAAGGAAAAGCACGGTCATTAAGATGTTTCTTCGGCCGTACTGGTCACTTAACATCCCTAAGGGGAGTTGAGTAAGAATACTGCCAATCGCGAATGCCGATAAAACGAGGGAGACGCTTGAAACCTCTATATCCATCCTCAATGCATAAACAGGGAAACTCCCATTTAAGGACGATTCCAAGAAGCCATATGAAAATGGAGGTAAGAAGGCAATCCATCCATATTTTAATGCCCTTTTAAACTGTTTGATGGTGGCAAGAAATGAATTGCCTCTTGCTTCTTGTTCAGGAAACTCATTTTTTAAAGAAAAGACAAAACCCCAACCAATTAAACAAAGAAGGGATGATATGAAAAAGGGCAGGGATTCATTGATATTAACTAACGGTGTCATCAACGGACCAGTAGCAAATCCAATCCCAAAAAACAGTCCGTATAATGAGATATTTCGTCCGCGCTTGTTTGCAGGTGAGAAGGATGTAATCCAGGTTTGGGTCGCAAAATGCAAGGAATGATCGCCAATCCCAATGAGGAGACGGAGGGCAAACCAAAACCAAAATGTCTTCCATAAAGGAAATAAAGCTAGTGAGATGACGACAATGCCTGTACCAAAGATAATCACGGGTTTATACCCATATTTTCTTAACGGAACCTCCATAAATGGAGACACTAAGAGGATTCCAATATAAAGGGCAGTAGCGTTGAGACCATTTAAAGAAGAAGAAACACCACTTTTTTCAAAAATAACCGCTATAAGTGGAAGAAGCATGCCTTGAGAAAACCCTGAAATAGCCACAATACTAACTAATATCCAGAAGCGAAAATGGTTCTTTTTCATACACCGTTCACCAATCCTTGTTCGGTTTTGCAAATATTTTTAATAGTTCCTAAATGATGGTAACGAGAAAATTACTTATTTGCAAGCGAAAGATGACCTAGACATTTATTGCATTTTTAGGTAAATTAAGGTGCGGGTGGAAAAGAAATTAATACTAGAAAAAATACTGTGATGAAAAATAGATTATGGAGGGATTGCGGTGACTAATAAAATATTTATGTTGATGACTTTTATTGGTGTTCCATTATCCGTGATTGGATCACTGATGCATTGGTCAAATATTATCTTATTTATCTTGTACTGTTTAACCATTATTGCCTTAGCAAGTTATATGGGAAGGGCAACCGAAAGTCTAGCGATTGTAGCGGGGCCACGGATTGGCGGTTTATTGAATGCCACTTTTGGAAACGCCGTTGAACTTATTATCTCTATATTTGCATTAAAAGCAGGCCTTGTCGGCGTGGTACTCGCATCGTTGACCGGTTCAGTACTCGGAAATCTCCTGCTTGTCGCTGGGCTCTCATTTTTTATTGGAGGCATAAAATTTAAGCGTCAGGAATTTAATGTGTTTGATGCAAGGCATAATTCGGGGCTACTGATGTTCGCTGTCATTATTGCTTTTGTAATTCCAGAAGTATTTTCAATCGATATGAATGAGACGAAAACTCTTTCGTTAAGTATTGGAATATCGGTTATTTTGATCGTCCTATATCTAGCTGCTTTATTTTTTAAACTCGTCACTCATCGTGGGGTGTATCAATCTGGTGCACCGAAAGAAGTACATGAGGAGGAAGTTCCAGAATGGGGGAAAGGGAAAGCCATTGCCGTTCTTCTCATCGCAACGATTGCTGTTGCCTATATTTCAGAGCATCTTGTTCATACCTTTGAATATGTAGGCGAGTCTTTTGGTTGGTCTGAATTATTTATTGGGGTTATTATCGTGGCGATCGTAGGAAACGCGGCAGAGCATGCATCCGCGATTGTGATGGCCTTTAAAAATAAGATGGATGTTGCCGTTGAAATAGCGATTGGCTCTACGTTACAAGTTGCGATGTTCGTCTTACCCGTTCTTGTGTTGATTTCGCTTTTCTTTGATCAGTCTATGCCGCTATTATTTAGCTGGCAGGAACTAATTGCGATGGTTGCCTCTGTTCTTCTGATGGTAGTGATTTCGAATGATGGTGAATCCAACTGGTTTGAAGGACTAACCTTGTTGGCAGCTTATCTAATTATGGGGATTGGCTTTTATTTATTATAAAGAACATAAACGGAAAAGACTCCACACCATGTAATGGTGCGGAGTCTTTTATTATTATTTCACTTTTAATGTACGGGGTAAATCCTAAATGCTGTACTATGTTGTAACAACATACTATATGGGGTAAAAATCAATCGCTACATTGGGATCATCAATCACCAACCTTCATGTTTAGTTAAAAGCTGAAGAAAACACGAGTGTTGAATTTTCATATAAGACGGGAATCCCAACCTCCTTAAAAAATAAATGATTAACCGATTGATTACTGCCCTCCTTCGTTGAAAGGTTAAGCTTATTATACTAGTTAATTTGAATTTTGTAAATAATCTGATTATTATTTTTGTTTATTAAAGAAGAGGCAAAAGGAATTGAAATTTTTCGCTTGAATGGATAATATTTGTGAACTCCGAAAACACTACTAGCAGACTGATTAATGTTTCTAGTGAAAGGAGTTCACCACGTGAAGAAGAATATTTCTTTGCTTATAACACTGCTCTTAATGTTAACCTTTATTCCATCCGCATTTGCTCAAAAACCAGTAGTGAAAAAGGAATCTGTAAAATACCAAGTTCCACCTTCTGTTCGAAATATTACGAAGGAAAATACGTATCCCAATTCGACGCAGGACTTACCGTTATTAAAGCCAAGTGAACTGACAAAAAAATTAATTAACTCTTCAAAGGAAAAAATTGAGAATCCTGATTTGATTCGGATGCTCAATGAGTCTAGTATCAATAGCACCCCCTTTGCTTTGGGGTATCGTGCGATTATCTACCTTGGCCAATGGCCTTTGAATTACGAGTCATCGGAGACCTCACCGAACTGGGAGTATCAGAAAATCAACACGAATTACTTTGATAACCGCGGTGGAAAAGTGCCCTATCAAATTAAATATGTTCAAGAAGCACAAAAAATTATCAGGGGCGGGTTAACCTCAAAGATCGCCAATGCCGAAGATGTGAAAAAGATGATGTTGTTAAAGGCAATGGAAAAAACGCGTCTTCCTCTTTCATTTGAAACAATTATCGGCGCTGGTACGAAGAATGATCATGTTTACAATATTCCTGTTAATCGCTTAGGATATCTATATGCCTATGCACCTGGTGTCAATGAAAAAGGGAAAGTCACCTATGGCGAAGTCTATTTAATGCTTAAAGGCAGTAAGAAATTTATCGTCATTAAAAACGTAACTTCCCAAGGAATTGGCGCTTGGATTCCGGTTCAGGATTATGTATCCTTTGGGTTTGCAGCATCAGAACGACCACGTTAACTAGATAGAAAGACTCCTCGAGTGTGAGAGGGTCTTTCTTTTTAATTAAATGGGTACAATAATGGTAATTCGATTGCCAAAGTTCGACAATTTCGGTAGGATGAAAACAGGGTAGGAAAGGAGAGAAACCAAATGGGTAGTCCGACACATGATAAAAATTCACAGGTAAGCTTTTTAAAGCAACGCTTAAATATGTTTATTGATGTCCTTGATGCTATTGATCCAGCAGATGCGGATCTTGAAGATATTGATCGCTTAATTTCGATGTTAGATGACATGGAATCAAAATGCCGCGAATTTAATAATCGTGAAGAAGAAGAAGTTAGTGAGTCTGTATAATGTACAGGCTCTTTTTTATGGAAAAATGACTATTTTCCCTATTCTTTCCTTGGTCGATAGGACGATATAACTTTCTTATCAGGCATAAGCAAATTCTTTAATTCTAGTGGGGATAGGAGTATAATGTAAGCGTGTAAAAAGTTGTAAAATTGAAATAGATGACATTGGGGAAAAACGGGAAAGGGGTACTCGAATTGAATATTGAAAAATTTCAAGAAAGCATGTACAAGCTTGTCGTGGAAACTTCTACAAAGCTACCAAAGGACGTACGCCGTGCTGTTTTAGCTGCAAAGGAAAAAGAAAATGCAGGCACGAGTGCAGCGATGAGCCTAGCAACGATTACAAACAATATTAAAATGGCGGATGATCACGTTTCACCGATTTGCCAGGATACAGGCCTGCCAACCTTTAAAATTAAAACTCCGGTTGGGGTTAATCAACTAGAATTAAAGGCAGCCATTCGAAACGCCATTGTCCTAGCCACTAAAGAAGGGAAATTACGACCAAACTCTGTCGACTCGCTAACCGGTGAAAATAGTGGCGATAATCTTGGTGCTGGTGTGCCTGTTATTAAATTTGAGCAATGGGAAAAAGATTACATTGATGTTCGCCTGATTTTAAAAGGGGGCGGCTGTGAGAATAAGAATATCCAGTATAGCCTGCCATGTGAGCTTGAGGGACTAGGCCGTGCCGGTCGTGACCTTGATGGTATCCGCAAATGTATCATGCATTCCGTTTACCAGGCCCAAGGACAGGGCTGTAGTGCTGGCTTTATCGGCGTCGGTATTGGCGGCGATCGTTCTTCCGGCTACGACTTAGCGAAAGAGCAATTATTCCGCTCAGTTGAAGATGTGAATCCAAATGAGGATCTTCGCAAACTAGAAGAGTATGTAATGGAAAATGCCAATAAATTAGGAATTGGTACAATGGGCTTTGGCGGTGAGGCGACACTCTTAGGCTGTAAAGTGGGTGTAATGAACCGTATCCCGGCTAGCTTTTATGTATCCGTTGCTTACAACTGCTGGGCCTTCCGTCGTCTAGGAGTAAGTGTGGACGCGGAAACAGGTGAAATTCACGAATGGGCATACCAAGATGGTGAATTTATCGATTTTGCGCAAACAGAGGCTGAAAAGGAAACAGCCGCTGCATCATCAGAAGACGTCATCAGCTTAGAAGCACCGATTACAGAAGAAAAAATCCGCTCGTTAAAGGTCGGCGATGTCGTTCAAATCAACGGATTAATGTATACAGGTCGTGACGCGATTCATAAATATTTAAGTGACCATGATGCTCCTGTTGACTTGAATGGCCAAGTGATTTACCATTGCGGCCCGGTGATGCTGAAGGATGAAAAAGGCGAGTGGCATGTGAAGGCGGCTGGCCCGACAACGAGTATTCGTGAGGAGCCATACCAAGGAGATATCATGAAGAAGTTCGGGATCCGCGCTGTGATTGGGAAAGGCGGCATGGGTCCGAAAACATTAGCTGCTTTGAAGGAGCATGGCGGCGTTTATTTGAATGCCATTGGTGGTGCAGCGCAATATTACGCGGACTGTATTAAGGGCGTCGAAGGCGTTGATTTGATGCAATTTGGGATTCCAGAAGCGATGTGGCACTTACGCGTTGAGGGCTTTACCGCTGTGGTAACGATGGATTCACACGGCAATAGTTTACACGCTGATGTTGATAAATCATCTTTGGAGAAATTAGCGCAGTTTAAGGAAGCAGTTTTTAAATAGAAGGTTTGGGAGATAGACGCAAGGATTTTGCGTCTGTCTCTTTTTTTAGGACAGGATTTCGTCTGTTTGGGAATAAACTTCCAATTTTTGTAGAATTCCTGCTGGTTTTTGTAGAATAACGAGCATTTTTGTAAAATAAACCTTTGAATTTGTAGAATTCCCTTTCATTTTTGTAGAATTCCTGGCTAATAAAACGAATTTCATAAAAACTTCATAAAATTAGATAGGAGAATACCATTAAGATAGCGAAAAAGTATTCATTATCATGAAGGGGGGAAAGAATTTTGTTTGCAAAACCACTTGTTATACCAATAAATCTACTTAAAGCGGAAGTATTAGAGAAAAGGACCCCAAAAAATCACCCCAATTTGTTAGAACTTAAGTCATTTATTAAAAATGTAAGATCAGGATATAACGGAGAGCGTAAAATACACTATTATTTATGTCAAATCCCGGCTAAGAGGTTTTGCATTTTCCATGATTTAAGACTTCCTTGTGGAGAAGGCTATTTTCAAATTGATGCTCTTCTACTTTCACCAAAAGGTATACTCATGATTGATGGTAAGAACCACTCTGGAAAACTAACGATCGAAAAAAATCAAATGATTCAGGAATATGCGGACAAAAGAAGCGTGTATGAAAACCCCATCTCACAAGCGAATCGCCATAACCTCTTGTTGACCTACTTTCTTCAGAAACATAAAATTCTACAAATTCCAATTGACTCTTTGGCGGTGATCTGCAAATCATCAACTGAATTAGTGATCAGCCCAGGCTATTTGGAAGCGGAAAAAAAGGTTTGTCGTGTTAGTGATTTGCTCAGAAAAATTGATAAATTTTATCGTTATCATAATCGTGATCTACTTGATCAGAAATCCATTGAAAAAATTAAAAGGCTTTTGCTAAAGAACCACACACCACAAAACATCGACCTCTTCAAAAAATTTGATATCGCAAAATTAGAAATTATTACAGGCGTTCCATGCCCCCATTGCTCGTCGACCACAATGACCTATGGAAGGAGACATTGGCTTTGTCCCATTTGTCACTATGTGTCCAAAGATGCTCATTTAGAAGCGATAAACGATTATTTTTTACTCATCAATCCCTCATTTACTAACAGTGAAATAAGGACGTTCCTTCACCTTCCATCCACACGAACAACCACCTATTTATTATCCCAATTAAACCTTTCCTTTAAAGGTTCTACAAAGGATCGTCGCTATTTTCCACCAGATGAATTGCCTTTATCCACCAATTATCTTTTCCCAAATAAGACAAACACTAAAAAAAACATGAAGGGGGAAGATGGATGAAACGATTGTTCAGCATTGCGATCATGATGTTGTTAGTATTTCCTCATAATACATATGCGGCAATATCCAATCAGCCGATTCATTGGGGCTTCAAGAAAGCAGTAAATGAACAGCCGCCTGAAGCAGGTGCACAGTACGATCAGATCCTTGTAAAATACGGGTCTTTTTACAAAGGGGATCCAAACGAAAAAACCTTATACATGACCTTCGATAGTGGGTATGAAAATGGCTATACACCCAAAATCCTCGAGGTCTTGAAAAAGGAAAAGGTACCTGCGACCTTTTTTGTGACCGGGCATTTCTTAAATTCACAGCCAGAGCTGGCAATACAAATGGTTAAAGAAGGACATATTATTGGCAATCACTCTTGGAGTCACCCAGATTTCACCGCCGTGAATGACGCAAAAATTCGTGAAGAGTTGGAGCGGGTCAAACTGAGAACAAAAGAAATTACCGGGCAAAAAGAGATGAAGTATTTACGTCCACCTCGTGGAGTGTTTAGTGAACGAACATTACAAATTGCGAAAGAGGAAGGATACACGCATGTGTTTTGGTCGCTTGCCTTTGTCGATTGGAATGTCAATGCGCAGAAGGGTTGGCAGTATTCATATGACAACATCATGCGACAAATTCATCCTGGGAGTGTGATATTGCTTCATTCCGTCTCGAAAGACAATGCTGATGCCCTTGAAAAGGCGATTCAAGATTTGAAAAAGAAAGGCTATAAATTTAAAAGTCTGGATGATTTTCCGAAAAAGTAGTCAAGAACGCCGAATTCAATAGGAATTCGGCTTTTATCTGTAAATCATGCTATAATACGAAAACGGAACTTAGGCGTTATGAATAATTGGAGTGAACAAAATGACAACCGAACAAGGTATTAAAATACAGTTACATCAAACCTTTCCGCTAACCATCAAAAGGCTCGGCATAAATGGCGAAGGCGTCGGCTATTTTAAAAAGCAGGTCGTGTTTGTACCAGGTGCGTTACCAGGGGAAGAGGTGGTCGTTGAGGCGACCAAAATTAATCCTAAATTTGCCGAAGCAAAAATAAAAAAGATCCGAATGAAGTCCGAGCACCGTGTCCTTCCATTATGTCCAGTGTATGATCAATGCGGGGGCTGCCAGCTTCAGCATCTGAAATATGATCAGCAGCTCAAAGAAAAACGGGATATTATCATTCAGTCACTTGAGCGTCATACGAAATTGCCCATTGATAAACTTGATATCCGTGAGACGATCGGGATGGAAGACCCGTGGAGCTACCGCAATAAGAGTAGTTTTCAAGTCGGTCAGAAAGATGGTAAGGTATTGGCCGGATTGTACGGTCTGAATTCCCATCAACTCATTAACATTGACCAGTGTGTGGTCCAACATGCGCAAACGAACGAAGCGACTGCTACGGTTAAACAAATTCTTGAGGACTTAAAGATTCCGATTTATAATGAAAAATCACGAAAAGGAATTGTTCGGACGATCGTCACGCGTGTCGGTATTCAAACCGGTGAGCTACAAATTGTCTTGATTACAGCACAAACAGAATTGCCGAAAAAAGAGCACATTATTGAACTGATTCAAAAACGATTGCCGAATGTAAAATCGGTGATGCAAAATATTAATGGCCAAAAAACATCGTTGATTTTTGGTGAGGAGACCGTGCCGCTCGCGGGTGAGGAGTTTATTCAAGAGACTTTAGGTGACCTGCAATTCGAGCTGTCAGCCCGGACCTTCTTTCAGTTAAATCCTGTGCAAACGATTAAGTTATATAACGAAGTAAAGCATGCGGCTCAGTTAACGGGTGAAGAAAAAGTGCTTGATGCATATTGTGGTGTTGGAACAATTGGTTTATGGCTTGCCGACCAAGCTGCTGAGGTGCGTGGCATGGACATCATTCCAGAATCAATTGAAGATGCGAAAAAGAATGCCAAGCGCCACGGATTCACCAATACGAAATATGTTCCAGGGAAAGCGGAGGAAGTATTACCGAAATGGGTGAAAAAGGGTTGGAAACCAGACGTGATCGTCGTTGATCCACCAAGAACTGGGCTTGACAACCAATTGCTGCAAACCATTTTGCAGGTCGAACCGAAAAAGCTCATTTACGTCTCATGTAACCCATCAACTTTGGCAAAAGATATTCAAACCTTAAGTAATAATTATGAAGTTAACTATATTCAACCGGTTGATATGTTCCCGCATACAGCACACGTTGAGGTAGTATCGCAGATGATTTTAAAAAATGAAGCAGGCTCCCGATAAGGGGAAAACCTACTTCTATTCAAATGTTGGGGCGGCAAATCGGTAATGAATTATTGGTGTGCCGTCCTCTTTTACATCAATCCGATTGATCAGGCGATGTAAAATTTCAGAGGTTAATTCATCAAAGTTTAGAAATTGAAGAAGCTCTTGTTTCAGCTTGTCAATATTATCGATTACTTGTTCACTTTCATGCATCAATAACAGTTCATTTTTCTTTTCGACTAGCTGAGCCAATTCTGTGTTGTTATCCTCAACCATATCTAAATACTCATCGTGTTTAATCTTTTCATCAGCCAGCATTTTGATGAATTTCTTCTTACGATTCTTCAACACATCAACTTGCTTATTGAATTTATCAAGCTTTTGCTGTATGTCCTTCTTTGACTTCTTAGACTTTGCTTCAAGCTCTTTCAAATATTGTTCTTTATCAATTTCTTGAACAAGCTTTCGGATATCATACAAAATCGTCTCTTTGAGAAAGTTCTCTTTGATGGTATGAGCGCTACAGGACTTTGTACCATGACGAGCATAACTTCCGCAAATATAACCATCTTGTCTATTACTCCGAAACCACAACCCTTTTCCGCAATCAGCACAGAATAAGATGTTTGTAAACAAATGTAGTTTCGGGGCTGTGATGAATTTCTTCCGCTGCTTCATCAGATTTTCAACCGCTTCAAACATATCCCTTGAGATAATGGCTTCATGAGTATTTTCAATGATATACATATCCTCTTTCTCTTGTTTCTTCCGTTTTTTACTTGTGACGCTCACTGTGGTAGTACGCCCTTGAACTAAATCTCCAACGTAATGAGGATTAGTTAAGATTAGCTTGATTGTGGAATCATTCCACTTGTCACTCGCATTAATCTTGCCTGCTACATCCGCAGGGGTTCTAATTCCCTCATTGTATAAACGACGAGCGATACTTTCTCTACCGCTTCCTTCAAGATACTCCCGGAAAATTCGTCTCACAATTTCAGATGTCTCATCATTACGGATATATAGCTTCCCCTCGCTAACCTCATACCCATATGGAGGATTCGAGCCTTTAAACAAGCCATTTTTTGCACGTGTTTTTAAAGTTTCTTTCACACGATTGCTTGTGTTTTGGGACTCTTGTTCATACATCCAAGCATATAGTCCAAACATATTGGTATTTCCAGTTAGCGTGTTAATCGCATTATCTAGTGTAATAATGTGAATACCTTGGTTCTCGCAAAGGTTTTTGATTTTGTATGATAACTCACCATTACGAGCAAGGCGCGATAACTCTTTTGCTAAGATGATATCGAACTTTTTTTCTTGAGCGTCTTCAATCATTCGTTGAAGATTTTTTCTCTTTGCTGTTGTTCCGGATTGAACATCTACGTAAAATTCGTTGATGTCCCATCCTTTTTCTTCAATAAATTTGTAGAACAGTTCTTTCTGATATTTGAGTGAGGCTTTTTGTTCCTCTTTATCTGTTGAAACTCGAATATAGATTGCACATCTCATGAAGCATCATGCTCCTTATCGTTTGATTGAGATGTAGCAGTGTTCACCTTGTTAGCAGTATTGACAAGTTCCTCGATTTTATTATCAATGATGGCTTTGATGACTTGAGCAAATGCCAGCTTAGGATCTGTGAAGATTCGTTCTACTGAAAGTGTTTTCTTACTCATAATGTGACCCTCCACTAATTAAGCTGTGGACGATTAATGTGACATTATTTTTATAAAGCTCGTTACAAATGTTTTCGCATTCTTTTACATACCGAGAGATACGTGATAATGAATCAATAATGACCACATCGAATTGTTTTTCGTTAGTTAGTTGTAATAATTGGTTTAATGCTGGACGGTTCTTAATAGATTGTGAGTTGACCATATCTTGGAAAATTTCAATTTGAGTAATCCCCATTTTATTGGTATATTTCTTTAGTTTTTGTTGTTGGTCGTATAAATTTATATAATTATTTGCAGTTGTGCGGCAATAAATAGCTGCTCTAATTTCTTGATTTTCCATAGTAATCTCCTTTGAAGTTCATTTTAGATACATAATTTTTACGATAATCATTTAGGAATTCTGATAATATTCCTTCTGTTATTTTTAGATATTTGACTGTGGCAGAATTCATTCGGATATATAGCAAGCCTTTTTTAAATTTATTTGTTTGCATTGATGAATGCTCCTTTCAAATAAAAAAACCGCAGTAAATTGCATAGCCCTCTAATGATTAGTGGCTAAGTAACCTCTGCGGTTTTCGCTTGTTATTGGGTTACAATATTGGAATTTTAGTTTTATCTTTGCTTTTCTAATAAGTGTTTCTTTTTGCTGTATTTAATTCTTTGGCTAAGCTTTGTGGACTCTTGTTCTATAATCCAAGCGTAAAGACTAATTTTATCTACATTTCCTTGCAGAGTATTGATGGCACCATCTAACGTCGTAATTTGAATTGCACCAACTTCACAAAGTTCCTTCAATTTAGCTGATAGTTCAGGATTTCTAAATAATCTTGATGGATCAGTTAAAAGAATAATATCAAATTTATTATTTTGGGCATCATTCACCATTGCTTGTAGATTCTTAGACTTATTTGGAACTGAACCAGTATCAATATAAGAATTGTATAACTGCCAATTACGATCTGAGATAAATCGTTTGAGTCTCTCAGATTGTGTTATCAAATGATAATCTGTATTGTTTTTACTTGCTGTCCGGATATAAATTGCACATTTCATATATTTGAATTTCTCCTTTTGATTTTAATTATTTGTTTTGATTTGACATATAAAATACTATTTACTGCTGTTCTATCCCCTTTTCTTGTTATTTTGTTTGTAATTTGGTTAACCGGAATTCATTGTATCTTCGTATTTTCATATTCGAAGTCTTTTCTAAAAAATATGCTTCTAAATCTATTTTTTAGATCAGAACTCCCTTATAAGGAAGTTTTCAAATTCTCCGGTTGATCTGAAATAGTATACTTTCGGTTGTTTTCCGTTTTAAGTCTTTTTTTATATTTATTTATAAATTTCGACTTAACATAGATGGTATAATTAGGTGTAAATTAGGCATAAGGAAGGATTTGTAATCCTTTTGCTTTTTATTGATATGTTATTATTGAACTATATTTGGATTGAGAATTACATCTCTAAAGGATAGATTGGAACGTCAAAAATTATTATCGATTATAAAAAACGGGTTAGTGGAATATTGAGCTTAGAAATTACCAAGTTGTTTTTTGAGGCTAGGAGGATATAAAACTTGCATACTTTTGATAGTGAGATTGTATTACCTGATGCGGCTCCTTTAATTAATTCATTACGAGCAATAGGATATAGTTTAGAAACTGCAATTGCAGATATATTGGATAATAGTATTGATGCGAAGGCTTCTGTTATAAAAATTGACATGGTATGGGATGAGGATAAGAGTTATGTTCGTATAGAAGATAATGGTTTTGGTATGGGTGAAAACGATTTGATTATCGCAATGAAGGTTGGATCAGCTAATCCCAATGATGAAAGGAAGCAAGGCCTTTTAGGTCGATTTGGAATGGGCTTAAAGACTGCTTCATTTTCATTGGGAAAACGCCTAACAGTCCTAACAAAAAAGAACGAACAGCACTTTACACGTTGTTGGGATTTAGATTATATTGCAGATACGAATAAATGGAACCTATTAAAACAACCATTTGATACACAGTCATCTGAGATTTTAGGTTCTATAGAAAATCCAACAGGGACTGTTGTGTTAATTGAAAACTTGGATAGGGTTGTTGAAGAACCATACACATCCAAAAAGGTCCAAAAGTTCTTTAATAAAATCAGCATGGTGGAAGACCACTTAGCTATGGTTTTTCATAGATTTCTAGAAGGGGCAAATAAAATACAAATATACTTAAATGGTAATAATATCTCACCATGGGACCCTTTCTCAAGCAAAGAAATCGCCACTCAGGAATTACCTCCTGAATCAGTACTGGTTAAAGACGATATAGTTATGATTCAACCGTACATCCTTCCACACCATACTAAGCTAACACAAATAGAATATGAAAAAGCAGCAGGACCTAAAGGATGGTTAGAACAACAAGGATTTTATATTTATAGAAATAAGAGATTATTAGTAGCTGGAAGCTGGCTACATCTTTTTGGTCGTGAAGAATCATCTAAGTTAGCACGAGTTAAATTAGATATAACAAATAAGTCAGATTTTAATTGGCAGATTGATATAAAAAAATCAAATGCAAAACCCCCACAGGAATTAATAAGTATACTTAGAAAAATCGGTGAAAAGACAAGGAAAAAATCTCATGAGGTTTTTTACCAAAGAAGTGTCAGTAAATCTCCCGAAAATAACATGATAAATGATTATATATGGGAGCAAGTTTCAACAAAAACTAATTCTTATTTTCGTTTAAATAGAAATAATAGCTATTTAAAAGACCTTTTTGAGTCTAATGAAGATTTTGCAGCAAAATTAAAGTTTTATTTATTTCATGTTGAGGAATACTGTCCTGCAAATCTAGTTTCATTTAATGTAAATCAACCAGCAGCAACTAGAGTAGAGGAAATAACTCCTGAACAGAAAAATAAAATTAAAATGCTAATTGATATTTTTAGAGAGAATAACTATAGCTTGGATGAAATTATAGAACAATTGGCTAACTACAACAGCTTTAGTTTTCATTCCAAAGAAGAATTAAAAAGTATCGTTTATGAGATTATAGGAGGCCATTATGTATAATGATGCTAGAGATACAGCACTAAGAATCCTAGAAAAACTTAATATGGATGACATAAACCTCATTGATGAAATTGTTAAAGCTATCGAACGGGCTAGTGTTGTGTTTGAGTTATCAGAAGATGAGAAGATTAAATTAAATGAGGATTTAATAAAAAGCCTCAATATAACAATGACACATAAAAGCATATTGTTAAATCACGATGATAGTGAACATATACCTTGGCTGCCAGCAAAGAAGCATTCGATTAAATTTAAATACTGGAATAGGTATAAAAAGTATCTTTTGTCGGAAAAAATGTGGTCCCCCAATGTCGTGAATTCACTTGACGATACTAGTGAATCTATCATAGAACTTCTAGAAGATCCATCTGTGGAAGGTAGAAAATATGATAGAAGAGGAATAGTTGTTGGTTATGTTCAATCTGGTAAAACAGCAAACTATACGGCTGTAATAAATAAAGCATTTGATGCAGGATTTAAATTAATTATTGTTCTTGCTGGTATGCACAATGATTTAAGATCACAAACGCAAATGAGATTAGACGAAGAAGTGCTAGGCTATGAAACTAGTAAAGATAAGCTAAAGGATGCATTAGAAAACCAAATGAACGCTATTGGTGTAGGTAAGCTCTTCGGAGAGAATTTCTTTGAAGTATTCTCCTTAACTACTAGGGATCAAAAAGGAGATTTCACTGCAAGCAAAGCAAAAGTTAATATACAACCAAAGGTTCAACCACTTTTATTGGTTGTTAAAAAAAATGTAAGTGTATTAAAAAGTATTTTAAAGTATTTTAGAACTACAAGTCCCTTAGCCAGACTGAGTGATCCTAATGCTTCGTTTAAGACAGTACCGAATATACCGTTTCTTATGATAGACGATGAAGCGGATCAGGCATCCGTAAATACTGCAGACATCTATGATGAGAATGGTGATTTGATACCTGACTATGACCCATCTAAGATTAATATGTATATTAGAGATATATATAATACCTTTGAACAAAGAGCATATGTTGGTTATACTGCGACTCCCTTTGCAAATATCTTTATTAACCAATATGGTTCAACCAATCAACATGGTGAAGATTTATTTCCTAAAGATTTTATTATTAACCTACCGAAACCTTCGAATTATGTTGGCCCATCAGAATTTTTCTTATTGGATTCGGAGGATGAAGTATCTTCTAATCCACCATTAATAAAAGAGATAGATTATCATGAAGAATTTCTACCGTTTAAACATAAAAAAGATCATGAACCTTGTATTCTACCCACTTCATTAGTAGAGAGTATATATGCATTTATAATTGCAACTACTATTAGAAAATTAAGAGGCCAAATTAATGTTCATAACTCAATGTTAATCCATACAACAAGGTTTAAAGATGTTCAAAAGAGAGTAAAAGATTTAGTTGTAGAAGAGATAAGAGAGATAAAAAATGATGTTAAACATAGCAATAAATTAGGCCCTCATTATTTAGGAATAAAATCATTTTTTGATTCTGAATATAATTCTGAAAAGTTAGCGGAAATAAGGGGGGAATTCCCAAATCATTTCGATAGTAATCTAGAGAATAGCATTACTTGGGAAATGGCGGAACAAGAGTTGAATGCAACTATTAACTCTATTAAGATAAAAGAGATTAACGGTAATAGTAAAGATTCCTTAGAATATAACGATTACAAAGAAACTGGTTTAAACGTTATTGCAATTGGTGGAGACAAGTTATCAAGAGGTTTAACTTTAGAAGGATTGACGGTCAGTTATTATTTACGAGCTAGCAAAATGTACGATACCCTTATGCAGATGGGAAGATGGTTTGGATATAGACAGAATTACATGGATGTTTGCAGAATTTATACAACAGGAGAAATTATCTCTTGGTTCCAGCACATCGCATCCGCAACAGAGGAACTTAGAGGTCAATTAGATTATATGGCAGAGATAAAAGCAACGCCAAATGAATTCTTACTAAAGGTACTGTCTCATCCAGATATGTATATTACAAGTACCCTGAAAATGCGTTCGGCCAAACAAATAAAAGTGGACTATAGCAATGAATTGATCCAGACAACCGTGTTTCCTATAAACAATAGTGACTTTCATAAGAAAAATTTCGATGCAGTATCAAGGCTTGTATCAAGTATTCAAGATAAGTATACAAAGAGATATTCCCCAGATTTAAGGGTGAACTCGGGGAAAAATAATCACTATTACTGGGAACGTGTAGGGTATGAACAGATAGTAAATTTTTTAGAAGAATATCAAACCGTATCATCTGCGTCTAGAGCAAACAGCAAAAGCTTGTCTAAATATATAGAAAAGAGAGCAGAGGAACATGAACTTTTAAATTGGACGGTTGTTCTAATTAATGTTGGTGAAGATAAAACTGAGTTTGCTCATTTAAAAATAGGAGAGGGTATTAGGCGTACAGGGATAGAAACAAAGGGGAGAATAGACTTTACATCAATAAAGACTCTAACTTCTGCAGGCCATGAATTTTATGACTATAATGGTCAGCAATACAAGAATGCTCAAGAGATTCTTGATCTAGAAAAAGGTAACCGAAACAAAAAGGCTGCTTCCAAAAAGGCAAGATCCATACGTAATCCTAAAAATGGTTTGCTAATCCTGTACCCTTTACGTCATGAACCACTTGACAAATACACATTTACTCAAGGGAATAAACCATTTGGTTTCGCAATATCTTTCCCTGAAAGTAATAGTGAAAATACTGAGGTTGACTATGTAGTAAATAGTTCACTTGCTGAGGATGAAGAATATTGGAACGAATTGGATTAACATATAATGAGATAGATAATAGTGTTTCAGTAGGTGTATTGCTAGAATCGCAGTTAAAGGCAAGAATCATTAAAGATCTTGGCTTTACATCTATTTTCCTTGCAATAAACCCGGAACATAAGAGGCTTCTTCTCTTAGGATTAACCAGAATAATAGAAAAGGATACTGTTGATAAATTTCCGACTTGGAAGGGTATCAATATATATCAAAAAAAGATGTTTAATCCACTTACAAACAGGGATGGTTGGTTCTTAGTTTTTGAACAGCAGGATTTGATTGCTAATGAAATTTTTGAATACCTTGTTGGAGATATATTAGAATTCATTATTGATTCAATTAATCTAAACCAACTTCAATCTAGATTAAAAAAAGTTTTATTTAAGTGGCAGGCATTTTTTTCCAAGAATAGTACAACTGGAATGTCAGAACAGCAACAACAGGGGCTGTTAGGTGAACTTACATTCATCTATCAAGCGTTAAAATCCACAAGTAGCCCAAGAAGAATAATTTCATCTTGGTATGGTGTAGATAAGGAAAAAGTTGATTTTCAGATTGGTAATGTTGGGATTGAAATAAAAACATCAAGTGCTGGAAAACCATATAGGGTAACAATTAGTGCTGAGGACCAATTAGATACACCTCAAGAGCTAGAGTTATATCTTTATTGTATTATGCTTGAAAAGTCTAATAGATTAGGTGTTACAATATTAGATACGATTAATGATATTAGGCTTTTACTCAATGATTATCCTGATGTATTACATGAATTTAATAATAAGTTATTTACTTGTGGCATTATTGAACCGAACTTAAATAAGGAAAAATTAATAAAATTTATCGTCAAAGATACCTTCTATTTTACAGTTGAAGACGAGTTTCCTAGAATCACAAAAAGCATTCTACCTTTAGGTATCTTAAATGTTAAATATCAGCTCTCATTAGATAGTTGTAATTCATTTCAAATTCAGGAAGAACAAGTTCTTTATAAGGTAAAGGAAGTCATTCAATGAAACTAGAAGATTTTATTGCTACATTTATTGAAGAGATAGATAGTCAATATGATAATGCTTCAAATTCAGAGCAGGTATTTGTAGAAAAGATAGGAGAATATCTTTCGGAAAATGGAATTATTACAGATATAGAGCTGAGTTTTGGTCAAAAGTCTGGTCAAGGGTTGAAAGTTAATGCTTATTCTTTTAATGAGGAACAAGAGACTTTAAGTATTTTTATAGCAGAATATGATAGGTACAAATTTGGCAAAACCATTAGTAAGGCTAATGTTGAAAAAACTCTGAGAAGAGTTGTTAAGTATTACTCTAAATCTATATCAGGTATGAAAAATGAAATGGAAGAAACAGCAGAAGATTACCCACTAGCTCAGTTTATTTTTGAGCAACATGGTAAATCAATCAAATCTGTTGAGTTTTTCATGCTTACAAACAATTTATATAAGGCGAATGAAAGAATTATACTCCCAGAAATAAAGGGACTGAAAGTTAAATATCAAATTTGGGATATTGAAAGACTCTACCAGTTGATCAATGAAACTCAAGGCCTAGATAATATTGAAATCAATTTTGAAATACAATTTGGAAAAACTTTTGAGCTAATAAAAGTTCCAAACAATGAAAATGTTCATTTCGATTGTTATATGGGTTTTATACCGGCCGATTTGTTGGCGATGTCTTATGAAGTGTGGGGACAACGCCTTATTGAAAGAAATGTGCGGTCTTTCTTACAAGCAAGAGGAAATGTTAATAGAGGAATAAGAGACACTCTTAGAAAAAATAAGGAAATGTTTGTGGCCTATAATAACGGTATTTCAACCGTTGCAGAAGGTGCGATATTAGAAGTAGCCTCTGAAGGTTCTAACCTTTTTAAAGTTAAAGAGTTTAAAGGATGGCAAATCGTTAACGGTGGTCAAACAACTGCTTCAGTTTTTCATGCACTAAAAGAAGGCATTGATTTATCAAATGTCTTTGTTCAGGTAAAGTTAACAGTAGTGCAATCGGATATTGGAATGAATAATATGACAGCGAAGATTTCTGAATATGCAAACACACAAAATAAAATCTCAATGTCAGATTTAAAAGCAAATCATCCTAGCTTAATACATTTAGAAACTATTTCGAGAACTACATGGATTCCGTCAAGTGATGGTACTAAATCAAGCTCTAAATGGTTTTTTGAGAGGGCAAGGGGACAATATCTAGTAGAAGTGAATAGACAAACTACACCAGCCAAAAAGAAAGCTTTTCAAAAAGAAAATCCCAAAAATAAGGTACTGAGTAAAACGAATATTGCTAAATATTATATGTCGTGGAACCAATGTCCTCACATTGTTAGTAAGGGTGGAGAGACAAACTTCGAAGCTTTTATCAGTCTCTTAGAGGAAAAAGGTATTGATGTAGATTCAGTATTCTTTAAAGAAACAGTGGCGAAAGGGATTCTATTTAATACCTGCGACAAGATAATTAAAGAGTTAGATCTTCCCGGTTACAAAGCAAATGTAATAACATATACTATCTCAATGTTATCTTATATTTATAAAGAGAAGTTGAATTTTCTAAAAATATGGGAACAACAAAGTATCAGTTTTGAGCTTCAAAATAACTTGAGACTCATTGCCTCATATACTTGGAACCATATTACCAACCCTCCTATAGCTGGGACTAATGTAACTCAATGGTGTAAGAGAAAAGAATGTTGGGAAAGATTTGTTGATGAGCAATACACTAACATAGAGAAACATATAAAAGAAACAGTTCATTAATTTTAGTGAACTGTTTCTTTTTGTTTATTGAATAGCTGCATTAACGATCTTTGTGGCTTATCATTAAGACTAGACAGTAACTGCTCTGCTACTGCTCTGCCCAGTAGTGGTGGAACTGCATTTCCTATCTGTTGATATTGGGAGTCTTTTGTACCGATAAGAATATAGTCATCAGGGAATGATTGCAATCTAGCTGCCTCTCTGATACTAATCGCTCTATTTTTAATAGGATGTATCCACATTGATTTTCGTACATTTACAACGGTATTACAAACATCTTTATAATCTAATCGTTTATAGATTGTATTTTGAGTTCTTTTAGTATCAGTGTAAGTAGATTTCAATGAATCATCTAAATCATGAAAATTTTGACCGGGAGTAAGACTTTCAAATCTTTTAAGAGCGGTTTTTGTTGATTGTGTAACTACATGATTAGATAGTAACTCAATATTTGCGTTAAGATATTTATTTAATGGATGATCTAACATTTTGGTCTTTTTAATTTTTGAATTAACTGTTGCATTAAAACTAGGCTGGAGTTCTTCAAGATCTTCAATAGCGTGTCCAATATTAAAAAACTCTTTCCCAGATAAAATTGAAGTGGGAAGTGAGGGTTGCGAATCCTTATGACCAATAATAAAATATCGATTTCTTTCTTGAGGAACCCCAAAATGAGCAGAATTTAATACTTCATAATCTAATAGATAACCAAGGGACTCAAAAGTTTTTAGTAAATAATCGATAACGGTAAAGGTATAACCCTTAACAAAAATTCCTTTATCCTTCTTAGTAAATGCAGTGGAACATTCAATTTTTTTCTCAACAATTTCTTTGAAAATTAAGGTAATATTGTGTATTTCTATAATTTGTTTTGCTTGAGCTAGTAAGGTTGAAGAACAGTCTTCTTTGTTTGTATCAGATTCAAGAACAAATTTAAAATTATTTATAAGATCTCTTAGTTCTTCGAATTCGTAAGTGTTAAAATGTTGATTCCAATTTGGAATATAACGATTAAAGAAACTGGAATTTTTATCAATAAAGCCTTTAACACTTTTGTGTTTATTCGCATATCTAACAAGAGATTTGAGTTTAGCGATCAAGTTGGTATCTGCAAACGAACATGAAATTTTTTTTCCATTATATAAGTCTATAAGCTGTTCATTAAGAAAATCCGAATTGCCAATAAAGAGATCTTCCTCTTTAATTTGAATACCAATTGAAGCTATTTCTTCTAGTTCACCATTGGTTACGAAGAATTTGTGTTTATCTGAACTAATAGTTTTAACATTTTCCATTACAAATGCAATTGGCTGGACTTCTTTTATTGCTCTTACAAATTCTTTAACTAAAAGATTATTATTAGAAAACAACTCGCTCTTTTGACGGTTTGCATTCGAAAAACCTTGACAAGGGGGACCGCCAATTATTAAGGAGACGTCTTTAAGTTTAGGGTATTTTTTGTAATCCTTAAAATTTATACTTCTAATATCTTGGGTATTAACTTCAATTTTATGGTTTTGAGTATATGTTTTAGCTGCATTTTCATTGATTTCTACAGCCATTACAGTTTCAAACCTACCAGTTTGGCTAAATCCAAGACTTAATCCTCCAGCTCCGGCAAATAAGTCTAAAACTTTATATTTTTCCATTTACTCCACCTTCAAATTTAATAATGACCATATTATATAATTATAAATCAAATTTGTTGATTTGTGCAGCCACAAAATATGTATTTAGTAAATATATTTTTAGCAGATAGGGCTAAAGGAAAATGAAAATTGATGATAGTGGAGAATATGAGAAAGTCCTGATTACCTAAAAAACTGCTCAATTAACCGGCTGATTGCTAAACCACCCTTACATTTTTTTGAATAGAATTTTTAAAATCCTTATTTATTGTGTTTAACTTTTCGGTAACCTGTCAAGAATGATAATAATCTATTCGGTAAGATGATATGAACAGTATCCTGTTCTGGTTAAGTTGCAGAATTGGAACCTCTGAATATGCTTGATATCAAGGGTTTTGGCCAATTTGGATATGTTCAGTTGATTTACAGAGAGTGGTTCATTCGGTAACATCCCAAGAGGTTCCGCTAGGTATTCGGTAACATACCAAGTACGATGTTGCTTAAAAAATTTACGCCTAGCATAAAAGCTAAGCGTAATTAATAGTGGCAAATCTATTGATTGATGGTTTCAAAATAATGATCTATTTCAGCAAAAGGAGCTAACTTATAATCTACATAAAGCAGCTTGCCCTTCTCAAAGTCAACATTAATTCTTTTAAATAATGTTAACAGTAGTGTTCGAATTTCTGCGTCTTTCAGATTATTTAGCTTTAATAATGAGAACAACTTGTTTGAGTTTTGACCTCCTTCTAATAAATTGATATGTTCAATAAATGTATTTGCTTTAGATAGTTCTTTATTTAATTTGGTTTTACTAATTGATAATATAAAGTCCCAGTCACTATTTTGAGTAACCTTTTCAGGAGAATTAACCAAGAAATCTTCCTTAAAGGCGATCACCTGTAACTGTTCTTTAATTGAATTGCGATGTTGTTCAATCTTTGATTTTCTTTTAGAAATTAGTTTCACAATATTATGCTCCATGTTTGCTAACATTACATACCATTTGGAAGATAGTTCTTTTAGAATCGCATCATGAATATCCTCCATTACTAGCTTATTTTTACAAGAAGGACATCGATATACTAAATAGGTTCGTTTAGAATACTGTGGAGTTTCATTTTTGGGAATCAAAACCTCATTACATTTTTGGCAACAAAGAAGCCCTCTTAGGAAGAAGGAAGAGCTGTTGTTCTTACCATTCCGTTTATGGAGTTCAATGGTTTGATGAGTTAAATTCCATAAGCGAACATTAATGATTGGCTCATGATGATGAAAAATAAGATTATACTCACCGCGTTGCTTTTTTCTACTAGTATTACGGCTTACCCGAATATTCCAAGGTAAATGGCCAAGATAATGGTCATTATCTAAAATATAATCTATGGTACCACTGCTCCATTCCATGCCTTTTGGAGATGAGATACCAGATTTATTTAATAAATCGGCAATACTTTGTTGGCTATGACCCCATGAAGCAAGGTAAAAGATAAATAAGACAATTCTTGCAGTATCACGGTCAATAACTTGTTCACCTTTAATGTTTTTTGGATGATCTTCTGTTCCTTCTACATGTGGGAAGGAAAGCTTATATCCAAATGGAACATTGGATCCGGGACGTTCCTTTTTAGCTAGAGCATTTTTTTGCCCATCCTTTGCTCGTCGTGATTTAGTTGCAGATTCGCTGGCAGCAGTTGCAAATTTTATTATAGACTCGACTTTATAAGGGTCCCATTCTCCGAAAGTACAGGTGGAGAAAAACCTCATATAAGGTTTTTCCTTTTTAATAACATCATGAATGAATAAGGTAAAATCATAAAATTGTCTTGAAACACGTGATTCTTCATAGAAAAATATTGCCTCGATATTTAAGTCTGCTGAAAGGGCGGCTTCTAATAAATCGTTCATGGCCTTTCTTCTTGTTACAACTTTATGATAGGCACTATTTGCATCATCAATAAATATTTCAACAATGTTATAGCCTTCACGTGTTGCTCGTAATTGAATTTCTTCTGATTGTGTTTCGATAGAAGCATTATGCTGCTGTTTAATGTCCGACCTTCTGGCAATACCGATAGCATTTTTTAGTTTATTTTCACTTAACGGGGACATTTTTTCGTACATCCCCTTCCTCAAAGAAATCATTAAAATAATAGTGAATTACTATATAGTCAGCATGAACTCCAATACCAGCAATTAATAAATCAGCTAATTCGAAGTGTTCTTGTTCCGTAAGACGAGTTAGCATAAAAGTGACAAACCTATAGAGGGCATTCACTTCCTCTTTCAGATTCTGAAGGGAAGATAGTTGAGTTTCACTTGAAGCTAATCTATCTTTAAAATTATGAATTTTATTCATCGCCTTATTTACAGATCTAGAATCATCAGTTGGTTTGTGTTGCTGAGAAAATTTGATGCAAAAGGATTCAAGTTGCGAGTAATTTTCGACCAAGTCTTTTTGAAAATACTTGATTTGTTTGGTGATGGCATTTTGAGTAATTTTTTGAATAGACTCAACTTTAATTTTACATAGCTCCAATTTAAGAGATTCTATAATTATTTCATGAAGGTCTATAACGCTAATACTGTATTTCTTGTGTTTTGAGCAGTAGTAAATTCCCGTTTCTCCAATTTGGCCCTTTTTGAACTTTAACTCTTTTTGGCATTTCCCGCAGATTGGGGTCTTAATGGCTGTTTTATACGATAATGAAATACCATGATTAATGCCATGTTCAAATTCGTCAAGCTTGGTTTGAACTTTTTTAAAAAGTTCAAGTGGGATAATAGGCTCAACATTGGATAGTTTATGATATGCTCCATCTGTCCCTTCATAGTGAGCGGTAAGAAAGGGGGTACGAAGGATATCAAGCAATCTAAATTCTTTTCTATCAAGTAATGCTTTATATTTCATAAGAATGTTAAATATTTGATCCCGACTTTCTACATTTGCAAATTCGGTAAACAAATTAATTAACTCATCCTTTTTATCAGGATCAGGTGTATAAAAACGTTGCGTCTGACCATTTTCCTGTTTTATTACCTTCTTTTTGAATCCAATCATGGATGGTGGATTTCTTTTTCTAGCATCAGATAGACGAGTAGAAATTCTTCTTCCTTCAAATTGAGCCGACAAGCCGTACCATGTCTCCAAAAATAGATCTCTTGAAAATGATGGCGCATCTGAAGCTGTAAAGATAACCTCAACCTGAATTATTCATACCTGCATATTAATCG
>NZ_CCAS010000059.1 GCF_000612625.1 Neobacillus jeddahensis
AGCCTTTATTGTTTTCGCGACTTTTCGCCCATTTGACTAACGAATGAATGACCTCTTCTAAATCCTTTCCTGCCTTTGTTAATTCATATTCGACCTTTTTGGGGGATGTTGCAATAACCTTTTTCATAATCAATCCTTCAGATTCTAGGTCCCGTAATCTTTCCGTCAGTAATCGATCGGATATACCTGGAATAGAGGAAATGATTTCATGGTATCGTTTAGGTCTCTCTAACAGAGAATAAATAATAGCACCCATCCAACGTTTTCCTATGAATTCAATGGCATTATGAAAATTGGTGCAGATATGGGGAATGATCTTATCAGGTTGGGTCAAACAATTATTTTTGTTATGTTCGTTCATAGTTTAATCCCTCATTTTATACCATTTCTAACAATATTATACCATAATCTTTTTGATTGACGATAGGTACTTACTAATAGTAAGATGAAAAAGTACTTACCATTAGTAAGTTATGTGAACATAGGAGGAAAGTTTCCATGCCAAATTTAGCAACGAGAACAGTATCTGAAGTGATAAAAGAACGTCACTCTGTTAGAAAATATGATCCAGCCTTTACTATTTCGCAAGAGGAAATGAGAGATATTCTAAAGGAGGCCACTACTGCACCGTCGTCAAGTAATCTTCAACCATGGCGCTTTATTGTGGTTCAAAACCTTGAGACAAAAAAGCAACTGAGAGCAATTGCTAATAATCAAGAACAAGTGGAAACCGCATCTGCTGTGATAGCTGTTCTAGGTGATAAAGAAATGTTTAAAAGTATTGAGAAGGTTTATCGTAGTAACTTTGAAGCTGGTTTCATGGATGAAGCGAATATGGAACGCTTGATTGCTAGTGCTAATAGTACTTATCCATATGCATCTGAGGAAATCCGCAAGAATATTGCTTCATTCGATGCAGGATTAGTGGCCATGCAAATTATGCTGATTGCTAAGGAAAGAGGCTATGACACTGTGCCAATGGGTGGGTTTAATAAAGAAAAATTTAGTGAAATGTTTAATGTGTCTGACCGTTATTTCCCAATCGTGTTAATCTCTGTAGGGAAGGCAGCTGCACCTGCCTTTAATAGCTCACGGTTACCAATCGAAGATGTAATCATTGATTATAAATAAAAAATAACCCCTGTTTGGGGTTATTTTTTATCACATTAATTGTTAATATATTTTTCAAATACAAAGCCAAAATCTTTCAGGCAATATTGTTTCTTGCTATCCTCAAGCCATTGAAAGGCCGCTTGGTTGAGCATTTTGAATTGCACCACTAAGTTGCTATCAGGACTAGTAATTCGTCCTAGTGTAGTGGATGCAACCTCCAAGCTTTGTTTGGCAAACTGAAGGCTAATGTCATTTTCATGTGAGATTTCCGAAATTTTAATCAATGCCTTGTATAAATCCTTTACTTCTTCGATGTGCTTCTTATGTACATCGATCGAGAAAGCCTCTGAACCAATTTTAAATTTTATTTCTACGTCAAGGTCGACAGTACCAGCAGTTTCAAGCATCACATTAGAAACCTGATTCGTCGCATAACTATAGCGGTGAAGCATCCGTTTTTTACTGGTAGCACTTGTGCCGTCTAAATGAATAAGGGCATTATTGGTAAAACAATATTCATCAGATTTTGATTTGATTAAGAAATAAATCTTCTCATTGTCTTCATGCATGACGTAGTCGTCAGCGTCAACCTTATCGTAATTCTCAGGGTTAATAACAGAACCCACATCACTTAATCCCAAAATGTCAGCAGCAACTTTTCCAAACATGCGTATCAACCTCACTTATGATTTGATGACAAATTCTATTTACGAGCAACAGACTAAAAAGTTTCTTACTAAAGACTAAACAAAATGACCACAAAAAACTCTATGTCACTTTCTTACAAATAATGTATAGATTTCATCAAAAGAATAACATAAAATTCAGAAATCTGCTATACTAAAACGAAATACTGTGATGGGAGGCAGACCGATGTAAGAGCCCTGGACTTTTTTATTCAAAATTAAATAAAAAGTGAGGGTGTTTTATGTCTAATTCTGTCGGAAAAAGAACCTCTTTCCGGTTTCTTTGGGTTGGGCAAATGTCTGTTAACTTGGCAGATATTTTATATGTTGTTTGCCTAATCAAATTGATTTTCGATTTGACTGATTCCGTAATATATATGTCGCTTGTACCGTTTTTTAATACAATTTCTACATTAATCAGCGGATTACTCGCGCCATTGGTCATCAATAAATATGGGCTTAAATCGATCTTAGTTTATACCCAATGTGGTAAGACTCTTTTCATGTTATTTTTGTGTTTAACGGTTGCGCATATGAAAATAGATTGGTTGTTTATGATTTACCTCCTTATTTGTCTGATTGCATTTCTGGATGGGTGGGCAACACCGGCACGAAATGCACTCGTTCCTAGCTTGGTTGATGAAAGTAAATTGGTGAAGACCAATAGCTTGCTTTCCATATCTGATCAAATTGTTCAACTTATTTCTTGGCCAATAGGGAGCATCTTGCTGGTCTCTTTTGGTGCTGAGCCCATCCTATGGTTTACTCTTAGCTTGTATATTATTTCTACTTTGTTTATGGCTTTGATTACACATGAATCTAGCCTGCAGGCTCCTGATCAACAATCGCGGAAGGACATCTTGAAAGAGGGCTGGCGAATTCTTTGGGGCTCTCAACAGTTAAGGACGATTAGTATGATGAATATACTCGAAACCTTAGCAAATGGGGTATGGATCGCTGCCATACTTTTTGTATATGTAGCTGAAGCATTAAATAAAGGGGAGAGCTAGGTGGGGGTTTATTAATGGCTCCTTTTTTGCAGGCATGCTATTAGCTGGACTATTGATATATCGCTATTCACATTTAATTGAAAGAAACCTAGGTAAAACAATTCTCTGGTCCACGTGCTGTTTAATTGTCATTACCTTTTTGTTTGGAACGACGTCTACTCCGTGGTTTGCACTTTTGTGCTCTTTCTTGTTTGGACTACCGCAAATGGCTCGTGACGTTGCGGAAACAACAATCATTCAGGGGAGTGCCAGAGAGCAACTCTTAGCTAAGGTCTACTCTGCCCGAAGTACGTTAATATTTGGCGCTTTTGGGTTATCATCACTTATCATGGGTGGTATTACTGAAAAATGGGGAGTACGGATTACATTCATTATAGCGACCATCCTTTTTGTCTGTTCGTTTGTCTTGGCAATAATCAAGCGACGGGCATTAATGATAAAGCCTATAGAGCATCTTCAATAGATAACAACGAATGAAGGGAAAGTATTTGAGGTTCCCTTCATTTTTGAAACAATTTTATTTACATATTGAAAAAGGAGCGGTCTATTTGTTCATTCAATTTTCAAAACAGCACAAGGATAAAATGATCTCAGAAATTCAACGTTTTTTTTATGAAGAGAGAGGGGAAGAAATCGGGTTGATTGCGGCTGAAAATGCATATGACTTTTTTAAAGACCAATTAGGCCCATATTTTTATAATAAAGCGCTAAGAGATGCTCGTGAACTGGTGGAGCAAAAAATGAATACACTGGAAGAAGATTTGTATGCGCTTGAGAAAAATCAATAAATAGCTGGGAAGGTGGAAAAATGCGACCGCTTATTTTAGGTGTATTTGCCGCATTCTTTTTTGCGATTACGTTTATCCTTAACAGATCGATGGAACTTTCCGGGGGAAGCTGGATTTGGAGTGCATGCTTACGATATTTTTTTATGGTCCCTTTTCTGATTCTAATTGTTCTCGCAAGAAGAAATTTAACACAACTCTTCACTGAAATGAAGCAGCGACCCCGAATATGGCTGCTGTGGAGTACTATTGGGTTTGGGTTGTTTTATGCACCCATTTGCTTTTCTGCTGCCTATGCCCCTGGTTGGTTAATTGCGGCAACCTGGCAAATTACGATTATATCTGGTTCATTGCTGGCACCGTTTTTTTATGAAAATTCAAAAGGAGAACAGGGGCATGTCCGGATTAGAGGGAAGATTCCATTTAAGGGTCTGAGTATGTCCTTGATCATTATAGTTGGTATTTTGTTGATGCAAATTGAACAGGCCAATCAGTTATCTATTCTTTCCTTAGTTTTAGGAATACTTCCTGTTATTATCGCTACCTTTGCTTATCCATTAGGTAATCGGAAAATGATGGAGTTATGTGGTGGACGCTTAGATGTATTTCAACGTGTGTTGGGGATGACATTAGCGAGTATGCCGTTATGGATCGTTCTATCGATCTATGGACTAATAATAGATGGACCCCCAAGCTTAGGTCAAACATTTCAATCCGGGCTTGTAGCTATATCGTCGGGGGTGATTGCGACGATCCTGTTCTTTCATGCTACAGATTTGGTAAGAGGGAATATGCACAAGCTTGCTGCAGTTGAAGCCACGCAATCAATGGAGGTTATGTTTGCTGTGATCGGAGAATTACTTTTATTACATTCCGTCATGCCAACTACTTTATCGTGGTGTGGTATGGTTCTTGTCATGATTGGTATGGTCTTACACAGTTATTTTTCAAACAAAATGGTACAACAACAAAAAACGGCTAACGTAAGTGCATAGAATGATTTTAAAATAATTTAATCCTTATCAACGAATATGATAAGGATTTTTTTCGTCTTATTAGCCATTTAGATATGGGGACAGTTTATCGATTACTTCCTGTAAGATCGCTGCATTCTTCTTATACATTGCTTTTGATTTCTCACAATTAGTTTCAAGTGAAAAAATTTCTAAGTCTGCTTGAGTTTTCTTTATGGTTGCAAGTAATAAGGGGCGTTGCATGGGTGAAGGAATTTGTATTTTATCGTCATATAGATCTACAGTTAATTCACCATATGAATCGACTTGGCCAAGGAAGACATTATCAAGTGTCACCCCTAATTTTTCGAGTTCTGTGTACAACCAACCTCTTCCTTTCCCAGCGTTCCTTAATGGCTCATCAACGATATTGCCATCCATTATAATGGTTTGTGGTTCCTTTTCGCTAGGCATCTTCATTTGCAAATCTTTTGGGGTTAAAGGGCGGTTCTCCCTTTTCAATAATGTACTTAAATTACCACGTGGTTCTAATACGGCAAACTCAACATCAGCAATTTTGAATATATCTTTCTGGCGGAGTAAAGCAGAAAGTTCATCTATTGTATATTTTTCCTTTTTTAAATTATTTTCTAATATTTTCCCATCTTTTATGACGACTGTGCCTTTTCCTTCCGCAAAGTCACTAAATTTTTTACTTTTTATCGATATATAGTCTACCAAAAAAGTAATAACCCCAAATACAATCATTGCGATTGCACCATGAACAAAATTAGCTTCGAGACCTGTTACCACCTCACCAGCTATACTTCCAATGGTAATCCCAGCAATGTATTCAAAAAGAGAAAGTTCTGAGATTTGTTTCTTACCAAGAATCTTTGTAGTAATAAATAGAAGTAACAAAAAAATGAATGATCGACCAATAATTATTATCCAATCTGGCATAACTACTCACCTCAGTGCTTTTTTCAGCCCTTATATTGGGGTTCATTTCGTTCAAGTTCCAACACACGGTATTGGAGATCCTTTTTTATATCTCCTATTTGTAAACTTGTTTCATGAAATAACGTCTGTGCTTCTTCATCTAGTGAATTTACAGCTAATGAAGACAGCTGGGCTTCAATTCCTTTAATCGTGGCAAGGCATTGTTTAACGTTTGATGCAATCGTCATTTCTAAGAACTTCCTTTCAAAAGAAATGAAAAAGGGGTTGGCAAATGTGCCAACCTATTCTTCTTTTATTGCTTGTATTGTGGTTCTTCAGTCATAATTTCTTGTAACCGTGGTTCCAAGCTGTCAAGTACTGATTGTGTTTGTTGGGCAGCTTGTTGATAAAGTTGCTTAGCATTTTGGTTGTCTGTGGCTAATGCAAATGTTTCAAAACTAGCCTGAGCACTCTTTAAGCCAGCTAGTGCTTGTTTTACTTGTGTTCCTACAGTCATAATGGTTCCTTCTTTCTAGAGATGTAATAACAAAAATAGTATGTGGAATATCTGTAAACTTATGTGCAGCAAATAATTAAAAAACACTCTCCGAATTTTTCCCAAAAGTTCACTGTTTTGTCAATAAATATTGTTTAATTCTAAAAATTCGGTGATATACTATAAATATAAAGAAAGAAAAAATAACATCTTAGGAGGCTCAACCATACGTGTTCGTTCCGTTAGTGAACGAGTAGTAAGGTTTTCCGCACATCATTTGGTGGGTAGAGGTAGAGCGATATAATTCCAAATTGGAAAGGCTTAAATCCAAAGCAGACCCCTTTCATAATGGATTTCTATGAAGTAGGTAGAAACTTATATCAAAGGAAAAAGTTTAGGATTTATAGGTTAGATATCTGATGAATGAAATATTTATGTATAGATATCAAAATCGAAAACCTATCCAAACAGGTATTGCCATGAAACCGATAGACCAAATGAAGGAAAAGGAGTCTTAAACGAGTCAATCCAAAAAAATTTGTTTCTTTTAGGAATTTGAATTCCATTAAATCACATGCGAATTAATTCCTACTACGGAACAAACACACATCGGCAATATTCACTGTTTCTTTAGAATAATGAATAATTGGATGATGGCATGGTTGGGTCTCCTAAGATGTTAATAATTATTAAGGGGTTACCTCATAATTGAGGTAGCTTCTTTTTATTTCTTCTACGCATTTAAAGGTATACTCAAGGCTCTAAGTTTATTTGAATTTGTCGGAAAAGATGCATTTCATTATAAATGACAGCAAAAATTCGTTATAATGGTAATAAGATTCTAATTTGAAAGGGGCAAGATAATGACAGGAACTTCTGAAATTAGTTTAATCGAACAACAGGAAGCCATCATGGCGAGAATTCAGCACCGGAGATTGACTAAAAGGAAAATATTCCAACGAATACTGTTAATTACACTTGGAGCAGTCTTAATGTCTGTCGGGTTAGAGATTTTTCTCGTACCTAACAATGTAATTGATGGCGGGATAACAGGGATATCGATCATGCTATCTTATATAACTGGTTGGAAATTAGGTATTTTCCTTTTTCTTTTTAACATCCCTTTTTTCTTTATTGGCTACAAACAAATTGGAAAAACCTTCGCTTTATCCACTCTTTATGGAATCATCATCCTTTCGATTGGGACCACATTACTGCATCCGGTACCTGCATTTACTCAAGATATCCTTCTTGCAACTGTTTTTGGAGGGATTGTCCTTGGGATTGGAGTAGGACTAGTTATTCGGTACGGAGGATCATTAGATGGGACCGAAATCCTTGCCATACTTTTTAATAATAAACTTCCATTTTCCGTCGGGGAAATTATTATGTTCTTTAATCTCTTTATTCTTGGTAGTGCCGGTTTTGTCTTTACATGGGATCGCGCAATGTATTCGTTAATTGCTTATTTTGTAGCCTACAAAACGATTGATATTACCATCACTGGACTTGATGAATCTAAATCCGTATGGATCATTAGCGACAATGCAAGACAAATAGGTGATGCTATAATGAATCGCTTAGGTCGTGGGGTCACATATATCAATGGAGAAGGAGCCTATTCAGGTGATGATAAAAAAGTTATTTTTTGTGTCATCAATCGTCTTGAAGAAGCAAAATTAAAAGAAATTGTTACTGAAAATGATGATAGTGCATTCCTAGCAGTGGCCGATATTGCTGAGGTACGTGGTGGCCGATTTAAGAAGAGAGATATTCATTAGAAACGTGCAAATTTTTGCATGTTTCTTTATTGTAATGATATTAAAAGATGTCGAACATCAATAAATATTTTGTTGGGAACGTTTAATGATCCATAAAAATTAGCGGTAGGTTTGTAATATCAGCACGATTTTTGTCATTTAACAGCGGAATATGTGAAATAAAAAAAGGGAGAGCTTTGTCGTACGATGCGGTTCCCTAGGAAATAGATTGTGAAAATAATGCGATATTTCCTAAAAAGATGACAGAGTATTCTGCCATCTTTTGTATTAATATAGGAGCTCATACACTTCATTTAACTGATAGGCTCTTTTATCATCTTGTTCTTCTTTTGCATAGGCAATTTCCTTTGGCAGGATATTATTTAAAAAATGTATTTCCTGCTGGCTTAAATGATTAACAAAGGATTCTTCAGAAGAGTAATTTCCCTCGTTCAACTTTTTGTACAAATGTTTTCCGTCTGAATGCTGGTCTGTGTAATTTGATAATATTTCTTTCAAATATCCCAAAGTTTTATCCATGAATAAACCCACCCTTTCAGTATTTAATTTTTCGACTTGCCCGTAATAATATACATACAGATTTAAAAAAGGCCATCTTCAAGAAGAGGCCTTTTCATTGTTTATTTTGAACACTTAATAATTCGGTAGCTTAATACATCTTGATATTTAATAACAATATTTCCATGTTCATTGAGGATATGAAAGAGTTCTGGTTCAAAGTCCTTTGAAAAATTAAATTCCGGACTATTATTTTCATGACTTAGGTCGAGTTTCTGCTTGTTAATTTCAATATTTTGAAATCCAGCATCTTGCAATATTCGATCCCAATCTTCCGATAATAATAAGGAATCAACAGAATAAAAGTTCATTATTTCTGCCTCTTCTTGTGGTGTTAGCCTTTTGTTAATTGTCATTTCATTTGCTAGAAAACGGCCACCGGTTTTTAAGACGCGATAAAATTCTTTAAGTGCCTTTGGTTTATTTACAAAAGCTAAAACAGACTCAGATAAAATAAAATCAAAAGTTTGATCATTGAATGGAATATTTTCAATCGACCCTTGGATTAATTGAATAGGGAGTCGCAGTTTCTGAAAGCGGCTTTTTGCTTTTTCGAGCATAATTGGATTGATCTCTAAGCCAAATACGTGAGCTTTATATTGCTGAGACAAATAGGCCGCAGTCTGTCCAGTTCCGCAACCTGCATCTAAAATTGTGGAGTTTTTTGTAATGTTCTCTTCAGAAAGTATATTTTGCGTCAAAAGGATGCCCCCTGGATGGGCTCCTCCTATTCCGAATTTTGCCAGAAAATCAAAATATGTTAAGCCTCGCATAGACACCACCTAAATTTCTTTTTTGCATTGTATGTTAAGAAAGGCTGAGAGGTGTCTAATAAAGGATTTAGGTGAAGTTTTAAAAATCTTAATAAAGGTGGTGCAGTATAAAACTGTCAGTAAATAGCAAAGCATGAACGCTTTCCTACTTATAATCTGCATCGAAATGCACAAATTAAGCAAATGAAGGGTATCTAACTGGCTACCTTTCATACCATTCAAAAGGAGTGCTGTATATGAATAAACTTAGAAAGCAACCATTCTTCAAATTGTTTGCACCTAAACGTAAAAGTAAGGGGCCGATTTGGGCATCTCTTTTTGGTCTTGGTTTAAGTGCTGCTGTTTTTGGCGTATCTAGAGGGAAGAGAAAGGACTTCACACGTCCAATCCAAAACGTTGTTAAAAATTTTTCACCCAAGAGCAACATTAATATGATGGATAATGCTGCTTTAACAGAGTTTTCAGAAGAGTTATTAGAAAGTGCTTTAAAAAATAAACATTAAGTAGGTAGGTATAGTATAGTATTACAGTGAAAGTCCGCATTCAAGCGGACTTTCTTTAAAGATAAGTATAAATTTTGACATTGAGAAATGTTTAGCTCCATGCGCCATCGGCTCGAGATCACAAGCCAATAATCGGCGCCTTGCACTTTTCTTTAATAGGCTGGTCCAGGAACCTTTCGCGGAATATATTTAATATTCTCAGAAGAATAAATTGAAATGATTAAATAATTCCCCATTGTTCTTGCACGAATTAAAACTGGCTGGTTATAAGAATTCAAAAATTCAAAATCCGGCCCATACCAACTTACCGTAGCGTCCCTTCCAGGGGGAATATAGGGAACTTTCCTGGAGTGGGAATATCGCTGTACAATCTTTAATCCAGCATTATCCACAGCGTTAAAAAGGGTGGAGGATACTTGACAAATTCCACCGCCAATATCCTCAGAAAATTCTCCTCTTACAATAACAGGAGCCCGTAAATATCCCTTAGAAGCTGTGCGTTTTCCTACAGCTTTGTTGAAAGAAAATGTTTCCCCTGGGAAAACAACATCATTATTAATTGCCTCAGTTGCCAATTGTATATTAGTGGAACGCTTCTTATTTCGGGCGTTAAATGATGTAACATAGCGTCCAATCCGCATGCTACGTATATCTGAAAGTAATTCACTATCCACCTCTGGATAAACAGTAAGCATTGGTAATTCTAATGACTCATGTTGATAAGAAAAAAATTTGCTATAGAATTGCTCGGTAAATAATTGACGGTGAACTTTAATGCCAATCCGTTCCTTCACGATGTTTTCATTTGAATCCAGGCTTGCATTCTGAGGTTCTGTTGAAAATTCTTTGTCAATTTGGTCTAATAATTGCTCATAGTTTTGTTTGTTGATAAGTGGTAAATCGGTATAGGGTAAGAAAAAATCCATCCGATTTATGGTGATGATAGGTTGACCATTTTTGGTAATAACTAAATGATCTTCGGATTTTATTGGTTGGGTTACTAGGATCATGCTGAATAGTAAAGGCAGTATCATTGCTGCACACCTCCTCATGATAATATAAGTTAAAATTGTCAATTTCATGTAGGTAGATTTAATCCTGACTGTAAAAAAAATTTTTAGAAAAAAGTTAGTAGAACGAAGTATTAAATCGGATAATTTTATGATAATGAAAAAAATTCAGAATTATAGTATAGTAGCAGTGAATAGCAATTAAATAGTTAATTGCTAGCAGTCTGCTAATTAAAGAACAGGAGTATCCTATCATGACTGAAAACGAAAGAGTTCAATTAAATGTTAGAATCACCAAAGCTACCTCTGCAAAACTTGATGAAATTGTTGAATATTATCAGCAGGGGCTTAAGCTGGGAAGAATTTATAAAGGAGACGTCTTAACAGATATTATTGAAAAATCGTACGAAGTGATGAATAAACAAAAGAAATCTAACAAGCGATATTAAAGACGAAAAGTTGAGTAAGGGTAAGTCCGCTCAGCTTTTTATTTTTTTACCAAAAAAAACTAAATTTATTAGAATATTTAGAAAAGAAATTGAATAATTAAGTTTAGCAGGTATAATTGTACATATGACATACTAACTGGTTAGTATTGATTTTCGATATACAGCATAAATGGGCATAGGAATAAATCAAGGTAGAAGGGTTGGGTACGTATGAGATTACTAGGGAAAACAGCAATAGTTACAGGAGGTGGTGGTGGGATAGGACGTGCTGCAGCTATTCGTTTTGCAAAGGAAGGAGCACAAGTGGTTGTTGCTGATATTGATGCAAATATCGGTGAAGAAACTGTCAGCCTTATCCATGAAATCGGTGGGCAAGCTCTCTTTGTAAACACAGATGTGAGCGATTCGCAGCAGGTAAAAGAGCTTATACAGCTAACCACCAGACAATTTGAAGGCTTAAACATTTTGTTCAACAATGCCGGAATTAGCAACTCAGAGGTAAGAAGTGTCGATCTGTCAGAAGAGGAATGGGATCGTGTAGTTGACATTAATTTAAAGGGAGTATTTCTGGGTATTAAGTATGCTGTACCCGAATTAATTAAGGCCGGCGGTGGTTCCATTATCAACACTTCTAGTTTGTTAGGTTTAAAAGGTCAGAAATTTGTTTCCGCTTACAATGCTTCAAAGGCAGGGGTTATTCTGTTGACGCAGAATGCAGCTCTTGAATATGGAAAATACAATATTCGCGTAAATGCCATTGCACCAGGCGTGATTGATACGAAAATTATCGATAATTGGAAGCAGAATGAGCGGAAGTGGCCGATCATTTCACGGGCAAATGCACTTCGGAGAATTGGAACTCCAGCGGAAGTAGCCAATGCCGTTTTATTTTTAGCATCCGAGGAAGCCTCTTTTATAACCGGAGCTACCCTGTCAGTGGATGGCGGTGGTCTGACATTTTAATAAAAGCTTTTCTAATAAACGATAAGAAATATTTTTTGGAGGGGAATATATGAGTGAAAAGAAAGCTTGGTTAGCGCATTATCCTGAGAATATAGAAAGTACTGTCACCATTCCTAGCATACCGATGGGACAAATTCTTCAAGAAACTGCCTCAAAATTTTCTACCAAGAATGCCCTTTCCTTCTTTGGTAAAAAAATCAACTATGGGCAGCTAAACACAATATCACAAAAATTCACATCTGCATTACAGAAAAACCAGGTCCAAAAAGGAGACAGGGTAGCAGTGATGCTGCCAAATTGTCCGCAATATGTGATTTCCTACTATGGAATTCTTACCGCAGGGGCTATTGTTACCCAAGTTAATCCGATGTCAGTAGAAAGAGAGCTTGAATATATTTTGAAGGATTCTGGTGCAGAGACCATTGTTGTCCTCGATGCCTTATACCCTCGAGTTAAAAGCGTTCAACCACTGACGAATCTAAAAAATATTATTGTCGTTAGCTTACAGCCTTCAGAACAGGATTATACTCCTGACCGGAGTTTTGAAAGCTTTTTAACTGAAGGAAACGGGAATGTAGTTACTATTGATATTGAACCAGAACATGATATTGCTGTTCTTCAGTATACAGGCGGTACAACTGGACGATCAAAAGGGGCAATGCTGACGCACAGAAACGTGTTGGCAAATGTGGTCCAGTCCTATGAGTTTTTTAAACATGAATTAGAAATTGGTAAGGAAAAATGCTTAACCGTTATTCCTCTTTTCCATGTATTCGGAATGAGTTCATGTATGAATCTTTCCATTTATACTGGAGCAGAATCCATCCTTCTACCTAGATTTGATTTAGAAGAGGTCTTAAATACCATAAAAAACGAACAACCAACGTTGTTCCCAGGAGTTCCAACGATGTACGTAGCGATCACAAGTCATCCAAAAGCTGAAGAATATGGCATAAATAGCATAAAGACGTGTAACAGTGGCAGTGCACCCATGCCAGTTGAACTACTTCGTAGCTTTGAAAGAAAAACCGGTTCTAACATATTAGAAGGATACGGTTTATCAGAAGCCTCACCAACAACACATTGTAATCCGCCTTTTGCTGAACGGAAAGCTGGCAGTGTGGGTATTGGGATGCCGTCTACAGATTATAAAATTGTGGATGTGGGAACAGGAACGGAAGAAGTACCTGTCGGTGAACTGGGCGAAGTGATTATTAAGGGACCACAAATTATGAAGGGATATTGGAATATGGCAGAAGAAACAGCAAACACTCTTCGGAATGGCTGGCTTTTCACAGGAGATATTGCCAAGGTGGATGATGATGGTTATTTATATATTGTTGACCGCAAAAAAGATTTAATCATTGCAAGCGGATACAATATTTATCCACGTGATATTGAAGAGGTGTTATACGAACATCCTGCTGTACAGGAGGCAGTTTGTATTGGAGTACCTGATCCTTATAGAGGGGAAGATGTGAAGGCTGTTGTTGTTCTAAAAACAGGAGCAACCGTTACGGAGCAAGAGATCATTCAATACTGTCGAAAAAATATGGCGGCCTACAAAGTACCTCGCAGTGTTGAATTTCGTGAGCAACTCCCTAAAACAGGTGTAGGAAAAATCCTTCGACGTGCATTGCGAGAGGAAGCAATTGGAAACTAGAATCTTTTGGATGTTGAGTGGGGAAGTTTTATTCCTAGGTATAAAGGAGGGTTGAAGATATGGTATAATTTTTTCTAAACATTTAACAGATTGAGAGGACATTAAGGTGAAAGAAAGAATAACGGAACAAAGCATCCGCTTATTTGAAAAAAAAGGATTTAGTGAAACGTCGATACAGGATATTGTTGATTCCCTTGGAGTAACCAAAGGAACCTTTTACTATTATTTTTCAAGTAAAGAAGAACTGTTAATGGATATCCATCAGGGCTACATTGATGAATTACTTACACAACAAGATGGTATTTTTAAAGATGGTACCAAGAGCTGTAAAGAAAAATTATTAGAAATCGTTTTTATGATACTTAGGGATATTGAATCCCGTGGATCTGCAGCGAAAATATTTTTTAGAGAACTGAAGAATTTAAATGCAGAACGGTTTGCCTTAATAGATACAAAACGAGACCAGTTTCGGTTCAACATTGAAACATTGATTAAGACAGGTATGGACAATGGGGAATTTCGTCAAGATTTAAATGCCTCAATTATTGCCTTTGGAATCTTGGGAATAACGAATTGGAGTTTCCATTGGTTTAAACCAGATGGTTCATGTTCGGAGAGAGAAGTAGCCGAGATTTTTGTCGATATGATTTTAAAGGGAATTCAAGTAAGCTGACGAAATGGAATGAGAGGGTATTTTTTGAGGAAAGGTACCCCTTTCTTTGGAAAAATATTATACTGACCGGTTAGTATAATAAGCAAAACCGAAAAGATAAATATTTTATCTTAAAAGGAGGATCAACATGCCCCGCCAAATGAATAAGGATACGATTGCCGTTCGGAAGGGTGAAGAATTAAATTTACTCGTGTTAGAAAAATTCTTACGAGAAAATATTGAATCCTTGCCAGGAGGACAGCTGGAAGTTTTGCAATTTTCTGCGGGACATTCTAATTTAACCTATCAATTAAAGCTTGGGGAATGGGAGGCCGTGTTAAGGCGTCCACCACTTGGGCCAGTGGCACCCAAAGCGCATGATATGGAACGGGAATTCAAAATCTTAACCGATCTAAACCCGATTTTTTCGGTTGCCCCAAGACCACTCCTTTTTTCTGATGACGTGGCGGTAGTTGGAAGTCCATTCTTTCTAATGGAAAGAAAAAATGGCGTTGTCGTGGATACTTCCTTCCCAGAAGAAACTGAAGTCACTAAGGATCTCTGCCGACGACTTTCAGAAATAATGGTCGAAAAGCTGGTGGAATTACATGCACTGGACTATAAGCATACAGGTTTATCAGCTATAAGCAAACCGTCTGGATTCATGGAAAGGCAGGTCCATGGCTGGATTGGCAGGTATGAACGGGCAAAAACAGATGAGATTGAAGTGGTTGAAGCTTTAAAATCATGGCTAGTCGCTCATATTCCTAAACAATCAGATGCAGCCATTATTCACTATGACTATAAATTTAATAATGCCATGTTTAATGAGGATTTTAGCGAAATGGTGGGACTGTTTGATTGGGAAATGACCACTGTCGGTGATCCGTTGGCAGACCTCGGAGTGGTGATGGGGTATTGGAATGAGCCTAACGATTCTGAGTTGTTGATTAAGGGACTAGGAAAGGAGCCAATTACCGCAGTTTATGAAGGTTTTTTCTCAAGGAAACAATTTATTGAACTTTATGCGAAAAAAAGCGGCCGTGATATAACGAACTTCAATTTTTATTTAACGTTTGCCTACTTTAAACTAGCCGTGATTGGCCAACAAATTTATTATCGGTATAAAAAAGGGCAAACAAGCGATACTCGCTTTGCTAACTTTAATCTTTTTGTGAGAAATTTATTAGTGCATGCCGCGAGTGTAGCAAATGAGAAGCTGTAAAGAGGAGTGGGAATGAAATGGCGAAGATTCATCTATTAATGAAGAAAGAAGACATTAAAGAAGAGAAAATTGCGGATGGAAATAAAGTCGCCGTCGTATTGGATGTTCTACTAGCAACCACCACGATCGTTTCTGCACTGAGGGATGGTGCAAAGGAAGTCATTCCTGTGTTACATAGCAATGAAGCTATGAAACTGGCAAACGGTTATGAACAAGATGAATACGTACTGGCTGGAGAATTGGATGCTCAACCCATAGATGGCTTTGTCTACCCAAGTCCAACCTTAATCAGAGAATCTATAAATGGGAAGACGTTAATATTGTCAACCACAAACGGGACGGTGGCCTTAAGGAAATCTGCTCTGGCTAATAAAGTTTATATTGCTTCACTCTTAAATAATCCTGCCATTGCCAGTGCCTTACAGCCTGTACAAGAAGACCAAACAGTCCTCGTCATTTGTTCCGGGAATTCAGGAGAAACCAGCTTAGAGGATTTTTTTGGTGCAGGTCATTTCATTGACTGTCTGCTGAAGCAAAGGGAGTTCGAACTAACCGATGCGGCAAAAACGGCTTTGTATTTTTACCGAGGTCAAGAGGATTCCTATGAAACTCTTCTAGATTCCTATGTTGGCAATCTACTAGACAAACATCACCACCATGATGATTTAAAATTAGCAGCATCTAAAGGATTGACGTCGATTGTTCCTGTTTTACGAGAAGGAAAAGTGGTGATCGAGCCATCGATTTCTTCTAAATCTGTTTAAACTTTAAACCATATCGGGAGTTACATCCTAAGCGTAAGGGAGGCAAATAGATGAGATTTTCGCAATCCATTGCGGTAGTGACAGGGGCAGGAAGTGGGATTGGCAGGGCAGTTGCCGTCCGGCTAGCAAGTGAAGGAGCGAAGGTTATCTTAGTTGGCAGAACAAAAAATAAGCTCGAAGAGACGGCTGATGTTATTAATCTTTCTAGTAAAATTCCATTGGCCGAAATATTTACGGCTGACTGCACGGATGGGGAGGATGTCATAGAATTAGCAGAGTATATTCAAAAGGATTACGGAGACCTCCATATTCTGGTGAATAATGCAGGAGGGTCGCGACATTCTCGATTACTAGATATACCGGAACAAGAGTGGGACTACGTTCAAGATGCGAATTTGAAAAGCGTATTTTTAGTATCAAAATCACTAGGGAAAATCATGGTGGAAGGTGCTGGGCAAGAAGACCATAACCGGGCGATTGTAAATGTCGCATCATTGTCTGGGCATCAAGCAGGGGCGGAAATTCCTCATTACAGTGCCGCCAAGGCTGGGGTCATTAATCTAACGAAAGCACTTGCTCTAGAGTTAGCTCCTTATCGGATTCGAGTCAACTCGGTTTCACCTGGCTTTGTCGAGACGCCATTAACTGAAAGTGGATTAAAAAATGATCGTTTTGTTAAAGCCATTCAAAGAAACACAGCTCTTAACCGTATTGGTCATCCTGAGGAAATTGCCAATGTTATCGCTTTTGCTGCTTCACCTGAAGCATCCTATATGACTGGAACTGATTTACTGGTAGATGGTGGTTGGTTAATTAAATAGAATCATATAGCCTTCTAAAGGAAATAGATTTCAATGGTAAATAGGCATAGTTCTTATTGAAGGAAAATATGAATCAAGTGATTAAAAGGTTAGATTAATTTATAACTGAGAGGAAGATGACAATGTTGCAAGAACATTTAGTAGTAGAAAAATTAGGTCCAGTTCTTTCATTAACATTAAATCGCCCAGAAAGCTTAAATGCTTTTAGCCCAGAAATGATAGTAGGGTTAAAAAAAGCATTAACTTCTGCTCAAGAGGATGAAGATGTACAGGTAATCGTATTATCTGGAGCAGGCCGTTCTTTTAGTGCTGGTGGTGATGTCAAGACAATGGGTCAGTCTAAAGGGAATCAAGTTTACGATCACATTGGCAAGTTAAATGAACTTATTTTATTAATGAAAGATACAGAAAAACCAATCATTGCTGCTGTTCATGGATTCGCAGCTGGTGCAGGCTTCAATTTAGCACTCGCCTGTGACTTAATTGTGGCAGCTGAAGATAGCAAATTTGCCCTTAGCTTTTCACAGGTTGGACTAATATCTGACGGAGGAGGATCGTATTTACTGCCAAGACTAATTGGACCGCACTTGGCAAAACAATTCTTTTTTACGGCAGAGCCTATTCCAGCAGAGCGCTTATATCAACTAGGAGTGATTAATTACCTTGTACCATTTGAAAAACTGCAGGAGGAGACCACAAAGTTTGCCTTGAAATTAGCACACGGACCTGGAAAGGCCTTTGGTAAGCAAAAAAAATTAATTGACCAATCGTTCACTACTTCACTAGAAGAAATTCTTGAGCAGGAACGACTGATTCAGACTTTAATGGTTGAGACGGAAGATCATAAAGAAGGCATCTCGGCATTTAAAGAAAAGAGAAAACCAGCCTTTAAAGGAAGATAGGAGCTGAAACGATTATGAGAGTAGTCCAATTGACAGAGTATGGTGGTCCGGAAGTATTAAGGTTAGTCGATCTAAACAGACCGAGTCCGACTGGACGAGAAGTATTAATTGAAATAAAAGCGATTGGTGTAAATTATGCGGACACTGCAAGACGCGAAGGCAAATATGTCGTACCCACACCCCTGCCGTTTATCCCAGGGGCAGAAATAGCAGGTGTAGTGGTCGAGGTTGGTGAGCTTGTAACAAAGGTTAAGCCTGGAACCAGAATCGTAACATTAATCGAATCAGGTGGCTATGCGGACTTTGCCGTTGCTGACGAGCGATCTGTTATTCCAATCCCTGAACAAGTAGATTATCACACAGCAGTAGCACTGCCCCTCCAGGGACTAAGTGCTTACCATATTTTAAAAACAATGGGTAGATTGGAGAAGAATGAAAGCGTTCTTATTCATGCCGCCGCTGGAGGAGTAGGCACGATCGCTGTCCAACTGGCAAAATTGTTTGGAGCTGGGAAGGTAATTGCAACCGCTAGTACGGCGGAAAAATTAGCATTGGCTCGAGAAATGGGGGCAGATGTGTTAATCAATTATACAGAAGCGAATTGGGAGCAGCAGGTCCTCGATGCAACAGGTGGTAAAGGGGTTAACGTCGCGCTAGAGATGGTCGGAGGAGATGTGTTCAATAAAACAGTAAAATGTCTGGCCACATTTGGCAGATTGGTTATATTTGGAGCAGCTAGCGGTGAACAAAGTCGTTTTTACCCGTCTTCATTAATGGCAAGAAATCAATCTGTGATTGGTTTTTTCTTGCCGCAAATCATGAGAAAGCCGGAATTATTACAACCTAGCTTAGTCGAGCTTTTTACGTTTCTTGGTGAGGGGAAGTTGAAGCTAACCATTGGTGGAGTATTCCCATTAGAGGAGGCAGAACAGGTTCATACATTATTACAATCGCGAAAAACTCAAGGGAAACTAATCTTAGAGCCATAATGGCCGGCGAAAGATAGATCATAATGTTGTGACTATTTATTTCTGGTAATGATATGAGAGAGGATGAAGTCATTCATGAAAACAGTAGAAACGGTAACAGGTCCTATATCGGTTGACAGGCTTGGTAAAACGTTAATTCACGAGCATTTTATCTTTGGCTACCCAGGCTTTCAAGGGGATGTTACCCTTGGAGCTTTCAAAGAGGACGAAGTGTTAGAGGCTGCTATCAGCGTTGCTAGACAAATGCAGAGTTTCGGAGTTCAAACCGTAGTCGATCCAACCCCAAATGAGTGTGGAAGAAATCCGCAATTATTACGCAAAGTGTCAGAAGCAACAGGACTACAAATTATTTGCGCAACTGGCTATTATTACGAGGGAGAAGGGGCACCTCCCTATTTCAAATTCCGCCAAGGGTTAGGAACGGCTGAAGAAGATATCTATGAAATGTTTAAAACAGAAATAACTGAAGGAATCGCAGGAACAGGAATTAAGCCAGGTATTATTAAATTAGCCTCCAGTAAGGATGAAATTACAGACTATGAAAGAATGTTTTTTCATGCTGCAGCCCGTGTTCATAAGGAAACCGGAATTGTCATTTTAACCCATACACAAGAAGGGACGATGGGGCCTGAACAAGCAAAATTATTACTTGATTTGGGCGTCGACCCAAGCAAAATTATCATTGGCCATATGTGTGGGAACACTAATCCTGATTATCATAAAGAAGTCATGGACCAAGGCATTCGAATAGGATTTGACCGCTTTGGCATACAAGTTCTAGTTGGTGCCCCTCTCGACCAGGAAAGGGTGACGACTTTATTGTCTCTCTTAGCTGACGGCTATGAAGACCAAATCCTTTTAGCTCATGACAGTGTTAATATTTGGCTTGGTCGCCCACCGATTATGAATGAACAAGTGACGAAAATTATGGAGAATTGGCATCCTGGTCATATCTTTGAAAATATCCTCCCAACCTTACGGGAGAAGGGAATATCTGAAAAGCAAATGGATAAATTGCTTGGTGGAAATGCTGTCTCATTATTTGCCGGTACGCCTGCAAAGGTTTTCTGAATAAAGAATTCAATAAAAAAAGGTCATTTTGGCCTTTTTTTTTTGTTTTTTTAATCTTGAGCATTTCTCCCCAGAAGAATGAATGAAATCTTAAATATTAATAAACTATGAACAAACTATTAATTAGTAGGGAAGAAACGGGCAGAAGGTTTGATATACATAAAATTTTGTATAAACTAAAGGGAGGAATAGTTACTTGTTTAAGGGGATGACTGACATTGAAGATATTAGTGATTGAAGATAATAAAGGTGTCTGTTCGATGATAGAAATGTTTTTCGCAAAGGAGGGAATTGAAGGTATCTTTGTGAATGATGGCTTAGAAGGCTATAACCGCTTTAAAAGCGGTACATGGGATGCACTTATCATTGATTGGATGCTTCCTGGTATGGATGGGGTCTCGATATGTCGGAAAATCAGAGATGAAAAGTTTACCGTTCCGATTATTATGTTAACTGCTAAAGACAGTGAATCCGATCAAGTCTTAGGGCTAGAAATGGGGGCAGATGACTATGTCACGAAACCGTTTAGCCCTCTGACCCTGATGGCAAGAATTAAAGCCGTAACACGAAGAGTTCAGACACAAGTTCATAATGAGCAAGAGCATTTCTTAAGTACGGATCATTTTAAGGTGAACAAAGTGACAAGAGAAGTATTTGTGGATGGATCACAAGTGACTAACCTAACTCCCAAAGAGTTTGATTTGCTTTACTATATGGCAGAACATCCTCGTCAAGTATTTTCACGAGAACAATTACTTGAAAGGGTCTGGGGCTATCAATTTTACGGAGATGAACGAACAGTGGATGTACACATCAAGAGATTGCGAAAAAAGGTGGAAACGACTGCGCAGCCATTCTTTCATACTGTTTGGGGAGTAGGATATAAATTTGATGATGCTAACAAAACATCCGAAGTTTAAATTTAAGTATATTTACCAACAGTTTTTTAGCCACATTAGTATTATCATCGTTGCCTTTTTGTTGCTTAGTCTGTTATTCGCCTATTATGTGGAAGACTTAATTTATGAAAATAAGGCTGACGAACTTATTTCTTATGGTGATGCGATTTTAAAGGATATGAAAGAGGCACCTGTGGCTACAGATGTTCTTAATCAATATAGCAATGTGTTAGCAGCCAGGAAAATGAGTTTCAGTATGTTCGATAAAGAGGGGAAATTGTATTTAATTAATAAAAATGGACCTGCAATCAAAAATTTGAAACCGAAAGAATGGGAAAAGGTTACAAAAGGGATAACCTTGATTGTTCAAAGTGATAAGCGATTTGGTCAAGAAGGAGTTACCTTTGTGGTCCGTCCCTACAAAGACAATGGGAAATTTATTGGCGGCGTTTTGTTAACTTCACCAATAAGTGGTTCTAGCAAGATGATCCATCAAATCAATAAATTTTTACTTTATACGATCCTGATTGCTTTTGGCGTCTCCTTTTTGCAAAGCTGGTTTCTATCGAGAATTCACGTCCATCGGATTAAACGGCTTCGTGAAGCGACCTCACTGGTGTCAGAGGGGAATTATCATGTAAAGGTGAATTCATCAAATTTTGATGAAATTGGGGAATTAGCCATTGATTTTAACCATATGGTCGATAAAATCAATGCTTCCATGCTCGAAATAGAGAGTTTAGAAAATAGACGACGTCAATTTATGGCTGATGTATCCCATGAAATGCGGACGCCACTGACGACAATTAGTGGCGTCATTGAAGGATTGAAGAATGACATGATTCCCGAAGAGGATAAAGAGCGCGGGATTAATCTTGTGAGCCAAGAGGCAAAACGCTTGATTCGTCTAGTCAATGAAAATCTTGATTACGAAAAAATTCGTTCAAATCAAATCAAACTTTTCAAAGAAGAAATTCAGCTTTTGGAAGTGCTAGAGATTATTCAAGAGCAGTTGAGTATGCAAGCAGAGGAGAAAAATAATCAAATTATCGTGGAGACAGACCAGGATGTTCATGTTATGGCCGATTATGATCGTCTTGTGCAAATCTTAATTAATATTACGAAGAACAGTATCCAGTTTACCACCAACGGAACCATTTGGCTGCGGGGGAGAATGGAACAAAATTGGGCGATTATTGAGGTCGAGGATACCGGGTTGGGCATTGATACAAAAGAAATTCAGAATATATGGCGCCGTTTTTACAAGGCGGATATTTCAAGAACTAGTAATCCATATGGTGAATTCGGATTAGGACTTTCAATTGTCAAACAACTAGTCGTCCTCCATGAGGGGAAGATTGAAGTCTTTAGTGAAAGAGGAAAAGGTACGAAATTTGTGATTCGATTAAAGATCGATTAACCGCTGAAAAGCTACCGAAAATAACGGTGGCTTTTTATTTTTATTAAATTTCTTAAACTCGTTAAAGTTTGTTAATAATTTCTTAAGATTTGTGCGGTAAAGTAAAGACAAGTTAATGAACTATTGAAAAGGAGATCGAAAAAGATGGAATTCAATAATGATAAAGAATTAAATAAGACTCAACCAGATTCATCGGAGTTGACAGAAGATACAAGTATAGAAAAAGCTTCAATTGATAACCAAGCAGATCATCTACTCGAGGAAAGTGGACAAGCTGTCGATGCGACCTTCACAGTGGGTTCTTACAAAACAGAAGAGACACAGGAAAGTATGGCAAATGCTGAGGTAGAAGAAAACGCTGCTCCGCTTGCAAGTGAACAAACACGGTCGACGAAGCAATCAGTACCTACAAAACGCAAAGTGAAAGGATTCGCTACGACAATCGCAGCGGGGGTAATTGGGTCGGTTTTAACATTAGCTGTTTTGCCACACACTGATTACTTAAATCAATATTATCAGAATGCAGGAAATCAGGTTTCAAGCAGCACAGGAAACGCTTCTTCTAAAGTTAAGCCTGTAACCGCGCAGCCTACAGCGGTTTCCACAAATTCCATTGCAGACACCGTTGAAAATGTATCGAAAGCAATTGTCGGCATCGAAAATTTTCAGCAGTCACAAAACAATGATCCATGGGGAAATACAAGCTCAACTGAAAGTGTGGAAAGCGGGTCCGGTTCAGGGGTTATTTTTCAAAAAACGAATGACACCGCCTATATTGTCACCAATAATCATGTAGTCGAAGGGGCATCTAAGCTGGAAATCTCCTTATATGATGGCCAAAAAACAACTGCAGAGGTGGTTGGAACAGATGCTTTAACAGATCTTGCTGTATTAAAAATAGATGCAAAATATGTCACATCAACGGCTGCTTTTGGGGATTCATCAACGCTTCGCCCTGGTGATCAAGTATTTGCCATCGGAAATCCACTCGGTCTTGACTTATCTAGAACGGTTACACAGGGGATTGTCAGTGCTATAGACAGAAGTATTTCAGTGACAACATCAGCAGGAAATTGGGATACCAATGTTATTCAAACAGATGCAGCTATTAATCCAGGGAACAGTGGAGGTGCTTTAATTAACCCACAAGGGCAAGTAATTGGGATCAATAGCTTGAAGATTTCTGAGAGTGGTGTAGAAGGATTAGGCTTCGCTATTCCAAGTAATGATCTGATCCCAATCGTAAATCAGTTAATTAAGAGTGGGAAAATTGATCGCCCATACCTTGGAGTAGGACTGGCGGATTTAGACGAAGTACCACAAATGTATTGGCAAAACCTACCAGATGATATTAAACAAGGGGTTTTGGTAATGAATATTGACCAAAATTCAGCGGCATCACGTGCTGGTCTACAACCAAAGGATGTAATTGTGTCTATGAATGGTACAGACATCGCTAATTCAACAGAATTAAGAAAATATCTATACACAAAAGTGAAGACTGGCGACACGATAAAAATCGAGGTATATCGTGATGGTAAGCTTGTCACTGTAAATGTTAAGCTTACGGAATAGTAGGGGGAGAAGTTAATAAAATGGTATTTATTAAGAAAAATAAAATGATTGTTTCGATCATTGTTGTATTATTGGTTGCAGCGGCAATTTTACTCAGTTTTGCATTTAAGAATGATGAGGCAGTTGCCAAATTTAATGGTGAGTCGATTAGCAAGGACGATTTATATAAAGAAATGGTCGAACAGTATGGAGCTGCAACGGTTGATCAAATCATCTCCGATAAAATTGTGGCTGCAGAAGCCAAGAAACAAAAAGTGAGTGTATCAGCAAGTGAATTGAATAAAGAGATTGATAATCTTAAAGAATCTTATGGTGGGGAAGAAGCATTTAATCAGGCTCTTGAGAGCAATAATACAACCCTAGCCGTGCTTAAAAAGGACTTGCAAAATTACTTAACGATTAAGAAATTATTAACACCGGAAATTTCCATTACAGATGATGAAATGAAGGCATACTTTGAAGAGAACAAAGATTCCTTTGCTGAAGCTGAACAGGTAAAAGCAAGTCACATTCTGGTTGCTGATGAGAAAACAGCGCTAGAAGTGAAACAAAAACTCTCAGACGGTGGTGACTTTGCGGAATTGGCTAAGGAATATTCCACAGATGAAGCGTCGAAGGAACAAGGTGGAGAGCTTGGTTATTTTTCAAAAGGGACAATGGTAACAGAATTTGATGATGTTGCTTTTACATTGGCCGTAAATCAAATAAGTGATCCAGTTAAGACAGATTATGGCTACCATATTATTAAAGTAGAGGGTAAAAAGGATGCAAAAGAAGCAAACTATGATGAAAATAAGGCTGAAATAAAAGAAACTCTACTTAGTCAAAAAATAGATTCTGAGTATTCAACATGGATTGAAAAGAAGAAAAAGAGCTATAATATTGAGAATTCACTTGAAGAAGTGTAAAACCCAACAATCAAGGGGTGGACAGGGTGAATGGAGTATGGAAATTTGCCATTTTGCAATTGCCAATGCAGTAGATGATATCGAATTAATGAACTTCGAATAAGTCAGCAAGGCGAATGAAAAGCTCTTCGAATTTTAGGTTCGAAGAGCTTTTTGCTGTTTATTAACTTGAGTTAGAAAAATTTTCTTTGCATGCGCTTTCATGGGGTTTATAATGACAAATGAAAAGGAAAGAGGAGGGGTTTCAATGATGTATTTTGCAGATCAAACAAGGTATGACAAAATGAAATACAATCGAAGTGGACGATCAGGGTTGAAATTACCGGCCATATCATTAGGCTTGTGGCATAACTTTGGTGGTGTAGATACATATGAAAACGGTCGCATAATGCTGAGAAGGGCATTTGACTTAGGGATTACCCATTTTGATTTAGCCAATAATTATGGACCACCACCAGGCTCCGCAGAAAAAATGTTTGGTCAGATGTTAAAAACTGATTTCGCCCCTTACCGGGATGAATTGATCATCTCTACAAAGGCTGGTTATACGATGTGGCCAGGCCCATATGGTGATTGGGGCTCAAGAAAATATCTTATTTCTAGCCTGGATCAAAGCTTGACACGGATGGGTCTGGATTATGTTGATATTTTCTATTCACATCGCCCCGATCCGAATACTCCGATCGAAGAAACGATGGGTGCGCTTGATAATGTCGTCCGCCAGGGGAAGGCATTGTATGTGGGGATATCTAATTATAGTGCGGAACAGACGGCGGAAGCGATAAAGATTTTGAATCAATTAGGGACACCTCTTGTCATTCATCAGCCAAAATATTCAATGTTGAATCGGTGGATTGAAGATGGCTTACAAGATATATTACAAGAAAATGGCGTAGGTTCGATTGCATTTACGCCTTTAGGCCAAGGGTTGTTGACGAATAAGTATATTCATGGAATTCCAGCAGATTCCCGTGCCGCAAAACTTACTGGCTTTTTAAGTAAAGATCAAGTTACGCAAGAAGTCATTCATCGAGTTCAAAAATTGAATGAAGTGGCTGCAGAAAGAGGTCAGAATCTTGCCCAGATGGCTCTTGCCTGGGTATTAAGGGATGGCAAGGTCACTTCTGCCTTAATTGGGGCAAGTAAAGTTAGCCAGATTGAAGAAAATGTGGCCGCATTAAACAATCTTTCTTTCTCACAAGATGAATTAGAAAGAATTGAAGACATCCTTATTAGTTGATATACATCTAGTTATCAGTCCGCAATAAATTCTTATCTGATCGATCGTCACGCCAATCAAAAATCAAACAGTCTATTAAGATATAAATTTGGAGTCTATCATTAGGCTCTATTTTTAGTTTCTAAGTGATAGGAAAATCTGATTCGAATGAAATCCTGTTTATTATCATATGGTGGTAATAAAGTATGATGGACAAGGATGGATGGAATGAAAAAAAAAATAGCAATTATCGGATTTGGCAGTACGATGATTAGCATTGGAATTAATGGTTTTATCCTTCCCTTTCATTTAATTAATGGCGGTTTTTTTGGAATTAGCCTGCTTTTCAA
>NZ_CCAS010000060.1 GCF_000612625.1 Neobacillus jeddahensis
CCCCCGCCGTTCCACTTGTTGTCCCATCACTTACACTGTCTTGCCAACCATAATCTTCTACATACGTCGTATAAGCAACGCCTCCAGTGTGTGGGAGATTTTCTAAGGAAATCTGGATAGCTTCCAAGCGTTTTGCCTGATCGATCGTTCCACTCATTTCTCCGTTAGATACGCTATCTAACCAGCCATAACTTTGTACATGGGATCTATAATTTATAGAAGGACCTAGGTTTGGATCCTTAGGATTAGTAGTAGTTGGTGGCGTAGGCTCTTTCTCTTTAATCACTACTTCAATAGCTTCTATCCGTTTTGCTTCCCCTGTTGTTCCCGCTGCCTCACCATTTTTCATCCAATCCATCCAACCATAATGTTCAACATGAACACGATAATAAATATCATATTTCCCAGCATTTTTTCCAGTTAGTTCAATTTTAATCGCTTCTAAACGTTTTCCTTCCCCTGTTGTTCCACTTACCTGACCATTCGTTACAGGGGTCATCCAACCATATTTTTGTACATGCGCCGAGTATTTTACGCCCAGATCCTGGGCATTTTGTACAGAAATTTTAATACTTTCAAGCCGTTTGGCTTGTCCTTCAGTACCTGATGTTTCCCCATCAGCAACGGGGTTCATCCAGCCAATTCCTTGTACATGTGAGGCATAATTAATAGAAGGATTCCCATCAACTGATTGCGACTTTAACAGATTAAATTTTTCGACTTTCTCTGATGAAACTTGATCTGTTACTTCTCCTAAGCTTACTGCGCTAACCTGTTTAGGCTCATTCAAAGAATTATACGCTTCTGCTGAAATCTCTACTTTTTTGTTGTTTTCATCGATTGAATAATATATTAATCCCTTTTTTTCAATCACCGTGCCATATTCATCTATTGTCCTTACTTCTTCAATTGAAGTTTCATTTTCATTTTCAGCTATAACAGTAAGTTGATCATGTAACTTAAGTGGTTTTACTTTTTCGACATTATAGTGGTCTGATGAAACTAATCTATAATGGATCTTTTCGTTTTCTGTTACAGTAATCTCATTCAGTTCATCATTAGCATTCATTATTATATTGCTCGCATGATTTGAAGAATTAGTATGAATGTTAATCTTACCTTTTACAGTTGATTTCCCAATATCTCCCCAATCAGTTAATGTCAATTTCACACTGTCACTAAGTACTATTTCTTGTTCACCTCCATTATAATGAATAAAATAATAACTGGAACCTTTGTCAAAAGTTTTTGTCATTTCATCATCTGAAGCATAAGCAGTTCTAACATTAGAAAGAGATTCAAAAACAATTAGTAGCATACTAATTATTAAGATTATTTTTTTCTGCATCGCCAAAGTCCTTTAGTAAATTTTAATACATATATTCATAGATTATTAGCTATATATATTAATAATATTATTCTAGCATATCTAACAAATTTTAACATACGTGATTCACATAATATAGCTAATAATTAATTTGTATAAATAAACGAAGACTGCCCCAAAAAGTCCTTTTTAGTACTTTTTGGGGCAGTTTTTTTCATATTGATGATCTTATTTATATACAGGAATATCTAAGATAATAGTATATGGCTGTATTTTGTATACTTCATACATAGTTGTAACCTGCTTAGCAGCCCAACCAATATCCGTTGCATATTGATGACCCGCAAAACCTTTAGTAGCCATGACTTCTGGATTCCAACGCATTTCATATAGTGTATTTTGAACTACATTATAGCTGTTCGTGCCATCCAAATAACCATTGCTAATAAAGGCAGCTCCTTCAATTATAGCCGTACGAATACTGTCCCAACCTTCATCAATAGCTTTTTGTGTACCACAGTCATTTGGACAGCTATCAAAGGCATAGATACCATACATATTATAGTATGTCTTACCATTGTAAGACATTCCTTTTGCAAGAGTGGAAGTACCATTTCCGGTTTCTAATAATGCATGAGCCATTAAATAAACTTCATTAACCCCATATTTTTTCCCAGCATCAATGAAATCTTGCCCATGACCTTCTAATACGCCTTTTCCCGTAAGGTACTTATTTAAAGTATCTTTGGAAACGCCGGTGGTTTTGGTTAGGTCCATGAATTGAAGTCTGAGCTTCTCATCATTGATAAAATTGTTCGGATCCAAATAATATTGAACATCGGATGATTTCGCGTTACGCCAGCTACCAATGCTAACTTTATACCAACCGCTTTTATCCTCTTCTAAAATGACTAATACAATATCCTTTTTCACAGTAGCGTATACATGACTAGTTGTGTTCTTGTCTGCTCTAATATTAAGTGTATCAGCTTTCACCTGACCGAGTCTTAAATTAGCAGTTGCGAGCGAACTATGCACGTACAAAACTTGTTTATTATACTCAATTTTATACCATTTTGTACTGCCCGAAACCGTATCTCCAGTAACATTTGCATCCAACACTTTGAATAACGTACCATTTCCAACATTCACAGCAATATTATCAATAGTATCTACATCTGGCGAGGTTCTAAGGTTTACACTGCTTCCCCTTATTGAACCGCCATTGTATACCGTAATGTAATCGGAATTACTGCTAACATAGGCTGGGTTGTTACTATATTTATCAGTCTGTGGAGTAGCATTCATCTGCATACTTACAGCTGAACTTAACGTTATATTATAGCTGTGCTTAGTTGAATCAACCTCAATAAATGGCCTAGTTGTCGATCCTGGTGCCGCTCCGCCTTTAGCCACTAACTTAATCTCAATGGCTTCCAAACGCTTCGATAATCCTTGTGTACCAGCAGATGACCCATTTTTCGCCCAACCAAGCCAGCCATAGGTTTCTGCATGAACACGATAATATATATCGTAATGCTCCGCCATTTCACCTGTTAGACTCATTTGAATCGCTTCTAAACGTTTGCCTTGACCCGTTGTCCCAGATAATGCTCCATCTGATACATTTTTTAACCAACCATAAGTTTGAACGTGGGTCTTGTAAGTGATTCCTCCTGTAAAAGGAGCTTTTTTCAACGAAATCTTGATAGCTTCCATCCGTTTTGCTTTTCCAGTTGTTCCGGAAGTTTTTCCATCAACCACATTAGCTAACCAGCCATAATCTTGGACATGGGTTGAATACACAACAGACGGATCCATAATAAGTGGTTTAGCTGTCGTTCCTGGTGCTGCCCCACCCTTAGCCACGAGTACAATCTCAATGGCTTCCAAACGCTTCGATAGTCCTTGTGTACCAGCAGATGCCCCGTTTTTAGCCCAATCTAGCCAACCATAGGATTCTGCGTGGACACGATAATAAATATCGTAATGCTCGGCCATTTCACCTGTTAGGCTAATTTGAATGGCTTCTAGACGTTTAGCCTCACCCGTTGTTCCAGATAATGCTCCGTTTGATACATTTGTTAACCAGCCGTAGCTTTGGACATGAGTCTTGTAGGAAATCCCACCTGAATAAGGAGCATTTTCTAAGGAAATCTTGATAGCTTCCATTCGTTTTGCTTCGCCTTCAGTTCCTGACATTGCTCCATCAGCAACAGTTTTTAACCATCCATAACTTTGAACATGGGTAAGATACTTAACTGAAGGAGTTTTTATGGATTGGGTTGCAAAAGTTACCTTAGAACTTAGAGTTTCTGTCTTAGTGACTGGACTGGAGCTTTCCACACCAGCTGTTTCATTCTCACTTTGAACGACTGGATCAGTTGACTCAGTTTTAACAGCAGCTTCCGGCTCCTCTTGCAAACTTCCATTCTCACTTTCAGTCAAAATAGTGTTTTGCTCAGAAGACTTACTAGAGTCTGTTTCTTCAATAGTATTTCCTATTCCAGAAGTAACTGCTGTAGATGAACTCCCATCTTCTGCTGCATAAGCAATACTTTCACTAGAGTAAAATATAGCACCAATTAATAGTATTCCTATTAGAACTAAGTTTCTCCGCATATATCATACTCCTTATATACAAATTTCATTCATAAAAATTCCATTTATGACACAAAACGACAAACTATCAAAAATCGACACTATCAGTTTAGCATAAAATACGCGTTAAAAACACTATATATTTACAAATCTATTGTTAAGGAATCAGAATAGGAAATATGTACTATCAATCTTTTTAATAAGTGAGGAAAAGCGCAAAATAATCCCCACCTGTCCATACAAATGGGGATTACTAATGGATGTAATTCCCTTCCCAAACAGAGAGGAGAAGGGAATGCGATTTATTTTTAAAACATCACCGACCAAGTCTTCGGCCCCACAATCCCATCAACGGCCAACCCGTGTCGGGACTGATTGGCCTTAACGGCCGCCTCGGTTTTAGGACCAAAAATTCCATCTGCCGTTACTCCTACTGCACGTTGAATCCGTTCGACATCTTTTCCGGTTGAACCTAGTTTTATCAAATGTCCTGGATAAGGAACACTATCATTTCCTGCAGATGTGGAATTTAGCACTTCTTCAAGTTTGGCAAATGTCTGGGGTCCGGCAATTCCATCCACTAATAGGCCATATCGTGATTGAAAGGCTTTTGTTGCTGCCTCAGTTTCATCACCAAAATCTCCATCTGCCCCATAGCGTGGTAAGCTTTCACCTACATTTATCAGCTTCTGCTGATAGGCACGAACTGCTTCACCTGAATCTCCCTTTTTTAATAAAGTAGTCGAGGCTGACGAGGAAGTTGAAGTCATTGTGTTAGTTTTGGCAGGCGCTTGTACACCATTAACTAAATTAAGAAAGTCACTCCAGGTAATTCCCCAATCACCAGCCCGTAAATGACGAGGACAGTTCTTGCCGCTCTAATGATTGTGTTGAACGACGTTTGCGATCGGTATATTAAATTGAACCATTAATTGTTTTGTCACTTCAGTTGTATTTTGAACAGCCTTGGTAAAATTGCCATCACTGTACACACAAATTTCGATCTGAATGGAAGATGTATTCCCTGGGCCACTTCTTCCATCCCCGGCTGCCCATGCGACTTCATCAAATGGGATTGATGGGATTGCTTCGTGATCATCAATTTGCAAATGCCAGAATACCGTCCGATCATTTCCGCGGTCCTGTAATCTGTCATAAGCCTCTGCATCAGCTCCTGAGCTGGGATTAACTATTTTCGTGGATGGTAATGTATTTAGGGACCATTTTTATGCCCTGGCGGGTTTCTTTAGACTCAGGTATAAAGCGTTGAATAATTTTCATACATATCCTCTCCTTTACTTACTATATATTGGTTAGGTCATAGGCCATTTTACTTGTCTAAGTTCTTTTAGGAAAGGCTAGTATGATAAGGATAAAAATATAAATTACTAAATTCAAAATCACATTACATATTTTGATGGGATGGCACATTTTATGGAAAATTTTTTAAAGTTTAGCTTAATTGGGTTAGTTAATACGTTTATTACTATCTGTAGCTACTTTTTGTTAGTTAAATTAGGAATCCATTATATATCAGCTAATATTATTTCTTATACAATTGGGTTAGGAAATAGCTATTATTGGAATAAAAAATGGGTGTTTAAATTCAATGGAAACCATTTAACTGTCATGTTGAAATTTATTACGGTTAATTTATTTGTACTCGGAATCAATACTTTATCTCTTTTTTTCTGTGTTAATAAACTTGAAATAAATCAGTATTTTGCACAATTAATTGCTACTACGATAGGGATGAGTATAAATTTCATATTAAATAAAAAATGGACATTTGATTCCAAGCAACAAAATAGGATAAATTCCCCTTAAATTATCATTTATTCTTCTTATTTAATTTGAAGTCCTCGCTACAGTTATCGAGGTGTAATTTATTTATAAATTAGGCTGTTTTTGCATAATTTGTTGTTTTTATGGGTTAAACGTTACAAATCCGTTCCATTTCGCTCCAGACACTTGCTTTCCGCAGGGAGGAAGTCGAGCCTCCTCGGCTTCGCCTGTGGGGTCTCGACCTTTCCTCTACATCCCGCTGGAGTCAAGTGTCTTCCGCTCCATTCCACTAATTTTAATTACATTCAAAAGCAACAAGCTTTACGAAAACTGCCATAAATTAAAAATGACCATCCCCCCCTTTATAGGGAGTATGGTCATTTTCTTTCTTATACTTGTTGTTTACGTCTTCTGATCATTAATGAAACCCCAAATGCCACAACAAGAATTCCTAATAATAGGAAGTTATACATATTCGATGCTGTAATAGGCAATGTGTCTCCAGTTGTTGGCGCTGGTTGATTTCCATTGTCAGTACTGTTATCAGTACCATTACCCGTATCACCCGTGTTATCACCGGTTCCGCCGCCGTTATTATCATCATCGCTTGGTGGATTAACTACAGAACTATCAGCAAGTTGAATTCTACCCTCAATATCGGCAGTAATTGGACCTGTTTGGGCTTTTACATAATTGACAAAAGCATCAAGGTCAGTGATGGATGTTTCTCTATTTTTACCTTCTTTAAGGACGACGAAGCCATCACCGCCATCTGCCATAAAGTTGTTAACAGTAATCGAATATTCAGCTTTTGGATCAATCTTTGAACCATCCGCTAAATAGATATCTACAACCTTATTGCCATAATCATTTTCATCAGTCCAAGTGTAACGCAGACCTGAAATAGCCATAATCTTGTTATAACCTGGAGGTGCATTAAATTGCTGATTTAACAAGGTTCTGACTTGCTCACCTGTGATCGTCATCGTAACTAAATCATTTCCAAATGGTTGAACCTTAAATAAATCTCCCCATGTCAGTGTACCTTGTGGGAGGGAGTTACGAATACCACCAGAGTTCATGAAGGCAAAATCAGTATTCGTAGTATCACGCATTCCATCAGCAATAAAGTTACCTAGTGCTGATTCGCCCGCCTCATTTGCTGTGTTCGTAATTGGAGCACTTGCTTCACCGACTACTTGGCCCGTAATTGGCGCAATGTCTGCTTGATAGCCATCAAGCTCATCTTTAATTTTGGCATCAGGCGTAATCTTGCTATGCAGTGTATCAATAACTTGAGCTTCGTCTTCGACAATTTCTTGTGTTACTGGATCAATAGTTAAATCTAGATCTGAGAATGCTGTCCCATAAGACCAAGATTGTACTAAAATCTTGCCATTGACCTTGGCATTTAAATATTTATGATCGTGGGCCCCGTAGATAACGTCAACAGAATCATCCACGTTCTTGGCGATTTCAACCACATCACCTGTAGCGTTGGTACCATCCGTATTGGATGTCCCTGGATTATGGGCAAGTACTACAATCGTCTTAACGCCTTGATCTGTTAATTCTTTTGCATATTTGTTAATCGCTGTTACTTCATCCGTAAAGTCGACCCCCGCTGTGCCGCTTGGGATAACAATCGATGGTGTTTCCGTTGTGACGACACCGATGAAGCCAATCTTAACGCCGTCCACTTCTTTCACTACATATGGATCTAAAATTGGTTCTTTTGTATCTTTATCAACCACGTTTGCCACAACATAATCCATGGTTGAACCTGTAAACTTGCCATACTTAGCTTCATATTGTGCTGTTTTTGGATTATCTCCACCGAAGATTAAACGCTTCATTTCTGCTACGCCTTCATCAAATTCATGGTTCCCGATAGTCCCTACATCAAGGCCAATTTCATTCATAAAACGAATTGTTGGCTCATCTTGTAAAAGGGCAGAAACTGGAGGGCTTGCACCAACAAGGTCGCCGTCAGAAATCATTAAAGTATTGGTCGGATTTGCTGCTTCATGCTGTTTTAAGTAAGCAGCTAAATATTCTATACCACCAGAATAATCGACAACCTTACCAGTACTGTCTTTAATGGATCTCCATGTATCGAGTTGACCATGGTAATCATTGATTCCTAACAATTGAACATGTACGTTTTGATCAAGAGCATATTGTTCAAATCCATCTGATAATGATGCAACATCTTTTATGTTTGGTGCAGATGCTAGGTAGTCTTTAGCAGCTGGAGATGATTTGAATGTTAATGTTTTTGCTACTCCGCCAACCGGTGCGATTTTCCAGTTGTTATCTGCTGTTGGATTTACTGTCCCTTGAGCAGAAATATAATCCATTAAGATTTGGCGGTTTTCATATGGTGAATCCACAACAACTTTTGCCTTTCCACCCTTTGTTCCAGGGAAATTACCACCGCCAGATGCACGGTAATTGTTTGTCGCAACAATGAATTTTTGATTTGGATCAATTGGGTTACCGTCCATGTCTGTGAAGTTAATAATCCGATGGGCATCTGCGTTTATAACATCGCCAGAATTATAATTGTATCTTGCCGGTTCTGTGACATCGACCTGATATTTAACACCGTCAATAACATCAAAGTTAAAAGGTTGGAATCCATAATCTATTAATTCTTGAGCATCTGCATTGTTCGGGTCAATTCTTTTGAATTGAGATGCAGACATTTCTAACCATTCTTTTACCTCTGCAGCCGTTAATTCAACTGCTTTTAATGTATTGTTATACAAATAAAGATCATTTGCACTTTTAATAGATAGATCGCCTTTTGCGATATTTGTATAATCATTTGCTCCCTGTCGTCCCGCTTTGAATGGAGCACCAGCCGAAATGACTGGAATGCCGGCTAATTCTGGTTTGTTTGTTTTGATCCAATTTTTCACATAATCAGTTTGAGCATTGTTAACGATTTGAATCGTTGGGTCGTCGATGACACGGGAAAAATAGCTGTGCATTTGTGCAGAAGTTTCACCAATTTTCCCACGTACATAAGCAAGTGTCGCTTCGTGCTCAGTCTTTACTGCATTAACAATTGCTTCATCCGCAACGGTATCAGATGTTACGGGCTTGTCAACTGATTTAGAGGCAGCCTTATCAGCTTTCCAAGATCCATCTTCCTGTTGAACTAAAGCTAAGTCAAGAACTCCTAGGTTATTACCCCAGTACCCTGCTTCAACTGCCGGTGTACCGTTGATTGAACCTTTTGTTGTATCAAGCCCTTGTAGATCCGGTTTAGTTAAGTCACTCTCCTGATGGAATTCTTTCCCTGCAGGGAAAGCGTAGTGAGCATGTCCAAATAAAAGGGCATCAATGCCATCAACTTTACTTAATGAGAATACAGCATTTTCTGCATCCTCTTGACCTTCATTTGTTATGTCACAACCTGAATGGGCAATCGCAACGATTACGTCAGCACCCTTGGTTTTCATTTCTTTTACATATTTTTCAGCCGTTTTAACAATATCCTTAACAATAACTTCCCCTTCTAGATTATCCTTATCCCATTGAAGAATTTGTGGGGGGGCGAAACCGACAATTCCAACCTTGACTGTTTGCTCCACACCATTATGGTCCTTAATTTTTTTTTCAAGGATTTGGTATGGCGTGAAATAGTTCTGGTCATTTGTTGGGTCATTGTCATGATCATCAACATAGATGTTAGCATTTACAATTGGATAGGGGGCATTTTTCAAAGCGGTGTCAAGGTAGTCTAAACCATAGTTAAACTCATGGTTTCCTACAATACCACCATCATAATCCAGTAGCTTCATTGCCTTAAACATTGGATGTACATCTGATTCAGTGATAGGGTTTACTTTTGCAACATAATCTGCCATTGGATTTCCCTGAAGTAAATCCCCCGCATCAAATAGCATGGAGTTACTTGGGTCGACCTCTGCTCTTGCTTGAGCAATTAGACTAGCAGTTTTTGACAGACCATAGTTAACGCCGTTGTCGGTATCTTGATAATAATCATAGGCCATAACCGCATCATGAAGGTCTGTTGTTTCTAGAATTCGAAGGCTGGCTGTGTTTCCTGTAGTAATTTCTGCATTTACATTGTAAGGAATTGCGGGTGAGACAAGCGTACTGAGCATCAAAGCCGAGGTTGTTAATTTACTTATAATACCAAATCGCTTCTTTTTTTTCATTCGAATGTACACCTTTCCTTTTCACCATTTTTAAATCTTTGAAACTACTACTTTCAGTTAGAAACCTCCTCTTAAAACTAGTTTCGACAAGATTATAAAGAAGTTTGAAAACAAAAATGTTTTAATCATAAGAAGTATGTAATAATGTCGAATCTTTAGTAAAATCGTACTCTCTTATTATATATTGCCAAATTATGAACGAAAAGCGAAATTTTTGTAAATTTTTATTTTTTTATTAATTGACTTACACCGAATAGAAGAAGGTTCCCGCTTGGGAACCTTCTTCTATTTGTCATTCGGCCGCATGCATCAGTTCAACTTTTTCTAGCTGCCGCTTGTGCCGACGTTTATTTATTATTTCTATTGATAAAAGGATGATATGGACAGCCAACACAGCTAGTGCAAATAGTTCGACCGCATAATCGATATAATACCACGACATAGTGGCCGTAATATCATAGAGTGCGTGTACCAGGACCGTCACCCAAAGGTTCCGGGTCCATAGCAAGATTAATCCAAACAGTAATCCCATATTAGCAAATGTAACAATCGCACCAATACGAATCACCCATGGTTGCTCTGTATCTAATGTATGGTCAATCCCAAACAGGATCGACGTAAGAAACAACGTCAGCATCAGAAAAAGATCTCTTCGGCCGCTATTCCACCTTCTGGGGAATATTTTTTTAAAAACAACCAGCAGGAGAATCATATATGCGAGGCGCCACACCTCCTCCAAGCCGGCCAGCGAATCGGTATACAAATCGTAACCAATCGAGTCAATCTTTTCAAAAAACGACCAAATGGGTTCCTTCCCAGTCCCTGCATCCACTGACTCTTCCACCATTTGCATGTCGGTATAGTCTTGAACATACTGATCATAATCGACGCTAAAATCCTGGAATGTATTAGATGTAAATATATTTATCACAGTACTTCCGAGAAAGAAAATCAGAAAGGCACTTGTGAATTGAATCGACAGCTGCCGTTTTGTTTTCGGTGGATTCTCGGTGCTAACGAGGCGCCGGTGTAACTTCACCCCAACAAAAAAGGACGCTACCATCATGGCATCATATAGGGTACCAGCCATATAGCTGTATCGAGTTAAGTAGAGGAGAATCTCAGCCCCAACGGTCACAATCAGCATAGCAAAAAACAACTTTATCGAAATCGGTTTTGTTAAGTTCGTTGTCATCAACGTCACTCCTGACCTGTAGATTTCTCCACCTATTTAAAAATCGTTACCGTTAGGATCCCGATCCCATTTAGAAAAAGCAGGAATAGGAAACAACCAAGTATCCACTTCCATTTTCTTTTCACAGCATAATCTCCTCACCTTTTTATTAATGAACAATATGGTTCGTTGGAAAGCATGTTTAACATGTCAGATTTAAGATAATAATAGTAATAATTTAACATATTGTTAGGGGGATTTCACCAAAATATTTTTTTCAGAGGGCCTCCTCATGGTGTTTATTTTGGTTCCTTACACATATGAATGTACAAGCCCTTCGTTTGGCACCACAATTATTTAAAAGGATAGGAGTTTGGAAAATGAAACGACTGTTTTCCCTCATTCTTGCTATTATGGTCATCTATATTTTATCAGCTACGAATCCAGAGCGTGCAGACTATATTGATTGGATCAACCATACAACAATGGAGCAATCGTCGAACCTATTGAAGAAAGGAATCCTCTCACTCGCCGGGGAATCTATCTTTGATGCCGGGACAACAAAATCCGACTATGTCGTCTTCTCCATTTACAAAACTGACTTTACTGAGGTGGGAATGGGAAAAATAACGACGATCGGGGTTTTTAATCAATTTATTCCACTAACAAGTTTGGAAAAATAAAGGCCGAATGCTCAGTCATTCGACCTTTTTCTATGTTGAAGCGAGGGAAATGATTAGTTGGTAAGAACTTGCTTCCTTTCCATAAACGGCTTGAAATCAGGATCATAGTAATACTTCATTGCCACAACCCTCTTTGTTTTTTCCGCAAGGCTCCCCCATTCAATATCTGGGTTGGAATAAATAATGCTATACAGTCTAAGGACACGTTCCTTTGGAAAATAGTCAAGATACTCCTCAATAAATTCCGAGAATTCCAGAATATATAGTTTCATCCTTAATGTCATACAAGCGACGGAAAGGAGCGAATCGATACCAAAATCAACCACAATCGCATCACGATACCGAATAAAGTAGACGATACATTTTTTTGTCATCAGTGTACGGTTGATTTTTAACACCTCAAGCGCATATTTTACAAAATGCTTGTCATAAGATGTAGGAATAAGCCCTTCCAATTCAAGCTCCATATCACTCCTAAGGGCAATCCTATTTAAGACCATTACTTGACTTTGTTTCATGGCATCACTCTTAATAAAGTCACCAATTTCACGCAGCTTATCATATCCATCAGCCAGTCGTTCCGCTTTGACGTCCTCCTTGGCAAGGTCGCTGTCAAACCAGATTCCTGTTTTAATTTTTTTCAAATCCACCCGTAGTAGTTTTTTCAGCTCATGGAAATATTCACTTTTCATAAAGACGAAGGTTAACACGATATAGGTGAGACAAAAGATTAATCCAACAATAAGCGAATAGTACAAAGTGTGACGGGTTGGAGCAAAAAAAACGCCTATACTGACAAACAGGATGATCCAGCTGACTTCCGTAAATAGGCGCCTTTTACTGAGGGAATTTCCCAGCGTTTCGACCCCAATAAATAGTGAGCCACATGCTGGACAATACTCATCCTTTAAGACCGAATAGCGGTTACATTTTTTACACAGTTTCACTTTTTGAAAACGGTATGTCGTTCTTCTTTTCTTTGAAAATTGAACGGCCTGTTTAGTCAATTGCCTCACCTTCGTTCACCATGATCACCAATTCATCATCGATTCCTTTAAAATCACCACTTACTCGCTTTTTCGTGATTAATTTATGCGTTTTCCAGCAAAGGATGATAACTAGAAGACTAGTAAACACAATGCTATACATGCGGCATCCCCTTTTCACTTTATTTTAGGACAGAACAATTTTCTAAAAATAAAACGGCTATTTTTGTGGACTACTTAGTATATTTTTATTAATAAAGTAGGATTATATGTGAGCAAAATCAACGATAAGTTTTCATCATCATCCAGGTAAAATAGGTTTGAGACAGTAGAAGATGGAAAAAAGTTAGCCACAGTTTTTAGGGCAGAGCCTTTCGATTAAAAGTTTTTTTCAGTAGGGGGTCCCAAAATGGGTAAAAAATGGATTAGTAGTTTTATAGTTATCACGTTTCTTCTATGCAACATTCACTTCCTTCATGCTCAAGCGGCAAGTCCGTTAGCACCCAGCTCCCGAATGGAAGCCATGCTGGTCGTAGATGTGAGTAATTCCATGAAAAGCAGTGACCCAAATAATATTAGTAATGAAGCCATGAAGATGTTTATTGATATGGCCTCCCTTCAAGGAGACAAAATTGGTGCCATCGCATACTCAGATGCAGTCATGCGTGAAAAGGCCCTCATGAAAATTCAATCCACTCAAGACAAACAAGATGTAAAGGACTTTATTGACTCGATCGGCAAATATACGTATACCGATTTGTCCACCGGAGTTGCTGAGGCTGTCAAGGTGCTCGAATCCAGTCATGAACAAGGCTATTTCCCGCTAGTTGTCCTGCTGGCAGATGGGAATAACGAACTGGACCCACAAAAATCGAAAACCATCGATCAAGCTGAAGATGATTTAAATCAAGCCGTTTCTGCCGCTAAAGCCAATGGCTATCCCATTTATACGATTGGTCTAAATGCTGACGGCAAGCTCAATAAGGATGTTTTAAACAATATCGCTGCTAGTACGAATGGAGAATTCTTTGAAGCAAGATCAGCTGATCAGCTTCCCGGGATCCTGAGTGAAATCTTTGCTAATCATTTAAAATTAAAAATTGTCCCCATTAGTCATGTCGTCGGAAATGGTGACTTTCAGGACATCAAACTGAATGTTCCCAATGAAAATGTGCTTGAAGCAAATATCTCGCTCATTTCAAGCCAGCCTGTTGAGGTCAAACTGATTGATCCTTCCGGTAAAGAGGTTTCCATTCCTTCGGACCAAGTTTACCTCTCGCACTCAAAGACCTACTCTATGGTGAAGCTGTTAAAGCCAGATCAGGGAGATTGGACGTTGAAAGTGAAAGGCGTTCCAGAGGAGCAGATCGATATCAATCTAATTTTTAACTATGACTTGCAGTTGATGCTTTCCCCCCTAGCAAAGCAAACGTATAAAGCTGGTGAAACCGTAACGATTGCAGCAGGCTTTGAGGATAACGGGAAGGCAATTGCCGATACATCTATCTATCAATCAATGAAAGCGACATTATTCGTGAAGGATCTTGAAAAGGGAACAACAGAGGATATTCGCTTAGCTGTTGGCGATCAAGGCTTTACCGGTCAATTCAAGTTAGGTAACTCTGAGAAATATGAGGTCGTGGTAAAAGCAGAGGATAAAAGTTTTTTCCGGGAGACTGTCCCACAAACTATCACCGTGCAAAAAAACGAGCAAAGCCCTGCTGCCGCTAAACCCGCTCCTAGTAGCGATGCTAAGCCGTTTCCATGGCTGTACTTGATTGCTGGAATCATCGGAGTCCTGCTCCTCGGTGTCCTTGTCTTATTCCTGATTGGAAAATGGAAAGAAACCAAGCGCGGCTTTAGCGGGCAATTGGTGGTGGAGATAAAAAATGAGGATACGGGTGAACGATCCAATCCACAGTATAAGAAATTAAAGAGCTTTTCAAAGAGGTTTCAGCTGCATCAATTGCTTGGACTCCACCCGAATTTGACGGAAACGAATCAAATCATTTTTAAGCCACTGGCAGGGGATGGCCTCCTGATTATTAATCACTCAAATGCCACAATTGAAAAAGGCGGCCGTACGATAGATGCAAAAAAAGGCCATCCCATCAAACGAAATGACCGCTTACGCATTGTACTAAAACAGGTGAACAAGTCCATATACATGGAATATATAAATTAAACAACATGGAAAAGTATTTAATGGTGTCAGGCACCAACTTCACAGCTAGGGAGGAATATTGGAATGAGAGCAAGTGTGAGAGAGCATATTTCGCAGTTAGAGGTTTCCCAAGGCGGCGGGATCATTTCGGAGAAGATCCGCGTCGATACGATAGACAATCCAATGCTGGTGATTGGCCTGGGTGGCACTGGGATTGATGCCCTCTTAAGGCTGAAGTACCAAGTAAATCGGCGCTTCAAACTTCCTGAAGATCCATTGTCGAAAAAGAAAAAGGAAAAGCCCAATAACATTGAGTTTCTCGCCTTTGAAACGAATGAGCATGATCGTAATAAAAAGTATAATGGAATCGGTCTCGACCCTAATAAAGAATTTGTTTTGCTCTCCAATCCTGAAATCGGCAGCTTACTTTCTAATCGCAGCACGATTGAACCATACATTAAAGACTGGTTATCACCGGAATTAGCGATTACAGATGGCATTAGCGGCGCCTCAGGAATCCGGCAAGCAGGCAGACTCCTGTTGTTCACCAAAATAAATCAGGTGGTTAGAACGATTGAAAAGAAAATAGAATCTGTTCTTGAAGGAACTGGGAAGCGGTTATACGTCTTTATCCTAACTGGTCTATCCGGTGGAACAGGCAGTGGCTGTTTCCTTGATATTGCCTACATCACCCGAGGGATCATGGACAAAAAATTTGGTTCAAAAGGGGTCGACCGTGTCAACCTGCTTGGCTACCTTTTCACCCCTGACGTAAACCTATCCAAAAAGGGGTTAAGCCATCATACCGCCGAATATATTGAAAAAAATGGCTATGCCGCGTTAAAAGAGCTTGACTACTGGATGAACTGTGATGAGCGAAATGAACGGTTCCAAATGAAATATGGCAGCATGCTATCGGTAAACTCCCCCATGCCACCATTCAATCTCTGTCATTTAATCTCGGGAACGAACCTTGAGGGCAAGTGGTTAGAGAGTGCTTATGATTATTGCATGAATGTAACGGCGGAAAATATCACCAATTTCATGGCAAATGAGGATAAACGATCTGGAGAAGAGTTTGCCATTCATGACTATATCAGCAATATTCGCACCAATATCGCGGTCATGCCCAAGCCTTATGCTGCCAACTATCAATACAACATTATCGGGGCTTCCATGGCAGAAATTCCAGTCGAAGAAATGACGACCTTTATCGGCTACAAGCTATTTGAAAAAATGAATACCATGTTTGACGCTGGTCCAGACCAAACCGAAGTCGAGCAATTTGTAGAAAAACTCCGGATTGATCCTGATGCAGTGCATCAACGCTTCAATGAACGCGTACCGGAGCCGCTTTCTGGCTATGAAAATAGTGACCGTTTCTCCTACAATCATGTTATCAAAACAGCCACCATCCATCTCGATGAAGAATTAGACAGAGAATTTCTTTTAAAAGCAAAGGAACAGTACCGCAAATGCAAAAAGCAGCTTCCTGGCGAGTTGATGCAAGAATTCCACCGGCAAATGGAGAAAATGTTCTTACACCCGAATAAAGGTCCGATCTATGCCACTCGCTTCATCTACTCACAGAATGATGTTTGCTTATTAACCACACTAAAGACCTATATTACAGGAATGCGCGACCGATTAGAACGCTTGCCAAAAGCCATTCAATCCGACCAAGACTATGCCCACCAAAAGCTTGGGGAGGCACGAAGCGCCTTTATTTCAAAAGAAAAGAAAAAGAACGCCTATATTGAAGCCAAGCTAAATGAATTTGCTGCGCGTGCCGAGAAAGAAAGATTGCAAGAAATGATTGAGTTCTATGAAGACCTTTACCAGCTCATGAATAACCAATACAATAAAATCTATGTGATTTACAAAGAAATCCTTGATGCCTTGAAAGGGATTTTTGAACAGAACGCCAATATCCTTGTCAATGGTGAGGAAGTTAACCAGCAAAATAGTGCCACCTACTATTGGCAATTAGTGAGTGTCTCAGATGTAGCCCGCGAAATCCAGAGTCTATTTGATTCTCAGGACGGGGAAATGTTAGTCCAGCAATGGGCGGAAATGCTTCTGGAAAAAGCAACCTATTGGATAAATGAGTCAGAAATGGATATTGTCGGAACCGTATCCGAATTCTTAAGCGATCAGTTTGGCGATCTCATTACCAAATCAATGGAGGATTTCTTACGACTTAAATACGGAGAAGATGTCCCCATTGACCGAATCATCGAAGAAAAGATTGCTGCCCGGCTCGATCATGATGCCCTGCCTGTGTTCCACCTAGACAACGGTCACGGTACCCTTCACTTTCCAGAATGGGGGTTTGTATCCGTTCCAGTAAAGTCACCAAAGATCTTAGCGGGGATTAAGAACTATCAAAAGCATTCCATTAGTGAATCACACTTTACGATTAAAGAAAGTGAGCTAAAGAACCGGATTTTCTGGTTAAATACGAAAAATGGTATTCCTTTGTTTTCGTACTCGCCATTATCGATTTACGAGGAGTCTTACGAGAAAACCATTTTAGAAAAAGAAGGCGTCGGCCGTCACCTTGTGCAAACAGATAAGGAAAACTGGGCCTACCTCCCTTCACCGATTCCGGAAAAATCATGGGGAGATACGTATCGTAACAAACGCCTCCAAGAATACAATGCCAGCATCCGCATCCTGTTTGAGCAGGCAAGGGAATATAAGGTGATTACAGAGAAAAATTCCAATCATAATACGAGTGCACGATTTACCTGTCATTTTTCAAAGGCAATGAATTTAGCAGATTTATTTGTCCAGTACGAAATCAATCCGAACCAGTTAGACAGGGCCAATCTTGGCAGTTTAAAGCAGCTTCTCCACCAATTGAAGGATCTGTTTCATGGCGGCTTGGAACCCGATGGGGACAGCGATATTTTTGGCAGCACAAGCATAGAATTAGCAACGGAAAACTTCATTCGTTCACCTAAACTGATTGAACGGGTCAAGCAAGAAGTGAAAAAATATAGCTTGTTAAAGGAAAACATCATACTAGTTGAGCAATTTCTCGCCATACAAAATGAAAAGGAAGTAACTTTAAATCAATTCATCCAAGCTTTATATACCAAAACGATTCGAAAACGCGGAGCCCTTTACGTATACGATAAAGAAATGGAAGAAGATGCGTGGGAACCATTTGTGAATTTGATGAAGACTACCAAGTTTGTCGATTATGAACTCTATCAAGCTTTTAAAGGATTAAATCCAAAACAGTTAGATCAGCTCGAAAAAAAATCTGAACAACGCAGTAACGAAATGATTAACCAGGAAGGAGCAACAGACCTCGTTGCAGCATTAGAAGATATGGCTGCTATCTACACAAAGGAAAAGATAGCACTCGATTACGACTACCAAGACTTAGTTAACGGAGAAGAGCTGTATCGCTTCTACAAAGAAATCATGATCAAAGTGAAAGACATGCTCCGCCAATTACAATCATAACAACAATTATTATGAGGCCACTCGCAGTTCGTGCTTGTGGCCGCCTCTTATCACACTTATCTATCTGCCAATTTAGGGGAAGGTTTTTCAATGGAGGGGAAAACAGGATGAAGGATATATTACAGACATACGCAACCACATTTTCAAACCAGTTGGAAAGAATGACGCTGGAAGAGAATGAACAGCGCAGTGTAAACCATCCAATTGTATTTTTATTCCTCGGTGATACAGTTAAGGATGCATTAAGGTCGATTATGGAAATCAACGCAGAAAAATGGCACAACAGTTCTGGGGTTTTATATGTCCATGCCTATCAAACAGAAACCATTTTGAATGAAACCGTGTTATCCATTCAACTTCCTGACCATGGAGGAAATCGTAAGTCCCTCCGCAAAGATCTATACGAGGCCTTTTATCAGGACGATCAAAAGCTGATTGAATTAAATAAAGCCTTCAGAGTTCTATCCTCAAAAGTAGCAGAGTACGGGAAGGATTATTCCTCCCTCGTCAAACTAAATCTTTGCATCATAACGGCCATTGCTGATCCTGCCAATATCCTCATCCAAGAACTGACGCTTCTGCTAAAAAGTATTCTCCTAGAATCCTTTCGTTCAGTAGAGGTAGATTTGTATGGATTGATTAAGGAAAAGCAGAACGGCGAACAATTTGCCCTCTCCACGTCCCTAGGAATTAGCTTTTTGACGGAATTAGATGGCTATCAAGACGATACGTACTCCTTTGAAAAAGAACTTCAACTAACTGAAGATGAGCTAAGATTGTCAGTACATCACCCTCCTTCCCCACTGTTTGATATGGTTTTTTTATTAAGCGATAAAAATGAAACAGGACTTATTTCCCATAATGCCCTACACCTAAATTATGAAATTATTAGTCATCTCAATCTCCTAAAAAACCGGAAAATGATGACCGATTATCATGAAAAAATGGATAGCTATAATCATACGGACTTTAAACGAGGGATCAGAGGGAATTCCCAGCAAGCTGTTTTTGCCTCTGCTGGCTTTGCCAAGGTGAAGCGTCCAAATAAAGCCATCGCCCTCCATGTGGCTAGTCACTTTTTTAAAGAATTTTTAGAAGATCTTAAAACGGCGGCTTCTTCTGTGCAGCGAGACACACTTCTCACTTTATTTGAGCTGTCAGAGTCCTCACTTTATCGATCCGTTCAGCAAATCCTCCCATCCGAAGAGGGACTAGTGGACATGAATGGTTTGATTGGGGTAACCAAGTCGTACCAGACCATCAAAAGGATGACAGTTCGGGAGGCAGAAGAATACTTATTCGAAGGTGGAAGCGAACGCTTTTTTCAGGCAAATTTTGCAGCACCCGTACGCGAGCAGCTGCAAGCGTTAGATCTACAGGAAAAAATTGAAGGCTGCCTTAAAGTCAATGTGATTCAGCATGAAAAGTATGGTCTCTACTGCGCCTATGCTTGGACAATGGATTCATCTGATGCGGAGCTCAGCATCATCGATGAGGTGAATAAACTGCTGCGTGCCACGAAAAATGAACGTTTGGAAGCAGAAGCACGGCTTGAGCAACTTCACCAGCAAATAGTCGACCACAGTGATTTTAAAAAGAGCTACCTGCCTTTTTCTGATAAGAGAAATCTAACCAACTACTTAAATTTCTTTTTCGAAACGATTTACGGGACAAAATATCAAATCCTCGGGTTGGAGATAAAGCAAGCCATCTTAAAAAAGTATCAAGAAGTGTTAGAAAAAAAACACAGGTATATTCGCAAACGGCTCGATTTCATTTACGAGGTAGATTCCCTTTTGAAACAGGCTGCAAGCGAAAGTCTCTATGATTCCGATGATTACTTAAATCAAAATATCGCGGAATATTATGCAGACAGGATGAAGAAAATGATTGCGAACCTAAAAGAAAAACATGGTCCATATTTCTTTTCTGATGAGCGCTTTTTCGGCAATCTATTATCCTTACTTAAAAACGGGGCAATCGGACTACTTGAACGGGTCCTTCACGTTTGTGAACGTGAAGTGCTAATGCAAGAAGAGTTCCAGCGCAGTTTTGAAGATGAGCTATTAGAACGAGCCAACGTCATGACACACTATGAAAACCGCGACATTTTAACGAAAGAGGATTTGTTTAGACAATTATACACCCGTTTGCACGATCACGCTGCCATCCAAATTGATGTGTTTCACTATACACAGGAACATCGTTATGAGGAGAAATACTTTATAGGTGATTTTTATAGCAAGTTCATGACATATGCCTTAGAAAAGGAACAAGAAACACGGCATTTTAAGGTGGGCTGCGCTCACGAGAAAAAATCAAGTGGTATCGAAAAGTTGACTCTTATGGGCGGCTTTTCTCTAGCAGACTTAATGTACTACCGAAATGGTGAAAAATATTACAAGGCCTATGTGGAAAATGGCTATGAATTCCATGCAAAAACAGAAGCGCCTGCATAGTTCAATTCACCAAAAAGGATGCAAAATCTTTGTTAATCGATTACTAGCGAACGATTGAGGGTGATGCTGGTGAACTGGGAAATGATTCCTTCCCCTAATTACGAAATAAAGGAAATACGGACTACGGTAAGAGATTCAGAGGTTCATTTAACCTGGTTTTGGTCCAAGGAGATCGACTTTGTTTATATTTATAAAGCCCCAGCTGATGAGGTAAAACCCATCAACGAGATCACAGAGCAGGATATAAAACTATACACACGTGATGAGTATAAAGTCAATCGAGGCTTCAGGGGTAGATTAGATGGCATTGGCCGCTACGCTTATCGCATCTTCCCCGGCCAAAAACACAACGGCATACTCAGCATTTATCAGCAGACAAACGACAATAATCTTATTTATCTATCCGGTTCAAAGGCAAAGATTTATTTTTCCATTACCTATAAAAATAAGCTCCTTCAGCCGAAAAAAAGAGTGCAGATGTCCATCATGACCGAGCTCGCACTCGATAAAGATCTATTAGTCTATGTAAAAAAAAGGGGGGCACCACCGCTGTCGATTGAAGATGGAACCGTGTACCCCTTTGTTCGCGACTTCCCTGCTGGGAAAACCATGCAGCCAGAAATAGTAGTTGGCAAGGAGGAATATATTCGTATCTTTTTTAGCAATGGGAGGAAATCAGCAGAAAGCTTTGAGTTGATTCCAGAATAAGGAGAGACCTTACATGTTCGGACTACTAAAAAAAATGTTTGAGAAAAAGGAACCGGTGAAAGAACGACTGCCTTTTTATGATATTGTCTGCCCCTACTGTTTTTCAAAATTCCATCATGAAGAGGTTGTCTTTCGGGCAGCCCATCACCGCGATGATGATGAGGCATTAGCCTTGCAGGAGGATGAATGTTTAAATGACTACCGCGGGCAGTTTGGCCTTGCCCCCATCGATGAGCTAGAAGCGGTAATCTTTCCGTCGATGATTCCCGATGAAAATAAAATTTATTCGAACCAGGTGCTCATGGGCGTTTCCGACAAATACTCCGTCGTTACAAGGAATCGACTTTGCCCTGATTGTCATAACGACCTGCCCATCACCGCTGGTAAGTATCCAAGCAATATCGTCTCGATTGTTGGTGCGACAAGTGTTGGAAAGTCCGTCTATATGACTTCATTGATTCATACCCTTCAGCATGTAACAGCCAATAATTTTGCTGCAGCCTGTATTCCACTTGATAATGGAATTAGTCGTCGATTCCGTCATGAATATGAAATTCCTTTGTTTGAAAAAGGATATTTATTTGAGGCAACAGCTAAGACGAAGCGCCAAGAGCCGTTTATTTTTCAATTTGTCTTTAAAAACGAGGATCAGGCTCCCCTAACGCTCGTATTTTTTGATGTGGCCGGTGAAGGGATGACAGATACCGAGTATATCAAACTCCATGCCTCTCATATAAAAAATTCAGCCGGAATTTTATTCTTAGTGGATCCCATGCAAATCCGTGCCATTCGAGAAAAGTTGATTTATCAGCTGGGCGAACCACATGGAGAGATGGTTGGGTTGGCAGATGAACCGCGTGAAGTGGTCATCTCCCTATTTGGCGATTTTATTGCCCATCAGGAAAACAGTAAAACAAATATCCCCACCGCTGTCGTATTGACGAAAAGTGATCTATTAAATGCCTTAAAATCGGACGATGGGGAATACATTCGAACGAACAGCAATGTCTTCCATGATATAACCCACCGAGACTATCTGAATCTTGATGAATACGAAAATATTAATGGAGAAATTAGAAGATTTCTCACCAAGGTAGATAATCCATTTGTAAATGCATTAGATGTTTACTTTCGAGATACATCTTATTTTGCTGTATCAGCACTTGGCAGCAATCCGGTCGACCAACAGGTGAGTGGAATTATTAATCCGATTCGCGTGGATGAACCCTTCATTTGGCTCATGTATAAGCTTGGCTATATAGAAGGGAGACATGAGTAGTGTCCGGTTCGTATATTCAACAGCAATTATATACAAGGGAGCGGGGCGGTATTTTTCATAACACGGATGGATACGACACCATCGCGATTTCCCCAGGGCTCAATCATGCCTATGTGAAAAAATACTTACATCCCTTTTGTCTTTACCAAGCGCCAAAGTCGTTGGCCGCACGTGGCAAAAAGGACGTTGCTCTCTATCCAAAAGCGCTCACAATGTTTCAACCGGAAAACGGGGATCTGGTGATTGGTCAGGCAGTATTTATCCCTGCTGATTTCACAGGGCAGCGCAGCGCCTATTTCATGCATACCTATGTCATCCCTTCAAGCCGCAAGGAGGAATGGATTAAAAACCCGGAAAAACTATTCCACATAAATGACTTTAAAACCTCCTATCAGACCGAGCAAGGAACAGTCTTGCCTGTCCAGGATGACATTGAATATGATACTACTGATGTTCTTGCTGGAAAGGATGAATTCTTGCTTAGGATAGGAATAAGTGATACACAGTTTAAACAATTGCTGTTCGCAGTCTTAACATCGATTGGCGGGAAGAAAAAGGTGTTTATCGCATTAAATGTCCCCTTAGAGGAATATTCAAAATCGGCCCTTCAATTGCTGGAATTGGTGTATGTTTATTTGCCCTATGCCTACCGCCGCAAATTGGGTGCGATCACTTTTACCAGTGAGCCAGAGGGAAAAAACTATATTCATGTCATGTTTTATGAGCCAGGAACCTTAAATAGGAACGATCGAGCAATTGAAAAGCAATTCATTTTTGATTTTGCCAATGGCAGAATTTCCGGAGTGGAGATTGCCGGTCAGAAACACGAGTATTTAGACTTTGCCCTCGACCATTTTTCACGCTCTAAGCGAATCGATGATTTTTTTGAATTTGCAGACATGGCGTTATCAGGGCTCCCGGAACAACAAAAAATCGAGGCAGCTAACTACTATCAATTGACCGATCTTTATATAGCCTTTACTGGAACGGAGCTACGTCTCTATCATCAAAATAAACTGAGCTTTTTACAGGGGCTCTTACTATTTTTACAGGTTAACGGGATTGAAAAGACACCATTGATTGAGCTGTTTGAAAAGATACTAAATGAGGAAAAATATGTTCAAGATCCAGAGCATGCCCTCGATTATATCACCACCGTCATTGCGATAAACAAAGTGGTCAGCAACCAACTGGCATTTAGTTTTATCCTGCAAACGCTCGATTATTATCGAAGTCACCCCATCTTTTCTAATATCTGGAAAATATTAGAGCAGGATCGAGATACCTATGAACTTATTGTACAGTTCCTTTACACCCACTCTGAATATGAAGGATTGTTACGATTCTACCTAGAGGAACGGTTACAACCGTTCCAGCGAACTGAGGAGATCTTAAACGAAATTCAACTTTTATTGAGGACACCCTCGCTTCTAGATGTTGATCTTTTTCATTCGATTGTCAAAGATAAAGTGGACTCGACCTTTCGAAATCAAAGCTATTCCTTTCCCTCTATCCTTGCAGTCCGACAATTTCATATGGAGATCGAACATCCGAAGTTTACTAGTTTAAAAAAAGAAATTCTACATGCAGCACAGGTTGCCCTGTTAGATTCATTGGAACCTAAGAAACTCTCGATTCAGGAAATCCTAACCTTAGGAAAAACTTTCCCGAGTGAGCTTATCCTGAAGGATGAACGAGCAAAGAGGAACTCTGCTGTGGTGAATCTCCTCTATCAATTATTGAGTTATCCCTCACAAGCCAGATCTGTTAGTTTTTATTCTTTAGGAAAAAGTGAACGAGCATTAGTAAGGGAGATCCTTCAGTCCTTATTAGAGACCAACCTAAAGGTTGAATATTTTCCCTTATTACTCATTGCCTATGGATCAGAATCTGCGGAGGTCGATTATCATGCCTTATTTAAGCATTTGGCTCAATATAATGATGGAAACACAATCGTAGTCTTTATTCAACTAAACGCACGATTAGTAGGCGTTAACCAAGTCTTCAGGCAAGCACTGCGCACTTATTTAATAACAAACCCTGAATCCATCTGGAAGGATAGGACATTCCGTAAAGAGTTGGAATTAATTCGTGATAATAACTTCATAAATTTTCTTAAAGAAATGGCTACGGAAACAGCAAGTCCGTTAATTAAATTTCTAAAAAAGAAGAGAATTAGGCAGTAGTAACGGGAAAAATGTAAACAACGGTACCCTACTACTCTCCAATCTTCTATTTTTTATCCGTACAACAAAAAAGGGCAGCTATTTTTAGCTGTCCTTTTCCGTGCCTGGCAAC
>NZ_CCAS010000061.1 GCF_000612625.1 Neobacillus jeddahensis
CATTCCTCTGCCTCTTCACCACCGCGCCCAAACACAAAGGGATCTCCTCCCTTTAGACGAACAACCTGATACCCTTTTTTAGCGTATTTCACCAAAAAGTGATTTATCGTTTCCTGTTTCATTGTATGGTACTGTGGAAGTTTGCCACAGTAGACCAATTGAGCGCCAGACTTTGCCTGTTGCAAAAGTTCAGGATTTACAAGCCGATCATAGAGGATGACATCGGCTTGTTGCAGGCATCGCAATCCTTTAACGGTAATTAAATCTGGATCTCCAGGACCCGCACCTACCAAATAAACCTTGCCAACCATGGCTTTTCATCCTTCCCTAGCTAGATAATGTTCTTTTCCTGCAGATAGCGAAAAATTTGTTTCACAGCCTCTTGCACGGTCAACAAATCGGAACGAATCGTAATTTCTGGACGCTCAGGTGCTTCGTAAGGTGAATCAATCCCGGTAAAATCTTTAATTTCACCACGGCGAGCCTTCACATAAAGCTGCTTTGGATCACGGCGTTCACATTCTTCAATCGGACACTGGACATATACCTCAATAAACTCATCTTGTTCAAAAAGAGCCCGCACCTGTTCGCGATCGGAACGGAATGGAGAAATAAATGCAGTCGTCACAACAGAACCGCTATCGACAAATAATTTTGCCACTTCCCCAATTCTTCGAATATTTTCTGTCCGGTCATAATCAGAAAAGCCAAGGTCACGGTTCAGGCCGTGACGGATATTATCACCATCAAGGACATATTCATTAATTCCTTGGCGGAACAATTCATTCGAGACAGCATTGGCAATCGTCGATTTTCCTGAGCCAGACAGACCTGTAAACCAGAGGACACTGCTCCCATGACCATTTTGCGCATGACGATCCGTTTTAGTGACTGTAGATGTATGCCAGGTGATATTCGTTGCTTTTGACATTTGTACTCCTCCTTATACCGTCGCGCTTTCTTTCATGCCTTCAATTAATACTTCGACAACCTCTTTACGACTGAATGTTGATGGAGGCAGCGTACCCGCACGCAGCAATTCCCTGACCTTTGTTCCGGAAAGGATTACCCTGTCTTCATTACTATGTGGGCAAGTTTTATCTGAAGCCATTCCTTCGCATTTAGTGCAATAGAAGCTATGTTCAAAGAACAATGGTTTAATACCAAGTTCCCCTTCAGCAAATTCGCTGAAAATATGCTGCGCATCGTAGGTTCCATAGTAATTGCCTACCCCGGCATGATCGCGGCCAACAATAAAATGGGTGCAGCCAAAGTTTTTACGAGCGATGGCATGGAAAATTGCTTCTCTAGGCCCCGCATAGCGCATCGCCGCAGGATAAACGCCCAGTTGGACTCGCTCGGCAGGATAGTAATTTTCAAGTAAAACACGGTAGCTCTTTAAGCGAACGTCTGCTGGAATGTCATCCGATTTTGTTTCCCCAATCAGCGGGTTAACGAATAAACCATCGACCGTTTCCAATGCTGCTTTTTGGATATATTCATGAGCCCGATGAATCGGATTTCTAGTTTGGAAGCCCACAACCGTTTTCCAGCCCTTTTCCTCAAATAAAGCACGCGTTTCTTTAGGTTCGAGCCAAACATCGGAAAATACGCCTTTTTCCGGTTTCTTCACTAAAGTGACTTGTCCGCCAACATAGACCGGTCCTCTTTCATAAAGGCGTTTGACACCAGGATGGGCAAGCTCAGCTGTCTTGTAGACTTCAATGGCCTCTTTATCTAAATCCGGTTCATACCATTCCGAAACTTTAATCACTCCATAAACCTCTTGTTGAAAAACCAGTTTGATTTCTTCGCCTACTTGAAGTGATGCCGCTGTATCATAAGAAACAGGTAACGTTACTGGAATCGACCAGATTGTATTGTCTGCTAAACGCATATTTGTGACTACTGATTCGTAATCGGCTTTGCCGAGAAATCCAGTCAAAGGACTAAACAGTCCTACTCCGATTAACTCTAGATCACTCAAGGCGATGGCATCTATTTCAAGTTCCTTGTTGATGTGAGAGAAGTCATAATAGGGATTAAACGCTTGAATAAGTTTTCCTCCATGAGGTTTTGGTAAAAATGACATGTTAAATCAGGTCCCTTCTTTTCATAAAATAAAATTTGTCTTCTATTGAGTATATACGGGCGCATGGGTCGCTGTTCCTGTTGTACGGGCTTTCTGTTATGCACCTTTATTTGAAAAAACTTCATTACTCACAGTCTAGTAAATTTAATCCTTGATAATCTCTTGCTTTGCCGGCAAAGCAGTCTTCGATCTCTTCATTAACGACATCACCCCAAATACGGAGATTAGTCCCCCCGCCATGGCGATGATCGGATAAAAACTATGTTCGATGATCAATTGAATCAGTGTGTATGATAGCACCATGGATAACACTGGTGAAACAATCCAAACAGTCAGTAATTGCACGACAATATCCTTTTTTAAAACGGACTTGCCATGCTTGGCAAAGCCCATTCCGATAATAGAGGAGGTCGTGATTTGTGTGAGCGGAACTGGGATACCTAACATGGATGCGACCGTTACAATGGTTGCCCCCGTTCCGGAGATAATGCAGCCCTCTTCCAGCCTTAGAGTCGTGATTTTTTTTCCGTTTGTTTCAAGCACGCGTTGGCCCAGTAATAACGCCCCAGCCGCTACAAATAATCCACCCCAGAAAATTCCATTGCCAGTTGATAGGATATTTGCCCCAACAAGCGGTCCAACCGCATTAGCAACATTATTCATTCCCGCTGAAAAGGCTTCAAATAAGCCCATTAAAACAACTAGAGCGGATAGAAATGGAACGGCCTTCGGGATTTCCAACCATTTTTTTAGCGTTTTATTTTTTAACACGTAGGAAGCCAGAATCGCGATAACGAAAGCGGCAAACGGCGTCAATAACCAAAAAAGCATAATCCAAACAAGTTTGCCGATAAAAACGGATTGGTATACAACCCCGGCACCAATAACAGAACCTACAGCCACTTCACTTGTCGACAGTGGAATACCAAAGATGTTGGCCAAAAACAAGGATAACGCTGCTGACGTTAATACGATTAAGGCAATTTCAACTGTAAACGTGCTATTTGGGACAATTCCGCTGCCAATCGTTTTCACGACCTCACCGCCGCCAAGCCATGCCCCTAAGAAAACAGCGATCGCACACAGGAGTAGCGCCAGTCGTCTTTTCACCACTCCCGCTCCATAGGCGATTCCCATCGAAGCAGCTGCACCACTGGCACCAATATTTATCGCAAAAAATAATCCTATTGTTATCGCAATTATTGTAAGCAAAAGAAATTACCTCCTTATCCCGCATTGACGGCCAGTAAACCCATTAAGTTTTTTCAAAAATGAAGCTTGAAGGCGATGGTTGGGTGAAACTGCCCGTATGCCCGTTTGGTCCATCCTACATTCAACGGGGATAAAGAAAACCCCTCTCAATGAAAGTAAAACCTTAACGGGTGTGCAGGCCACACTCCGTTTTACCACTGCCGACCCAGCGGCCCGCACGGGAATCACCATCAGTCCCTGCCGGCTGGGTACATGGAAAACAGCCAATACTTGGGTATTGATGGTCATGAAGTGTGTTGTACGGAAGGTTCTTTTTCTTGATATAGTCCCAAACTTCATCCCATGTCCAGTGAATCAAAGGACAGATTTTTATATTTTCGAATTTATCATCTTTATTTACGAATTCAGTGTTAGCCCTTGTCGGTGACTGCTCTCTGCGCAGTCCTGAGATCCAGGCTCGTTTTGCCGTCAACGTCTCCCTTAAAGGAATCACTTTGCGGATATTACAGCACTGATTGGAATCACGTTTCCATAAGGCTGATCCATATTCAGCTGCCTGTTCATCCAGGGTGAGCTTTGGCAATTTTCGTTCAATTCTAAGTGTAGGGAAACGTGCTTCGATCTTATCAATGACCTCGTACGTTTCCGGGAAGTGTAAGCCTGTGTCTAGAAAAACAATATGGGCATCTGGCTTTACCTGATGAATAAGGTCAATGAGGACAATCGCTTCCGCTCCGAAACTAGAAGCATAGACAATTTCGGCCTCAGAATAAGAACTGTATGCCCACTCTAAGACGGCATGGGCCCCCTTTGTTTCATTTTCAATAGGGAATTCACCTGATCGTTGTTGCCAATTTTCATACGTTACTGTACCGTTCACGTGTACAATCCTCCTTTTTTTCCAACAAAAAAGACAGTCTTCCACTCTGAGCAAGTGAAGACCGCCTCTAGTTTTTCTAGTCAGCGATTTTTATTTGGTTGAAGACGAACCTTTTCATTCTTCTCAATTTGCACTATCTTGCCCTCCTGGACCACTAATGTGATTGAGCCATATTTTAACGACTCCATCATCCGCTCTATATGGGCAATGAGTTCTTTTTTCTCATCAGTGTTCAGTTTGATTCGCCCCCTTTCGAAAAAATCATCATGTGTGGCTTCATAAAAAACACCTCTCCATTAGGAAAGGCGTTTACTACAAGTTTAGTGAACACCTTATCTCCCAAAATGATCATCATTTTGCTGGAATTGGCACCTTGCTTTGCAGGTTGCCGGGCTTCATCGGGCCAGTCCCTAAGCCACTCTAGATAAGAAATTAGTATTTGATGAAATTAATCCTACCATACCAATGGGTTTTATGTAAATAAAAAAATATAAAATTTTAAAAATTCTATAAGGTCACTTTTTATTTCTTAAGCCTTGTTACATTTAATTGCAGAAATTCGCTAACCCCCCAAAAAATTTATTAAATAAGGGGGCCCCTTTTTTATTTTTTGCATTTACTGTAAATGTGAAGGAGGAGATACAAATGAGTGGTGAATTATTTTTCCATCAAATTGCCCATGAGCTTTTAAAAAAGGAAGTTGAGATTGTTACTGTGCAAGGGACCTTTACCGGACGGCTTCTGGAAGTAGGAAAAGATGTTCTTGTATTAGAAAGCCGCGGGAGAATCCGTCCCAGGCTGGTAGCCGTACGCATCGATGTGATTGTAGCCATCTTCCGCGTAGAACAGTTCCAAAGAGGACCATTCGGGTTTAATGCAGAGGAATCTGTCCATGAAGAAGATCATGTAGAAAGCAGTGACGATTAACGATTAAATCGCTCTTGAACGGTTTCACAAGAGAAAGCTATTTGCTTTCTCTTTTTATGTGGGGCGAAGTTCCCCATTGAACGAATCACTTCAATTTTCACATCGGCACATGGTAAACTAGTGGATATGTTGGATTCTGAACACACTGTGATCAAGGTTCCTAACAAAAAAATCTATTTATGGACAGAAGGTTTTTACTTTGATTATTTCTCCAAAGGTTTACAACCATAAGGTTTTCCGTTTTTTGGTAACCATGATGACGGCTTTCATTGGAGGTTTGATCTTCACTGCACTACATACGCCTATTCCATGGTTACTTGGGCCCATGGCAGCAGTGTTAATTGGCGCGCGCTTTAGTAAGCTACCCTTTTTTTGGCCAGTCTCGATTCGCGATACCGGCCTAATTATTGTTGGGTACTCGATTGGATTATCCTTCACAAAAGAGGCACTGATCCAAATAACAGCCAAGCTGCCATCCATGCTGATTATGACTGTTTTACTCGTTTGTTTTTGTGCTGGAATCGCCTTTATTGTTTCCAAACTTACCGGAGTTGACTATCCAACCGTCCTGACGGGAAGCATTCCTGGCGGGCTTTCGCAGATGATTATTTTTGCAGAAGAAATGAAGGGGATCGACATTACCACGGTGACCTTCCTTCAAGTAGCCCGGTTGATGATCATCATTTTCTTTGTTCCGTTTTTGGCATTGGGTCCCCTATTTAACGTAGGCACTCCACATACCACATTAGATTTAGTGGAGAAGGCAAGCTCCTTTTCGGGGCCACTTTTTCCAATCATTGGTTTATTTGTGGTCATTTGTGTCGCCTGTGCCTTTCTTGCCATGAAACTTAAATTTCCGACTCCCTATTTATTAGGTCCAATTCTTGGAACCGCGATCGCTTGTATTTCCGGACTGAAGGGTCCTGCGCTGTCACCTACTATTTTGGACATTTCCCAATTTATGATTGGCGGCTATATTGGCTTATTATTGAAGCCGGAAAAACTTGAGCACAAAGCCCGGATTATTAGCCTCGCCCTTTTAAGTGGCTTGTTCATGGTCATCGGCTCGGTTGGTTTAGGATTATTGCTTGTCCATTTTTACCACATCACTCCAGCTACTAGTCTATTAAGCTTGGCCCCCGGGGGCATGGACCAAATGGCCATCCTTGCCCATGAGGTTCACGCCGATTTATCGATGGTTACCGGCTATCAATTATTCCGTCTTTTTTTTATTTATTTTGCCGTTCCACCACTGCTAAAACTATTTTTTAAAGTTGGAACTAGAAAAACGAAAAAGACACTGAAGCATAGTTGAGGTCCACTTCATGCAAAAAAGCCAGTAACACTGGCTACTGGCTTTTTTGCATGTCGAGAAAGGTATTTTTTTCTGAGCGAGATTTTTTTAACTCTATAATTTTATAGCTGTTTAAGTGTGTCAGTGGAAGTTGATCTCCGCTCCAGGCGCTCGCTTTCCGCGGGCGTTCCGGTGAGCTTCCTCGGCGCTTTGCGCCTGTGGGATCTCACCTGTACCGTACTCCCGCAGGAGTCGAGCGCCTTCCACTCCAATCAACTTGACATAGTCTTGTTCACTTACAATTTTATTCCGCATAACCGACAATACCGAAGTCCGTGCAGCTTGTCTCAAATCTTTTTCTATATGTATAAAGCATTTTTCCTAAATAAGTGACTCTTTCTAATTCTTTATTTATGACCGTGCCAAACGAAAAGGGTTAAGACTTTAACCTTATTTTTAGATCACGTACAATGTGAAAGAAAAGGACAATTCTGGCATATCTTTTCATCTGATACATGCGCATGATAAATTTAAAGGGTTGTTGTTTAATAAACTAATTCCTGTTTGTCAAGACAAACGAGAAAAAAATTATGTTCTCTATCCTATGTAAATTTCCACTTAGCGAATAAACGAGTAGTTGGATGTAATCTTTAATGTGCAATAGCCCCAACTATATTTTGATTGAATAACACTAAATATCCGTTTTTTTCGAGAAGATTTTTAATCCTTGAATAAGGAATGATACATTTATAAATTTTGGCTGTGCTGTGGGATTAGATTGATTGGAGCGGAAGGCACGAAGACTCCTGCGGGAAGACGGAGCTGGGGAGATCCCACAGGCGCTTGCGCCGAGGAAGCTCCCCGTGCCGCCCGCGGAAAGCGAAGTGCCTGGAGCGGAAATCATCCTCCAAATTCAATACAGCCAAAATTTAAGAGACTAATTCAGTGCCCACTATATGTATGAACATTTTATCAAACAATAAAACTAGAAATATATAACATCCTATACGAAATTAGGTTGTCGAAAGTTTTTCGACAACCTAAAAGCCAGAACCAATGGCTACTGGCTTCGAAGTGCCCTTGTTAAATTTTTTAAAGAAAGCGGCCAATTTCAAGTCCTAAAAAGGCGAGTAAAATGCCTCCCCCATAACTAATCGTTGTGTACATGAGGAACGCCTTCTTCTGTTGACTGATATGAAGTTGAATTCCCTCTAATTTAAACGTTGAGAACGTCGTAAATGCTCCCATAAAGCCTGTCCCCAGTAATAATAATGCTGATTTATTGATCCCCATTCCAAACAAGAGCCCTAACAGGAAGGAACCTAATAGATTAATACTCAGCGTGGCGATGGGAATACTGGAAGTGATTCTCTTATTAATGACTTGACTACCAGAGAAACGGGCGATAGCGCCAAAGAACCCGCCTATCCCCACTAGTATGACCTGAAATAAACTCATCCTGTTTCTTCCTCTTTTCTAACACGAAATCCCAACCGACTCATCCCTAATCCTCCCAGCAAACTAACCAACACATAAACAAACCCTAAAAGTAGATGATGGCTTTGAAATAACTTAACTGATTCCACACTTAAAGTGGAAAAGGTCGTAAAGGAACCAACAAAACCCGTGCCAATCGCCGTCTTCAGTGGGGCTGGAATCAAAAAACGTTTAAATACTACAGTTGTCAGAAAGGCTAGCAAAAAACTACCAAGCAAATTGATCATCAACGTAGCAAAAGGAAATAATTTGCTTTCATCAAATAACGCTAACCCAATCGAATACCTTAAAATGGCGCCAAAAAAACCGGCTATACCAACAAAAATATACACCATTGTCCTACCACGCCTCCAAGATTCAAAAATAAAAAGACTCCTGCCAGTATAAGAAACTAGCAGGAGTCATTAGCCATCGGCGGTTAAAGGTGAACTCCATCACCTATATGCTCTTATTTTTATATTATAAATCCACTAGCGCTAAAAGTGAAGACTTCTTCGAAATGAAACTTCAACAACTGGTAACGCTGGTGCGTGCTCATATGGGATAGAGAATTTCATCGATAATCCCGTATTCCTTAGCTTCCTCTGCAGACATAAAATAATCCCGTTCCGTATCTTTTGCCACTTTTTCAATGGGCTGACCGGTTCGCTCGGCAATGATTTGATTCAAATGCTCTTTTAGCTTTAGGATCCTTCGGGCAGAAATTTCGATTTCCGTTGCTTGCCCTTTTACTCCCCCTAGTGGTTGATGGATCATGATTTCGCTATTCGGTAGAGCAACACGCTTTCCTTTTGTTCCCGCTAGCAGCAACATCGCGCCAAAGGATGCTGCCATCCCAGTGCAAATCGTCCGGATATCAGGCTTAATGTATTGCATCGTATCATAGATCGCAAAACCCGCCGAGGTCATGCCTCCTGGGCTATTGATATAGAGAGATATTTCTTTATCAGGGGCATCAGCAGCTAAAAATAATAATTGCGCCACGACACTATTGGCAGTATGTTCATTTATTTCTTCCCCAATGATAATAATTCTATCCTTCAAGAGACGTGAATAAATATCGTAGGAACGTTCACCACGGTTAGATTGTTCAATTACATATGGAATCGTGCTCATATACATCCTCCTTAAAGCATTTTTGGCTAAGCAGCCATACAGAGAGTGCCTGAAGGAGAGTGGAATGGAATGGAACGAACCCTGTCTGAAATGAGCATAGGCTCTTTCTGCTTTATTGTGATCATCGATATCGATTCAATCACGACTCGTGGGTCCTGATCTCTCAATGCCTCATAAAAAACATCAGAAAGAAGCGTTCTGTCTTCCTCATCCCAAAAGGAATCAACCGAGGAGGATTGACCCTCTTCTTTCTCAAGACGTTTTCGAGCACGGTGCAAATTAGCCTTGATCGCCATTTCAGTTGAATTGAATAAGTCTGCTATTTCGTTCAAATGATATTGAAACGCTTCTTTTAGCAAAAGGATTGTCGCTTGCTTGGGCGTAAAATTCCTCAGTAAAAATTCGACAGTCTCTTTAATTTCATCAAGTTTATGTTGATATACTTGGTTGAAAAAATCGGCGTCTACAGCAAATGTTTCTTTTCTTCGTTTCCGCAGCGTATCCACCCAATGATTGTAAGCAATCTTATTTAATAAGGCGGTTGTCATCTTTTGTTGCTGACGTGAATATTTTAAGGCCTTAAGATAGGTTTCTTGGGCTAGATCGTCTCCATCCCAAGTATTTTGCGCTAGAAAGCGGCAGTACCGTTGAAGTTTCGGATAATATTCGCTCCAAAATGGATCCTCCGCCATTTTTTCAGTTAATGGGCATTCCGCTGGATTCTGACTAAATTTGTGTGACATGGTTTCACTCCTTTTGCACTCTCTACCCTATAAACGTTTTATAAAGCGTGAAAAGATACGGGTGATAAAATATTTATTCCAAACGAATAGAAAAAGTTTCCATAACACTGTATTCAAGACTTATCCATCTGAACACCTTGATTATATTTTAGCATGAATCCAATGTAAAAATTTTGTAGAAAAATAATGGTGGACTATTTTTATAAGACTGCTATAATCCATATAGGAAACATTATTAATTTTAAAGGTGGGCATTATGGGGAGCACTTGTCGATATGTTGTCAACGCGCTTGGAAAAGGTGGGGAAACATATTATACTCTTTGTAAAGATAAGCAAGAACTACAAAATTGGATTCACATCAATCGTGAAAAACTAATTATGGATGAACTCATCATTACGGATAAACACCAAAGTGTTTTTTCCAAATGGTTCGGCTTAAAAAAAATATATTAACAATCAGCGACGCCATTCTTCTGAGAATGGCGTCATTATTTTAGTATTTTGATAGAATTACGGATCGAATGGCAGGCTAGTGATTTGACTTACTCCTTACTAATGGTGAATCTTTTTTGTTGGATGTAGAGGAGCCGGATCGATAAGGCAATTCCAGCTGCAAGTAAACCAACGGTTAAACCAATCCAATAACCTCTTGCCCCTAGCCCTGTAAAGTGTGATAGCAGGAAGCCAACTGGCAGGCAAATCAGCCAATAGGCAATCAGTGTCATGATAAACGCGATATTGACATCCTTATATCCCCTTAACGCAGACTGAGCAGTTGCCTGAATGGCGTCTGATATTTGGAAAAAGAGAGCAAAGATTAAAAAGTTTGCCGTTAAGTTAATAACCGCACTCTCATTTGAATAAAGGCCGGCAATTTGGTAGCGGAATGCCACGACCATTAATCCCGTGCCAATGGCAATCAAAATGGCGAGCACCACCCCAAGCCAGCTGTACTGCTTTGCATCTTTGTAACGCCTTGACCCGACCTCATAGCCGACCAGGACTGTCAGGGCCGTAGAAATGCTAATCGGGATCATATAAAGAAACGAGACGATGTTTAAGGCAGATTGATAAGCAGCAATCGTTGTCACACTAAATTTACTGAGCAGAATGGTAACCACGGCAAACATACTGGTTTCAAAAAAAGTAGATAACCCCATTGGTACGCCAATTTTTAATATTTCCTTGCAATTTTCCCATGAGAATTCTCTTAAATTGCCAAAAACAGGATAGAAAGAAAAAGGATCTTGTCGTTTAACAATCCATATTGTCATCCCCATAATGGCCCAATAAGTAATGGACGTGGCATAGCCGGCACCAGCACCACCAAGCTCTGGAAAGCCAAATTCCCCAAAAATGAGCGTATAATTCAAGAAAAAATTTACAGGCAATGACATAAGCATAATAACCATGATGACTCGAGTTTTGCCTAATGCATAAATAAACGAGCGCAGCACATTGAAAATAAATAGAGGTAGGATTCCATAGCTAAGTCCGACTAAATAATCAAAGGCCGTGCCTTGGACCCTTGTTGGCAAATTCATTTTATCGAGAAGCGGGTCTAATAAAAAGTAGCCAAGGACGATTACAACGAAGGCAATCATAACCGATAAATAAATACCGTGTTTGACGATCGATGACACTTCACCGTTCTTTTTCTCACCAAATCGCTGGGCAGCAATGGGTGAGACGGCGAGAAGAATCCCACTGATTCCCGTGAAGATGGGGCTCCAAATGGATGAACCGATGGCCACTCCGGCTAAATCGGAACTATTGTATTTACCTGACATGATAGTATTAAAAAACACCATCGAAAACATGCCAAGCTGAGTGATTAAAATAGGAATTAACAGCACAAAAATTTGCTTTGTTTTTTCCTTAATGGTAAAGGTCTGATTCATAACTGGTTCTCCTTGAAAAAATAAAAGTCCGAAATTTCATTATACTCCATCATTAGAAAATATTCCGCAAATAAATGCAAAAGCCCGTGAAACCTGATCGTCTAGCTCCTCTTTAAAAAAATAGGACCCCGAGTGGAGATCCTATTTTTTGACGATTTTAGATGGGTTATTCACTTTATATTGCACTGGCACATCGATCATGAATTCTTCTGGGGCATCCTTCCCCTTCCCCAATTTCTTAGCGGTGACTTTACCGTCGAATTCAAGCGAATCTCCAATCGCTAATTCAAATTTTTTCAGTGTTTTACTATGGCTGCACCAAGCTAGCCCAAGTTCGATTGGATTATCCTGAACGATTTGAACATGGTCAAGCACGACCACCTCATCGTTTTCTTCATTAAAAGGGTTATAGACAAGGGCAAATTGTTTCACAGTAGCCGTAAAGTGGACCTTTTCAGCAGGTAATTCTAGCTTTGGTGCCTTCACTTTCTTTGCTTTAGGCTCCTTAGGCGGTTTCGCGGCAGCAGGTTCCTTTTTTGCAACTACTTTTTCTGTAGTCGTTTCCGTTGCTTTCGTCTCCACATCACGATCTGTTTCTTGACTAGGACTGTGCTTCCCAGTATTGTCATCCATCGTCAACAGGCTTTCTTTGCCAAAACTCGATTGCTGCATCTCTTTTAAGTAGGCAGGATGGATGCAGCTGAGATGACCATCTTGAAATTCAATCACCAGCGTGTTAAATTCCCCGGAAGTTCCGTAGGCCTCAAACCCTTTGACGGTAACATGACGCTGTTGATTTCTATCCTTATACCAAAATTCCCTTTTCGCTTCCTTTGCCGATGACAATCCCCATTCTTTCAGTTTCTCTTTATAATGGTCATCATTCTGAAAGGTCTCAAAATCTCCTTTTGGCGGAATATATTGCGTTACATTTGACTGTTCTATTTGCGGTCGCAGGATTCCCACTACAGCACTTCCTTCCACTATGTATATTAATATGATTATATCATTTATAGGAAAAAATCATAATGTTATCCATGCGTTTCCATACCTGCCTAGTTTAGGTCTGGTTACCATTGATTCCTATTATAAAAATGTTTGGTGTTTGGAGAAATCTATGCTATACTAGTTTTACCATTTACTTTATTGATTCATGTTCCCTGCTCATTTTTTGAGCAGGGTTTTTTATTTGTCTATTTTACTACTTTTCCTCATTACCAAAATTCTCTCCCTTTTCGTGAGTAAATCAACAATGTCTTTAACTCTCATCGCAAAAAAAAAGACTCTACGAGAGAGTCTTTTTCATTTATGTGGTTAAGATTATGCTTTACGAACGTTAGAAGCTTGTGGTCCACGTTGACCTTGTTCTACGTCAAAAGTAACTGCTTGACCTTCGTCTAAAGATTTGAAGCCTTCGCCTTGGATTGCTGAGAAGTGTACGAATACGTCGTCTCCAGCTTCGCGCTCGATGAATCCAAAACCTTTTTCTGCATTAAACCATTTTACTTTACCTTGTTCCATGTGTGTTTCCTCCTGCTGTGTGCTTTGCACACAATGTATTACTATCCTTGCTCAAATCTTCAAGACAAAAAGCAGTATCACTTTAACGTTCTTTCCGACTCACAAAAATAATTCTTCTTTACTATAACAGAAACATTTCAATAAAGCAAACCCTTAAATGATAGTTTATTGTTCTTTTTGTAAAATAATCTTACTAAATGGTAGTTAGTGCAATTTTTGTAGCAGGGTGAATAACTGATCTATTTCTTGTTTTGTTAGGTGTTGGGTGAGTTGTTGATGCCTAGAATCTAGGATACTGGTGAGAGTTGGATGAAAATCCAATCCTTTTTGTGTCGGATAAAGCCGATAGGCACGTCGGTCGTTCTCATCGACACTGCGCATTATATAGCCAGCTTCCTCCAATTGCTTAACAGCACGAGCCGTGGTCGCTTTATCAAATTTTAATTCTGACGTTAAGGTATCTTGATTAATCCCCGGGCACCTTAAAATTTCAATTAAAAAACTATGCTGTCCCCCACCGCCAATCTGAAATGGTTTTAGTTCCTTCGTTAAATTTTTTTGATTTTGGCGATAGATTTGCGAAATTAACTTTCCAATCGGTTTTCTTTTCATAAGGATCCCTCTTTAAAATATGTCAATACTAGAAATGTACCGCAAATTAGTTGCGGATGCAACCATTTCAGAGTACACTCAATACTAGTTAAATAGTTGCCTTTGCAACTATATATGAATTTAATGAGGTGTTAAAAATGAATCCAACAATCAAAACCTATCAAGACAACCCAGCTATTCAAAGAAAGAGATGGTCTATCTTAATTATCCTTAATTTATTTGTCTTTATGTCAACGTTAGACGGGAGTATTGTCAATATTGCCCTACCTGTTATCTCCGAAACTTTACACCTCCCAATTGTCAAAACACAATGGGTCGTTAGTAGTTACTTAATCGCTATTTGCACCTTCATCCTATTATTTGGTAAATTAGGAGATTCGTTTGGAAAAATAAAGATTTTTAAGTTAGGCACGATTATTTTTCTGATTGGCTCCCTGTTATGTGGATTTAGCTCCTCCCTTCCGTTGCTCATCCTATTTCGGATCATTCAGGCTGTCGGGGCTTCAATGACAATGGCTAACAGTCAGGGAATCATAACGGAAATCTTCCCACCAAAAGAACGCGGCAAGGCACTTGGTCTGATCGGAACCTTTGTTTCGCTCGGCAGTATTGCTGGACCTAGTCTTGGTGGCTTTCTTGTTTCCGCTTTCGGCTGGGAGTATATCTTTTGGGTGAACATCCCGATTGGAGTCATTGCTGTAGCATTAGGGTGGCGAATGCTGCCAGTGGATATTACATTTGTAAAAGCTAAGACTGATGTATTCGGAAGTCTGTTATTTTCGATCTTTATCATTTCCTTGTTTGCAGGACTTTTACTCGGCCAAGAAACGGGGTACGAAGATATCAGGATTGTGATCTCCCTTATTCTTGCTGTAGTCACTTTTGTTGCTTTTTTATGGATTGAGTCTCGGATCTCCAATCCGATGCTCCAATTCTCATTGTTTAAAAACGCTTCATTTTCGTTAAGTATCCTGTGTGGATTTCTCGCGTTTGTTGCTAATTTTTGTTTTAATATCATTTCACCATTCTATACACAAAACATTTTGCATTTATCCCCTGTTAGTGCGGGTTTATTATTAATGCTGTTTCCGATCAGCATGGCCATTGTTGCTCCATTAAGTGGGGCCCTATCGGATAAAATTGGCTCAGAACTATTAACCTTTGTCGGCTTACTGGTGATGGTCGTTGCCCAAGTAGGGCTTGCCACCTTGCATAACGGCAGTTCTATCATCGTCGTAGGCATCTTGGTGGCCCTCTTAGGTTTAGGGAATGGTATCTTCCAATCTCCCAACAATTCATTGGTGATGTCATCTGTCCCTAGGTCGCAGCTCGGTATTGCGGGAAGTATTAATTCCTTAGTTCGAAATATCGGAATGGTCGTCGGAATCGCGGTGGCGACTACTACCTTATTTGGGGTCATGAGCGCGAAGGCAGGCTACCATGTTACAGGGTTGATACCCGATCGCCCTGATCTGTTTATCGCTGGGATGCACATTGTCTTTATTGGATCCGCAAGTATTTGTTTAGTTTCCGCCTTTTTAACAGGTTTCCGTTTATTTAAAGCAAAAGTAACAATTAGACAGCAATAGTTGAGGTGTCAACCTTTCGTTTACGGAGATATACCTTCAAAGGAATAGTGGATTCCATTAAAAATGATAATGATTAAATCATAAGCTTCATATTTTAATAGGAGGAGTTGAGATCGAATACGGGGAGGATCACATGATAAGAATCAATCATCAGATGGTGGCACAAGCCGAACTCATCAAGGTAATTAGCAACAAAGAGGCACAGACCATCGTAAAACAAATGGCTCAATACCAGACGAACTATGATTATCCATCAATGCCATATTTGAATTTCGAGCTTCAATACCGTGTAAATACGATGAAGGCCGCACGGGAACTAGACAAAAGTGATGCTAAGTTCACCACGTTTGCGACTTCCTTTTGCAATAAACAGTATTGGGACCGGTTAAGTAATGGCGGCTTCCTGCTTAAACCTAGAATTAGTCCCTCTATAGCGCTTCTAGACATCCTGAAAAATGGCAAACTTTATGCGTTTGAATGCTCAACAGCTAGCGCGATCGTCTTGTATATTGCTACACTCTATTCGATTGGCAGCGAGCGGTTTGATTTTCTGTTTGCACGGCTCTACTTAATGGATTGGCAATTTGATGAGGATTTACCGATCTATCAGAAATATGGAGATGATTATTTACCAGGGGATGTTTTACATTTCAACAATCCGGATTTTGATCCAAAGCAACCGCATTGGCGTGCCGAGAATGTCATCTATTTTGGCGATGACCAATACTTTGGACACGGAATCGGCATCCGCAATGCTAGCACCATCATCAACTTTCTAAACAAAAAAAGAAAAGCAAATTCCCAAATCTCCGCCTACCTCATGCAAATGATCACCCGACCCAATTATCGATCATTTCTATGAGTGTCAGGCACCATCCGTGGACAGTGTCCACGGGTGGTGCCTGACACCTTTTTTACGCTTTACACGATCGATATTGTTAAAAATTGATAAATGCATCTTCTGCTTTTAGTTTTTGTTTGATGATGTTGGTGCTCTCTAACCATTTGGCGACTTTTTCCCATGTGTCGGGATCTTGGTAGCCGAATGGTTTTTCTTTTGCGTCCATCAAGGGAAGGAGAATTTCTAGGCTTTTTGTTTCAATCTCCTTATCTAGTGGCGACGTCTTGTCTTCATGGTTCATTAAAATTGCGAGACCTTCCTCTGGATGCGCCGCAACATATGCCTGCCCCTTCGTGATCGCCGCGATAAACTTTTTATACAAACCACTATTTTGTTTCAAACCTTTCTCACTACCGACCAATACTAATTCATAATAATCAGGAACACCATAATCTGCCGGATTAATCGTACGCATCGGATGCCCCTCTTTTTCAAGCAATAATTTCTCGTGATTAATATACCCTCCCATCAAGGCATCCGTTTTCTTCGTAGCCATAGCAGGAATCAAATCCCAACCCACGTCTACCATCTTCAACTTATCAGCATCCCCGCCGTCCGATTTAATCATCGTTTTAACAATCGCTTCATCGAGTGGGATTGACGGGTAGCCGATCGTTTTTCCTTCTAAATCCTTTGGGGTTTGAATCGACCCATCAGCGGGTACCATTAATTGGTTCAATGGATGACGAACGAGTGCTGCAAAGGATTGAACCGGAATGTCCTCTCCTCTAGCAACCAGCACCTGTGGTTGATAGCTAAGCGCCATGTCGATTTTGTTAGCAGCGACCAGTCTAAGCGGATCGTTCGTGTCCGCAGGCATTTGAATATCTACATCCAAGCCCTGTTCTTTGAAATAGCCTTTTTCATTTGCAACAAACAAAAAGGAATGGACGGCATTTGGGTACCAGTCCAGCATTAAACTGACTTTTTCGAGCTTCTGGTCCCCACTTGAAGTTGACGTACCCGCCGTTTTCTCATCAGATTTCCCACAGGCACTTAGCAGTAACAGTACAAGACAAACCATCATTAAAAAACTTTTCTTCATCGACTATTTCTCCCTCTCTTAGATGCGAAATCTATGTTTCAATAATTTTTTTTCAACTAAACTAATCAATAAAAATAGGACAATCCCCAGTAACGACAAAAGAAAGATCGCTGCAAATACGGCATCCGCTTGTAAGTTCCCGGACATACGTCGGCTAAAGTAGCCTAACCCAACACTAGCACCGAGCCATTCGCCAATCGTTGCGCCAACCACACAATAAACCACAGACATTTTCAAACCAGACAAAATCGATGGCAATGCTAACGGTACCTGCACTGTTTTAAAAATAGCCCAGCGATTGGCTCCCATCGTCTGCAGCAACTCCCGATATTCATTTCCGCCTGACATCAATCCATCATAGGTACTCACGACAATCGGAAAAAAGGCTGTTAAAAAGGTAACGGCAATTTTGCTCCAAATGGAATAACCAAACCACATAATAAAAATCGGCGATATCGCGATCAACGGGATCGTTTGCGATATTACAAGGAACGGATACAATACTTTTTCCAACGGACGAGAAAAGTGCATCCCGATACCGATCAGCAAGCCAGCCATTACCGAGATGACAAACCCAATCAGGACTTCCTTAAGGGTTGCCGGTAAATGCTCTTCCAATAGCAGCTGACGGTTTTCTACTAACGATCTCCAGATTGCCGACGGTGCCGGCAAAATAAACGCAGGAATGAAACCTTGACGCACCACCCATTCCCATAGGCTGACGAGGAGGATGACAACAATCAAAAATAGGCCATACTCTCCCGTCCATTTATTCAGTCTAGTTTTCATGGTGTATCAACCACTCCAGTTCTTTTCTCATCGACATAAACTCCGGTTGATAGATGAGTTCTGAATTTCTTGGTCTGGGCAGGTTTATCTTTACTTCTTGTATCCCCTTTTTACCTTTCAAGAGATAAATTCTATCGCTTAACAAAATAGCTTCCTCTAGATCGTGAGTGATGAACAAGACCGTCTTGGCCAATTCCCCCCAAAGCCCCAATAACCATCCATGCATATTTCGTTTTGTTAATGAATCAAGGGCCCCAAATGGCTCATCTAGCAATAACAGATCTTTCCCCATCATTAAGGTTCGTAAAAAGGCCACTCTCTGCCTCATCCCGCCCGATAGTTCATGGGGAAAGGCTTGTTCATATTCAGCCAGCCCAAAACGGGTCAGCCACTCCTGTGCTTCCGTCCGTTTTTTTGGCTTATTTTGCTTCGTCAATTCGACTGGAAGCAATACATTGTCTATCACCGTTCTCCATGGTAAAAGCAGGTCCTTTTGCGGCATATACCCAACTGTCCCTAATCTTTTCGGCTGACTTTGACCATTCATGAGGATTTCTCCCTGTCCAGGCTCGAGTAAACCAGTAACTAACTTAAAAAGGGTACTTTTTCCAGACCCACTCGCGCCGATGATGGAAACAAATTCTCCTTTATTCACATTCAGTGACATGTATTCAAAAATTGGTTTCCCGTCATTAAAGGAGTAGGCTAGTTCTTTAATAGATAAGATCGACGCATTAGACAGGCCACTCGCCCCCCTGGTAGACCATATCCCAAAACAAATATTCAAATCGAGAGGTCGTTAGGAAATGGTCTTCTAAGATGGCTAACTCTTTTTCTGGTTTCCCTTCAGCCAAATTATCTAACAATTCAATGAGCCACATTGCCAAGGAGGCAAACTCATTTGAAGTGTACATTTTGATCCATTCTCCGTATAGCGAATGAGTGATAGCATTTGGATAGGTTTCTGCTAGCATTTTGCTAATCTCCCAATAACTCCACATACACGGCAATAGTGACGAGACTAATTCCGCAAGTGAACCATTTTGCGCGACGTTTAGCATATAACGAGTATAGGCCAAGTTCATCGGGGTCGGCTTTGTCTCTTCCAATTCCTGCTTCGTTATCCCGAACCGTTCCGCATACTTTCGGTGCAAATCCATTTCTCCATGCAATGTCTCGTCGAGAAGTTTGGCAAAAGCAGCCATCGTATCCATGTCTCTGGCTTTAACCGCGCCAAATGCGAACAGCTTCGCATAGTCAATTAAAAACACATAGTCTTGCTTCATATATCGAATAAACGATTCAATAGGAAGATCTCCTCTTCCTAGCCCAACCACAAATGGATGCTCGTGTGTCCTCCCCCAAATATCACTTACGTTTTGAAACAGTCTCTCTGAAAATTTCATCTCACTCTTCCTTCCTTGTGTTGCACCAATCCGCGATAAAGACAGCTAATACTTTCATAAAATCTAACAATTGGCGGATTTCGACCTTCTCATTAACAGCATGGGCATCTTCTAATTTTCCTGGTCCAAAAATGACGGTTGGAATTCCGGCACGACCGAGCCAGCCAGCGTCTGTTACTGTAGTCGACATGCCTAAGGTGGGCTTTTCTGATAACATCTTTTCAAAAGAGTGGGATAAAGCTTTTGTGCCAGGGTGGGTTTCATCTATTTCTAATGAGGGAAAAATTTCACCACGGTCGACAATCATTGATTTTCCACCCCACACAAATTGTGGCGGGTTTTCTCTAAGCCATGGATCGGCGGCTGCCACAGCACCAATATGCTGTTCGATTTCCTTAATGACTTTTTCATAGTCTTCATTCGGGTAAAAATGAACGGTTACCCATAAGGCACAACGATCGGCAATAAAAGCGGCATGCCTCCCTCCCTCAATAACAGCAGGATTAATCGTATTGGTGCCCGGTGGAAATCCATCATAGCTTTTCGTCACAGCCCAGTGCCGTTCCAGCTCCTGAAGTCCACCGATAATCTTAGTCATTTTCTCAATCGCACTGGCCCCTTTCACACCACCACCAGCATGAATCATGTTTCGTCTTAACCCATCATGATACGTTTCTTTGCTTTGAATCGTGATCCAGCCTGTGATGACGCCACCTTGACCTTGAATATGTAAATCACTTGTATCTACAACAACTGCATAGTCAGCTGTATACCCTCTTTCAGTGCATGCCAGCGTTCCAGCCTCACCGACTTCTTCACCGATTACGGATTGAAATTGAAGGTCGCCACGGAGGGTAATCCCCATTTCTTTTAATAGCTTTATCGCGACAAGTGCTGCAGCAATCCCGCCTTTCATGTCAGCTACACCACGTCCATAAAGATAAGAATCTTCTATTCTAGCCAAAAATGGTGATGCCTTCCATTCTTGATCATCGCCCACCTCAGCAACATCGACATGTCCATTGATGATTAAACTTTTAAATTGAGTGGAATCTTCACCTGCCAACACCCCAACAACATTGGGATCTCCAGGGTATACATCCCACATATCAGTGATAAATCCCAACTCTTCCATATATCCTTTTATGAATCCCTGCACGTCATTGGTATTCCGGGCGGGTGGGCTCACCGTTGGAAACGAAACCAGCTTCGTCAACAATTCAATTAATTCCGCTTGTCTTGCCTCGACTTCATTTGAAATTTTTTCAGCTACTGTCATTTTCTTTTTCCCTCCTTGCGCACAAATAAAAATCCACTTCTTGAAAACGGAAATGGACGGATTCACTTTATATTGCTATAAAGTTTTGATTCATCCACTTCTCACTGCTTGGATTATCCAGTCCAGGTTCAAAGGGTTCGATGCGAGCACCGTCGTATGCCCCAAAAAGGCTTCCCCTAGCGATGTTTATTTTATTTTCATGATTTTGGCTTTACTTTCACCCATCATCACGACATTTTTCCTTATAAAAATAGTGAGAATCACAAAGCCAAGCAATGCTCCCGCAAATGAGCTAAAGATGAATAAAGGGATAAATCCAAATAGAGTGGCTTTCTGTCCAAGGATGAGCGTGGCAATCGGATAGCACAAGAGCGCACCGAGGATGCCCGTCCCAATGACCTCACCTAGAAAAGCGAGATAAATTTTCCTCGTTTTTAAAAATAACAGCGATGCCAGCAATGCCCCCACCATACTGCCAGGGAAGGCAAAAATGGAACCTGTTCCCATTAAGTTTCGGATGAGGGACACACAAAGGGCCTGGGCTACCGCATAATAAGGTCCCAACAAGACCGCTGACAAGACATTCAAGAAATGCTGGACAGGAAATACTCTTGTAAACCCGATTGGAATCGAAACGAGATTACTAGAAATGGTCCCAATCGCAATTAACATCGCGGTCATTGTTAATTTATGCGTCTTTTTCATCAGCCAACGCTCCTTACCCACACCGAATTTTTTAATGCCAGTGCCGCTTCCTGTGGGGATTCCGCCTGGCTGATCGCGGTAATAACAGAAACTCCATCTGCCCCAGCTTCGATCACACTTGCTGCATTTTCACTTGTGATCCCGCCAATTCCGACGATTGGCACTGTATATCCATTTGTTCGTAAAGTTTCGATCAATGTCGTCCCGCGAACCGGCTTTGCATCCGCCTTGGTGCTGGTCGGATAAATGGGACCAATTCCAAAATAATCGGCACCATCCTTTTGTGCGGACATTGCCTCTGCTTCTGAATGGACAGATACACCAAGGATCTTGTTGCCAATCCTCGCTCTAACGGTTTTTACCTGCTCATCGTCCTGCCCAATATGAACGCCATCTGCATCGATGGCAAGTGCCAGTTCGATATCGTCATTAACAATAAAAGGGATCTGATGTGCTCGGCAGATGCGTTGAAGTTGTTGAGCAAGTTCCCATTTTTCCGGTCCTGTTAATGCTCCATGACCCTTTTCTCTAAATTGGAACAGAGTAATCCCCCCCGCAATCGCATCCGTGAGCACTTCGGCTGGATCGGATAAGCAGTTGTTACTGCCCATGATAAAATAAACCTTTAATGATTTCTGCAAATCGATCATAGCTGTGCCATCTCCTTACCGTTTTTTCCTTTTCGAAAAGCCCAGTGATTGGTAGGTCCATGGCCATTGCCAATCTCAATTCCAGCTTCAATTGCCGCCTGAATAAACGCTTTTGCCTTGTCAACGGAGTCGTAGATTGTGGTTCCTTTAGCGAGTTCTGCCGTAAGTGCCGCTGAAAAGGTACACCCGGTTCCATGGGTATTTTTTGTATCGATTCGCTTATTGGTAAACGTAAAGTAATCTAGGCCATCAAATAATAAATCAGTTGATAACGCTGGGTCTTCATCATGTCCGCCTTTAATCACGACATTTTTCACTCCGAATGCCGCTAATCTTTTGGCGGCCTCTTTTTTATCCTCGGTGGTAATGATCGACATGCCGGTTAACACCTCGGCTTCCGGAATATTCGGAGTAATAACCATGGCAAGTGGCAATAAATGAGTTTTCATCGCAGAAATAGCTTCCTGCTGCAAAAGAGATGCTCCCCCTTTGGCGATCATGACAGGATCGACAACCAAGCTCTCCCATTGATAGCGCCTGATTTTTTCGGCAACTGCTTCAATGATTTCCGCATTAAACAGCATGCCTGTTTTGACAGCATCCGCACCGATATCCTCGCCAATCGCTTCAATTTGTTTCGCGACTGCTTCTGGTGTCATCGGATAAACCCCGTGAACGCCTAATGTATTTTGCGCGGTAACCGCGGTGATGGCCGACATGCCAAACACCTCTAATTCCTGAAAAGTCTTTAAGTCGGCCTGGATTCCGGCCCCGCCGCCACTATCAGAACCTGCTATTGTTAATGCTCTTCTCATCCTACATCCCTCCACCATTTTTTTTAATAACAGCCCATTCATTTATATCTTCTGCTGAAACGAGCGCTAATTGATTGAGGAACTCGATTTGGAAACTGCCGGGTCCCCTTTCAGCCGTTTGTTTAGCGGCCATTTCGGCAGCAATCCCATAGTAGGCTAAGGCGGCAACGGAAGCTTGAAGCAGATTTTTCTCTACTCCAGTAAACGCGCCGATCACAGATGTTAACAGACAGCCTGTTCCTGTCACCTTGGTGAGAAGAGGATGTCCATTAGCAACTACATAGGTGTTTTCACCGTCTGTGACAACATCCTCCTTGCCAGTAATCACCACGACACTTTGCAATTGTTTGGCTGCTGTGATAGCAAGGTCGATGGAATTACCTTTGGTTTCTCCAACATCGACACCTTTAATTTCCCATTTTTCACCGACGACATTGGCGATTTCCGCGGCATTCCCTCTTATAATGGCAATTGAGAGCTCGCTTAGAATTTTTTTCGCTGTTTCAGTTCGATACGGCGTTGCTCCCGCCCCGACTGGATCAAAGACAACCGGTACGCCACCAGCGTTTGCGGCCTTTCCTGCCAGGATCATCGACTCAACTGTCTGTGAATTTAACGTTCCAATATTCAAAACTAGTGAACTAGCTATTTTTGCCATATCGGCCACCTCTTCAGGGGCATAGGCCATTACCGGCGATGCCCCAAGAGCAATCAGCCCATTTGCCGTAAAATTGGTAACGACCACATTCGTGATATTATGTACGAGTGGCTTCTCCTCCCTCACTTTTTCCAACACTTTAGACAAGTTCCTTTTTTCCAATCCAATCTCCCCACTTCTTTTATTAAATAAAAAAACCAGCTCCATAAAATGGACCTGGTTAGTTAGAAAGAGAAATAATTAAACATTTCACTAGACTACTTTCCTACGCTGGTATGATCCAGATCAGGTCCAAAGGGTTAAAAACTTAGCGTTTTCTCTCAGCCTGATTACAGGGCACCCCTAGTAGATACATCATTTATTAAATTACGTTCATAATAACGCTAATTAAAATCGAAGTAAAGCAAATTGTTCCAGTTTAATGGTTTAGTCATGTACACTAACCATTGTGGGGCACTTCGACAACCTCATTGTACAGCCTTGTACATGCATAACATGTTTACACTTTTTTCAGTTCTAAACGTTGCTTTTTGCTAATTCCATAAGCTCCTTTAACTCATTGGTAAAACCTTTTATGGCTCGATCGCCAAACACCGTTACAGGAACACCTAGGTAGCCGTATTTTTCCACTTCCGTTTGATACTCAGGGTTTGTCGCGATATTCCTCGTCACAAAGGATATTCCCTCCTGAATCAATACTTGTTTCACCATCGTACACTCGATGCAATCATTTGTCGTATAAACAATAACTTGTTTAGCCATGAATCATTTTCTCCTCTTTCATCGGGATAGTTGCTCTTTTATATTCATTAAGCCCATTATGAACGAAATAACCAAAGTTGAACAATAAAATACCTTCACCATCCGACACAAGCACTCGAGAAATGTCTATTCCTGCGCTTTCCCAAGCAATAATACCCT
>NZ_CCAS010000062.1 GCF_000612625.1 Neobacillus jeddahensis
AACAATCATAAAGTTTGGAGCGGGTGATGGGAATCGAACCCACTACATCAGCTTGGAAGGCTGAGGTTTTACCAGTAAACTACACCCGCATAAAGTTTTTAAATGGTCGGGAAGACAGGATTCGAACCTGCGACCCCTTGGTCCCAAACCAAGTGCTCTACCAAGCTGAGCTACTTCCCGTTAAATAATGGCGCGCCCGGAAGAAGTCGAATCCACAACCTTCTGATCCGTAGTCAGACGCTCTATCCAATTGAGCTACGGGCGCATAATAAAAATCAACTTTTAAAGTATATCATACTCAGTTTGGTATGTCAACAATCTTTTTGGTGCGGCCGAGAGGACTTGAACCTCCACGGGTTATTCACCCACTAGGCCCTCAACCTAGCGCGTCTGCCATTCCGCCACGACCGCATGTGATTAGCGACAAAAATAATCATAACACATTTATCATTTTTGCACAAGAGGGAATTTTTGATGCGGGTGAAGGGAGTCGAACCTCCACGCCTTGCGGCGCCAGATCCTAAGTCTGGTGCGTCTGCCAATTCCGCCACACCCGCATATAAAGCATAAGCACTTTAATTCAATTTATATCCGTTGTACTAACGACAAACAAAAAATAAAATGGCTGGGCTAGCTGGATTTGAACCAACGCATGTCGCAGTCAAAGTGCGATGCCTTACCGCTTGGCTATAGCCCAATGATATAAAGAAAACAGGAAATGAATCAAAGTCACTCCCCGTTCCTGATGACCCCTACGGGACTCGAACCCGTGTTACCTCCGTGAAAGGGAGGTGTCTTAACCGCTTGACCAAGGGGCCTAAAATTTTATGGCGGAGAAGGAGGGATTTGAACCCTCGCGCCGGTCACCCGACCTACACCCTTAGCAGGGGCGCCTCTTCAGCCTCTTGAGTACTTCCCCATATGGCTCCGCAGGTAGGACTCGAACCTACGACCGATCGGTTAACAGCCGATAGCTCTACCACTGAGCTACTGCGGAATAATCTTAACTTAATAAGGCGAATGCCCTATCGACTCTTTACATTATAATGACGATATAATCGAAAGTCAATATCATTTTTAGATAAAAATTTCGTCCAACATTTACTGTTTTTCTAAAATAACTTCTTTCACCTTCATCAATTTCCCTTTGCATTTACCACAAACATATCTACTTGTATCGATGCTCTTCCTGCGTTGATAGGAAAGCTGGCATTTCGTGCACTGATATAAAAGGATTTTCTTAGATGAACTCCGACCCTTTTTACCTGGTAGCTGTGTGCAAAATCGGGGAGCACCTACTTTTTTCAACAAGCTTTTAAATTCTTGATCTCGATGCTGATATCCCTTTCCTTCAAGATGAAGGTGATAATGGCATAGTTCATGCTTAATGATCCCGATTAGTTCCTCTTCCCCTAGCTCGTCCAAATACTTTTTATTAATTTCAATATTATGAGTTCCAAGAAGATATCTTCCCCCTGTCGAACGTAACCTAGGATTAAAGGAGGCTATGTGTTTAAATGGCTTCCCAAATAGTTCAACAGATATGTTTTCCACCAATAATTGAAGTTCTCTCTGTTCCATTTATGAGTCCCTCACTTTCTAGCGAACGTGACAACCTATTATAGCATATATTGTATATACCTTTAATGATGATGTACTTTTCGGGAGGTATGACTATGCCAACTTGGTTGCAGAACCAAATGAAAAGAGCTTTCTATGAGAAGGACCGCTACCAGATTAAATTGTTAAACCAGTGCTGGTTTTTTTACAGAAAAAAACACTGCTCCTAAAAGCAGTGTTTCAATTATTCAAGCGCCCGGTCTCGAGAAAAGGGCGCTTCCCGCTATTCTACCGATGGTGGTAACATCGTTAAGGCGACACGGCCTTTTTTCATATCTACTGAATCGACCCAAACCGTTACGACATCACCAACGGACACAATGTCCAATGGATGTTTGACAAATCGATTGCTAAGTTTAGAAATATGAACGAGCCCATCTTGTTTCACACCGATATCAACAAACGCACCAAAGTCGACCACGTTACGTACAGTACCCTGCAATTCCATTCCGGCCTTCAAATCCTCTAACTTTAAGACATCCTTTTTCAGAAGTGGACGAGGTAAATCGTCACGTGGATCTCGTTCCGGCCTTACTAAGGCATCAATAATATCCTTTAATGTTAACTCTCCAATCGCAAGCTCTTCTGAAAGGGATTTTAAATCAAGACCGTTTAGCGCTGTCTTTAACTCCTCCGAGCCTAAATCGGTGGCGGTAAAGCCCAGTTTCGTTAATAGTTTCTTCACTTCATCATAATGTTCAGGATGAATTCCCGTTTTGTCCAGCGGCTGTTTCCCATCCAGTACTCGCAGGAAACCAATCGCTTGCTCGTAGGTTTTCGCTCCAAGGCGAGGTACTTTCTTTAATTGAACTCTACTCGTAAACTTCCCTTCCTCTTCACGCTTTTTGACAATATTATTGGCAGCTGTTTTGTTCAGTCCCGCTACATACTGTAAAAGCGAAGAAGAAGCGGTATTTACATTTACTCCAACCCGGTTAACTGCTGTTTCAACAACAAAATGTAACGATTCTGATAATCGCTTTTGTGAGACGTCATGCTGGTATTGACCAACCCCCACTGATTTTGGATCAATTTTCACTAGTTCAGCTAAAGGATCCTGCAGTCGACGGGCAATGGAAACCGCACTTCTTTCTTCAACTTGAAAATTAGGAAACTCTTCTCTGGCAAGATCTGAAGCAGAATATACACTTGCACCCGCTTCATTAACAATTAAATAGAAGATCTCCTCCTTCATTTCTTTTAATATATCGGCCACAAACTGTTCTGTTTCCCTTGATGCGGTCCCATTTCCGATTGCAGCCATTTCTACTTTATATTCACGCAGGATGTTGATAAACTTTTCCCGCGCTTCTTTTGTTTTTGAAACAGGGGGATGCGGGTAGATCACATCTATCTTCAGTACTTTCCCCGTTTCATCGACTACTGCCAACTTACAGCCTGTCCGGTAGGCAGGGTCAACACCAATCACTACTTTTCCCTTTAATGGCGGTTGTAGGAGCAGATTTCGCAAATTCTCTGAAAAGATATGTATCGCTTGTTCTTCCCCTTTCTCGGTTAACTCGCTCCGGATTTCGCGCTCGATTGAGGGTTGAATCAGTCTCTTATAGCTATCTTCCATGGCCTCTACCACAATCGGAGCAGCCGGGGAATGTTGAACGCGAATCCATTTTCTCGTTAAATAAGTCATAATCAAATCTGCATTCATTTTGACCGAAACGCGCAAAATGTCCTCCTTTTCTCCGCGGTTCAGCGCGAGAATTCGATGAGGCACAATTTTGTTTACTGGTTCTTCATATTCATAGTACATTTCATAAACGTTCTTCTCATCTTTCTCTGCTTCTTTCACGGTTGATAAAACAGTTCCTGATTTAAAGGTTTCTTTACGAATCCATTTGCGGCTCTCCGCATCATCAGACACCCACTCTGCAATAATGTCTTTTGCACCAGCAATCGCGTCTTCAACTAAAAGCACTTGTTTTTCCTCTGAAAGAAATGACTTTGCTTTTTCCTCAATACTATCTTTAGGAAATGTCATGAACCACTCCGCTAGTGGTTCAAGCCCCTTCTCCTTCGCAACCGTAGCTTTTGTCCGTCTTTTCTGCTTATAGGGTCTATATAAATCCTCAACTTCTTGAAGTTTTTCTGCTTTTGTAATAGCCTTACCTAGTTCATCAGTTAATTTCCCTTGTTCAGCAATAATGCGTAGGACTTCTTCTTTTCGTTGTTCAAGGTTCTGAATATATTGCCTGCGCTCTAAAATATCTCTAATTTGCACCTCATCAAGAGCACCCGTCATTTCTTTTCTGTATCGTGCAATAAACGGAACCGTGTTCCCTTCATCGAGTAAAGCGATTACACTTTTCACTTGTTTAGACGCGATCTTCAGTTCTGCTGAGATTTTCCCAACTAGCTGATCATCTTTTACAACTGTATCATTCACAAAAAAACCTCCATACCGTTTTACAATATTATACCAAAACTGCAGATGCGTTTCATTATAGTCCGCTACTGCAGTATTTTTGATTAAAAACACACTGATTAAAATTACACAAAATTCAATCTAGACTTTAATTATTCTTTTACAAACATCACCTTAATTAAGTCCTTTCGGCGAACACCGCCTTTTTTAGACAAAAGAAAAGCAAGCCTATTAAGCTTGCTCATTAGCAGAATTATCCAAGAGGCAGGATATGTATGAAAAAACGCTCTTGTAAAAAGAGCGTACTTTAAACTAAAATTCGATGAGACCTAAGCTTACCTGCAAGGCTTCATCCACTTTCTCCATCATTTCGTCATCGAGATGGGTAATCTTATCGGTTAACCGCTGCTTATCAATTGTACGAATTTGCTCTAACAGAATGACCGAATCTCGTTCAAATCCGTATCGCTTCGCATCAATTTCTACATGAGTAGGAAGCTTAGCTTTCTGAATTTGAGCTGTAATAGCTGCAACAATCACTGTGGGACTAAACCGATTCCCGATGTCGTTTTGGATGACAAGTACAGGTCGGACGCCGCCTTGTTCAGAACCAACAACTGGGGATAGGTCCGCGAAATAAACGTCACCACGTTTGACAATCAAGGGATTATCCTCCGCTTACAAGACGTTCAACTGTGTGTTCTGCCTCATATTCTGCTTGAAATGCTTCAGATGCAATACGAAGATTTATCTTTGCCATTTCCATGTATCCTCGTCTCATCGACTCGCGAATTTGTCTCTTTTTTCGTTCGCGTAAATACATTTTTGTTGCTTGGTAAATGAACTCGCTACGGTTTACATTATCTTGCTTAACGAAACCATCTAACTCAGTTAAAAGATGTTGCGGTAACTTCACTAAGATTTCCGTAGTTGCGCCAGATTCAGACACAAACATACACCTCCACCATCACTACACACCATTTTTCATCTGTACCATATTTTATAATAACACTAAACGAGCCCAATTCCTAGACTAAATATAATTCTACTGTATTATAAGCCAATAAAAGATACTTTTATGCACAAATTACCGCAATATCATAAATATGTTCGAATTTCTATATTTAAGCCTGCTAATCATTCAGAAGGTAATTTTTTAACTCGACAATTTTCCCCCTCTTTTTATAAAGGCGGGGTACTCGATTGGATATGATACAAGGCACTTCATAGTTAATGGTTTCAAGTTTTGCGGCAATTTCATTGACAGAGATGCGTTGCTCACCTTCACCACCAATTAATGTAATGGTTGTCCCAACAGGAATTTCGGATGGGAGCCGCACCATACATTGGTCCATACAGATTCTGCCGACAATTGGGAAGCGTTCTTCCCCCACTAACACCTCTTGCCCTTGAAGTCTGCGAATCCACCCATCCGCATAGCCAATCGGCAATGTCCCGATCCATTCTTCTTGCTCACTTTGATACGTGGACCCATAGCTTACTTTATCACCTTTTTCCAGCTTCTTTACATGGACAAGACGCGTGCGTAGAGAAAAGGCCTCTTTCAAAGGGAAAGGGATTTCTTTTTCCATTTCAATCGATGGCGTCAGGCCATACATAGCGATCCCCAGGCGAACAGCATTGAAATAGGTTTTTGGAAATCGGATGGACGCCGCACTATTGCTGGCATGTATATACTTCGGACGGGCCGTTAGCGTACTAATCATCTTTTCAAATAATTCCAACTGCTCCTGAAAATAGGTTAAATCCAGCTGATCCGCAGTAGCGAAATGAGTATAGATCCCCTCTAAATAAAATCGATTATCTGCTAGAATGGTTTTTTCCACGATTGCTAATTCTTCGAACCCACGAACGCCAATTCTCCCCATTCCCGAATCTATTTTAATATGTACGGAAACTCTGTCATCAGCTCCTAAATATTCTTTTGCTTTCTGCAGCCATTCCTCCTGAAAAACAGTTAGAGTGATATTAAACTGGGCTGCCAGATGGACATCATCCGGTCGAGTTGCTCCTAATACGAGAATTGGAGCATTGATTCCCTTCTTTCTTAGGGCAATTGCTTCATCCATAAAGGCAACGGCTAGATATACCGCACCGGCCGCTAGTGCCGTTTCCGCTACTTGAACATCACCGTGGCCATACGCATTTGCCTTTACAACGGCAATGATAGCCACCTCGTGCGGTAAAAGCTCTTTAACGGAGTTGACATTATCAGTGATACAATCTAAATCGACTTCTACCCATGTATCTCGATAAAAATATCCTTGCGCTTCCATCGTTCCACTTCCTAACTCGAATTACATGATCTCATTTTATCACAATAAATAGGATACTACTTTTGAGAAAAACTTTCCAAACTAAACAAAAACAGGCTCATAATTGAGCCTGCCGTTAGATTATTTTACTGGGTCACCTTGAACCGATGTTGCTACTTCAACTAATTCATCTCTAGTCAGATTTTCCGATGCAATCATGTAATCAACGCCGTCATGCGACCAAGAAATGGAGTGATCGGAAAGGGCTCCAATGGTAACACCCAAATCAACGATATCACCTTCCACATTGGTTGGAGTTGTAGTCGCTGTCTTCGCCGTTACTTTTTCCTGGACGAGTGTATAGGATTTTTTACCATCAAATGTAAGGATTACCCGCGTTCCATCTTCAATCTTGACCGTTTTTTCACCAATCAATTTGGTTCCTTCTAACTCAGCAGTTGGATATTTTACCGTAATAGCTTGATCGCCGCCCTCCGCCATTGCCGGTAAATTAAGCTGTGCACGTGTCATGTTTTTCTTCATATCGAAAGCATCCTTGTCAAAATCAGCATTAAACTTAACCTTTGAAAATTCTACTGTCACAAGGGCATTACGATCTGGATCCATCACTTTTACGACTGCTGGCGATAAATCACTTTTATTTAGCTTAATTTCTTGGATTGGAAGCATACTATTATTCTGATACCTGGTTTTTGTTTCAAATATATAATATTCCTTTGTCGAAGAGAACTTCGCCTCTTTATCAGCCACAATATCCTTGATCAATGATTCGTACAAATAGGCTTGGCTGCTATTTTGCGGCCAATCACTTTGAAAGCGAAAACTCTTATTTAATGCTGGTGTCAGAACAAATACTCCTTCGTTATTCCGTAGAATCATTTGGCTTTGGTCTTTTTCAGCATTTTTTAAATTCACTCGATAAAAAGTAGGATCCTTATGCCAGATTTCCACGTTGTAAACTTGAGAATCCGTACCCATTTTCAACGTCATTTTTGCATTCACCTTATAGCTGCTTAGGTCATCCTGCTTACTTTTTAATTCCTTTACCACATCACCTTGTGATTTTGATCCACAGGCAGCTAGTAAGAAAATGACCATCAGCCCCGTAATGAGCAGCAAAAACTTATTCCTCATTCCTTCAACCCCTTCTTGTCTCATTTCATATGATTATTGAGAAGAGAAAGGCAGGGATCAGGCATAATGTGACCATAGCTGACCTTGTCTCTCCTGTTTCCCTATGAATATATGAGACAAGTTAGGGGAATATTCTTATCAAGTTGCCAAGCTTTGAAAAAAGCGCACGACGCCTTGGTTATGTATGTTAGCTTTCTTCAATAACCACCTGGGCCACAGCGTAATCTCGACTATGAGAAATCGACAAATGTGCCTGGATTACCGGTTTAGATATAAATGGCTTGCCATTTATATCTGTATCCACTTCAATATCTAAAAAGCTCAGTTCGCTCCCTATTCCTGTACCGACGGCTTTTGAAAAAGCTTCTTTCGCCGCAAATCTCCCTGCTAAAAACTCTATCTTTCTCACTTCTGATAAATCTCCGAACCTTTTCTTTTCATTCTCAGTTAAGATTCGATTCACAAATTTCTCTTGTCTACTAATGATCTCACTCACTCTTGAGAGTTCAATAATATCGATTCCTATTCCTTTAATCACCCTTTATCCACCCTTCTATTTAAATTCCCATTCGCATAATAGTGTAAAAGAGGGAAAATCCGTATATGATGGTTAATGAGAGGAGGTTTTTCCTATTTTCACCAGAACTGAAAGCTTTCGCGAATTTCTGCGCTTTTTCCCAATGGTCTCCATCATCGTTGCCATTCACTTACTATTATACCTTTTAACGATTCTACCCATTTTTCCAAACTACTGGTTCCTTGAAAACTTTTCTGGCGTTAATCTGTATATTATGGAAGGAGAAGTTTGGAGACTGATTACTCCTACTTTTATGCATAGTGGCTTTGCACATATGCTGTTTAATAGTGTTTCGCTCATTCTATTCGGACCAGCGCTTGAGCGTATGCTTGGAAGTAGGCGGTTTGTATTTATTTATCTCCTATCCGGGTTTATTGCCAATGTCGCTACATTACTGCTGGAACCATTAACCTACACCCACGTCGGATCAAGTGGTGCTATTTTTGGTCTATTCGGCTATTATATAGCGATTATCGTCTTTCGCAAACAAATGATATCCCGACAAAACTCGCAAGTTATCCTGACACTCGCTGTCGTCAGCCTTGTCATGACCTTTTTACAGCCAAATATTAACGTCGTTGCCCATTTGTTTGGATTAATTGGCGGTTTTTTACTCGGTGCTATTCCTTATTATAATCGAAAAAATTTGTCAGACTCTATCAGAAGCACAGCGGTTTGGACCCAAACGAAACGGAAGAGCGTATCCTTTCAGTCACCACTGAAACTTCTAATTTGGACCATCATTATTATTATAGCCATCATTGGTTTCTTATCACAGAAATAACAAGGATTTCCTGATACATTTGACTGGCGCGATCCTTTTTTATGTACAAAAAGAGCACGGACACAAAGGTCCATGCTCTCAGTTATGATTATTGGTGATTAAAGCTTCTTGGTTTTGAAGATTTGCCACCTGTTCTTTTTTCACCACTTCTTGGTTTTACCGGAGCTTTTTTTCTGTTCCGGTCTCCACCATATGAGCCTCTAGAGTCATCTCTTCTTCTACGGTCACGATCTTGTGGTTTTCTATCTCTTTTTTGTGGCAGTTGTTCTTCTGTTAACTTAATCGGAGTTGTGTCCGGTTCTTTTGTCAACATCTTCAATACGGCAGCAATAACAGTTGACGCATCATTTTCTTCTAAAAGCTCTTGTGCTGCTGCTTTATAATAATGCAAATTGTTTGATTCAATCGTCGCAACAATCTTTTCAACAACTGCTTTTTGTTGACCTTCTAAGGCCTCATCAAGCGTTGGAGCTTTCATTTTTTCCATCTTATGACGAGTTGTTCTTTCCACAACAGCTAGATAAGATTTTTCACGCGGTGTAATGAATGTTAAGGCAATACCCTTTTTACCAGCACGACCTGTACGTCCAATACGGTGAACATAACTTTCTGGGTCCTGCGGAATATCAAAGTTGTAAACATGTGTTACACCAGAAATATCAAGACCCCGTGCAGCTACATCTGTTGCAACAAGGATATCAATCGTACCCTCTTTAAACTTTCTAAGAACCGACATACGCTTGGCTTGGGTTAAATCCCCATGAATACCTTCTGCTGTATAACCTCGTAAAGTTAATGCTTCTGATAATTCATCGACACGACGTTTAGTACGACCGAAAACAATCGCTAGTTCTGGTGATTGAATATCCAAAAGTCTTGTTAAGACATCGAATTTATTTCTTTCTTGCACTTCAAGATAATATTGTTCAATCGAAGGCATCGTCAATTCTTTCGTTTTTACACGAACGATTTGCGGCTCCCTCATGAACTTTTCAGCCATTCTTTGAATCGGTCCAGGCATTGTTGCCGAGAAAAGTAATGTTTGTCTTTCTGCTGGTGTTGCAGCAAGAATCGATTCAATATCTTCAATGAATCCCATGTTTAACATTTCATCTGCTTCATCAAGGATCACAGTATTTACCGTATCAAGACGCATAGTTTTGCGGTTGATATGGTCTAACACACGTCCTGGAGTACCAACAATGATATGCGGAGCCTTCTTCAGTGAACGAATTTGGCGGCTAATATCCTGGCCACCGTAAATTGGCAATACGCGGGCTCTTTTGCCTGCACCAATTTTGTAAAGTTCTTCCGATACTTGAATGGCTAACTCCCGCGTTGGTGCAATAATAATCCCTTGAATGGCATCAACACTAGTATCAATTTTTTCCACCAATGGAATCCCAAATGCCGCTGTTTTACCCGTTCCTGTTTGAGCTTGCCCGATCAAATCAATACCTTTTAGCCCCAATGGAATCGTTTCAGACTGGATTGGTGTTGCTTCCTCAAAACCCATTTTGAGGACAGCTTTTAAAGTGGCCTGGCTTAGGCCTAATTCTTCAAACTTTGTCAATGTTTTCATTCTCCTTCATCTATTTAAAAATTTTTGCAATGTGCTGAATATATTTTTACTTACTCAAAAGGTGTAAGTAACTCGAGCTCCTGGCGTTGGAGCTAGACACGCATCAAAATGCGGTAATAGGTACTTCTTTTATTTTACCAAAAAAAAGACATCTCTCAAAAGAGTATGCCCTTTTTCAATCGTCCTTTAGACACGTTGATGAATATCATACCACTGTTACTAGTATTTTGCAATAAAGACATGTTTGTTACATTCAAACCGTCCTCATGCTCCATCAAAAAGTCACACATGGAGAAAAGGGCCTTTTTCTCCTCACCGTTATTTTTCTTATATCGTGCTGAATTCATTCATCTCACTAGAAGCTTTCAGAAAAAAGAATCGTGATTCGTGAAATTCAGCTTCGTTCACACCACTTCCTGAACAGAAAGTGGTGTTAGACCCCTAACGATTTTGTATGGCCGTAACGATTTCCTCTAATTTCATCCCTCGTGATGCCTTCACGAGAACAAGTGTATTGGCATCCAGATACTTTTTTAATTCTTGAATGAGTTGATCTTTATCATTAAAAGCAAATACGTTTTGTTTGCCCAAAACCTTTCCCGCACCTCTGGCAGTATGACTCCCTAGTGCTCCGTATGTGAATAGATAATCAATTTTACTTGGGTCGAGACCTTCACCGATTTGGAGGTGATACTGTTCCTCCTGTGGTCCAAGCTCGAGCATGTCGCCGAGGACAAGAATTTTCCGTTCGAAGCCTTTTAAATTAGAGACTAATTCAATCGCAGCCATCATGGACGTTGGACTGGCATTATAGGCATCGTTAATAATTTTCTCCCCATGCTGCCCTTCCACTAATTCCATCCGCATATTCGTTAGCTTAATACCAGCAAGACCTTTATTCATTTCTTCAAATGGAATCGAAAAGTAATGGGCAATTTGCATCGAAGCCAGTGCATTTAAAATATTATGTGTTCCTAAGACCGGAAGTTCATAGACTGTATCAGCTTTATTTACTTTAAAACGGTTCCCTTGGCCTATTTGGATAATTTCGGTTGGAAATATGTCATTCGTTTCATTTCTCCCAAAGGTTTGAACTTGGAGATTTCCTTTATGTTGGTTAATCCGTTCCATGAGGAGGGGCTCATCTCCATTTAAAACAGCTAGTCCGCCCTCATGCAGCCCTTGCAAAATTTCAAGCTTCGCCTCGGCGATTCCTTCTCGTGAACCAAGATCAAGGAGATGGGATTCCCCTATATTGGTAATCACCACTGCATCCGGGCAAGCAAGTTTTGTCAGAAATTCAATTTCTCCACGACCGCTCATTCCCATTTCCAGGACAGCTATATTAGTATCCTCATGTAAGCCTAAAACCGTTAAGGGAAGACCGATATGGTTATTATAATTCCCTTCCGTCTTTTGTACTTTGTAATGAGTCGATAACAGACTGGCAGTCATATCCTTCGTCGTCGTTTTTCCATTACTTCCCGTTATTCCGACCACTTTAACTGGTAATTGTTGGCGATAGTTTCGTGCTAACTCCTGTAAGGCAATAAGGCAGTCATCGACAATTAGGATCGGCAAATCGACAGGTGGATTCGGAACATCACTTTGCCAAAGAGCAGCAGCTGCTCCCTTTCGAATGGATTCTTCAACATACTTATGTCCGTCGGCACGTTCACCTTTTAACGGAACAAATAAGTTACCTGCAGCGATATTTCGAGAATCAATTGTGACCCCATTGATCTCCACTTCTGCAAATGGAGTCACATCATTGAGGACAGAAATCATTTCGGAAACCTGTTTCAAAGAGCGTTTTATCAATTTGATATCCTCCTTTAACTTTTTCTGGTTTTACTTTATTTAAACAGAAATGGACACGGCACTTAAGCCGTGTCTCTCATTTGTCTTCATTACTGAACATTAAAAAGTATATTTAATATTTTGCTTTTCCGCATGTCGTTCCTTGGCAAGCTCGACGAGACGCTCAATTAATTGTGGGTACTCCACTCCCGTGTGCTTCCACAAAAGCGGGAACATACTAAACGGAGTAAAGCCTGGCATCGTATTTACTTCATTTATTAATGCCTTCCCATCCTTCGTTAAAAAGAAGTCCGCTCGAACCAATCCTGAGCAATCTAATGCCTTGAAGGCACGAATGGCCATTTCCTCCAACTGCCCGTATTCTTCTTCGGTAATATCAGCAGGAATAATTAAGGCTGTATTGCCATCTTGATATTTTGCTTTATAATCATAAAAATCCGTTTTTGGCACAATTTCACCAGCCACAGAACATTTAGGCTCATCATTGCCGAGAACCGCAAGTTCCACTTCACGGGCTACGACACCCTCTTCAATGATCACTTTACGGTCAAATTGGAAGGCCTCAATGAATGCCGCGTCTAATTCGGCCCGATTTGAACACTTGCTGATGCCTACGCTTGAACCAAGATTGGCTGGCTTTACAAAGCATGGATAACCTAGCTCGGCTTCCACCTTAGTGTAGGTCTCTTCCTTCGCCTTCGCCCATTCGCTTTTCACAAAAGCAACATAGTTTACTTGTGCCAATCCAGCCTGCGCAAAGACATTTTTCATGATCACTTTATCCATGCCAGCTGCTGAAGCTAGAACACCATTTCCTACGTACGGTAGATTTAGTAATTCTAACAATCCTTGTACCGTTCCATCTTCGCCATTTGGACCATGCAACAATGGGAAAATAACATCTAGTGGGGCTGCCTCTTGTGCCTCTGCTTGGAAAAGAGCCGGGGCAAGGGATAATGGTGTTAAAGGATTGCTAGCAGAAAATTCAAGTGCTTTCACATTCTCCACTGGTCCATTTAACTGTGGTCCCTTAATCCATTGGCCTTCTACATTTATGTAAATAGGATGAATTTCAAATTTTTCAAGATCTAATGCTCGGATCACCGCAAGTGCTGTTTGTAAGGATACTTGATGCTCAGCGGACTTTCCTCCATATAACAAACCTAGTTTTGTTTTCATACCAAAACCTCCATATTCTCTTTCACCGTTATATTTTAACATTTTATTAAATAAGAAAGGAAATGTAGCTAAAATGTTTTTTAAATGTTTTATTAAAGTTTTTTCCTATTCATTATTTTATGTTATATACGGCTTGCTTAAAAACAGTCAATCGATAAATTATCATGATTTAATGATGTTTTACTACCGAGAAAGTGATATTTTTTCTCGGCAATCCTTTTTAAAACCTTATAAATCAAAGTTTTTTATAGAATATTAAAAGTGCTAATTGAGTTTGAATAAAGCTGGCATATGTTTTCCGAGGCTTACCGCTCGCTTTCCACGGGGCGAGCGCCGAGCCGCTTCGTCGCTACGCTCCTGCAGGGTCTCGCCTGTCTCGCTAATCCCGTAGGAGTCGAGCGGACGCCTCTCCAAACGATTAGATGGTTCCTTTTTATCTGTTACAAACGAACAAAGAACGATCTTTTTCATATGTAAATTTTGACTTAGAGAATAACCTGGTAGTTGGGAAAATCGTTGCTATACTCCCAACTATATCTCTGTCAGATGATCCTGAAAAAACCTTCCTTTTTTCGAGAACCTTGTTAACCCTTGAATAAGGAGTGATACCTTTTTTTAATTTTGGCTGTGTAGTCGGACTCAATTGATTGGAGCGGAAGGCACTCGACTCCTGCGGGAGGACGGGGCTGGGGAGACCCCACAGGCGCTTGCGCCGAGGAGGCTCCCCGTGCCGCCCGCGGAAAGCAAGTGCCTGGAGCGGAAATCATCACTCAAATTTAATACAGCCGAAATTTAAGAGACTTTTTCAGTTCCCGCTAGTATGTTTACGAACGTTTTAAAATTATAATCTCTAAACAAAAGTAAAGCTGTCGAAGGTATTTCGACAGCCTATCAGTCCCGGCAGCGGGACTGTTTTCTCATTTCCTATATGACATTCAGCTTCCATTCTTTTGTTTTTTTATCAAAAGTAATTTTGGCATGATACGGTTTATTGGAGATTTGTTCGTATTCCTCGACCATATCGTCCATATTATCGAAATCCCCCATCACCCAGATGGGTATTTCAATCCGGGCCCGCTGGTGGTCGGCATCGCGTAAAGAAATGCAAATTCCTTCTTTTATAAAGGGGGTCAACGACAGGAGAATTTCCTTATTGACTTGCGGATAGTCGCGTTTTTTCCGAATCCCTAGGATGGTCTTTTCAAGTTTAAGTTCCCCGAGCTTACCTGCGATCGATTCACTTAATAGATGGAAAAAATCCTTGAAGCTTCGATAATAAATTTTGTTATACCAGCCATCATCATGGGCCAAATAAACAAAGCGATTACCTAATTTATTATAAAAAGGCAATTTTAAATGCTGCTTTTGATGGCCCAAATATAATAATTCCGCTAATTCTTGACCCGAGAGTTCATTCAGCACTTCTTCTTCCATAAAATCGATCCAGCAGAAGTTTCCGTATCCATATACGTCTTCCGCAGCTAATTTGGAAATGCTATCTTCCGGACAATACTCAAGCTGTGTATGCATATTAAAATCTGCATCATCAAAACGGTGCTTCAATAAAAGCAGATTATTTAATGAACCTGAAAAAGCAGCAGCAAATTCATTGAATTCGATACCGTAAGATAGTACATACTGGTCTGACTGGTTTAAATGAACATAGATGAGATCCCGTATGTCTTGATGATGCTTTTTCAAAGCCAAACTCCTCCGATCAACCACAATTAATTTATATATGGATGCTTTCCCATGAAACTTCCAAGTGCTTTCATAAATACTTCCTTATTTTATCAAATAATAGGCCCAATAGCATATTTCAATTCTTTTACAAAATAGAAGTTTTATTAAAATACGATAAAGAAGTACCAGACAAAATCATTCGTGTTTCTTTCAATAATTACACATACTATTTACGAACTGATCACCTTGTCTTATATAGACCATGTTAATTAAATTGAATAAAGGGAAATCAACAGTACAAGCAACTCTTGTAGAAAAGGAGCGTATATGGAATATGATTAAAGATATGACTCCCAACGAAATCAATCTATATATTATAAAAACGCTAAAGGATAATAAAAAAGCGGAATTTGACACCATTTTAGAGGAACTCCAGCCCTATGATATTGCGCAAATTTATACAGAATTACCAGAAAAGCATAAAGGGAGATTCCTACTTTTCTTAAAATTCGACGTCCTCGCAGACCTTATGGAGGAGCTTGAAAAGTCCGAACAGCTCGGATTATTAAACATACTCGGCATTGAAAAGTCGAGTAAGGTGCTTGATTTAATGGATAATGACGATCTCGCCCTATTGTTAAATGAGTTATCACCAGAGAAAAAGGATTCATTATTGTCCGGAATGAAAATAGAGGAATCGAATGCGGTTAAGGGCATTATGAATTACCCTCCAGAAACGGCTGGACGAATCATGACAAATCGATTTGTCTGGATTCGAGATTACTTTACGGTTAGAGAAGCGGTCGATAAATTTAAAGACTTTGCTGAATTTGCTGAATCCATTAACTATCTGTATGTCATTGACGAAGCACGGCATCTAGTCGGCGTTGTATCTTATCGTGATTTACTGTTAGCAGAACCTGAAGAAAAAATACGCAAGATTATGTATGAACGAGTGATTTCCGTATCGGTTACCACTGACCAAGAGGTAGTAGCGCGTATTGCGGAACGCTATGATTTCCTTGCCATTCCAGTAGTTGATGAGAACCATGTCCTGGTCGGAATTGTGACCGTCGATGACATCATTGATGTCGTCATCAGAGAAGCAAATGAAGATATTGAAAAGTTATCAGCATCAGGGAAATCAATTGACTTTGAAACAAAAACAATGGTTGCGGCGGCCAGGAGACTTCCATGGCTTATCCTTCTCTTATTTATTGGTGTCATTTCAGGAAGAATTATTAGTAGCTTTGAGGATACACTGCAGCAAGTCGTGGCGCTTGCTTTCTTTATGCCAATGATTGCTGGTATGACCGGAAATACTGGCACGCAATCACTGGCCGTTGTAGTAAGAGGACTGATTTCCCACGATATTGATAAAGGCGTGATCACCCGGTTAGTCTTAAGAGAATTAGGAGTCGGCATTACTATTGGGCTTACCTGTGCCGTGTTAATCGCTATTATCGCCTATATATGGCAAGGCAATCTGATATTAGGTGCCGTTGTTGGCTCCTCACTTTTTTTCACGCTTATCATTGGCACACTTGCAGGTACGATTATTCCCCTTATTCTATATCGATTAAAAATTGACCCTGCTGTTGCTTCAGGTCCCTTGATTACAACGTTGAATGATATTTTTTCCTTATTGACCTATTTTGGGATTGCCACCATGTTTATCAAGCATTTGATGTAACAGGGTGAACCTTTTTCTTTTAAAAATGAAACCTTTTTCTGATCTAAACGTTATGTACTATATCTCATTTCCCCCTGTGTCTTTACTAGCATGAAGATAATTTATAAAAATTAGGTGTGCCACATGATAAAGAAAAATGCGGATCGTTTTGATTGGACATTAACCTTATTATTGTTTCTCTTTTTCCTCGTCAGCTGTGCCGCCATTTATAGCGCTCAAGCATCTGGACAATATGGAAAAACAAATTTTCTAATCATGCAAGTTTTTTGGTATATCATTGGGAGCTTGATTATATCCATGGCCATCTTTATCGACGGCTATCAATATAAACGACTTTCCTGGTATCTCTATGGCTTCGGGGTGATCTTGCTTCTTGCCGTTTATCTCGCACCCGAATCGATTGCTCCCGTTAGAAACGGTGCGAAAAGCTGGTTTGTCATAAAAGGAATTGGTCAGGTTCAACCATCAGAGTTTGTGAAAACCTTTTTGATTCTTGCTTTAAGTCGACTGATTAGCACTCACCATGAAAAACACCTAGAAAAAACACTCATAACAGACCTTTTTTTGCTGATAAAATTAGGAATCACAACGGCTGTACCGCTTGGATTGATTATGCTCCAACCAGACCTTGGAACAGGACTCGTCATTCTGTCTATTTTAACAGGGCTCATCTTGATATCCGGGATTTCGTGGAAGATCATCCTTCCTATTTATGGTGCTGGCGCGTCACTTGCTGTCCTGATTTTCTACCTTGTATTACAGAAGCCCGATTTTCTTGAGAAATATCTCCATGTCCAAACCTATCAGTTTAACCGAATCTATGCCTGGCTCGATCCCTATCACCATTCAACAGGCTCAAGTTATCACCTATTAAAATCGTTGAGCGCCATTGGCTCAGGCCTAATAACAGGTAAAGGCTTCAGCCATCGTGAGGTTTATCTCCCTGAAGCTCATACTGATTTTATTTTTAGTGTGATTGGTGAGGAGTATGGCTTTGTCGGCGGCAGTATTTTGATTGGACTCTATTTTCTTCTTATTTATCATTTAATTAAGACAGCCCTGGATAGCCATGATCCGTTTAGTACGTATGTTTGTACAGGGATTATTAGTGTAATTACCTTTCATGTCTTTCAAAATATTGGCATGACGATCCAGGTACTGCCGATTACTGGCATTCCGTTGCCCTTTATCAGTTATGGCGGCAGCTCACTCATGGGGAATATGTTTGCGATGGGTTTGGTGTACAGCATCCGCTACCACCATAAAACCTATATGTTTTCATCAAAAAAATCCTTATCGGTGTAATAATAAAAGCGCAAGGTGACATTAAACAAATCCCCATATTTATTTCAATATTAGACAAACTGGTTTAGAATTAGAAAGGGGAAACTTACAGTTCCCTAAAATACTTAAGATCAGATCTAATAACTATTATTTACATAAGCGAAGGTGAATTATGGCAGACTTTATTAACTCAATCTTAGAATTTCTCTCACAGTTAGGATACTTCGGCATTGCCTTAGGATTAATGATTGAAATTATCCCCAGTGAAATAGTTTTAGGCTATGGCGGATATATGATTTCGCAAGGACACATTAATTTCGTCGGCGCCGTTATTGCTGGTACCATCGGCGGAACGATTGCTCAACTATTTTTATATTGGGCTGGCTATTATGGCGGACGGCCATTTTTAGAAAAGTACGGGAAGTATGTCTTTATTCAAAAGCATCATATTGATGTGGCTGAAAATTGGTTTAAAAAATATGGCGTCGGGGTGATCTTCACTGCGAGGTTTATCCCTGTCGTCAGACATGCCATCTCCATTCCAGCTGGGATTGCTAAAATGTCCTTTACCAAATTTACACTATATACAGTCGCGGCCATTTTACCATGGTCCATTCTCTTTATTCACTTAGGAAAGGTATTGGGCAGTAACTGGGCAGATGTGAAAGAGTTCGCTCAACCGTATGTACTACCGATTCTGATTGCAGCGATCATATTGGGCGTCATCTACTTCTTAGTAAAAAGAACGAAGAAAACCACCGATTAAACCAAATCGGTGGTTTTTCAGGCTGTTGAAAAACTTTTGAAGCCTTATTTCCGTTTAGGTTATTAAAATTTATTACTTTTCTGTTCGATAAAATGTTTGTTTACATACAGTAGTAACTGAAAAGACTTCCTAAATTTAGGCTGCATTGAATTTGGGTGGTGATTTCCGCTCCAGGCACTCCGCGTCCGCGGGCGGAACGGAGAGCCTCCTCGGCGCAAGCGCCTGTGGGGTCTCCCCAGCCCCGTCATCCCGCAGGAGTCTACGTGCCTTCCGCTCCAATCAATCGAGTCCTATTACGCAGCCAAAATTTGAAAAGATATCATTCCCTATTTAAGGATAAAAAACACTCATGGTCAAAAGGCGTTTTTTTAATCATATCTGACCGAAATATGGATGGGGTTGTAAAAAATAGAAGACGCCATTCAGCTATTTTTCTATTCACTATTTGGAAATTTATTTAGGCTAGAGAATGTGATTTATTCGTCTGTCCAAAAAACAAGAATTCGTTTAAATAGGAACAAGAGAAGATAAGAGTGCATTGCTTATCTGTATCGGAAAAATACTGTATATATGGATACGAAAAGGTGAGTGAAGATTTGCGGACTCACAAGATAGAGCTGCAAGAACTTTGCTATTGTCGGTTACTTGGAATTAAAAATGTAGTGCGCAAGCTCTTTTAGATGAAGCTAGCCAAAATATGAAAAAATATTGTCCCCCCTAGCAAAACTAGGTAAAGTTGATTGGAGTGGAAGGCGCTCGACTCCTGCGGGAGTACGGTGCAGGTGAGATCCCACAGGCGCAATGCGCCGAGGAAGCTCACCGGAACGCCCGCGGAAAGGGGGCGCCTGGAGCGGAGATCAACTTCCACTAACACACTTAACAGATGTAAAATTTTAGAGTTTAAAAAAACTTGCCGAGAAGAATATCTTTCTCGACAAGCTGGAAAACCACCGATTAGACCAAATCGGTGGTTTTTTCCTTTATTTAAGAGTGCTGCTTGGAAAACTTTTTCTGTGCCCAGGCATCGAGCTTTTTCACATCGTTCTTCCCAATGGTGAAACCGTAAATGATAAGCAGTACAATGATTAAGGTAAATAAATCAAGCTTTTTCGTTGCGATAAAATTAAGAATTCCCATTAACACCTGCGGAATAACTCCCGTTACTGCAAAGAGAACCGTACCCACCTTAAACCAGAAGTTTGATTTCAACCCATACCTTGCATACAAAAGAAAAAAGGTCGATAACCACGCCAGTACTTCAAGACTGACTAAAATAACCCACTTATTCTCCACTAAAAAGCCCATTGTTTCCCCTCGCCGTTCATGTCTAATTTTTAAACAAATCTGGAAGCGTCGCCTTATAACTATCTTTTTAAAAACCAATAACCCGAAATGGTCGTGTAAAAATCTTTTCATCATTGAGAAACGTTATAATAAAAAGCCTTCTACTTAATCTTAACAGATTAGCAGAAGGCTTTTTATTATTATAGCATGACACCCGTAACGGCTGCAGTTAAAAGGCTGACAAGTGTTGCGCCAAACAACAATTTAAGTCCAAATTTTGCGACTAGATTACCTTTCTTCTCGTTCAAACCTTTCACTGCACCAGTGATAATTCCAATCGATGAAAAGTTTGCAAAAGAAACAAGGAATACAGAAATAATACCAATGGTTCTTGATGATAATGTATCTGTTATTTTTGCCAAATCCATCATGGCAACGAACTCATTGGACAATAGCTTTGTCGCCATAATCGTTCCTGCATCAACAATTTCTGAAGATGGAATACCAATGATAAAGGCGAATGGTGCGAATACGTATCCCAGCGCCATTTGGAAGCTAATCCCGAAAATCGCCGCGAACACATAATTGATCATACTGATTAAGGCAACAAAACCAATTAGCATGGCACCAACAATGATTGCCACTTTGAAACCATCTAAAATATATTCTCCAAGCATTTCAAAAAATGTCTGCTTTTCGCCTTCTTGAATATCAATAATGTCTTCTTGCTCTGTTACTTCATAAGGATTAATAATGTTAGCGATGATAAAACCACCAAATAGGTTTAATACCAGTGCGGTTATAACATACTTAGGTTCAATCATCGTCATATACGCCCCTAAAATGGAGGCTGACACAGTTGACATCGCGGATGTACACAATGTATATAAGCGGTGTTCAGGTAAATAGGGCAACTGTTTTTTTACTGAAATAAAAACTTCTGATTGGCCAAAGACAGCAGATGCGACGGCATTGTAAGACTCTAACTTCCCCAATCCATTGATCTTGCTTAAAGCCAACCCCAGGAAACGGATGATGATAGGAAGTACTTTAATATATTGGGCAATTCCAATTAAGACGGAAATAAAGACAATCGGCATTAATACAGTTAGGAAAAATGGTGCTTCACCTTTATTCGTCATTCCGCCGAATACAAAGTTAATTCCATCGGCTGCATATTTTAGCAGGTGTTCAAACAGCTCTGAAACCCCTTTAATAATGAAAACCCCTACTTCGGTATTAAGCAGTAAGTAAGCAAGCACGAGCTGTAGCACTACCATGATCGCAATCGGCTTAATCTTGATTCCCTTTTTATTGGTACTGGCAATAAACGCGAGCAAGAAGATCACAACGATTGCAGCCAGGAATAGAACAAATTTCAACACTATCTCTCCTTTTCCTTCTTTTATGATGTTAGCTTTTTATGTTTAATTAGGAACTGTTCGAAATGTTATTCGACAAAAAACGACAGCGTTTTCAAACACAAATTTGATTATAAGTTTGCTAGGATAGGGTGTCAACCATTTACAATGAAGTGGTAAAATTCAGGTTATTCACTCATATCTAGTAATAATGTCCCCTCGATGACTCCGCTTCATCCATTTCGTTCGGATCATTTTGGGCATAAAAAAAAGTATAGAGTTTCCTCTATACCCGGCCTTGTGTCTTATCCCTTTTGTTGTAGAGCTACACGATCCTTAATTAGAAAAAATATATAAAGAAGCATCGAAATAAAAATCGACAGCGCTGCGGTTATATAAATGCTACTATAACCAAGCAAATAGCCAATTTGACCGAACACCATTGCCCCTATCCCGACGCCTAAATCAAAAAATGAATAAAAGGTGGCATTCGCCTCTTCTTGAAGCAGGGATTAAATCAGTGGCAATTGTTCCTGATGCAGTTGTGGAAAAACCCCAACCGACTCCTTGCACGACGCGCATAAGGGGTTAGTTTGCCTTTGCGGCAGTAATTACACGGTCCATAGACTGTATTTGTCCAAGGTGCAGTGCCTCATGAAAATTAGAAAAATTGGCCAGCTCACCGAAGGTTTCTTGCCCAAGGAACGTTGTTTTTAACTTCTCAGAAAACCTTTCTCCTGGGATTTGATTGATTCTATCTAATTGATCCCTTAGTTGAATGACCAATTCTTGCACAGAAGGAATCTCCCCTTGCCAGTCCGCAGGTTTTGTACCAGTGGCAAAGAACTCCAAATAATTGGCGGGAAGGTTCGTTGATTTTTTTGGAAAACCAAACAGTAACTGCTCGGTAACCGTTAGTACATGGCCTATATGCCAGTGAATGGTGTTGTTAAAGCCTTCTGGTTGGATATCCAAAATTCCCTCTTCTAGTGTCGACACCTTTTTCACAAACGATTTCCTCGTTAAGGCAAAACTCTTCGATAATAATTGACTCATTTTCCATCCCCCTCATTTTGTCTATTTCATTGAACTCCTGTTGTTACATTTCCTCAGGTGCACTAATTCCTAATAAACGCAGGCCTTCTTTCAATACCATCATTACTGAGTACACAAGCGCTAAACGTGCCTCTTGCTCCTCGCTCTCCTCTAGGATTTTCACCTCAGCGTAATACTTATTAAAGGCTTGAGCGAGGTCGATAATATATTTTGCCACCTGTGATGGATCGTAGTTTTCACAGGCCCTTTTAATTGCCGGTGCGAATTCCATTAGGAGACCTGCCACTTTCCACTCTTTGTCCCAATAATTAGTATATGTTGGAGACTGTAAATTAGCATGCCAATTCGCTTTTCGTAAAATCGAACAAGCACGGGCATAGGTGTATTGGACATATGGCCCTGTCTCTCCTTCAAAGCGGAGCATTTCCTCCAAGGAAAACTCAATATCATTCATCCGGTTATTTTTTAGATCATGGAAAATAACCGCTCCAACCCCCACTTGTTTAGCCACTTCATCTTTATTAATGAGAGTTGGGTTTTTCTCTTCAATATTGTGTCGAGCCATTTCAATCGACTCCGTTAATACTTCTTCTAGGAGGACCACTTTTCCTTTTCGTGTCGACATCTTTTTGCCGTCCTTTAACATCATCCCAAATGGTACATGGACCATCTTTTCGGCCCAGTCATAACCCATTTTCCCTAATACGGCGATTAACTGTTTAAAATGAAGGCTTTGCTCATGACCAACCACATATAAGGACTGGACAAAATCATAATTCTCTTTGCGGTAGAGGGCCGCAGCTAAATCCCGGGTCGCGTATAGTGTAGCTCCATCAGATTTTTTGATTAGACATGGTGGCAGATTTTCCTCCGTTAATTCGACCACCATCGCTTGGTCGGATTCAATCAGCAATAGTTTTTCCTCAAGGAGTTCGACGACTCGGTCCATTTTGTCATTATAAAAGGCCTCGCCCGCATACGAGTCAAATTGCACATTCATCAATTCATAAATACGAGAAAATTCCTTTAACGATTCATCGCGGAACCATTGCCACAGGTGTAACGCTTCCTCGTCACCATCCTCCAATTTTTTAAACCAGCCGCGTCCTTGATCTTCTAAGGCTGGCTCCGATTCCGCCTCTTCATGGAATTTAATATAGAGGGCTAATAGCTCTTTTATCGGATTTTGCTTAACCTTCTCCGCCTCTCCCCATAATTTGTACGCCGTAATTAATTTTCCGAACTGCGTTCCCCAATCCCCCAAGTGGTTAATTTTGATGGGTTTATAGCCGCATTTCTCTGAAATCAGGGCAAGCGCGTTGCCAATAACAGTGGAACGTAAATGCCCCATTGAAAAAGGCTTAGCGATATTCGGTGACGACATGTCAATCGTCACATTTCCACCGTTCCCGAAATCAAGATCGGCAAAATGACCCTGTTTTGTAATGACTTCATTTACAAGTTTTTCGGATACGAGCTTTTTATTTAAAAAGATGTTGATATAGGCGCCAACAACTTCCACTTTTTCAAAGGTAAACGATTGTATCTTTTCACTTAAATCTTGCGCTATTAGCTGGGGGGCCTTTCTTTTTACCTTTGCTAGCGTAAAGCAAGGAAAAGCTAAATCCCCATGTAAAGCGTTCTTTGGCTTTTCAATCATCTGCTCTAATTCCGCTACTGAAATCTCCTGATCTAGCAGCTCGTATAACAACTCTGCAAGTTCTTTCTTAAAATCCATGTCGATAGACCTCCTTTTTTATAAAAAACAAAAAACCCCC
>NZ_CCAS010000063.1 GCF_000612625.1 Neobacillus jeddahensis
TGACCCCCGCTGCGTTAATACCTTAACGTAGCGGGGGACAGGCCCCTTCATTTTAGAGGGTTTCCGCTACATGTACTAAATAATAAGCTAGGCCGGTTTGCTGGGATTCGAGCATTTGTCTATGGAAGTCATCTTGTAGGAAGAATTTTGTTTGATTTAGGTAGTCCTCTTGACTAATTGCATGGCCATTTTTGTTTAAGAAGTGAAGATGATTTTTAACTGTATTCTGTACAGAAACATCATCATACTTCACACCGTTTCTTAAAAATTCGGCCATCTGATCGGTAAAGTTTTTGGCCTCTATCGCCATCATGTTCATCTTATCAACATCAATAGCATTGGTATCAAGTTCCACATTATAGGCTTCTTTTAAATGGTTAACTTGTTCTTCAAGCGCATCTTTCCACTCATCCTTCGATCCAAATCCTTTAAACATTAATTGATTATCCATATTTTCACCTTTTCTCGTATAGTTTAAAGACATGTCTATCGTTTGAATTAATTGCTGGTACCGATCAATTTTCTTCATAAATAATGTCCTTTGTTTTTCCAATGTGTAGACTCGAGTGGACTCTTCGTCAAACAGCTGTTTAATTTCTACCAACGGAACATCTAATTCCTTATAAAAAAGAATTTCCTGCAACCGTTTTAGTTCCTGTAAACCATAGTATCGATAACCAGATTCACCTACCTCACTTGGCATAAGTAAGCCAATTTTATGGTAGTGATAAAGGGTCTTGATTGAAACACCAGCCATCGTTGCTAAATCTTTCACTGTAAATTTCATCATTTCCTCCTTTCGTGATTAACTATGAGGTCTTCCCTAAGGAGAGAGTCAATGGTTTTTATAAAAAATTTAAAAAAAGCATAAATCTATACGAAAACAACCTATATGAAAGAGAAAAATCATGTGAAAACGGATAAGAACTAGATGGATATGACAATCCTAAGTTATGGAAGAATGAATAATATCATCCCAATTCCGATGGGGGAGAATAAAATGTTTTCATTACGTGGGGATGCCCACAAGGTTTTTCTTAGACTGAAAAAAACAATAGATGAGGGCCGGTCCATTCATCAAATGCAGGAATACATAGAAATCGAAGCGATTCAAAACCTGTATCAGTCCCTTGATAGTAATACATTGCAATTAATTTATTTTCGGATGATAAAAGAAAATAAAGGCACCGGGATGATCCCAATCTTGGTTTCCTCTGCACCGTGGCTGTTATTACTCTTTTCCAAACAATTATCGCAATTTCTATTTCATGATGGAAGCCTGCTATGGGCTGTCTTTAGCATTGTCTACTTAGCTGTGGTGTTTATAAGTATTATTATTCACTTTCGTGAAAAAGCATGGGCAGCTTTTCATATGGAAATCATTCAAACCATTTTAACAGAAAGAAAAAGGGAAACGACCAGCGATTCTACGGTTTAAAAGGTGGTAATTACGTTATGGGTGTCAGGCACCATATTTACTAGACAAAAAAAGATCCGGCGCTAGGCCGGATCAAAAACATTATATATAAAAGGGGGTCGAAAGGTTATGAAAGGAACTTGTTCGTTTCATGTATTTATCATAATCCCTAGAAATGAACAAAGTATGAATAAATCATGAAAAGTGTTTTAATTTATTGCTATTTTTTTGTCCTTCCACTAAATTGCACTTCTTTACTATGAAACTTTTTCCATTTTTCATCGTAAATGATAGTAGCAGAAATGGGAGGAATGTTCATGTTTTCAGAAATCAATGCAAGGATTATTGAGATTCATGGGGAATTACGAAAGAAGGAGAAATACAAATCCCAGCTTATGGATTATGAGAGAGAATTAGCAACGGTCATGCAGACGATCTCTCAGCTACAAGAACAGTTTGAGGTAGAGCAAGAGGATGTGGAGAAGCTTGAGCGGATCAGCCTGACGAACTTATTTGCCACTTTATCGGGTAAAAAGGATGAAAAGCTGTCAAAAGAAAAGCAAGAAATGGTCACTGCACAGCATAAGCTGGAAGAGGCATCGAAGACGAAAATAGAAATAGACAGTGCGATGAGAGAACTTCAAACTAAACTAGTAAACTTAGAAAAGGTTGAAGATAAACTTCAACAACTTCTTTTGCAGAAAGAGGAATTGATTACATCAAGCGGATCTCCTTTTGCGGAAACGATTTTCGGCTGGAGTGAGCAAGAAGGTGCTCTTAAAGCATCCCTCATTGAACTCGATGAAGCAATTCTTGCAGGGGAACGTGCTGAGCGCGCACTTGTAAATGCAATAGAATCACTAGAGAATGCAGAGGATTGGGGAACATGGGATATATTTGGTGGTGGAGCCATTTCAGGCGCCCTCAAACATCAACATATTGATGAGGCAGAAGACTACCTTCATCAAGCTCAAACGAGCATGCGCCATTTCCATAAAGAATTATTGGATGTTCAAGAGCAAGAATCTTTTGAAGTTAATATCTCGGGAATGTTAACTTTTGCTGATTTCTTTTTCGATGGATTCATCGCGGATTATATGGTTCAGGGGAAAATCAATCAATCTTTGGAGCAAACAAACAGTCACTTAAATCAAGTTAATGATATTTTACTAAAATTAAAAGCACAATCTGAGGAAAAAAAGCAAGCGTTAACTGCCATTCAGCAGGAAAAGCAGGAAATGATAGAAAAATTATGAGGAAAGTACAAGGTGCCTGGACCCAGTGAAATTTCTTATCTTTTATAAAAAACCAGACTCTAACGCAGAGTCTGGTTATAAAACATGCAGAAAGCTACATTATCGCGGACATGACTCACGTCAATTAAGCTAGTCGCATCTTAAAATCTTGATAGCCGAATTCGCGCACAACCTGGCAATCGCCATTCTTATCCTGAATAGCAATAGCGGGTAAAGGCATTCCATTAAATGTGGTGGTCTTTACCATCGTGTAAATCGCCATATCGCCAAACACTAAACGATCGCCGCTTTTTAAAGGCTGGTCAAACGAATAATCGCCAATCACATCGCCAGTCAGACAGGTCTGTCCGCCGAGTCGATATAAGAATGGTTTTTCACCGACTTCTCCTGAGCCAAAAAGAGGAGGGCGATAAGGCATTTCCAGCACATCAGGCATATGACAAGTTGCAGATGTGTCGAGAATCGCAATTTCGATACCGTTTTGATGGATATCTAGAACAGAGGTAATCAAATAGCCAGCGTTTAGGGCAACGGCTTCGCCTGGCTCTAGATAAACTTCCAATCCGTATTTATCCTGCATTCTCTTTATACACGCTTCAAGTCTCGGAATATCATAATCATCTCTAGTAATATGGTGACCACCGCCAAAGTTGATCCATTCCATTTGCGGCAGCCATTGTCCAAACCGTTCTTCGACAGCATTTAAAGTCGTCTCTAAATCATCCGAGTTCTGCTGACAAAGGGTATGGAAGTGCAGTCCTGATACACCTTCAAGGAGTTCAGGTTGAAAACCTGATTGCTTTACACCAAATCTAGAACCTGGTGAACAAGGGTCGTAGATTTCATGCCCTTCTTGTGTGGAGCATTCAGGATTGATGCGCAAGCCCACTTTTTTACCAGCTTGAAGCGTTTTATCCTTAAATTTTTCCAACTGTGAAAAAGAATTAAAGATAAGATGATCACAAAGGGAGATAATTTCGTCGATTTCATCCTCACGATAGGCAGGGGCAAAGACATGATTCTCTTTGCCCATTTCCTCGTGACCAAGTCGTGCCTCGTATAAGCCGCTTGCAGTCGTCCCACTTAAATATTCTCCAATAAGGGGATACATCGCTGTCATTGAAAAAGCTTTTTGGGCTAAAACAATCTTTGCGCCTGTACGCTGCATGACGCCATTCAGGATTTTTAGGTTTTTTTCAATCAGCCCTTTATCGACGACATAACATGGTGTTGGTAATTCTTCAAACCGCATTTTATCGAACAAGCTCCGGTGCTTTTGCTGACGAAGGCTCTTCATCGACAAGTACTGGGTTAAAGTCTTCTACCCATGGAAGACCCCATTTGTTCAATTCTTCCATGAATGGATCTGGATCAAATTCTTCAATATTAAAGACGCCTGGTTTGTTCCATTTGCCCGTCATCACCATTGCTGCCCCAATCATTGCAGGCACGCCAGTAGTATAAGAGATGGCTTGAGAACCCACTTCTTTATAACATTCTTGGTGGTCACAAATATTGTATACATAATAGGTTTTCTCTTTGCCGTCCTTTTTCCCTTTAAAAATACAGCCAATGTTCGTTTTCCCAACGGTACGTGGTCCAAGGGAAGCTGGATCTGGTAAAACAGCCTTCAAGAACTGGAGTGGAATAATTTGTTTTCCTTCGTATTCAATTGGTTCAATCGAAGTCATGCCGACATTTTCAAGTGCCTTTAAGTGGGTAAGATAGCTTTGGCCAAACGTCATGAAGAAACGAATACGCTTAAGTCCTGGCATGTTTTGCGCAAGAGATTCAAGCTCTTCATGATAAAGCAAGTACATATCCTTTTCGCCTACTTCAGCAAAGTTATAGACGCGTTTGATTTCCATTGGATCCGTTTCGATCCATTCACCATTTTCCCAATAACGTCCGTTAGCAGAAACTTCACGGATATTGATTTCAGGGTTGAAGTTGGTAGCAAATGGGTAACCATGATCGCCGCCATTACAATCGAGAATATCGATATATTCAATCTCATCGAAATAATGTTTTAACGCATAAGCAGAGAATACGCCTGTTACACCTGGGTCAAAACCGCTGCCTAAAAGGGCAGTAATGCCAGCCTTTTCAAAGCGCTCGCGGTATTCCCACTGCCATTTGTATTCGAATTTTGCTGTATCTTCTGGCTCGTAGTTTGCTGTATCCATATAATGAGTTTTTGTCGCTAGACAAGCATCCATGATCGTTAAATCTTGATATGGCAGCGCTAAGTTCATCACGATATCTGGTTTTACTTCATTAATCAACGCGATTAATTCGTCTACATTATCTGCATCTACTTGTGCAGTAGTAATTTTTGTTTTGCCGCCATCTAATTTTGCCTTCAAATCATCACATTTTGATTTTGTCCGACTTGCGATGCAAATCTCTTCAAATACTTCACTATTTTGAACACATTTGTGGACGGCAACAGATGCTACGCCGCCAGCTCCGATAATAAGTGCTTTTCCCATTTTCTTAGCTCCTAACGTAATAGACTTTAGTACACAACCGCAAAAAAAAGCAAGTGCAGAAGCGCCTTATCGCGCACAACACTTGCTTTAGATATACTCATCAATATTAAAAAATAGGGTCAGATATGACAATTAGTCATCTATACGCCTATCATAAAAGTCCGTGGACATTATGGCAGAAAGCTCTTTAATATTCAAACTATATCATTATTGATCAGAGTCTATATAGCAAATAATTACTTTTACCACTCTTATTGACCGTTTCACAAGTTGTGTGCACATGCACTGGTTGTAAAGTAACCAACTTATAAAATTTGAGCTTTTAACTCAATCAATAAGGCAACTAAGTTGCCAATCGGCATTTGACCCGGCTGTCCGTATGGCCTTGACTCCCAAAAAGGAAGTGGTCAAAATTATCTGCTGGAAAGACTCGATAAAATGAATAGTGGCTTTCCAAATAACAACTCTTTTATAGTATCAGTATATTAAATAAATGGCAATAGGTTAAATACATAAAAATGATCTCACAAACAGTAATTTGTGAGATCATGCATTTGTTAATAAATAACAACCGGTTCGTAGGTGCTGAGATTGTCGTACACTGTTTTCATCACACTAGGGGGTGTGTTGACACAGCCGCCCGATCCTGCATTTAAGTAGGCATTGCTTTTCCAGTTGCTTCGCCAGCTGGCATCATGGAACCCTTGTCCACTGTTCGTGAAGGGGGCCCAATAATCGACAGGCACTTCATATGAGCCACTACCTACGTGGGTGCCTCTGAGTGTAGCCTTTTCACGCTTATAGAGAACATACCACACTCCTGGTGATGTATCTTCACCGGTGCTGTGTTTACCAGTCACGACATTCGTGGTCAAGACTAATTGTCCATTTTTATAAATCCAAATACGCTGTTCCGCAATCGATACTTCCGCATATGTGTCGCCAATCCCATTGTTCGTGGTTGTTTCAAAACCGTAGCCTTCATTTTTCCAGCCATGACCGTGAGTATTAGATGCAGTAATCGAGGTCTCTCCGTTTTCAAAGGCTTTCTGAAGTTGTGACGCTTCTTTATCGACATCAAGTGCCCAGCCATAGCCTTGTCCTTTGACCGATATAACCGCACCAGCATGGTTCTTAAAGCTAAAATTCTTATCTAATGTGGATTGAGTATCATTAATTTCCGTAATCTTATTCTTAAGATCTCCCGCGTCAATCGTCACCTGCATATCTTTTGTGACGAAGGCATTTTTAATTAACTCGCTTCCTTTTAACGAATAAACTTGATCCTGTACTTTATAATCGACTGTTCGCTGAACGAGCTCCTGCAGCAGCTGCTGTTCCTGTTTTACAATCGGGCTGTCCTCTTTGACAGGCAAGATGTAGTTAGCATCCAGATGGATTTCACTCGTATATCCATGTTTTTGATACGCTTTTACTAAATTAGCGACATCGTACTGCTTTCCATTTACGGCTTTAGTGACGATAATTTGGCCCTGCTCTAAACGGGCTTCCGCATCTTTGGGGGCAGTTAAATCTTTATTCATCGCAGTAAGCTTTTCTTCCACTTGCTTTTTCATCGTTTCACTGCGATTCTCGTCCCCGCTAGTTGGCCATAACGAATATTCTTTTGTTTTTGAGGATGGGAAAAAGGTCCACTGTCGTTTTAATAATTTCTTGATACTTGACAGATCTTGTTTGGTAAATTCAGCCTTTGTATCTTCACCATTGAAGATTTGTTCTGTTCCAACATAGACTTCATTTTTTAGTGTAGTAGATTTTAATTTATCAATGGCTTGATCCGCTGTCAGTTTACCGACGTTTGTGCCATTAATCATGATATGGGCATTAAATCTAGTAGCTTGATAGTAGCTGATTGCTGCCAAAAGCAGTGCAATGATAATGATGATACCAGAAATGAATTTCCAGTTCTTATACCATTTGGATGAGGACACCCGTCTTTTGTCATGTTCTTCTATTTTCTCGACTGCTGTGTTTGTCATAAATATTCCCCCTGCATACCTGATCATCCAGCCACCTTTTTAAAGAGTACAGTATGGCTTAGCGTAGTATACTTTCGATTAGTTTATCTTATCTAAAATCAATTTTATATTACTAGAAGGATAGTGTAAAATTTGTCGTTATTTGTATAAAAGAAAAATTTTATAGCTAAATTTTGCTCTATCGAAGTCTACTTTTTGATTTGGTTTGACTATTCTCCCATTTCTGTTGACCCCTTACTTTTTACTAATCATCTACCATGACTATTCTATTATATAACCGTTTAATTTGAACTAGCTATTAATAAATAAAAAATAGGTAAAATAACCCATAATGTGCCAGGGGGACGGTTCTCATGGCTTTTTTAGGCCACCAGAACCGTCCCCCTGGTCACCAACTTTCAATAGGTGGTGAATATTTTGAATAATTGTAATACAATAAAATTTTGGGAGGAGGTTGGAAAATGAACTTATTGAAAATTACAATGGAGCATTTTAAACCATATTGGAGAAAGCTGTTGCTTGCCTTGCTTTTTTCTTTAGTGGGCGGAGCCTTTACGATTATGCCGCCTATATTGGCCGGGAAGCTGGTGGACGAAGTAATTGGGGAGAGAGAAATGACCATATTGCTAGTGGTCGTCGGCGGTGTTCTCGTTGCTTACTTAGGTAAATCGCTGTTTGAAACGATGCAGGAATACGTTCAGGTTAAAATCGGCCTGGATGTGATTACCGACATGCAGATCAGGGCTTTTAAAAAATTGCATCGCACATCGATGGCATTTTTTACAACGACCCCAAGAGGTGATATGTTATATCGTTTAACGCATGATGTGGAATCAATTCAAAACTTGAACAATACGGTCGTTCCCCGGATCGTCCAGCAGGTAATTGGTGCGGTTGCCGCATTCTCCGCGGTATTTGTTTTATACTACCCCGCGGCTATTGTTATGTTTGTCGTGTTCGCCATCTATATTTTTCCTTCATTTAAGTTGGGTAAGGTTATGAGGAACATGAGCGCCGTCCAAAGGGACATGAGTGCGGATATGTATCAACATTTACAGGAAAGTATTGAAAGCATCCGATTAGTCAGGACCTTCCAGACACAAAAGCAAGAAGTGGAAACACAGCGAAAAAAACAGGCTGACTGGAAAACCTACTCGATTCGTGCGGCTCTGATCGGGAAGGTTAACTGGCGGCTTGGGAATTTGTTTAATATTGCGACGCCAGGCGTTGTCATGTTGATCGGAGGTTTTGCTATCTGGGAAGGGAAAATCACCATTGGAACACTGGTTGCCTGCCTCAGTTTTATTCCGATCATGTTTTTGCCGGTCCGATCGCTAGCTGAAAATGCGTTGACGATTCAACAGGCCATTCCGGCTTTGCAGAGAATCTATGAATATTTTGATTTACCGGAAGAACATGAAGAAGATCTGCCTTCCTTTGGGGTGGTAGAAGGGAAAATAGACTTGGAAAATATCTGGTTTACCTATCCTGCAAGCGATAAACAAGTATTAAAAGGAGTTTCGCTGTCGCTAGAACCAGGGAACCACATCGGAATTGTTGGTACAAGCGGAGGCGGGAAAAGTACACTGGTACAAATTTTACTAGGATTGTATGAACCTGAGAAGGGTTCGGTCCGAGTCGATGGAAAGAACCTCTTCGCTTACAATCGCAACAGCTTCCGCCTACAGGCAGGCGTTGTCTCTCAGGAAACCTTTCTATTAAATAGTACACTTCGTCATAATCTTTTATATGGGAAGCCCGATGCGACGATGGAAGAACTGGAGCTGGCTGTGGAAGCGGCCGGGTTGAAGGATTTAATTGAATCTCTGGATGATCGGTATGAAACAGTAGTCGGTGAACGCGGCTTAAAGCTTTCCGGTGGACAAAGACAAAGGGTGGCGCTTGCCAGGGCCATCCTAAGGCAGCCGCCAGTCTTGATTTTTGATGAGGCGACTTCCTCCTTAGATGGGGAGACAGAAGAAAAAGTCCAGGAAGCTCTTGAACAATTAATTCCGGGCAGAACGACCATTACCATTGCTCATCGGCTTGTTACGGTCAGAAACTCGGATAAAATCCTCCTCATAGATCAGGGGCTAGTGGCTGAACAAGGGACTCATGAAGAACTACTTGCACTAAGGGGGCAGTACTATGAATTATACAAAGCCCAATATAGCGAGTTGGAGAAGGAGATGATTGGATGAGCATAAACACGGTCTCCCAACAAAAGAAGAATCGTGATGGACGAAGGGTTCTGGCTTTTTTAAGGCCATATAAAAAGTGGGTGCTGGCCGACTCGGTCGTCATTGCTGTCAGTCAGATCTTTGCTGCCTTAATTCCGACCTTAGCGCTAAGCTGGCTAGTTGATACCATTATTCCGAATGAAAGCAGTCCCTGGCTGTGGGGGCTCATGTGGTTATTGGTGTTTTCGGCTATTTTTGATTTAGTTATGATGGTCATCGACGAATATTTTTGTCATTACACGGCAAAGTCAGTCACCAATTGGCAAAAGCTCCGCCTGTTCAGTCATTTGCACATATTGCCGTTCGCCTTTTACCATAACAATTCGTCAGGGGAACTGTTGGCAAGAGTCTCCGACGATCCTGACACTCTCCATAATTTTCTTGCGTGGGAAGGGTCAACCTTTATGGCAAGTGTCCAAGGAGTCATCCTTTATAGTCTTGTTCTGCTTTGGATTCACCCATATTTGATGATTACCAGTGTGATTCTAGGTGTGATTTTCTATTGGGCCTCCAATTATGTGGGAGCTAGGACTCGGTCAGCATCTGCTAAAGCAAGAGAAGAGGCTTCCCGATATCTTGAGCGATTGAGAGAATCCGTTACGGGAATCCATTTATCCCGGATTATGGGAGTTTCCGATAATGAGGTGGAGAGCGTTATCGCGATCAGGGAATCCTTCGTCAAGCATTCGATTCGGGAACTGAAGGCAAGAATGCAATCTGTTGTGGTGATTGCTAGCTATAACGGATTTGCTTTAGGTCTTGTCTATTGGATTAGTACACTGCTAATTTGGAACGATGATTTGACAAGTGGACAAATGCTGACGGCGGGTGGATTAGTCACGATTGCCGCCAATGAAATGCAGAAATTGCTGCGAAATTGGCTGTCTGTCAGGAGAACAGGGCCTGCACTGGATCGTTCGGATATATTACTTGCGCACCAGCCTGCAGAAGCAGAAATAAAGAAGGGAATTCGTGGTGAAAGAGCAAGTGGTCATATAAGGTTGAAAGAAGTAACGTTTGCCTATCCTGAAAAGGAAGAAACTGTTTTGTCAGGCGTATCGTTTGAAATTCATCCGGGTGAAAAAGTAGCCTTGGTTGGACCAAGCGGTTCGGGAAAATCCACGATAATTGACTTGTTGTTTAAACTATTTGATCCGCTTACTGGGCTGATTGAAGTGGATGGAAGAGACATTGCTGAATGGGATACAGCATGGCTGCGGTCACAAATGGCGATTGTGACACAGGATGTCCAATTGCGGAGTGGTTCGCTGGCGGATAATTTAAGAATCGGGAAGCCGGATGCAACGGATGAAGAATTGCGTAAGGCGCTGTTTGATAGTGGGCTGGATGATTTGCTGGAAGGCCTTCCAGAAGGCTTGAAGACAAAGGTCGGGGAAAGGGGAAGCCTTCTTTCAGGAGGACAGAAGCAGAGATTATCGCTGGCAAGGGCCCTCTTAAAGGATGCACCGATCCTCATTCTTGATGAAGCAAGCTCCGCACTCGATCCCATTACAGAAACAAAGATAAATGAAGCTGTGTTGAAAACAGACAAAAACCAAACCATCTTAATTATTTCCCACCGTCTGTCCACGGTTCTCTCAGCAGATAAGATTATCGTCATTGAAAATGGCATAATTGTCGAAGAAGGGGAACACGGGGAGTTACTCAAAAACAATAAAGGTGTCTATACAAGACTGTTTGGAAGGGAAGCAGAAATTGGAGAAGTGTTCCACAGGGACGGTTCTCATGGCTACAAATAAGGTTAATGTGACCACAAGAACCATCTCTTAAGATTTTCATTAAATAGATTTTTTTAAATAAACTTCATTAATGCTATACTTGGGGAACCATTTAGGTTTCTGAAGGGAGTTCACTAATTTGAAGTATGTAAAATCGCAAATGCAACAGCTAATTAAGGAAAATAAAGAATTGCATACACGCTTAAAAGAATTAAAGGCAGAACACGGCCTTGAAAAAAACAATGCCCTCAAGGCTTTGTACCATTCTGAAGTAGCGGATGGGGGGAAATACCAATTAGCTTATCAAGCACTTGATTAAAACCAAAAATGCCAGGGGGACGGTTCTCCTGGCTTTTTTTAAGGGTAAATGTGGCCACCAGAACCGTCCCCCTGGTCCCCCGCTAAGGAGAGATCAAAGATGAAGATTTATGTTGATGCGGATGCTTGTCCGGTAAAGGATATTGTTATTGCTGAAGGTAGAGGGGCCGGACTCTCTGTTATTCTTGTGACAAGTTTTTCTCATTTTTCAACGGCGGAGCAACCAGCCGGGGTTGAAATTATTTATGTGGATGCTGGAGCGGATGCTGCCGATTATCGGATTATGAAGCTAGCCGATTCAGGTGATCTCATTGTGACGCAAGATTATGGGCTGGCATCGTTAGGTTTGGCAAAAGGATGTATAGTCCTCCACCATAAAGGGTTTCGCTATACGAATGAAAACATTGATCAATTATTACAAACACGCTATTTAAGTGCAATGGCTCGAAAAAGCGGCAAGCGGACAAAAGGACCAAAGCCTTTTACAGCAGAAGACCGGGAACAATTTCGGGCGCTTTTTAAACAGGCTATTTCACATTGTGAATAATAGTTAAATACTCCTGTAGTTCATTTAATCTATCTTTCATCACTTGATATCTATTTGGTTGACTTTAGGAGATGGCGTGTGTAGAGTGAAAATGAAATGAATAGGAAGACCACTAGGGGAGCCATTATATGGCTGAGACGGGAAAAATCTTGGACCCTTTGAACCTGATCTAGTTCATACTAGCGTAGGAAAGTGGAGACCGTGTATGAATAGATAATTATTCTGCCGCTCCATTTTTGGGGCGTTTTTTTCGTTTTACCTATAAAGGCCCTCAACCAGTGTCTTCCCATTAAAACCAATAAGGGGGCTAACAATATGAGTTTTTCCGCAGAGCTAAGAAAAGAAGCAAATCCCATCTTTAACGCGATTTTTGAACATCCTTTTGTACAAGGAATAGCCAATGGAGACTTAAACAAGGAACAATTGATCCATTATGTAAAACAAGATTTTGAATATCTTAATTCCTTTATTCGCATCTATGGAACGGCAGTATCAAAGTGTGAGAAGCGTGAGGATATGGATATGTTTACTAAGCAAATATCTTTTATCTTAAACAGTGAAATCCATCCGCATCATAACTTTTGTCGAGTAGCAGGCGTCCCCTACGAGGTGTTACAAGGGTTTGCCTTATCACCATCTGCCCTTCATTACACGCGTCACATGCTTACCGTTGCGCACGAAGGGACAATAGGGGAAATTCTAGCTGTCTTACTACCTTGCCCATGGACATATTGGGAAATTGGAAAAAGATTATTAAGTGAGGTTGATCCAGATCCTTCTCATCCCTTTTATGAGTGGATCAGTTTCTATGGTAATCGTACCGACTCGATTACCACTAAATTTTGTGCGCGTTTGGATGAATGGGCAATGGAGGCAACCGAGAGAGAAAAGGAAAAAATGAAAGAGCATTTCTTCATCAGCTGCCAGCTTGAATATATGTTTTGGGATATGGCCTATAAACTTGAAGAATGGCCTGTGAAAATGGAGCTTGTAAAGTGATGGATTGGAAGATGAAGGAGGTAGTTCTTGCTGTCATTCTTGCAGTCGCTTGTGGAGTGATTTATCTAGGCTGGTCGACTCTTTGGATTCCGATATCCGCTCTTGTTGGACCAGTGGGCGCAGGTTTTATGTTTGGAATTTGGGTGATTGCTAGTCCGATAGTTGCCTATATTATCCGCAAACCAGGTGCCGCGCTTATTGCAGAGATATCCGCAGCAGCTGTTGAATTAGTAACAGGCAGCCATTTTGGTCTATCGGCCCTTTTAGTAGGTGTCTTTCAAGGAATTGGTGCAGAAATCGCATTCGCAATATTCGGATATAAACACTACAACCTATTTACCTTAATGCTCTCTGGGGCATTTGCCGCCGTTGTGGGCATGCTCTATAACTTAATCGCCAACGGTTTTAGCTATTACACAACTGAGGTATTCTTCATGACATTAGGCCTTCATGTAATCAGCGGGATCCTTCTCGGTGGCTGGCTAGCAAAGGTAGTGGTTGATGCACTAGCCAAAACTGGTGTACTTGAACAATATGAAATTATGAAAATCAAACGGAAACGGGAAAACAATCATGGCAATGTTTCTGGGGTGTAAGGAGCTGTCGGTCCGTTTTTATCATCGTTCGGAAAATGTGCTTACTCAGATTAATTTGGCAATCCATAAAGGGGAGAAAGTATTAGTACTTGGACCTAGTGGGAGTGGAAAATCGACGTTGATTTCCACTCTTGCAGGCATAATCCCTGAGCATGTGGAGGCAGAGGTAAATGGTGAAGTATTCCGCAGAAAAGCTGTGGGTGTTATGTTTCAAGATCCTGATTCCCAATTTTGCATGCTGCATGTGGATGAAGAGATTGCCTTCAGTCTCGAAAACCAATCGATTCCGCGAGATGAGATGGACACGATCATCGCTGACTTGATGGTTAAAGTCGGGCTAAATATTGATAAGAAAACTCCCATTGAAGCATTGTCAGGTGGGATGAAACAAAGATTGGCATTAGCATGCTTACTGGCACTAGAGCCAGAGGTATTGTTTTTTGATGAACCGACCGCCCAACTGGACCCTGAAGGTCGCGAGGGAATATTTGCTTTATTACGGCAAATTGGTGAAGAGACAAACCAAACGATGATCGTTGTCGAACATGTCCTGGACGGCTGCATCGAATGGATGGATCGGGTCATCATCATGAATGAGCATGGACAGATTATGGGGGATGGGGAGCCTGCCGAAATGCTCCGCTTGTTTAGTAATCAAATGCAAGAAGCGGGGATATGGCGCCCGAAGGTATATCCAGAAAAATGGGACGATGTGGTGCGAAATCCCTCTCATCCACTTGCTATCAATCTGTCAAAAAAGCTTGAGCTCAAGCGGCTAGAGGAGACTCAATATGGAAATAACGATGTAGTCATCCAGACAGAACAGGTTGAAATTGGCTATGGCAAGAAGACAATTGTAGAGGATATAAATGTGACTATCCATAAAGGGGAATGGGTTTCGATTGTCGGACAAAACGGCAGTGGGAAAAGCACCTTCTTACAAAGTCTGCTCCGCTTGGTAGCGAGTCAAAAAGGGAATGTTCACATTCAAGACGTCGAACTAAAAAAATGGTCTGAGCGTGATTTGTATGAACAAGCTGGTTTTGTTTTTCAAAATCCAGAATGGCAATTTATCACGGATACGGTCTTTGAGGAAGTGGCCTTTGGCGGACGTCAACGAAATTGGCCGGAAGAACTTATTCAGGAAAAAACAAAACAGCTATTACAGGAGTTTAGCTTGGAATCGTATCATGATGTCCACCCGTTTACCCTTAGTTTAGGGCAAAAACGGCGCTTAAGTGTGGCGACGATGTTATGGTTTGATCAAGCCTTATTATTACTTGACGAACCCACCTTTGGTCAGGATGAAAAAACAGCGCAAGAATTGCTTAAACGTTTAAAAGAGCGACAGGAACAGGGAACAACGATTATTATGGTTACCCATGATATGGATGTAGTTGATGATTTTTCAGATCAGGTTATTCTTTTTCACAACGGAAGAGTCACTTATCAGGGAACGCCGACGGGGTTATTTTCTGATCAAACTCGTTTACACGAAAGTGCGATCATTCCCCCCCTCCATTATAAGTTGATGCATGAGCGAAAGGAGTTTATTTCCGTATGATGGCAAACCAGTCATTTCTCGCTTCGCTCAACCCTGCCATTAAGCTCCTTGCTCATTTTTTTGTCATGTTTCTGTTAATGGCGATTTCAGATCCAATGGTGACGTTCTTGGTATGGGTGCTTTCTGTATTGATCGGAATGATTTTAGGCGGCTGGAGAATGATATATCTGCTGAAACGGCTTTTGCCCTATATCGGTTTTTTTGTCCTTACCTTTTGGATGATGGCGGCTTTTGGTGAAGGGGATGATAGGATTTGGCAATGGGGCTGGTTCTATATGACGGTGGAAAGTATGAATCATGGCTTAACGATTGCCTTGAGGATGTTAGGCTTTGTTACCTATGGTTTATTATTCACCTCGACAACAGACATCACCTTGTTCATCATGAGTTTGATTCATCAGTGTAAACTTCCTCCCAAATGGGCTTATGGGCTATTAGTGGGTTTCCGCTTTATCCCGCTTTTCAAGTCTGAACTAAATCAAATGAAGATTGCTCATAGAGTAAGAGGCTACAAGCAGACAAATCGTTGGAAAGCGTTTATGCGTTACGCGTTGCCATTGTTTACGCAGGGGATCAGAAAATCGGAACGAATCGCGATTGCCATGGAAGCACGTGGATTTACAGGGACAAGAGACAGGACCTATTATCAAACAACCAAAATAGTCCTAAAAGATTGGATGTATTTATTTTCATTGTTACTGATTGTTCTAGGAATCGTTATTTTTGTTGGGTAAAGGCGCAATCCGTGTATAGTGTTAACCTGAGGCAAGAACTAATGGGCAACAAATGCTTCCTCTATTCATAATGTGTAAAAAATCCACATATTTGCAGGAGGAGTTCCGATTGGTCTATCCATTCAATAGGCAGTGTCCTGAAAACCATTACCCTTACACCATTCAGTCAGGTGATACATTAAACCAAATTGCTCTCAGACTAGAGGTCCTTGTGTCGAGAATCATGGCAGCAAACCCTGGTGTAGATCCGTACAATCTTAGAGTCGGGCAGATTTTATGCATTCCCGCTTGTCCGCCCAATCATACTGCGAAAATTATTCAACCAGGAGATACTTTGTATCAGATTGCGCAAACCTATCAAGTCACTATGGAGAGTATTTTAGAAGCAAATCCAAGTATTGACCCGAATTATCTAAGAGTGGGTCAGCGGATTTGCATTCCGTCAGCTTGTGCTTCTAGAAAACCGAAGAATTCAGAGCTCACTAAAGCGATGCAAAATGATATTAATCTGCTCAAGACGGAAAGTAATGTTCAACAAACCCATGAGTCCAATTATGGATCATCGACCCAAATGACCCGTGTGCTCAAAATAACCGATAGAGAATTGCAGTTTGAGGCGGCACCGGTCACTTTTACAGGCAATTATCAGGGACACTATACAGCGGGAAAAAGTTATCCTTATTATGCGGAAGCAGCAATGGGCGGACAACGAGGCATCAATGTCAAAGACAATTTCGGCGTCTGGCATTCCTTCGGCTACCGTGTTCCTATTTCATAGATACAATCAAATGTTTTTCAATAAAAAGTGTCAGGCACCGCAAAAGTGGTGGTGCCTGACACTTTTTACTGTATATTCACTTGTTTTTTAGTAGAAAGTTGAATGAATGCAATCAATCGACTTCTTCGAAAAATATTTAAAAAGAGGCTGGGACAAAACCCACCTCTAAAATTTCACCGGCTTTGATTGTTTTTTGAATAAAAAGAAGCCAGAGGGACGGTTCTTCTGGCTCTTTTTAAGATTAGTGTGCCACCAGAACCGTCCCCCTGGCACCCCCAGTTCCTTAAAGCATCCCGATACTAGAAGATCGTAGATTTTTATATAAAAACACACAGCAAACGGAACAGAGTAAGGCCATCGCGGCGATAAATAGATAGCCCGCCTGAAGGCCCACGAGTTCATTTTTGAAAAGCTCATTTACAAAATCTATGATGACGCCGATGAGCAAATTTCCGATCACACTGGCAATTCCCAGGAGGGTAACCGTAAAGGTAATAGCTGTTCCTACTCCTTTCTTATATCGTTTGGCTAGCAGTGCCATGACGGTGGGATAGATCGGGGCAATTCCGATGCCCGCAATCGCAAACAGAATTGCTCCCATTTCTCCAATGAATACCGCGGCAAGGCTGCAAGCACCTGAAAATGCAGAAAATAACATCGTAGAAAGGGTATAGCCTATTTTATCCGTAATGGGACCGACGAACAGACGGGAGAGTGTGAAAAATAGGAAGAACAAGGACAGCATTTCAGAGCTCCTTTTTAACGACCACTCATAGGCATGCTGGAGATAATAGACAAGCCAGCTTCCGATAGCCATTTCAGAAACCACGCCAAACGAAAGGACGGCTACGATTAACCAAGCAATTGGATCTCGAAATAACCCACTGAACGAGGTGGCTTCTCCTTCCTGTTCATGCTCCTCTGGAAACCTTCCAAACAGAGAAGGAATAATCGGAACAATGGATAGAGCAAGGATCATCAGATACATTCCCCGCCAGCCAAGTTCCCCATCGAATAGATGCCAGCCCATCATGGAAGCGCCTAAAATGGGAGCCCCAATCGAACTGAGCCCATAAAAAAAGTGGGAAAGATTCATCATCGTCCCCGTATTTTTCGTAAAGATGCGAGCGGCCATAATGCCAAGCCCAATCTCGAGTATCCCGTTTCCTACATATAATAAAAAATACGAAGCCGTTAAGGAAGGATACCCTTTTGATAGATACATAAAGATGCCCGCCAAAATCATCGAGGCAAAGGCAAGAATCCCCGTCCATTTAATGCCAATCCGTTCGGCAAGGATCGAGGTGAAGGAGCACGCCAGTAAATACCCTAGCGAATTAAGGGCAAGCAGAATACCCAGCTGTGATTCATTCAGATTGAATTCAGACTGCATACTTGGTATCGCAGGTCCTTTAATATTTTCTGATAAACCAAAAATAAGAAATCCCCCGAAAACCACAAATAATAAAATCATGTAATTTAGTCTATTATTCAACAAAAATACTTCCCCCTAAGATGACTTGTTTTTAACGGCAATAATATTAAGCAATCCAATTTTGCTTCCATAGGTTTAACCAGACTAATATATGCTCCACTTTCCCGCTTCTATGATAGAGGAATCGATTAGCTGAAAATCTATATTACTATTCGAGATTTAATTCAAAATACCTCCATTTCATAAGAAGAGGTGATCATGCTTAGGAATGAGGGGAGTGGGCCACCAGAACCGTCCCCCTGGTCATGTTATAATAAATGTATTAACTTCAAATAGTATTTTGGCAATCAGAAATACCTGTTTTAGGATTGGTAGCATCAGGAGGATTTGTTGGAATGATAACAACAGAAGGGACATTTAATGGTGTTGATGAAATCGACTTATTCTTTCGTGTGATCGAACCATTAACAGCTCCAAAAGCGGCGGTGATCGTCGTGCACGGACATGGAGACCATAGCGGAGGGCTACAGAATATTAGTGAAAGTTTGGTAGCGAATGAATATATTGTGTATGCCTTTGATTTACGCGGTCATGGAAAAAGCGCTGGTAAACGGGGATATATACAATCTTGGGATGAATTTAGCGGAGATTTACATGAGTTTCGCAAGCTCGTTTCTCTCGATCAGCCCGAATTGCCGTTGTATATTGTCGGACATAGCATTGGCGGTCTGATGACTCTCGAGTATGCATTGGAGCATAGTGTGGGGATCTCAGGAATTATGGCGATTTCTCCCGCCATCTCATATGAAGCCACCCCATTCGAGCAATTAGGGATTAGCTTAATGGGGAAGGTTAAACCAGATTATCGTATAAAAAAACCGGGTAGGATTCGCTTACTAAAGAAAAAATCAGCAATGCGTATTCAATACGAATCCGACAGTTTGCGTCACAATATCGTAACCCCTGGGTTAGGACGCAGTTTAATGCAAACGATTTCTAGGGTAGTAAATCAAGCGTCATTGATTACGGTGCCAGTCTTATTACAATACGGCCTGGATGATAAAATTACTCCCCTTACAAAGCTGCGCCATTTCTTTAACCTTGTTTCTTCACAGGATAAACAACTAGTTGAATACCCTTCAGCTAGGCACCGTCCATTTGATGAAGCAGGAAAAGAGAAGTTTTTAGAAGATTTGGTTAGATGGTTAGACCAGAAGAATGATATCCGCACCTTGTTTCATCAAGAAAGAAATGTATAACCAATCTCACTTTTTGAAGATATCAACCTGTATACCTCGTCTACAGGCTTTATGTTATTGGGGATAATTAGAAAATTTCAGAAGTTGTATTTTTGTAATAATGGACAAAAAATGTAAAATATTGACGTTCCAGTATAATGTTATTAAGCTACCAATATATAGTATGGAACGCATATAATTTTATTAATAACATAACCGAACCCGAGAATTTCTTCAAAAAGTGGAACATTAGGAGGGAAAAATAGTGGTGATGAACATTGGAACGCTAATTAACGGAAAAGAATATATCGGAAAAGGTCATGCCCCCTACGAAGTACGTAATCCTTATAACGGAGAATTAGTAGGAACCGTTGAGTTTTCTACGGAGGACGATTTACTTTTGGCAATTGAAACAGCCGGGCAGGTTTTTGAACGGACGATGAAGAAAATGCCAGCGCATCAGCGATCGACGATACTAAGAAAATCTGCGGACTTACTTGAAAGCCGCGGGGGAGATTTTGCTCAGCTTCTTTGTCAAGAGGCAGGGAAACCCATTCGTGATGCACAGGGTGAAGTGGGTCGAGCCGTGCAAGTTCTTCGTTTTGCGAGTGAAGAAGCGAAGAGAAATGATGGAGAATTGATTAAGATGGATGCCGCGGTTGGTGGAGAAGGCCGAATCGGGTTTGCCAAGCGTGTTCCAGTTGGTGTCGTAGCAGCGATCACCCCATTTAACTTCCCGCTCAACCTGGTGCTCCATAAAGTTGCGACAGCTATTGCTGCTGGATGCTCGGTAGTTCTGAAACCAGCCGAAAAAACCCCTTTATCGGCGATGAAGCTTGTTCAATTAATGGAGGAAGCGGGCCTTCCTGCTGGGGCGGTGAATGTGGTGAACGGTTTTGGTGCAGATCTTGTACCTCCATTAGTTACCCATCCTACTGTAAAAAAAGTGACCTTTACCGGCAGCGGTCAGGTCGGTTATAAAATTAAAGAGATGGCCGGCAACCGAAAAGTAACCCTTGAATTAGGATCCAATTCTCCGAATATCGTGTTTCCGGATGCGGACCTTGATACTGCAGTTGCAGGGATGGTAAAAGGCGGATTTGCATTTGCAGGGCAGGCCTGTATATCTGTCCAAAGGATTTATGTCCATTGTGAAATCTATCGTCAATTTTTAGATAAATTAGTTCCGATGGTAACAAAACTCCAAGTGGGCGATCCCATATTGGAAACAACGGACGTAGGCCCGATGATTACCGAAGATGCAGCCATTCGAGCTGAAGCTTGGATACAGGAGGCTGTGAGCCAAGGAGCAAAGATATTATCAGGCGGGCAGCGACAAGGAACAGTGCTCCAACCAACCGTGCTCGTGGATGTGGCACCTTCCATGAAGGTAGTATGTCAAGAGGTCTTTGCGCCATTAGTCACAGTGATTCCTTTTGAAAGCGAAGAAGAGGTGATTGCTGCTGCGAACGATTCTGATTACGGATTACAGGCAGGCATCTTCACATCTGACATTAACCGTGCCTTCCGTTTCTTTGAAGCGTTAGAGACAGGTGGAGTTTGGATCAATGAAATCTCGACGGTTCGCCAAGACAATTATCCGTATGGAGGTGTAAAGTTGAGCGGCATTGGTCGCGAAGGGGTTGCATCAGCAATAGAAGAAATGACGGAAGTGAAGTTCATGGGGATTAAATTGGGGTAGATCAAAATAAAAAAGTTTTGTTGCTTAATAGAATCGTTTAGGTAGTAAGATCAATTTTTAATTTTGAAACTGAGGATTACACAATATGCCCAATTTTTTCCTTACTTGATTTTATTATCTAATTTAGTGAATTATATAAGTAATTTTTCATCTTTTATACTCAATACAATAGATCCTTGATAGAATAGTTAAGTATTTTGATATAACAATATTCAATTGAGGTGAATTGTTTGAATAAATTATCCAAAAGTGAAGTCATGTTTATCGGCTTTATGTTATTTTCAATGCTATTCGGTGCAGGAAATTTAATTTTCCCGGCCTATTTGGGGCAAGCGGCGGGGGAAAATGTCTGGCAGGCAGTTATGGGATTTATTATTTCAGATGCAGGTCTCGCTGTATTAGGTTTCATGGCGATTGCCAAATCTGGAACATTCGATACGTTAGTAAATCGAGTGAATCCTACTTTTGCCTTTCTTTTTCCAATGGCCATTTATTTATCAATAGGACCTGGACTTGCCATTCCGCGTGCAGGCAGCCTTGCATATGAAATGGGAGTAAAGCCTTTTTTACCCCATACAATCCAGTCTTCACCGATCGGACTATTGGTTTATACAGTAGTATTTTTTAGTATCGTTTTTTGGTTCGCAAAATCGCCATCTAAATTAGTCGACAGATTTGGAAAGATTTTAACACCTTCGCTCTTAGCATTAATCCTTATTGTTTTTATCAAAGCTGTATTTACAGATTTACCTGTCTTTAAAGAAGCTTCTTTATCTTACAAAGAGAATCCCATCTCACAAGGGTTTTTAGATGGATATCAAACAATGGATGGTCTTTGCGCATTTATTTACGGAATTATCTTTTTAAATATTTTTAGAAGTAAAAAAATAAGCAAGCAAACCATGCAAGTGAAATATTTAGCGATATTTGGGCTTATAAGTGGCCTGCTTTTAACTTTTTGTTATTTAGTTATTGCCTACTTAGGAGCATCCGCTACGATACCCGGAAAAGTTGATAATGGAGCGATTGTTTTAAGCACTGTATTACAGCAATTGTTTGGACAGAGTGGAACGATTGTTTTAGGATTGATTTTTACATTAGCCTGTTTAAGTGTTTGTATAGGGTTAATCACATCGTGTGCTCAATACTTTTCAAGTATTTTCCCGAAATGGTCTTATATAAAATGGGCTATCCTTTTATGCGTGGTCAGTGGCTTTGTAGCCAATCTGGGTCTATCTCAAATCTTAAAAGTATCTGTCCCTGTGCTCGGCTTGGTGTATCCAATGGCGATTACCTTAATTATTTTAGGTCTTTTACATGAGAGGTTACCTTTTAAGCAACGGCCGGTTTATGCCATGACCATTGCCCTTGTTGGACTTTTTAGCTTAGTAGAAATCATCAATACTACCTTTTTACATGGTTCACTTTCAGAATTATTATCGATCGTTCCTTTGCAAAATATGGGCTTCGGTTGGGTGATTCCTGGTTTGCTTGGTTTCACAATTGGAAGCATTGTGGAGAAAATAAAAGATAATGAGGAAACGGCTGAGAAGAAAGTGGCTTGACGGAAAGGGGCCTGA
>NZ_CCAS010000064.1 GCF_000612625.1 Neobacillus jeddahensis
ACCCGCCACTCTCCGAGCTCATGGTCAAATTTGGCATCGATGGCAACAACCATACATTGAGAACCAAAGTAGCTCGAACCTTCTTTAATGAGCTCCGGATTCAAAACCGCCGCCGTATTTAAGGACACCTTATCGGCACCAGCACGCAGAATTCTCTTCATATCGTCTAGGGAGTTGATCCCGCCGCCCACGGTGAACGGGATGGCTAGTTCTGACGCAACCGCCTTAACGACTTCTACCATCGTTTTTCTGCCTTCAACGGAAGCAGAGATATCTAAGAACACAAGCTCGTCGGCCCCTTGTTCATCATAAAAACGTGCAAGCTCGACTGGGTCACCGGCATCGCGAAGTTGGACAAATTGAATCCCTTTGACGACGCGACCATCCTTTACGTCTAAACAGGGAATGATTCGCTTGGTTAAAGTCATGAGAACCTCACCTCATCCAGCGCTTGCTTCAATGTAAACCGATTTTCATAGAGGGCTTTTCCGACAATTGCCCCTTGTATCCCATGCTTTGCAATTGCCTGCAGATCAGCAAGGCTGCTGACACCACCAGAGGCAATCACATTCTTACCAGTGACTTCAGCCATTTCACAAACAGCAGCAATATTTGGCCCTGAGAGTGTCCCATCGGTGGCGATATCTGTAAAAATAAACGTCTCAGCGCCTGCATCAGCAAATCGTTTTCCTACCTCAATTGCCTTGAGTTCAGATGTATCCAGCCAACCATGTGTAGCGACATAGCCATTTTTCGCATCAATCCCAACCGCAATAGCAGCACCGTATTTTCTGATCATTTCAATAGCAAATTCTGGATTAGAAACGGCAATACTTCCAATGATCACACGGTCAATTCCATTTTCGAGATAGTGGAGGATATCCGCCTCAGAACGAATGCCTCCACCAATTTGGATGTTGACAGCAAGGTTCTGTGCCGCTTCAACCACAAAGCGATCATTGACTCGTTTACCATCCTTAGCGCCATCGAGATCGACCATATGGATCCACTCCGCACCGTCTGCGGCAAATCGTTTCGCCATTGCAAATGGTGAATCTCCATAAATCGTTTCTTGGGCGTAATCCCCTTGCAGAAGACGGACGCAGTTCCCGCCTCGCATATCAATCGCCGGATAAATCGTGATGCTCATCGTACCGCCTTCCTTTCTTCTACCATGTTTAAAAAGTTTGCTAAGAGCGCCATCCCTAACTTGCTGCTTTTTTCCGGATGAAATTGCATGCCCATCACATTATCTCTTCCAACTACTGCTGAAACTTGTTCATGATAATCTGCTTTTGCCAGCAGTACCTCTGAGTTTTCAGCATTGACGTAATAGGAATGCACGAAATAGACATAGTCCTCTTGAAGATCTTTCAAAAGCGGCGACTCGCTCACAAATTCGAGACGGTTCCAGCCCATGTGCGGAACCTTATAGGACTCGCCCTCAGAAGTGCGCCCTGGAAAACGACGGACACTCCCTGGCAACAGCCCCAATCCTTTCGTTGGCCCATTTTCCTCGCTATTTTCAAAGAGGAGCTGCATGCCTAAACAGATGCCTAGCAATGGTTTCCCAGTTGCCGCAAATTCCTGAATGGTGTCTACTGGCAGGCGTTCCATCGCATCACGAAACGATCCAACTCCTGGCAGAATCAACCCGTCCGCAGCTAGCAGCTGATCTTTATCAGCAGAAATCACATAATCAGCACCGAGCCGTTCCAGCGCCTTACTAACGCTAAACAGATTCCCCATCCCATAATCAACAATCCCAATCATTTACTCGTCACCTTCTTTGTTGAGTCAACTATTTCTTCACCCAAATTCTATCTATTAAAACCTATTTTCATCATGCGAGCCTTACTATTGGTGCCTGACACCCATCTAAAGCATGCCTTTTGTCGAAGGAACCCCTTTGATACGAGGGTCGATGGTGGTTGCCTCGTCAAGCGCTCGCGCTAAGGCCTTGAAGACTGCCTCAATCATATGGTGGGTGTTTTGGCCATAATGGACGATGACATGGAGGTTCATACGCGCCTCTAGCGCAAGTTTCCACAGGAATTCGTGGACCAGTTCGGTATCAAATGTGCCCACCTTTTGGCTTGGAAATTCGGCACGCATCTCAAGATGGGGGCGATTGCTAAGATCGACCACTACCTGTGCCAATGCCTCATCCATCGGGACAAAGGCATTGCCATAGCGCTTGATCCCTCGTTTATCACCTAATGCTTCACGAAGTGCATGCCCTAAGCAAATTCCAATATCTTCTGTCGTGTGGTGGTCATCTACGTCTGTATCGCCATTGGCGTTCACTGTTAGATTAAATTGGCCATGCTTTGTAAATAAATCAAGCATGTGGGTAAGGAATGGGACACCCGTTTCAAGCTTCGATTGCCCTTCTCCATCGATTTCTAAGGAAAGTTGAATTTGTGTTTCATTAGTGTTCCGTTCTATACTGGCTACTCTTGCCATGAAAATGCCCCCCTTTTATGTATGTGATCTATTTTTTCGAAAACTATTTATCATTTTTTAGTCTCATTTCGACAGCTCGTGCATGTGCCTCCAGGCCTTCTATTCGGGCAAAGGCGGCAATTTTCGCGCCATTCTCCTTTAATGCCGTTTGACTATACATCACCACACTCGATTTCTTTTGAAAATCATCGACATTCAGCGGGCTCGAAAACCTCGCTGTCCCATTGGTTGGCAGCACATGATTAGGTCCTGCAAAGTAATCGCCCACCGGCTCTGAGCTGTAACGACCAATAAAGATGGCCCCTGCGTGACGAATTTTCCCCAGCAGCTCGATCGCATTTTCGGTCATTATCTCAAGATGTTCAGGGGCCAATTGATTGACGATTTCCACCGCTTCATCAAGATCTTCGGTCACATAAATCGCCCCATAATCAGCAATGGAGCGCGCGGCAATGTCCTTCCGCGGCAACAAGGCAAGCTGTTTTTCAACCTCCTGCGCCACCTCTTCAGCTAATCGTAGTGACGGGGTGACTAGCACACTGCATGCACGCGGGTCATGCTCAGCCTGTGATAGTAAATCGGCCGCCACTTCATTTGCTTGGGCCGTATCATCAGCTAAAACAGCTATCTCGCTCGGTCCAGCAATCATATCAATAGCGACATCCCCGAAGACTTCCCGTTTCGCCAGTGCGACAAAGATATTGCCGGGGCCTGTTATTTTATCCACTGGAGCAATCGTTTCTGTTCCATAAGCAAGTGCCGCAATCGCTTGGGCTCCACCCACTTTATAAATTTCTTCAACTCCCGCTTCCTTCGCTGCCACTAATACCGCCGCTGGAATCGTCCCTGTTGCATCAGGAGGGGAAACCATAACAATCCGTTTTACGCCTGCTACCCTTGCTGGAACCACATTCATCAACACGGAGGAGGGATAGGCCGCCGTCCCCCCAGGCACGTACACACCAACGGAATCGAGTGGCGTTATTTTTTGACCAAGTACTGTCCCATTCTCTTCCGTGGTCATCCATGACGGTCGCAGCTGCTTTTCATGGAAGGAGCGGATATTTTGTGCTGCTTCGCGGACAATTTCAATACATTGCTGATTTACATCCGCATAAGCTGCTTCGATTTCTTGGTCTGTCACAGAAAAGGCGGAAAAACGAACGCGGTCAAACTTTTCCGTGAACTCCCTTACAGCTTCATCCCCACGCCTGCGGACCTCGCTAATAATTTCCTTCACACTCGCCAGCTGCTCGGAGGTGCCCGCTTCAATCGAGCGTTTTATTGATACCTGTTCATCTACTTTTACGATTTTCATATGTAACCCTCCCTACACCACTTCGCTCAGGCGTTTCACCATATCATTAATCTGCTGATCCTTCATCCGATAGCTAACAGGATTGACAATAAACCGCGATGTCACGTCCTTGATTCGTTCGTATTCCACGAGGCCGTTTTCCTTTAACGTTCTGCCCGTGGAGACGATATCGACGATCCGGTCAGATAGGCCAATAATCGGGGCAAGCTCAATTGACCCGTTTAATTTTATGATTTCGACCTGCTCCCCTTGCTCACGAAAATAAGCTTCGGCCACATTTGGATATTTAGTAGCAACCCTTGGGGCTACTTCATTCATCTTTGTGTTTGGCAGGCCAGCCACCGCCAAGTAGCAGTAGCTGATGTTAAGATCAAGAAGCTCATAAACATCGCGCTCTTCTTCAAGTAATACATCCTTACCAGCAATCCCCACATCAGCCACGCCATGTTCTACATAAGTAGCTACATCCATCGGCTTGGCTAAAATAAACCGCAGGCCCTCTTCTGGCACTTCAATAATTAATTTACGAGAGTCATCGAATTCTGGCGGCAATTTATAGCCAGCTTTACGAAGGAGCTCCACGGCTTCTTCAAAGATCCGCCCCTTTGGCATCGCCATCGTTAATATATTACTCATCCGTACGCCCTCCAATTAGATAGGTTGTCTCGGCGAAGCGTTTTGTAAAAGCGTCGAGATTTTTCACACCTGTAATATCTTGGAGTACAGCCTGTTTCCCTTGTTCGTGCATTTTTTCAGCTAGTTTAAAGGCTTCTTTCCGGCGCTCTTGGCTGAAAAAGATGCAGTGTGTTGAATTTTCTTGTTGTCCGCCCCCAAGTGCCTCAAGCAGCATATCCATGCGAACAGCAAAGCCTGTCGCACTCGCTGACTTTCCGAATTTCTCCATTAAACTATAGCGGCCCCCATTTCCAATTGGAAAACCAACATTCCCGGCATAGACCTCAAAAAGGATCCCAGAATAGTAGCTCATATGGCTGACAATCGTAAAATCAAATTTCACATAGGCTGCGACGTCATAATCCTTAATGACATCCCACAGCTCCTTAAGGTCCAACAGGGCTTGCTTGCCGCTGTCCTGTTCCATAATATCAAGGGCTTGACCAATGACATCTTCACCGCCTCGTAATTCGAGGAGTTGTAACAGCCTTTGTTTATCGATGGAGGATAGCTGCAGTGAGTTCACATGCTCACGGTAGCCCACGTAATTTTTTTCAAATAAATACTTTCGTAAGATATCGGCCCGACCATTTGTGCCAAGGATTTGGACAAATAATTCCTGGGCAAAGCCAACATGGCCGATGGAAACTTGAAATTGTTGCAGGCCTGCTTTTTTTAATGAAGATATCAGTAAGGCAATGACTTCACCGTCACACGATACCGTTTCTTCATTCAAACATTCAATGCCGATTTGTTCAAACTCGGCAGGCCGCCCGCCCTCACGCTGTTGGGCGCGAAACACATTGGCGGAGTATGCTAATCGAACAGGTAGATCTTCATTTAACAGCTTGGAGGCTGCTACCCGAGCAATGGGTGCGGTCATATCCGGCCTGAGCACGAGCGTTTGTCCTTCTTTATCCAGTAATTTAAATAGCTGCTGATCAGCGATGGCCGATGCTGCACCAACGGTTTCATAGTATTCCAATGTAGGAGTTTCGATAAATTGATACCCCCACAGTTTCATCGTATCTCCTATTAAAGAACGTACACGGGATTTTTTTTCATAAAGCCCTGGGAGTGTATCTCGCATCCCGAGCGGCTTTTCAAACATAAATAAGCGACTCATTTTGTTCACCCTCTTCAAACGCTTTAGTCTGCTAACATATTAGAGAATTAAAGATAATAGGTGTAGTTTACATCTTCGGAAGATTTTCGTCAATGAAAATCTAACTGTAAATTAACAACTGTCAGTCAGTATGTTGTAGCTGTTAATCTTCGTTGGAATTCTGCTAATTTTCCGATTATTCAAGTTGTACGAAGTCATGATTCCGCTAAGGTTACGGTTTTTCCGCCAAACTGAATCAGAATTCCGCCAACTTCACAGTTTTTTCCGCCAAACTCTGAAGTGCTGCCCCTGCAACAAACAGCCAAACCGGGCTTCCGATTAGAAAATGGTAATAAAGAAAACTCGCCGACTGGCGAGCCCCTAAGGGCGAAGACAGAGGCGTAGTTGCACTTATGCCTGATAGGAAAGTTATACTTTCCTATCGGCTAAAAAACCCGGTTGCAAAACCAGGCCCTCATCAAACATCAACTCATCTTTTCCCCGCCATAAATCGGATCATTGGCCCACCGAGCAGTCAACTCTTCCTTTGTATAAATAACCCGCATCGGATTGCCGCCCACAAAGGTACCTGCCGGAACATCCTTATGGACAAGCGTTCCCGCCGATACGATTGCTCCATCGCCAATCGTGATGCCAGGGAGAATCGTTGAGTTCGCCCCAATCATCACTTCACTCCCGATAGAAACCGGGCCAAGACGGTACTCTTTAATTAAGTATTCGTGTGCTAGAATAGTCGTGTTATAGCCAATGACCGTGTTGCGACCCACGCTGATCTTTTCCGGAAACATGACGTCTAGCATCACCATCAGGGCGAAAGAAGTCTGTTCCCCCACCTTCACACCTAGAAACGTTTGGTAAAGCCAATTCTTCATCCCCAAAAACGGTGTATACCGAGCCAGCTGAATCACAATAAAATTTTTGACAACCTTCCAAAATGGCACGGTTTTATAAACGTGCCACAAGGAGTTCGCCCCTTCCACAGGGTAGCGGGTCGTATTTCTCATTCGTCTCACTCTCCGAGAACGGTTAATAAGTCAGTCATATTCTCTAACATGTAATCTGGTTCGTAATGGGCGACATAATCTCGACCTTTAATCGACCAGGCGACACCTGCCGTCTTCGTGCCAGCATTTTTTCCTGCTAATATATCATGGAAGTTATCGCCAACCATGATAGCTTCAGCAGGAGTAGATGCCAATTGCTCTAATGCTAAGAAAATCGGTTCTGGATCCGGTTTTACTTTTTTCACATGATCATAGGCCACAATGACCTCAAAAAAGCGATCAAGCTTCATCAAACGCAGTCCCTTCATCGTGACATCCAAGCGCTTGGTTGTCACAATTCCGAGCTTGTAGCCCAGCTCCTTCAAAGTCTGTACCGTTTCCGACACCCCGACAAATTCTTTGACAAGCTCATCATGGTTAGCAATGTTATAAGCCCGATAATCTGTAACCATTTCCTCGATCTGATCTGGATTCATGTTGCCAAAGACATCATGCAGCGTTGGTCCAAGAAAGGGGAGCACATCCTCACGTTGATATTTGCTTGGAAAGTATTTTTCCAGGGTATGTAAGTACGTAGAAATAATTAATTCATTCGTATCAATTAATGTTCCATCTAAATCAAAGAGTACGGTCGTAATGTTGTTTGTCATCGGTTGCATCCTTTCCTTTTACTAGCATCAACCAGTAAGGGTAGGACCATGCCTACCCTTTATCATAACTAATTGGTTTGATCTAAATAGTGTGCCTCAGACTGTTTCTTCATGCGGCGATAAATAAGAATTACTAATGCCCCTACCACAAGGGCAATTGAAATGGTTTGTGCCATTCGCAAGCTGCCCAGCATCAAGCTATCGGTCCGTAACCCTTCGACGAAAAAGCGGCCGATGGAATACCAGATCACATACGACAAAAACAACTCACCGCGGCGGAAATTAACGCGGCGCAGTAACATTAACAGAATAAAGCCCACCAAGTCCCAGAGAGATTCATATAAAAAGGTTGGATGATAATAAGCACCATTAATATACATTTGATTGATTATAAAATCTGGTAAGTGCAAGTTTTCCAAGAATGATCTCGTAACTTCCCCACCATGTGCCTCCTGGTTCATGAAATTCCCCCAGCGGCCAATTGCTTGTCCAAGAATAAGACTTGGTGCTGCAATATCCGTAAGTTTCCAGAATGACAGCCCTCTTTTTTTAGCAAAAATATAGGTGGTCAGAACTGAACCGATTAAGGCTCCATGAATCGCAATCCCACCATTCCATATTTGCGGGATGTCCGCCGGATGATTCACATAATACTTCCATTCAAAAATCACATAATAAATCCGTGCGGAAATAATGGCAATCGGAATCGCCCACAGCATTAAGTCCGCAAATGTATCCTTAGGCAATCCCCTTCGGTTGCCCTCCCTTATCGCAAGGAATAGCGCAAGGGCCAAACCAGAACCGATAATAATCCCGTACCAGTGCACCTCTATCGATCCTAGTGAAAAGGCAATGGGGTTTAATGGCTGAATCGTTTCACTCATCTGTCTCTCCCCTTACATATCTTCTTGGTCGCCGTCTTCAATTACATCTGAAAGACGATCGGTAAATTGTTGCGCTGCATTCACGCCCATTCGTTTTAACCGGAAATTCATCGCCGCTACTTCGATAATAACCGCGAGATTTCGCCCTGGACGAACAGGAACCGTCAGTTTGGTCACCTCAGTGTCAATAATCTTCATTTTCTCTTCATCTAATCCAAGGCGGTCATATTGCTTTTTGGCATCCCAAATCTCTAAATTCATCACCAATGTAATTCGTTTATTACTGCGGACAGCACCTGCCCCAAACAACGTCATCACATTAATAATCCCTAAGCCCCGGATTTCCAATAAATGTTCGATTAAATCCGGTGAAGTTCCGACTAATGTATCCTGATCCTCCTGCCGAATTTCCACGCAATCGTCCGCAACGAGACGGTGACCTCGCTTCACTAATTCCAATGCTGTTTCGCTTTTACCAACGCCGCTTTTACCGGTAATTAATACGCCAATCCCATAAACATCCACTAACACACCATGAACGGCTGTCGTAGGCGCGAGTTTGCTTTCTAAAAAATTCGTTAGCCGGCTGGAAAAACGCGTTGTTTTCATCGTTGCCCTTAAGACAGGCACTGACTCCCGTTCCGATGCTTCCATTAACTCAATTGGAACATCAATCCCCCTTGTGACGATAATAGCGGGGGTAATATCGGTACATAACTGTTCCATCCGGGATATACGATCATTCGGAGATAGTTCCTGAAAGAATGACAATTCTGTTTTACCTAGCAGTTGAATGCGCTCGGCCGGATAAAATTCAAAATAGCCAGCCATTTCAATCCCTGGACGAGATATATCACTCATGGTAATCGGGCGGTTAATTCCCTCTTCACCGCTGATCAATTCTAGCTGAAATTTCTCCAATATATCTTTCGTACGTACTTTTGGCAAGTAGCTTCCTCCTCAAACGGATTGTTTTTTTAGAAAAATGAGAACTGATAAAAATCATATCTCCTATTTTAGCATTTTTTAGAACAGAACCAAATGAAAAAGGTGTACCCTTATGAACAGAGTACACCTTTTTCATTATTTTTTCGCCCGTTTCGAGGGCTCCAGAAGCGTTTTTTGAATCATGACGTTAACAAGTGACATCACAACGGCGAAAAATAGGGCCATGCCAAAGCCACTAATTTCAAAGGCATCCCCCATCAAATAATCCGTTAACTCAAGTGTAATCGCATTAATGACAAAGAGAAATAGCCCCAATGTTAAAACCGTCACCGGCAGAGTAAACAAGATCAGGAGCGGGCGGACCAGCACATTTAAGATGGATAATAAAATGCTCGCCTGCAGTGCAGCCATAAATCCTGTCAGTTGAAAACTATCATGAAAATAGCCTGCGAGTGCCGTAAATAAAACTGCATTAATCAAACATCCTATCAGCCATCTCATTTTCTAACGTCTCCTACTATTGTTCTTGTGATTTTTGAATGGTAATCGAGCCTGTTTTTGTATCTGCGTATATTCTCAACATTTTATCAGGATGATTGACAGATTGGAAGCGAAGCGATTTTTGAATCATTTCGCTTTTCTCCTCAAGCACTTGAACACCTACAAGGTTGACATGAAAGCCGCCAAGATTCGTCTTCAATTCCCCATTGACGGGAATTGTCTCTGGGATATGCAGGTCGATTCCCCCGGTGGTTGCCTTTGCCTGAATCAATTCAGAACGGGTTCCAACCTCTTTTAGGCTGATATTTCCGTTAAAGGATTGCATTTCTACTTTTCTAAAATCGCCCTCGAGTTGAATCGCACCGTTAATGGTCTCCGTTTCTACCTCGTCAAACTGACTGCCCGTCACCTTAATTTTCCCGTTTGCGGTTTCGACTTCAGCCTTTCTTCCTTCTACTCCGCTTAAGGTTATTTTTCCGTTTGCCGTTTTCAAGCGCAAGTCGTCAACGTTCATGGCTTCTCCTGAAATCGGGCCATTGAACATTCTGACACGCACTCGCTCAAACTGTGCCTTTGGAACATAAATAGTGGCTTCAACCTTCATCCATTTTTGTTGTGTCATAAATCGTAATGTCTGGTGTTCAACTGCAAAAATGACATCCTGTAAAAAATTTTGCCGTGCCTGATCCTGGTTATCCACGCGATATACCTTTGCCTGGCACTCAATTCGTACGTCTGGTTGCTCCCAAGTGGCAATTTTAACGGAACCATTGGCCACGTTTATGTCCACATCTTTTAACTCAACGTCACCGTGGTGAAAAATATGCGAAATATCCACTGATTGACCAAAGTTCAAGTCTAAATCCAGATCCTTAATTTTTTTCAAAGCTGAATCGACAAAATCGAATAATTTATCCTTTGTGGATTGGTATTTAGCTTGAAAAGGCTCTTCCTTTTTCGCTTCTTCAAATTTAACATGGGTAGAAAGTTCAGTAACCATTTGCTCCTGCTTCTGCTCCATCGTTTGCTGGGCTTTTTCCAGCTCGTCCAGTAGTGCTAATGCTTCATCTGCCTTCAGTTTGCCTTCCTCAACCATTTGTAAAATCCGTTTCCGTTGCTCATTCATCTTTTCCACCTCAGAAATAATTTTTTATTCTTTTAAAGTTTATTCAGCCAGGAGAACCTTTACGCCTTTGACAATATTCCAAATGAGTACTTCTATCCATTATTTACGAAATAGCACGTTGAAAGTTTCGGATAATTTTTGTTTTTCTGCTTTCCTTAACTCTATAAGATAAAAAAGCCGAAACCCAGACAGGACTAGCCATTAGGATTTCGACTGTTATCATTTCTTATGCCTTAACGGCACTTTTATCTTCTAGTTGTTGTTTCATACGTAAACGGTCACGCTCTAGAATAGGTTTTAAGTATTTGCCGGTATAGGACTCTGGCGTCTCTGCCACCTTTTCCGGGGTTCCCGTCGCGATAATCGTTCCACCTTTATCGCCGCCCTCTGGACCAAGGTCGACCAGATAATCAGCAGCTTTTATCACATCAAGATTGTGTTCAATCACGAGGACGGTATCGCCATTTTCAACCAAACGCTGCAAAACTACGAGCAGGCGCGAAATATCATCAACATGGAGACCAGTTGTCGGCTCATCCAAAATATAGAAGGATTTACCTGTTGAACGACGGTGCAGCTCTGAAGCTAGCTTTACGCGCTGTGCCTCGCCTCCTGAAAGTGTTGTCGCTGGCTGACCGAGCTTAATATAGCCCAAGCCAACGTCCAAAATGGTCTGAAGCTTTCGACTGATTTTTGGAATGTTTTCAAAAAATTCTACAGCTGCTTCGACCGTCATATCGAGAATATCAGAAATATTTTTCCCTTTGTATTTCACTTCGAGCGTTTCACGATTATAGCGCTTGCCATGACAAATTTCACAAGGTACATACACATCAGGTAAGAAGTGCATTTCAATCTTGATAATTCCATCGCCTCGACAAGCCTCACAACGGCCACCCTTGACATTAAAGCTAAAGCGTCCTTTTTTATAGCCGCGAACCTTTGCCTCATTTGTTGTCGCAAACACATCACGAACATCATCAAAGACACCTGTGTACGTCGCTGGATTGGAGCGTGGGGTTCGACCGATTGGCGATTGGTCAATATCAATGACCTTTTCCAAATAGTCAATGCCTTTAATCGTCTTGTGTTCCCCTGGCTTCGTTTTGGCATGGTGAAGCTTTTGCGCCAACGATTTATGGAGAATTTCGTTAATCAATGTACTTTTTCCTGACCCTGAAACCCCTGTAACCGCTATAAACATCCCAAGCGGGAACTTAACATTTACATTTTTTAAATTGTTTTCGGAGGCACCTTTGATCTCGATAAAGCGGCCATCCGGCTTGCGACGCTCAAGCGGAAGGGGAATAAATTTTTTCCCGGATAAGTATTGGCCAGTTAGCGAGTTCGGGTCAGCCATGACCTCTGCAGGTGTACCAGCCGCGATAATTTCTCCGCCATGGACGCCTGCACCAGGTCCGATATCAATTAAATAATCAGCTGCCATCATCGTGTCTTCATCATGTTCGACCACAATTAAGGTGTTCCCGATGTCGCGCATTCTTTGCAAGGTGCCGATTAAGCGGTCGTTATCACGTTGATGTAACCCGATGGAGGGTTCATCCAATATATATAAGACTCCTGTTAGCCTTGAACCAATTTGCGTGGCTAGGCGAATCCGTTGGGCTTCCCCACCAGATAATGTCCCAGCAGTACGGCTTAAGGTTAAATAATCAAGGCCAACATTGATGAGGAAACCAAGTCGTTCGCTAATTTCTCGAAAAATAAGTTTCGCAATTTGCATTTCTTTTTCTGAAAGTTTGAGCCCCGCAAAAAATTGTTGAGCCTCCTCGATCGATAGATCCGTCACTTGGGCAATATGGCGCCCGTTTATCAAAACAGCCAAGGTTTCCTTTTTCAAGCGGTAGCCTTTACAGGTTGGACATGGCTGTTCGGCCATGTATTTTTCCATCTGCTCCCGAATATAGTCAGAGCTGGTCTCTTTATAACGGCGTTCCACATTGCGCATGACGCCTTCAAATTCGATATTGCCTTCACGAATCTGTCCGAAATCATTCTCATAGCGGAAATAAATTTTTTCTTTCCCTGAGCCATAAAGAACCTTATCCAAGAGATGTTCTGGAATATCCTTAACGGGAATGTTCATATCGATACCAAAATGATGACAAACGGCTTCTAATAATTGTGGATAATATTGTGAACTTGTCGGTTCCCATGGCGCAATCGCATGCTGTTTGAGCGATAAATCCTTATTAGGAATAACTAACTCAATATCCACTTCAAGTTTGGAGCCAAGTCCATCACATTCTGGGCAGGCACCGAATGGACTATTAAACGAAAACATTCGTGGCTCTAGCTCACCAATAGAAAAGCCGCATTGGGGACAAGCATGATTTTCACTAAATAGCAGCTCTTCTTCACCGATGACATCGACAATGACTTTTCCTTCGCCAAGCTTAAGGGCCGTTTCAAGTGAATCAGCAACCCGAGCGGAAATGCCTTCCTTCACAACAATTCGGTCAATAACCACTTCAATAGAGTGCTTTTTATTTTTTTCAAGTTCAATCTCATCACCAAGATCGACCATTTCCCCATCGACTCGCACCCGAACAAAGCCTTGCTTTTTAATATCCTCAAACACCTTCACATGTGTACCTTTTCGACCAGAAACAACAGGGGCAAGGATTTGCATCTTGGTTCGTTCTGGATAGTCAAGAATTCGGTCCACCATCTGTTCGATCGTTTGCGAGGAGATTTCTATTTTGTGTATCGGGCAGGTTGGGTGTCCAACTCGTGCATAAAGTAATCGTAAATAGTCATAGATTTCTGTTACCGTCCCGACCGTTGAGCGCGGGTTCCGGCTTGTTGTTTTTTGATCAATCGAAATGGCCGGGGATAGACCTTCAATCGCATCCACATCAGGCTTATCCATTTGCCCTAAGAATTGCCTAGCATATGCCGAAAGGGATTCCACGTAGCGGCGCTGGCCTTCTGCATAAATGGTATCAAAGGCAAGCGAGGACTTCCCTGAACCCGAAAGTCCCGTCAAGACAACAAGCTGATCTCTCGGAATGGTGACATCTATATTTTTTAAATTGTGGGCTCGCGCGCCTTTCACAATCAGTTTTTCCATTGCCATTTTTACGTCATCCTTCCGCCTTCAATTCCAACAATAAATCACGAAGCTCGGCAGCACGTTCAAAATTAAGCGCCTTTGCCTCGGTCTTCATTTCTTTTTCCATTGTTATAATTAATTTATCTCTTTCCTTCTTCGACATTTTGCTGAATGATGCCGTCGGTTTGTACTCTTCCTGTTCCTCAGCGGCATGCGTCGCACGAATGACATCACGGATTTCCTTTTGAATCGTTTGCGGAGTGATGCCGTGTTTTAAGTTGTATTCCTCTTGAATCGCACGACGCCGCTTGGTTTCACTAATCGCCAGCTCCATCGAGTTGGTCATTTTATCAGCGTACAAAATCACGTGGCCATTGGCGTTTCTTGCTGCCCGGCCAATCGTTTGAATTAAAGACCGTTCTGAACGGAGGAAACCTTCTTTGTCTGCATCGAGAATGGTGATCAGGGAGACCTCCGGAATATCGAGTCCTTCTCGGAGCAAGTTGATTCCAATAAGAACATCATATTTTCCAAGACGTAGTTCACGGATAATTTCAATCCGCTCAAGCGTCTTAACCTCGGAATGCAAATATTGCACCTTGATCCCAATTTCCTTCAAGTAATCCGTTAAATCCTCAGACATTTTTTTCGTCAAGGTCGTAACAAGGACCCGTTCATTTTTCTTCACACGTTCCTGTATTTCGCCGATGAGGTCATCAATTTGTCCTTCAATCGGCCGAACTTCAATAGTTGGATCTAACAGGCCAGTTGGGCGAATGATTTGTTGAATCATATCTGGAGTATGCTCTAGTTCATATGGACCTGGTGTGGCTGAAACAAAGATGGCATTATGAACATGTTTTTCAAATTCATCAAAGGTAAGCGGTCGATTATCGAGTGCCGATGGTAAACGGAAGCCATGGTCCACTAGTACTTGTTTTCGTGCCTTATCACCATTAAACATTCCTCTGATTTGCGGCAATGTTACATGCGATTCATCGATAATCAACAGAAAATCCTCTGGAAAATAATCAAGTAAGGTATACGGCGTGGAGCCGGCGGGTCGAAGTGTCAGGTGACGGGAGTAATTTTCAATTCCAGAACAGAAACCCATCTCCCTCATCATTTCTAAGTCATAGCGGGTACGCTGCTCAATCCGCTGTGCTTCAAGCAGTTTATCCTCTGCTCTCAATTCGGTAAGCCGCTCCTCCAGTTCTTTTTCAATATTCTCGATCGCCACGCGTAATTTCTCTTCTCTTGTAACGAAGTGAGAGGCCGGGAAAATGGCGACATGCTCGCGTTCACCAATGATTTCACCGGTGAGGGCATCCACCTCGCGAATGCGATCAATTTCATCCCCGAAAAATTCGACGCGCATACAATGCTCATCGCGTGATACAGGGAAAATCTCGACGACATCCCCACGGACACGGAAGGTCCCCCGTTTAAAATCGATATCATTTCGTTCATATTGAATATCAACAAGGCGGCGTAGCAGCTGATTACGCTCAATTTCCATCCCTGACCTTAGTGACAACACCATCTCGCTGTATTCTTCCGGAGAACCGAGACCATAAATACAGGACACACTGGCGATGATGATAACATCCTTCCGCTCGAATAGACTTGAGGTTGCCGAGTGGCGAAGTTTATCGATTTCATCGTTGATGCTGGCATCTTTTTCGATAAAGGTATCTGTTTGGGGCACGTAGGCCTCAGGTTGGTAGTAATCATAATAACTGACGAAATATTCTACCGCATTATTAGGAAAAAAATCCTTAAACTCACTGTAGAGCTGTCCGGCCAAGGTTTTGTTGTGGGCAATCACCAAAGTGGGTTTATTAATCTCTTTAATCACGTTAGAAACGGTAAATGTTTTACCCGTACCTGTCGCACCAAGTAAGGTTTGATGGAGCTTATTCTGACGGACACCTTCTACTAATTGGCGGATGGCTTCCGGTTGGTCACCTTGTGGTGAGTATTTTGAAACTAATTCAAATTGGTCCTTCACAAACTGTTCCTCCTGTTTATATAAATCACTTTCAGCTAAAAAACATGTTTTTGGACCGGGCTGTGCTAGAAAGTGTATTCTCTAAAATGCATATTAATATTCTACCACATTCACCCAAAAACAAACCACCAATATGCGAACTAGCATTCGTTTTTTTGTATTTATAAAAAAAAGCCTGCCTCAGATAGGCAGACTAATTTGTACTAATTCTTATTGAGTACGCGCGGTTTCATTTTAGCTGCCAACCAAAAGCCTGCCGTTAATGAAAAGGCATCGATAACAATGAGTAAGAACGTGTTGGTATAACCTTTATATACGGACGCAGCGATAAGCGCAACAGTTAAAATAAGACCGACAACCCGATTGTAAGCAACCCGTGTAAAAAGTAAGACGAGTATCCCTGGCATCGTAAGAGCCGACAATATTCTAATAATCTCAAACATGGGTACACCTCATTCAGTCATTCTGTTAATTCATTCTAAAAATTTATTTAGAAAATTGCAACCAAAACATTTTTCAAAAAGAGTTACTTTTGAAATTCCATATGAGAAGTTCCTGCCTTTTGACGATAAAGCAGGCTGACGACAATAAATCCTACGAATGAAAGAAGAATCGGAAGGACCACCGTATGTAGGCCAAAGGCATTTGGGTAGAAGCGATCTAATAAAATATAAGAACCCATTCCTAAAATCATCGAGGCAATTGCACCGTGTTTATTCCCTTTTTTCCAATATAACCCTAAAATAACTGGCCAAATAAACACCGATTCTAAGCCGCCGAACGAGAATAAATTCAGCCAAACAATCAGGTCAGGCGGACTTAACGAAAGAAGAATGACTAAAATACCGATAATCGCCGTCACACTGAAACTAATCTTTTTTATCTGGTTATTTGAGGCATTCGGCTTGATGTAGTTTAAATAAACATCCTTCACGATTGCCGAACTAACAAGAATTAATAATGCATCGACTGTTGACATGATCGCCGCCATAGGAGCAGCCAAGACAATTCCGGCCACAAATGGAGGAAGAACCTTCATTGATAACAACGGCATGACCGTATCACCGACTTTTACCCCTGGTAGGACAGGACGGGCAAATACGCCGATGAGATGCATTCCCAACATGATGAAGCCCACAACAATCGTTCCAATGATAATTGCACTATGCATGGCCTTCGAATTTTTATAAGACATAGCACGGACAGTAATTTGTGGTAACCCCACTACCCCTATTCCAACTAAAATCCAAAATGAAGAGACGTAAGCAGGAGTTAAATTTCGTTCTGCCCCAAAAGGACTAATTAAATTTGGATTTTCTGCGGCTAAATCAGAGATGATTTTCGGAACCCCTCCTCCAGCTTTAATCGTAGCGATCAACAGAATCAAGGTACCTAAAAACATAACAACCCCCTGAATGGCATCTGTTAAGGCTACAGCCCGGAACCCGCCGACAATGACAAACACAAGGACGGAAAAAGCAAAAATGAATAAAGCTGTTGTGTAGGACAAGCCTGTTAATGATTCAACCAACCGAGCTCCACCAATCCATTGTGCAGTCATCGATGAAAAAAGGAAAATAATAATACTGGCTGCCGATAACAATACAACAGTTTTACTATGATAACGCTCCTTTAGGAAGTCAATTAACGTAATCGCTTTGTACCGGCGAGCGACAATCGCAAATTTCTTTCCTAGTATCATTAACGTAAAATAGCCAGTTGCAAGTTGGGCCATTGCTAGAAACACCCAGCCTAATCCCTGCGTATAAGCAACACCTGGGCCGCCGATAAAACTGCTGGCACTGCCATAGGTGGCGACCATCGTCATGGCCAGAATGAAACCGCCCATTTGGCGTTCACCTAGAAAGTATTCTTCTAGAAACGAATTGGATTTGAGGACAAACTTGTTTGACCATATGCCGACAGCAAAAATGATTAGTAAAAAAATAATTAATGGTGTAATAACTGGCCAATTCATTGGTGTTCCCCCTCTTCTTCATCAAAGGGAACATCTTTAAATAAAAATTTTATCGTCAGAATAACGAGGATGGTCATGACAAGGAAGCCTAAAATACAGCTATAAAAAAACCAGGCTGGTAAACCAAATATGTACGTATAATTCTCCACTTTCCCCGAGCCAAGGCCATAGCCGAAGCCATACCACCAAATAAAATTAATAACAACAAGAATAACCCCGAACAGGGCTTCCCTGTGGGCAATTTTAAAATGCTTGTCCAACGGATTGACTGTATTTTTCAACAGTGTTCCTCCTCAATGTAAGTGATTTTTTTTACTATAAGCACCATTGTACCAAACAAAATTGAGAAATAAAGGGAAACTTGAATTCCATCAGCATCCCTCTTTACTGCAAATAAAAAACCTTAGTTGATTTGAGCTGACAATAACAGCACATCCACATAAGGTTTTTTATATTGGTTACAAACAAATAGCGTGTTAGTTGCATGTTCCATGCAGGCTGGGGCAGCCATTGGTTTCTTTTTCGACTTGGATGGTGCTATGTTCAATATGGAATTCATCATGAAGGACCCGTTGCGATTGGGACAGAATTTCATCATGTATCCCGTTATCCAAAATAGTAATATGACAGCTTAAAACTGGATATCCTGAGGTAATCGTCCAAATGTGCAGGTCATGAACTTCCTTTACCAACGGAATCTGCCTTAAGGCATCTTTTACTTCCTTCATATTAATCTGTGTCGGAGCACCTTCCATTAAGATATGAAAGGATTCCTTTGTTACCCGAAACCCGCTCATGAGGATTAAAATAGCTACGATCACACTAGCAATCGGGTCAGCGATTCCCCAGCCAAACAACATAATAAGGAGTGCCGCCACAATTGCCCCAACCGAACCGAGCATATCGCCTAGTACGTGCAGAAAGGCACTTCGTACATTCAAGTTTTCATCCTTATCGCCCTTCATCAAGATCCACGCAGCAATGATATTGATAACCAACCCAAGAACAGAGATTATCAACATTCCCGTACTTTGAACTTCTGGCGGAGCGAAAAAACGTTGAAACGCTTCATAGAAAATATAAACAGAAATGACGATAAGCGTTAGCCCATTCAAGGCGGCAGCAATAATTTCAAATCGTTTATAGCCATAGGTTTTTTCTTGAGAAACTTTCTTCTCACCAAGCTTGATCGCATAGAAACTTAACCCAAGGGCAGCAGCATCACTTAACATATGACCCGCATCCGACAGTAACGCCAAACTATTGGTGAAAATGCCGCCTATGACTTCTACAATCATAAATGCAGCAATTAATAGGAAAGAACTCAATAATGCTTTTTTATTTCCTGTATGTGAATGGCCGTGTGAGTGACCATGTGTATGGCCATTTGCATGGCCATGGTGATGATGACCCATGTTAATCCCCCCAAGCTCTCTTCGTAGAGTAGCTTTTTTATTTATCTCATTCTAAAACGAAAAAATTACGATTAAGGTTAGTTTTTTCTTATCTTGCTGTTTCGATGCAGAATCAAAATTCTCTTTACTCCATAATCAGACGACAGTTCTTGTGAATTTACAGTACTCGCGCAGGTAAACACTTGAAAGCCTTAAACCCATTTTTCAATCGTTCACCCACGATCTGCCACCTCTGCTTGGTGCTCGATCGCTATGCAAAGGAGCTGTTTGACATGCTCATCATCAAGAGAATAATAGACTAGTTTCCCCTCTTTGCGATATTTTGCTAGACCTAATCCCTTTAGGTGACGTAAATGATGCGAAGCGGTTGCCGTTGTTGCACCAACTATTGTTGCCACATCACAAACGCATAGTTCCTCTTCAAGTGTTAACGCATAAGCTATTTTCAATCGCGTCTCATCCGACAATGCCTTAAAAAGCTTGGTCACGTCAGGGAGATGGTTATCACGTTTCAGTTGTTGGTGAATTCGAGCGGTTTTTTCACTATCTACACATGTAATCTCGCAAACATCGCGATCTTTCAAATCCATCACCTTCTTCATTCAAATGTTCATTTGATTATATCATATTCAAATGATGGTTTGAATGTCAATGATTATTGCCAAAATTTCAGGTTTTTTTGTCAATAAAATAAATGAGGATTAGGACACTTCAACAGGTCCTAACCCTCATTCATTTTTTTACAGCATCATCTTTTTGTGCTGCCCAGAAGGCTGCCGCAATCGAGGCAAGAAGAATCACAAATGGTGCATAGAAAATGAGAAAGTCAGCCATCATCCCTTCCCCCCTTATACATGATCATTTCGTTTCCCTTGGACATAGTCTTTATTAAATAAAAACAGTCTGAGCAAAAGATAGAGCGATGGTATGAGTAAACCAAGACCCGCAATAAATGCCACAACCAACGCAATCGCCATCGCTTCATTTGTAAAGCTATCGTACAGGGTAAGGTATGGGTAGAGTAAATAAGGATAATGCGAGATACCATAGCCCAAAAAGGCCAACGCAAATTGTCCGATCAGCAGCGCGAAGGCTAAACCATAGCTGCGCTTCTTCCATATAAAATAAACTGTCCCCGCAAATAAAACAAACGATAGAGCAAACAGCCACCAAACAGCCACGAGTCGCTGATAGTGTTCAGGATTGTGGGACTTCATCTCCACGATGATCCCTGCAGCCGTGATGATCGCTGGTCCTGCCCATGTTAAGGCATATTTTCGTAACAGGCTCGTGGCCGCTTCGTCCTTCGCATGGTCCGCATACCAGGTCAAAAATACAGCAGATATATATAACACAGCGGTGAGACTAAGTACGACAATGCTCCAGGATAACGGGCTTGTGAACAGCTTCCAATAATTAAGATTCGGACCGCCATTCTTCATCGTCACAAATCCACCCTCTGAAATCGTCAGCACCGTCGATAATGATGCAGGAATAAATAATCCAGTCAGACCGTACAGAACGGTATACCGTTTATGTTTTAGTCCGCCGTATGTGGTGAAGGCATAATAGGCGCCACGGATTGCCAAAAGAATAATCGCGATGCTGGCAGGTACGAGCAAGGTTGTCCCGAAATAATAAGCGGTTTTCGGAAAAAAACCAACCATGCCGACAAAGAAAAACACGAGAAATACATTGGTGACTTCCCAGACTGGCGATAAATAGCGTTGGATGATTTTTGTCAAAATATGCTGTTTACCTGTCACCGTACTATAGGCATTAAAAAATCCTGCCCCAAAATCAATCGAAGCCACAATAATGTATCCAAAAAGAAATACTCCCAATACGGTTATACCGATCATTTCTAAGGTCATGTCAACTCACCTGCCTTCTCCACCGCTCGATCCGCCAATTCTTGTTCCACCGAGTTTTTCCGAAACATACGGATGAGCACCACCACACTTCCGACACCCAAAATCAAATAAAGTCCTGCAAATAAAAGTAACATGGTATCTACGTGCCCACTTGTTGTGGCAGCATCTTTTGTTCGCATGATCCCGCGTAAAATCCATGGCTGACGACCTACCTCATCCAGCCACCATCCAGCTTCAATAGCAAGGATGGAAAGCGGTCCCCCAAGAACAAGTAGCCAGCGAAACCATTTGCTGATGACAAAGGTCCATTTTTTCCAAACGCCGATAACATAAACGAAAGACAACAGGGCTAGCCACATCCCAATCGTTACCATTGTATCGAATAGATAATGGATATAAAGTGGTGGCACTTCATCCTCAGAAAATCGATCCAGGCCTATGACCTCAGCATTAGGGACCTCGCCGGCTAAGATGCTGAGGGCAAAGGGAATTTTAATTGCGTACTTGATTTCCCCGTTATCCAGAACCCCATACAAAATCAATGGAACTTCTTTTCCTGTTTCAAAATGCCACTCAGCAGCTGCTAATTTTTCGGGTTGGTATTCGGCCAAATATTTACCAGAAAAATCACCTAATAGTGCTGTCGCAATCGAAAAAACCAGTCCAAGCTTCATCGTTAAAAAAACGGCCTTTTTGTGGTACAGATGATCCGATCCTTTCAACAGTCGATACACACCGATCGCAGCCAGCACAAAGGCAGATGTCATATATGCTGTGACGACAACATGGGCGACCTTTGTGGGCATCGCAGGATTAAACATCGCCACGATTGGACTGACATTCACTAACTGACCTTTTACGAGGTCAAATCCTTGCGGTGCATTCATAAAGGCATTGACAATGGTGATAAAAACAGCCGAAAAGGAAGCCCCGATGGCAACAGGAATCAGGAGGAGCAAATGTTTACGCTGATTCTCAAATCGATCCCAAGTATAGATGTATATCCCTAAAAAAATAGCTTCAAAGAAAAAAGCAAAGGTCTCCATGAATAATGGCAAGGCAATCACGTTTCCGGCTAATTGCATAAAATTAGGCCACAACAGTGATAACTGCAAGCCGATGGCGGTA
>NZ_CCAS010000065.1 GCF_000612625.1 Neobacillus jeddahensis
GTTGCCAGGCTGTTTAATCTTATCTTAATACTTTTTATTGTCGCGGGGTGGAGCAACGAGCGTTGCTACAAAGAATTACCTGCGAGTTGTACCGACTGAGCTGCTACTTGAGTAAGCTTTCTGAAGTCGGGACAGTCCTTAGTAACTAAGGGCATGGTTTAATTTTATATTTCTTATTGTCGCGGGGTGGAGCAGTCTGGTAGCTCGTCGGGCTCATAACCCGAAGGTCGTAGGTTCAAATCCTGCCCCCGCAATTTGGTCCGGTAGTTCAGTTGGTTAGAATGCCTGCCTGTCACGCAGGAGGTCGCGGGTTCGAGTCCCGTCCGGACCGCCATTTATACGTATAAAATTGGTCGAAACAAGGTTTCGTCTTTTTTTATGTCCTTAAAAGCTGACTTAATGCGAATCAATAAAGTCATTCATATTGAAAATGAATCCTTAGGAAAGATCCTAAGGTTTTTTTTGCACATAAATAAGGGTAAAATGTAAATATAGGATAGTTATGTTAAAGTAAAGGTGATTACATGAATCAATTTGAACGAATTTCAACGAATTCCGAGGAAACGGGTCAATTCGCTGCAGGATTGGCTGAACTGTTACACCCTGGTGATATTATTGCACTTGAAGGTGATCTTGGTGCTGGTAAAACAACATTTACAAAAGGTTTGGCAAAAGGTCTTGAAATAAAGAAAAACGTGAATAGCCCAACGTTTACCATTATTAAAGAATATAAAGGCAGGCTGCCCTTATATCATATGGACGTTTATCGCGTCGCAGACTCCTATGAGGATTTAGGCTTTGATGAATACTTTAATGGTGACGGAGTCACAGTAGTAGAATGGGCTCATCTAATAGATGAGCAACTTCCGGAAGAAAGATTAACCATATTTTTATATCGCCTAGAAGAGGATCGTAGAAAAATGGTCTTCGTTCCAACAGGAAATAGATATGAGGAATTATGTAAGGAGATTTTTAAATGACTATATTGGCGATTGATACTTCTAACCATCCATTAGGAGTAGCGCTTTTAGATGATAACCAAGTACTTGGCGAGTTTATGACAAACTTAAAAAAGAACCACTCTGTTCGTATCATGCCAGCCATTCAAACTTTGATGAAGGATTGCGAACGACTTCCTGCTGATTTAACAAAAATTGTGGTGGCAAAGGGTCCAGGTTCTTATACTGGGGTTCGAATTGGGGTAACGATTGCAAAAACATTAGCATGGTCGTTAAACATTCCACTTGTAGGGATATCAAGCTTAGAAGTTTTGGCTGCTGGCATTGGACGATACTTTGATGGCTATGTGGCACCGTTAGTCGATGCACGAAGGGGCCAGATATACACAGCCCTCTATCAAGGAGAAAATGGGAAACTGACAGCTGTGGTTGAAGATCAGTTAGTCATGGTTGATGAATGGGCGTTAAGAATAGCAGCGATGGGCAAGCCTATTTTATTTGTCGGTAATGATGTACCTATTCATCGGGCTATTCTTGAAAAAACGTTAGGCACTCAAGCCACGTTTGCTAGCATTACAGAATACAATCCTCGTCCTGCAGAGCTTGCATTATTGGGTAAGGAGAAAATGGGGGAAGACATTCATTCCTTTGTGCCGAATTATATACGTTTAGCAGAAGCAGAAGCGAAATGGTTGGAGGCAAAAGGAAAAATTTTAAACGGATAGGGATAGAGACAAATGGGAGATTCTTTGAGTTTTCGTTTTATGAAGGAAGAGGATATTGACCAAGTTTTAGCGGTTGAACACGCTTCTTTTACAACACCATGGAGTCGTGAGGCATTTTATAATGAATTACACCACAATAAATTTGCTGTCTATATCGTTTTAGAGGAAGGCGAACAAATAATTGGCTATTGTGGGACTTGGGTTGTGATTGATGAAGCACATGTTACAAATGTAGCCATCTTGCCAGGCTATAGAGGAAAGAAACTTGGGGAGGCGTTAATGAATAAGTTAATGTCTGTTGTCCGAGAGATGGGGGCAAGAACGATGACGCTAGAAGTACGTGTTACGAATCATATTGCGCAATCCCTTTATCGGAAATTTGGTTTTCAAAATGGTGGAATCCGCAAAAATTATTATTCCGATAATCAGGAAGATGCATTAATCATGTGGGTGAACTTATGAAGAAAGAGCTATTGATATTAGGAATTGAAACAAGTTGCGATGAAACGGCAGTAGCCATTATTAAAAATGGTCGTGAAATGGCCGCGAATGTGGTTGCCTCGCAAATCGAAAGTCATAAACGCTTTGGGGGAGTAGTCCCTGAAATTGCTTCTCGTCATCATGTTGAACAAATCACAATCGTGATAGAGGAAGCGCTACAACAGGCGAATCTTACTATGGCAGAGATTGATGCCATCGCCGTAACAGAAGGGCCAGGCTTGGTAGGAGCACTATTAATTGGAGTGAATGCAGCGAAAGCACTTGCCTTTGCTCATAATAAGCCGCTTGTGCCTGTTCATCATATTGCTGGGCATATTTATGCCAATAGGTTAATTACCGAGCTCAAATTTCCACTTCTAGCCCTTGTGGTATCTGGTGGACATACGGAGCTTGTCTATATGAAGGAACATGGTCATTTTGAAGTTATTGGAGAAACAAGGGATGATGCTGCAGGTGAAGCCTATGATAAAGTGGCAAGAACTCTACATATGCCATATCCAGGCGGACCGCATATTGACCGGTTAGCTCAGGAAGGTAATCCGACGATTCCTTTACCGCGTGCCTGGTTAGAGGAAGGTTCCTATGATTTTAGTTTTAGTGGATTAAAATCAGCCGTTATTAATGCGGTTCACAATGCTGAACAGCGTGGAGAGTCTATTGCCCCTGAAGATTTAGCTGCAAGCTTTCAAGCAAGTGTAATTGAAGTGTTGGTCAAAAAGACGGAGAAAGCTGTTGCGGCATATGGGGTTGAACAGATCCTGATCGCGGGTGGGGTGGCTGCAAATAAGGGATTAAGACAGGCGCTCGAACACGCCTTTTCTAAGAATCCAGGAATTGAATTAGTCATTCCTCCATTATCGTTATGCACAGATAATGCCGCTATGATTGCTGCTGCAGGCAGTGTGATGTTTGAAAAAGGAATCAGAGCAGGTCTTGACCTTAATGCGATTCCTGGACTAGACATCGAATTATATAATGGTTAACTATAAGCTCGCATGTGGAACTCTTCCTAATTCAGGAAGAGTTTTTTTATTTGAGGAAAAAACAACTAATTAAACGATTGATTAGTTAGATGATGGGTTATTAAAGTTGTCCTTTTTAGAGTACAACGAGTTAATCAAACGATTGATTAGAGTAGGGTGGAGTCTTTTGAAATGGGGATTTGATGGTTTATCAAGAGAGAACAATAAACTAATTAAATGATTGATTAGTTAAGTTATCTTAATTAATTGGGGATAATTAATCAAACGATTGATTAATTGAAAGAAATAACCTATTTTGTGGATAAATATTTATTTCAAAAGAGTTAATTTTAAGAAAAATGTGGATAAGTACGTGTGTTCTTGTTGATAATGTGGATAAGTATTGTGTTTATTGTGGATAATGTGGAAAAGCATAAAAACTATTTGCGATTTAGCCATCGGGGATGTGAATAAGTTTGTGGAAAAGGGAATGTTAAAAAAAATTTATCGATTGAATTAACAACTTATGAACATGCTGATTTAATTTTATTACTTGAAGGAATTGTATGATACCTGTGAATTAGGTAAAACGGCTAAATGACAACATGAAGTAAGAAAAACCGGGCGATGCCCGGTTTGATCTCTTACTCAGCCAGTTCTGCCCACTCGTCCATTAATTGTTCAAGCTCAGCCTTGGCTTTTTCATTTTTGATGTTAATTTCCAATACCTTTTCGTGATCCTGAAAAACCGCCGGATCACATAATTGCTGGTCATACGCCTCGATTTGCGCTTCCAGTTCTTCAATCCGTAATTCAATTTCTTCTAACTTTCTTTTACGTTGCCGTTCGAGCTTCTTACTTTCCTTATCCTGTTGATAACTGTTTTTCTCCAATGCTTCCTTTGCAGCTGTGCTATTAGCAGAAGCCATTAGCGCGAGTGCCGCAAGCTCTTCCTGCTCGAGCTTTTTTTCGACATAATAATCATAATCACCGAGGAATTCTGTGCTGCCAAGACGACTAAGCTCTAAGACCTTTGTAGCGATTCGATTGATAAAATAACGATCATGGGAGACGAACAAGATCGTACCCGGATAATCTATAAGAGCATTTTCAAGCACTTCCTTGCTATCCAGGTCTAGATGGTTCGTCGGCTCGTCCAAAATGAGTACATTGGCTTTTTCCAGCATCAGCTTTGCGAGGGCAAGGCGTGCTTTTTCCCCACCACTTAGGGTGGAAACAATCTTCAGGACGTCATCACCTGAAAATAAGAAATTGCCTAATACCGTTCTAATTTCTTTTTCATTTTTTAACGGATAGTCATCCCAGAGTTCGTTTAATACTCGCTTATTGGAGGTTAATTCCGCCTGCTCCTGGTCATAATAGCCAATCGATAGGTTTGTTCCATACTGAATGGTTCCAGCCAGTGCGGGGAGCTTTTTAATAATGGTTTTAAGCAGGGTCGACTTTCCGATCCCATTTGGTCCAACGAGGGCAATACTCTCGCCTTTATAAGCCCGGAAGCTGATCGCTTCAGATACTTTTGCCCCTTGATACCCCACTGCTAATGAATCAACCGTTAAGACGTCATTCCCGCTCTGCTTGTCTATTTCAAACGAGAATGTGGCTGACTTTTCATCACCAAGTGGTCGATCCATGATCTCCATCTTCTCTAGCTTCTTCCGCCGACTTTGTGCCCGTTTCGTTGTCGAGGCACGGGCAAGATTCTTTTGAATAAAGTCTTGGAGATTAGCGACTTCTTGCTGTTGTTTTTCAAAAAGCTTCAGATCGCGCTCATAATTAGCAGTCTTTTGTTCAAGATAGGCACTATAGTTACCTGTAAATCGTTGGATTTGCTTCCGTGAAACCTCGTACACCTGTGTGACGACTTTATCTAAAAAATAGCGGTCATGGGAAACGATTAAAATTGCCCCAACATAGCTTTGTAAATATTGTTCAAGCCAGGAAAGGGTATCGATATCTAAATGGTTTGTCGGTTCGTCCAAGATTAGAATATCTGGTTTTGTCAGCAATAATTTTCCAAGGGCAAGCCGCGTTTTTTGTCCGCCGCTTAAACTGGAAATCATTAAGGAATTGTCTTGAAAATTTAACCCATGCAGGACAGAACGAATATCAGCTTCGTATTGATAGCCACCCTGTTCCTTAAACTTCACCTGGAGCTGATCATACTCTTTTAATATTTTTTCGTATTTCCCTGTGTCCGTGAACACACTAGAATCAGACATTTGTTCTTCTAGCTTCCGGATTGATTGCTCCATGGCCCGAAGCGGGGCAAAAACGGTCAGCATTTCCTCCCATATCGACAAATGGGACTCTAAACCGGTATTTTGTGCTAAATAGCCAATGGACACTTCCTTCGGCTTGATAATCTCTCCGCCATCATGGGATAATTGGCCGGCGATAATCTTTAATAATGTTGATTTGCCTGCACCGTTACGGCCAACGAGGGCGACGCGGTCACGAGTTTGTAATTCTAGCTTTATATTCGATAAAATAAGGTCAGCGCCATAATATTTTTGTAGTTGATTTACTTGCAATAAAATCATATCTATTCACCTCTATTACACAAAAGATGGCAGTATCCGCCTCTTTTCTATATAAATAGTGTACCGTATAACCGGAGTGTCGGCAATAAAGCGTGATTGTCAGGGGCTGTGATGCCCTTATGAAGAAAAAATGTGGGCTTTCGTTCAAAGTTTCACACATAAAAGGAAAAATAGTGTATTATTTTTGGGTAGGAGGATTTATTTATGGCAGAATTTACTCACTTTAATGAAGAAGGCAGAGCAAAAATGGTGGATGTCAGTGACAAACCAGAAACAGCACGTACAGCTCTTGCTCACTCTAGCATAACGGTTAATAAAGAAATTTTTGAAAAAATAACCAATCATAAAATGAAAAAAGGCGATGTCTTAGCGGTTGCGCAGGTTGCGGCGGTCATGGCAGCGAAAAAGACATGGGATCTTATTCCGATGTGTCACCCGATTCCCTTAACAGGGGTAAATGTTTCTTTTACGTGGGAAAAGAGTGACGATGAGACGTATCAATTACAGATTGCTGCATCAGTGAAAACGAAGGGAAATACAGGTGTAGAAATGGAAGCGCTCACAGCTGCCTCGGCATGTGCCTTAACCGTTTACGATATGTGTAAGGCAGTGGATAAAAGTATGGTCATTGGACCGACCTATTTAGTGGAGAAAACGGGCGGGAAAAATGGCGATTTTAAACGAACAAAACAAGTTAAATAATTTGTTAACTAAACCATTCATGGGGTGTGGGAGATTATGAGTAATGAAACGATGAAGATACCACAGGCGACAGCCAAACGGTTGCCCCTCTATTATCGATTTTTAAAAAACCTGCATACTTCTGGAAAGCAAAGGGTATCATCAGCAGAACTAAGTGAAGCTGTGAAGGTTGATTCTGCAACGATTCGCAGGGATTTTTCCTATTTCGGTGCCCTAGGGAAAAAGGGCTATGGCTATAACGTCAATTATCTATTAACCTTCTTCCGGAAAACGCTCGATCAGGATGAATTAACAAAGGTGGCGTTAATTGGGGTTGGTAACCTTGGGACTGCTTTTTTAAATTATAATTTTTTAAAAAATAACAATACAAAAATATCCTGTGCCTTCGATGTGGACCCGGCTAAAATGGGAACGATGATTCGGGAGGTCCCCGTTTATCATATGGATGAATTGGAGAAGGTGATAACGGAAGAGGCAATTTCTGTTGCGATTTTGACCGTGCCCGCCCCAGTGGCCCAGATGATTACCGACCGCTTGGTGAATGCCAATGTGGGAGGAATCTTAAACTTTACCCCTGCACGGTTAAATGTCCCAGCCTCGATAAGGGTGCATCACATTGATCTAGCAGTCGAGCTGCAGTCACTAGTTTATTTTTTAAAGCACTATCCAACGGAAGATATAGAAGAGTAAGGCTTTATGGACTTTTCACAGAAATGTGGAAGGTCTTTTTTTTATATTGAAAAGCCACTTATTTACAACGTAACAGTGTTATGTTACATTATTACTAGAAAGGGGTTTTACACATGAGCGAGGAGTTAATATCTAAAAAGGATTTACTTGATATGGCAAGGATATCGTACGGGCAGCTATATCGTTGGAAGCGGAAAGATTTGATTCCTGAGGAATGGTTCATTCGGAAATCAACGTTTACCGGACAGGAAACCTTTTTTCCGAAAGAAAAGATCTTAGAAAGAATTAATAAAATCCAGTCCATGAAGGAAAATTTATCCTTGGATGAGCTGGCGGATATGTTTTCGCCGAATTTGACAGATTTACAGCTGAGTAGGGTGGAATTAATAAAACGTAACATTGTTTCAGAACAAGTGATGAATATGTATATAGAACAAGATCAAGGAAGCGATCTATTTACTTTATCTAGAATCCTGGAGGTTTATGTATTAGAAAAACTTCTGCAATCAGGAGAGATTAATTTGGATGAAGGAAAAATGTTACTTCAAGTGCTTAAGGATCAAGGGGCGCAGATTAAGCAAAAGAACTGTGAGCTAGTGATTACACGAAAGTTGGGGGTTTCCTCTTGTCTAGTTGTGATCAATACGGAAGGTCTTTATTTTGAGCGCGGGACAAAGGTGGTCACAACCGTATCGTTGATGACCTGTATGGAGGAAATTAAATCGAAATTAGTATAAAGGAGAATGACAATGGAATCGAAAAATAGAGGAGACCTAGTGATCAACGGCTTAGGGTCATCCAACGGTGGACAATTTAACCTTGTGTCATTAAATGGACGGGGCACGATTAATAATGATATAGACTGCAATGTTCTTGATAGTAATGGCACAGGCTTTCTTAAAGGGAACGTTAAGGCTACGAAAGCGAAGGTTAATGGAACTGCCCGCTTTGAAGGTTCAATAGAGGCGGAAAAGCTACAAGTCGAAGGAACCGCGAAAATTGAGGGAAATCTATTTGTAAAGCAGCTAAAGGTTTCTGGGAAAACTGCTGTGGGTGGCAAGGTAAAGAGTGAGGAAATTAGGCTCCGTGGGATTTTCTCGGTGGGAGAAGATTGTGAAGTAGAACGTTTTAAAGGAAAATACCGCTTTACGATTGGCGGTCTGTTAAATGCGGACCAAGTTGATGTTGAGATTTACGGGGATTGTAGAGCCAAGGAAATTGGCGGCCAGACGATTACCGTCAAACAGCATACAGGGTCGTTCATTGGTACGTTGTTTAAACCATTCTATAAGACACAACTAGAGGTGGATTTGATAGAAGGGGACAAAATTTATTTAGAAAACACATCCGCAAAGGTCGTTCGCGGTAACCAAGTGCGAATCGGTGCGAACTGTCAGATTGGTATTGTCGAATATTCAGAGGAATTTTCACAGGATAAGCATGCTGTTATTGATGATGTGAGACAGGTTTAAGGGGAGGGATCAACGTGACGAATGCTAAAAAGCTAATTATTAATGGCTCGGGAAGTTATCCCGGTGGGGAATATGATAAAATCAGCATCCGCGGAGAAGGAACGATTGTAAATGATGTGACCTGTTCTACGTATCATGTGTACGGAACGTGTGAAGTGATGGAGAATATCAGTGCAGATTCAGTCAAAATTATGGGTGAGGCTGAATTTAAAGGGAATGTGGAAGCGAACAAAACCTTAGTGATGGGAACGATGATGATTGACCATCAAGCCAAATTGAAGCAGATGAAGATCTTAGGGATGCTGGAAGTCGGTGAGCGCCTTAGTGGTGATACTGCATCGATCAAAGGGAGTATCGCCGTGAATGGAGACGTGGAATACGAGACGTTTGATTCAAGCGGCGGCTTTGAAATCAAAGGATTATTAACCGCTGATACGGTGAAAATTCTCTTGAGCTTTGGGAATAGTACGGCAGATGAAATTGGCGGCAGTAAGATTACTGTGAAGAGAGGGGCTTGGCTGATTCCTTTTACGAACATTTCCCTTTCTAAAAAGGAAGGGTTCCTGACGGCAAAGGTCATTGAAGGGGATGACATTTATTTAGAAAATACAACGGCTAATGTAGTACGAGGAAATCGTGTGAAAATTGGAAGAGGCTGTCAGATTGGTTTGGTGGAGTATACAGATGTGTTCACGCAGGATACATCTTCGACCGTCAAGACAAATACAAAGCGCTAAAGGAGAAATGGTATGGGAGCGAAGGAAGGAAAATTAGGTCTAGTTGTGACAGGGTTATTATTGGGGATTTTAATGGCATCGATGGATAATACCATTGTCGTGACCGCGATGGGGACCATTGTCGGTGATCTGGGCGGCCTCGAGAGCTTTGTTTGGGTCGTGTCAGCATATATGGTAGCGGAGATGGCGGGGATGCCGATTTTCGGAAAACTATCGGATATGTATGGGCGGAAGCGGTTCTTTATGTTTGGTTTGATATTATTTATGGTCGGCTCGGCCTTGTGTGGCACCGCTGAAACGATTACGCAATTAAGCATCTACCGGGCCATTCAAGGTATCGGCGGCGGGGCACTTGTGCCGATTGCGTTTACCATTATGTTTGATTTATTCCCACCAGAAAAACGGGGAAAAATGGGTGGCATGTTTGGTGCGGTCTTTGGGTTATCAAGTATTTTTGGTCCATTGCTTGGAGCATATATTACCGATCACATTAGCTGGCATTGGATTTTCTATATCAATTTGCCGCTTGGGATCTTATCGCTCGTTTTTATTACCATCGCCTACAAAGAATCACCTGTTCACCAAAAGCAGTCGATTGACTGGTGGGGTGCGTTGACCTTGATTGGTGCGGTTGTTTGTTTAATGTTTGCCCTGGAGCTGGGCGGTCAGAAGTATGATTGGGATTCTAGCGTGATTATTAGTTTGCTTACCGGATTTGCGGTACTCTTCCTCCTCTTTTTATTTGTTGAGACAAAGGCGAAGGATCCCATCATCTCGTTTTCGATGTTCAAGAATCGCTTGTTTGCAGGGAGTACCCTTGTCGGCTTGTTTTACGGGGCAGCCTTTATGGCAGCAACCGTGTATATCCCCATTTTCGTGCAGGGCGTTTACGGCGGTAGTGCCACCAATTCCGGGCTGATTTTATTACCGATGATGGTGGGCTCTGTAGTGACCGCACAGGTTGGTGGCTTTTTAACGACAAAACTGAGCTATCGAAACATTATGTTTTTGTCAGGAGTTATTTTGATTGTTGGCTTTATCTTACTTAGTACGATTACACCAGAGACTTCTAGAGCGGTCTTGACGATCTATATGGTGGTGATTGGGCTTGGGGTTGGTTTCTCGTTTTCCGTGTTAAGTATGGCGGCTATTCATCCGTTTGGCATGGAGCAAAGGGGATCGGCAACCTCGACAAGTAACTTTATCCGCTCACTAGGTATGACGATTGGAATTACCGTATTTGGATCGATTCAACGGAACGATTTCACGGAAGGACTTGAAAAGGCATTTGCCGGTATAGGAGGAATTCCAAAGGGGCAATCGTTTGGGGATTCCCGGTCTTTATTGTCGGAGGAGGCAAGGAATCAAATTCCAGCGCAGATTCTAGACAAAATAACTGATGTCCTATCAAGCTCAATCGTCCACACCTTTACATGGGGTCTCGTACCGGCGGGGCTAGCCTTCTTGTTTATCTTTATCCTCGGCAAAGAGCGCATGGTGATGAATAATGGTGAAGTGTCAAAAAAGGTAAGTGGTTGATAAAATGGTGAAAGTGGTTGATAAATTTATAAAAGTGGTCGATAAAAGTTCAAAGCGGTTGATAAATCCTCAAAAGTGGTCGATAAAAGAGCCAGGCTTATAAAAAAGTACTTTTGAGGTATATGAAAAGGGATCCCTGAACTTCAGTAGTAGGGATCCCTTTTGTTATTTTTTTAATTGTTTCTTAAATTTAACATGAAAAATCATCATTTTTATTCCTGAGCCAAAGTCGAATGTGGCTAGTAGGATGAGTAGGTAGCTGAAAAAGCCCCAGCCATCTGATTGCACATGATCAATGGCAAAGTAGGTAAATAGTGCGCCTAGCAAGAAGTAAATCAATCCGGAAAACAAGGGTGAACGTCTCATAGAAATCCTCCGATAAAGTTTTGAATGGCCTCAGCCTCACGCTGTAATTTTTCCAGATCATCTTTATAAACCAATTGAACCAAGACAACCAGGGTGTTCATACTGACATGGGCGAAAATCGGCACAAGAATACGCTTAGTCTTAACATAGAGAAAGGCGAAGGTAAAGCCCATCGCTGAATACAGTAAGATATGGGACGGTTCCATATGGGCCAAGGCAAAAACCACCGAGCTAATGAGTGCCGAGATAAAGAAATTAAATCGTTTATAAAGGGATCCAAAAATAATTTTCCGGAAGACAATTTCTTCTAAAATCGGACCGATAATGCTGGTCACAAGCACCGCTAATGGTAGTGTATCGATGATGTGGAGAATATTTTCCGTGTTCTCCGAGCCCATTTCAACCCCTAGCATCGTCTCAATCATGGCAGCAGCAATCTGCGCAAAGTAGGCTAAAAAGATACCCAAAAAGGCCCAGAGCACAGAATTTCCAAGGGGACTCCCGTGAGCGTCTAAACTGCGCTTGTTGGACATTTCCTTTCGTAACAAATAAAGAATGATGAGTAAGGCGATTGAAAAACTTGCAATTAGCCAAATCGGAACGGCAAGGCTCTGGTTAATTCCTAAAGATTCAAAGCTGACAATCAATAAGGGAAGTCCGACGAGACTAGAAAGCTGCATAACAATATAAACAATGATGATGATCCAATATTCCTTTTTCAAATGCAAATCTCCTTTAAGTACCATCTATATACGTGGACGAGTACAAGCTAATTTTCAATCTAACGTACGTAACATTATTATTCATTTTACTCTTAAAACGGCAACGGTATCAATTTAGATGAACTTTTTTAAAAATTGCTTGCTGATTTCAACTCCAATCAATACCAGTCTTTTACTCTCTTATATAAAGTAGGTATAGAATATCCACTATTTCACATACTTTATAAGGTTGTAAAAAGGTAAATTCTTTGTAAAAAATGTAACTTCATACTTGCAAAAGATTTACAGATTCATTATTATAATAATTGTGTTAGCACTCATTAATAGAGAGTGCTAATAAAACAAAATTACATACATTTTTGAGGAGGTTGTTTGATTTGTTAAGACCATTAGGTGATCGCATTATCATTGAGCTTGTTGAATCAGAAGAAAAAACTGCAAGCGGTATCGTATTACCGGATTCAGCGAAAGAAAAGCCTCAGGAAGGAAAAGTTGTTGCCGTTGGTACTGGCCGCGTACTTGAAAGCGGAGAACGTGTAGCACTTGATGTTGCTGTAGGTGATCGTATTATCTTCTCAAAATACGGTGGTACTGAAGTGAAATACCAAGGTGTAGAATATTTAATCTTACGCGAAACAGATATTCTCGCAATTGTAGGCGAGTAAGCATAAACAGGCTCTGGCGCCAAAGCTGGAGCTAAACAGAAAATTAATCTCAAATGATCATAAACTTAAAAATATACGAGGAGGTTTTTTTACAATGGCTAAAGAAATTATGTTTAGTGAAGATGCACGTCGTGCAATGTTACGCGGTGTTGATGCTCTTGCAAATGCTGTAAAAGTTACTCTTGGACCAAAAGGACGCAACGTGGTACTTGAGAAAAAATTTGGTTCACCACTTATCACAAATGACGGTGTAACGATTGCAAAAGAAATCGAATTAGAAGATGCATTCGAAAACATGGGTGCGAAACTTGTTGCTGAAGTAGCAAGTAAAACAAATGATGTTGCCGGTGACGGTACAACAACTGCAACCGTTCTTGCTCAAGCGATGATTCGCGAAGGCTTAAAGAACGTAACAGCTGGTGCAAACCCAATGGGTATCCGCAAAGGTATCGAAAAAGCTGTAGCCGTAGCTGTTCAAGAATTAAAAGCGATCTCTAAGCAAATTGAAGGCAAAGAATCTATTTCTCAAGTTGCTGCTATTTCTTCTGATGATAAAGAAGTAGGTCAATTAATCGCTGAAGCTATGGAACGCGTTGGCAACGACGGCGTTATCACAATCGAAGAATCTAAAGGCTTCACAACTGAATTGGATGTAGTAGAAGGTATGCAATTCGACCGCGGTTATACTTCAGCATACATGGTAACCAATACAGACAAAATGGAAGCTGTTTTAGAAAATCCATATATCTTAATCACTGACAAAAAGATTTCTAGCATTCAAGAAATCCTTCCTGTCCTTGAGCAAGTGGTACAACAAAGCAAGCCATTATTGTTGATTGCTGAAGATATCGAAGGTGAAGCACTTTCTACTTTAGTTCTTAACAAGCTTCGTGGAACATTCAATGCCGTAGCGGTTAAAGCTCCTGGCTTTGGTGACCGCCGTAAAGCAATGCTTGAAGATATCGCTGCTTTAACTGGTGCAGAAGTGATCACTGAAGAACTTGGCCGTGAATTAAAAACTACTACAATCACATCTTTAGGACGCGCTTCTAAAGTCGTTGTAACAAAAGAAAATACAACAATCGTTGAAGGTGCTGGCGCAACTGCAGACATCGAAGCTCGTGTAAACCAAATCCGTGTTCAATTAGAAGAAACTACTTCTGAATTTGACCGTGAAAAATTACAAGAGCGCTTAGCGAAATTAGCTGGCGGTGTAGCGGTAATCAAAGTTGGTGCTGCAACTGAAACAGAATTAAAAGAGCGCAAGCTTCGCATTGAAGATGCATTAAACGCAACTCGTGCTGCTGTTGAAGAAGGTATTGTATCCGGTGGTGGGGTAGCCCTTCTAAACGTATACAGCAAGGTTGCTGAGCTTCAAGAAGAAGGCGACATCGCAACTGGTATCAACATCGTTCTACGTGCAATGGAAGAGCCAGTTCGTACGATTGCGCACAATGCTGGTCTTGAAGGATCTGTCATCGTAGACCGCTTAAAACGTGAAGAAGTTGGCACAGGCTTCAACGCTGCTTCTGGCGAATGGGTAAACATGATCGAAGCTGGTATCGTTGACCCAACTAAGGTGACTCGTTCTGCACTTCAAAACGCTGCATCTGTAGCGGCTATGTTCTTAACAACTGAAGCAGTAGTGGCTGACAAGCCAGAACCAGCTGGTGCAGGCATGGCTATGCCTGACATGGGCGGTATGGGTGGAATGGGCGGCATGATGTAATAAGGATTTTAAACCCTGTTATATCAACGTTTTAAAGGGAAAGCAAACAAACTTGTCCTAGAGTTTGTTTGTCCACATTGTTCGACAAAAGAAAACCCAAACTAATTAAGAAGACCTCTCATCAGTTTGCTAAACTGTTGTGAGGCCTTTTCTTCAATATTGGTGTCGTATGGGGATATTTAAAATTTCCATTGTCATATGATAATAGGGCTTTTTCTGGGACAAGAAGAATTCCGACCTGACTGCCTGTCAATGAACTCAAAAATTTAAGGGTTAATATGAATACCGTCATTCCTATTCTTTCTCATTTGATGAAAAATAGGCCAGGAAAAATGCAAAAAAGCCAAGGAGTTCAGTTCCCCCTAGCTATGGTTAATTATTATATCGACCTATGAAGGTTGGCCAAGTATCTTTAAACAAGGATCTACGCTACTTTAATAATTCTAGTTGATAAAGTGGTACCCTTAGAATAGAAATTATTCACAAAATCTCCATCTAGCGTAGCCAAGTAATTATAATTATTCTCTTGAGCGATTGCCAAATGGAAAGAGTCTGTAATATCCAGTTGAAATTGTTGCATAAAAATTTTGGCAGCGTGATATGAAATATCTGCTGTTGAGTCCAAAATTTCTACTGTTTCAAAACCCAATTCATCTGTCATCGATTGAACAAATTTCTCAAAGGTATTAACCGCAGCCCGATAAAAAAAATCTAATTTATTTCGATTACCTTCATCTTTTTTTGCTAATTTAATCAAATCCATTACATTTACACTAACATTGCTATTTTTGTTGTAAAAACTCATGATTTCCTCACGTTTTGCCAAGCTGTATAAAAATTTAGCCCCATTTAAATCTAGTAATTTCATTTTCTGTTCAGAGGTTAAATTATTGAAACCATCTCTTGTCTGATTAATAAGCTTATTGTTCTGGTGATAGACCTCTAAGGCTCCAAGAACTTTCATTTGAAAAATTCGATTGATAACTTCTGCTACAGTATGATTACTCAATCCTAAAATGGCCCCTGGATAATCCGACCACACGTCTAGCACTCTTGCAACTTCAGGCCTACGGTTATCATCAAGGTCTAAATATGCCAAAATAAAACAAGCATCTAAATAAATAGATGCTCCAGAGAAATCCTCCTGATCAATTTCTTCCCCACCAAGAATAAAGTCCATACTTATCTCCCTTGTTTGTGTAGGTCCGACAATGTGCGACCAAATGCCCCATGAACACCGATAGAATTTGAAATCTCAAGAGCACTCCGTTTTTTCTTTTGATTTTTTACAACATTTCCTCTAACTGTTTTATTTGGGGCTTCTTTTGTTAGTGGAATTGTAACCATTTTTACCACCTCATCATTATTAGTGAATTTATTTGTATCGTACTCTCTATTTCTATGCTCGTCCATAATTTTCCTCCTCTACTGGAAAATTTTATTTGTCTATCCCCTTTATTTCCCTTTTTAAACCTATGAGAAACCTTTCCGAAACATGATAATATCAACCATTCTTTCCGAACTTCCCCACATTTATAAGTAAAAAGAAAGGTAATGTCTGTGCTTTCCCAATAGATGTTCTAGATATTTTCATTAAATCCGCTTGGCAGGTTTTACGGTACATGCATCAGCACAAAATGACCAAACTGATTTGATCATCCTGACATTTGGATAGATTCAAAATGATACGTAGAGATATTCTTGTTGACCCAAGCAATACCATAGATTTCTTCATTAGGGTACTTCAAAGATAACTTCAAAGAAAAAGATAATATGTCCTCTTCCATTTCGAATTCCATCAAGTAAAAATATTTTTTAAGAACCTGTCCTTTTTCTGATTTTATTACTATATAGAAGGTGAAGGGACTTAAACCAATCGGTGGGTTACTCGTGTCCTACGACCGAGTCAGGTCCTTTTTTTTAAATCCATTAAGGGAGAGGTTCAGATGAGTAGGTTATTAATAAATGAAAGTCCGGTCATGATTATTCCTAGTTTGGCAGCGAAGATTGGTTTAAATGAGGCGGTGGTATTGCAGCAAATTCATTATTGGCTTGGGATCAGCAAGCATAATATGGAGGGGAGAACCTGGGTTTATAACACCTATGAAGAGTGGCAGAAGCAGCTGCCATTTTGGTCCGTAAGTACGATTAAGCGGACGATTCGCTCCTTAGAGATGCTAGGGTTACTTCTTTCTGAAAATTGGAATCAGATGAAAATGGACAAGACAAAATGGTACAGCATTGACTATGAAAAATTGCAGGAATTTGAAGATAGCCTAGGTGCTTCTAAAGAGGAAATAGCACTTGAGGAAAATTCAGAGAAAACGAAGGAATCCGTAGTCCATTTTTCTGTGAAAAAGGTGATTCCATATGGTGAGATTATTGGGTATTTGAATGAGAAGACAGGAAAGAAATTCAAATTAAGTTCTATTAAAACGAGGGAATTGATTCAATCAAGATATGGAGAAGGGTTTACGCTTAAGGATTTTAATAGAGTCGTCGATTTGAAGTCCGCTGATTGGCAAACTGATCCTGCTTGGAATAAGTTCTTGCGGCTGGAGACATTGTTTGGGACGAAATTTGAATCTTATCTCAATCAGCAGGAAGGGAAGAAGAGACTGACGGAGGGGGATTTTAACCTTGATGACTAAGAAAGAGATTTATAAGTTGATGGACTTTATACAAGCCTATTATGAAAAGTTTCAGTTTGATCAACATAAGCTGGATGCTTGGCATATGATCCTGCAAAAATATTCATATAATAAAGTACATGAGAATCTATTGAAATTTGTACAAGATTCACCGCATCCTCCAAAGATTAGTGATTTAGTTCAGAAATCTACAGGGGGACGCGATATCCCTTGTGATTTTATACTCGATGTAACCAAAGGGGAAAAAGAAGGGTAGAGAGTATGCTGGTCCCTGTCACCCCCCCTGGAAATAAATTGAAGTAGCATTTGGGGAGTTCCAATAAGGTTAATAGAAATAGATAAAAATCATAGCATAATGAAGTTAGAGATTGATATAATGGTGCAAAATGGGAATTTTTCTGTTGTTGTGTGTAACGGAGGGCCAGACTCACCGAACTGCCTGTTCACGGAGAGACAAAGATTGTTACGCACCAAGGGTAAGTGAAAAGGGTTAAGTTCGATGAGGGGGAAGAGTTTTGAAAGAAGTAATTTTAAATGAATATGACCAAAAGAAAATAATATACTTGGAATACGAGAAAAAATTAAGAGATTTACTATTTTCCTTGATTAAGGAAAACGGGATTACTATTCATGGTATTGAATCAAGGGTAAAAGACAGGAATAGTTTATCTAAGAAAATTGATAGTAAAGAAGATAAATATACGGGTTTAGATAAAATTACTGATATTCTGGGTCTAAGAGTGATAACCTATTTTGAAGATGATGTTGATACAATTGCTACTATTGTTAAAACTCAGTTTCATGTAGACGAAAATAACTCATGTGATAAAAGGAATAAAAATTTCGACTCTTTTGGGTACTCATCACTCCATTATATTATTAAATTAACAGAGCCAAGAGCATCCCTACCTGAGTATTCAAGGTTTAATGGGATTAATTTTGAAATTCAAATAAGATCTATTTTGCAACATGCATGGGCAGAAATTGAACATGATATTGGATATAAGAGTGCAATTGAAATTCCTGTTGATATGAGAAGAAAGTTCTCTAGGATAGCAGGTTTATTGGAATTAGCAGATAGCGAATTCATAAGAATAAAAGAAGAAATAAAAAAGTATACAATTGAAGTGAAAGAACAAATTAAATCCCAAAATTTAAATTTATTTATAGATAATATATCATTAAAGGAATTTCTGCAGGAAGATAAAATCGTTTATGAAATTGAGCAACATTTTATGATGATAACGAAGGCAATTACTGTTGAATATACAGACGAAAGATATATTGCAAAAAGAATTAATCAACTAAGTTTCTTTGGGATTGATACTATCGAAAAATTGAAGGATTCCTTAGAATCAAGAAAAGAAATGATTAAAACTCTTGGAGAAAAGTGGTTGTCAATGCATGAGAAACGATGGGAATCGGTCACGAGTGGAATTTCCATTTTTTATTTATGTTTTGTATTAGCTTGTGAAAAAGAAGATTTACAGTATGTCCAAGAATATTTCAATTTTGGAAAACTTTCAAAAAACCCAAAATTACCCAAAATGTTATTTGATCTTTATAATAAAATTGTATGAACTTTAATTGTATAAACAAACGAACACGCTAACATTTTGCTAACGCAATTCGATAAAAAACGGTAAATCGACGTTAAAGATGTTACAACCAGTAATATCCAGAACATTGATTTACCGCCCTTTTTGCACCTCTCGTTAACGATATTACACACTCTAAACTCACGGGCGGTATGATGTAATAGCTGCTCAGCCCCTTGGTATATAAGCATTTTCAAGTAATTTGCTAATAAAATGCTAACATAATAATTATTAAGAGAGGTTTATCAAGTGTTACTAAATTTTTGATAAACCTCATTTTATCTTATTAGATGAAGGCTTTTCTTCTACTGCCATGAATTCTTGTCGTATTACAATAGATATAGTGTTTCCCCCATTCTAGTTAGTGTTGCTAAATGATGAAACAGAAAGTAAAGAACCTTAGATTAAATAGGCTATTATTATTTAATTCTGTCTAATTTCAATTAAACACAACTATGCAAAAGTTTTTCATCAATTTAGACGTTAATGTTGTTAAGACAATGACATTCTCGTAATGTTTATTTTCATTGATTAATACTGTTAAATAAGTGCTTTCTTGGCTAAACTAGTGGTAAAAGATTGGAGTAGCCTTATGGATATTCAAGAACAGCTCAATCAAGCTTTAAAGGAGATTGATAGACTAAAAAATGAAAATATACAATTAAAAAAGGATCTCTATAAAGCACAAAGTCCTTATACATCTCACAGTCGAACAACTAATATAACGAAAACAGCGAATGGTTTTACTCCTAAAGAAAAAGCTGCAATTTCACTATTTATGAACCTTTTTCGGGGAAGAACTGATGTTTTTGCTCAAAGGTGGGAATCGAGTACTACAGGTAAATCTGGTTATTCACCTGTATGTGAAAACGAGTGGGATAAAGAACTTTGTCGAAAACCTAAAATTAAATGTCAGGATTGCTCTCATCGATTATTTTCTACCTTAACTCCCCAAGTTATTTACGAACATTTAAGTGGTATAAAAACTGTAGGAATATATCCATTACTTGAAGATAATACGTGTAATTTTCTAGCTGTGGACTTTGATAAAAAACAATGGCAAGATGATGTACGTGCATTTATTGAAACTTGTAAAAACTTAGGGGTATCCTATCACATTGAACGTTCCCGCTCAGGAGAAGGGGCTCATATTTGGTTCTTTTTTGAAAAGGCAATAAGTGCTTCGTTAGCTAGAAAATTTGGGGATATTCTATTATCGAAAACAAGTGAAAAACGCTTTGAAGTTGGAATGGATTCCTTTGATAGAATGTTCCCTAACCAAGATCTATTACCTAAAGGTGGTTTTGGCAATTTAATAGCTCTCCCCTTACAGAAACAAGCAAAAATGAAAGGGAATAGTGTCTTTGTAAATGATTCATTTCAGGAATTCGCGAATCAATGGCAATATTTATCGTCGATAAAAAAGATATCTGAAAAATATATTTTACAAATAGTAACAAACTTCTCAGAGGAAGGAAATCCTATTAAGGTAAAAGAGAAAGTTGAGAATATTAACTTGCCAAAAGAAGTTACAATCGAATTAAATCAGGGTATTCAAATACCTAAGATTTTATTACCTAGTAAGATACTAAATGAATTACAAAAACTTGCGATATTTGGAAATCCAGAGTTTTTCAAAGCGCAAGCAATGCGTTATTCCACTCATCGAATTCCTAGAATGATTGATTGTACACAGATAAATGACAAAATGCTCATATTACCAAGAGGTTTAATACAAGAAGTGGAGGATATTTTCTTCAAATATAAAATATTTCTTAAAATACAAAATAATCAATATGTAGGAAAATCCATTGATGCTAAATTTTATGGACAACTTACTATCCAACAAGAGGATGCTGTTACTTCTATGGTTAATTATGACAATGGAGTATTAGCAGCAGACACTGGTTTTGGGAAAACAGTGACAGCTGCAGCATTAGTTAGTAGAAATGAAACGAATACACTCATAATTGTGCATCGAACACAATTAGTTGAACAATGGAAAGAAAGATTATCAACTTTTTTAAATATCCCACTAAAAGAAATTGGTCAAATTGGGGGTGGGAAAAATAAACCAACCTACAATATAGATATATCTACGATTCAATCGCTCAATCATAATGGTTTAATAAAATCAGAGTTACATCATTACGGGCAAATTATTGTTGATGAATGTCATCACATTTCTGCCGTCAGCTTTGAAAAGGTATTAAGCGCAGTACGAGCAAAAAAAGTGTATGGTTTAACAGCGACCCCAGTTAGGAAAGATGGGTTGCACCCAATAATATTTATGCAATGTGGACCTATAAGATATAAAACGAATAATAAACAGCAAGCCAATATTCGACCGTTTAAACAAACCCTTGTTAAAAAAGAAACATTAATGAAAACGAATGAAACTGATATACAAGCTATATATTCTTTGATATCTACTAATAAAGAACGAAACGATATGATTTTTAATGACGTTCTACAAGCACTAGATGAAAGACGATCTCCTATAGTGTTAACGGAGCGTTTAGAACATGTAAATGAGCTATATAAGCTTTTCAAGGGATTTGCTAAAAATATTATTATCCTATCAGGAGCTATGAAGAAGAAAGAACGGCAACAAGCGCTAGAAAAGTTAATTAAATTACCTGATAGCGAGGAGAGATTGTTAATTGCGACAGGAAAATATGTTGGAGAAGGGTTTGATGATTCTAGATTAGATACACTCTTTCTAACAATGCCAATCTCTTGGAAAGGGACATTGCAACAGTATGTAGGACGGCTACACCGTTATCATAGTGATAAAAATGAAGTAAAAGTGTTTGATTATGTAGATTCAAACGTTGATGTTTTACAGAAAATGTTTGAAAAGAGATTAAAGGGATATAAAAATATTGGTTATAGTCTAAATGGTGAAAACAAAGAGATAAGCCAACAAATTCAATTATTCTAGTAGTTT
>NZ_CCAS010000066.1 GCF_000612625.1 Neobacillus jeddahensis
AATTATGTAAAAAATCCTACAGTCTTTACCAGATAATATCCCACTTTTGTGGAATAAAAAATCCTTTTTAGCATTCAAGAATATTTTATCCACATTTAATTTTAATATTAAGGCCCATAAATGAGAATTCTCCAGCAAACTTAGATCCATGCCCATAATATTTACAAGCCCATATTAAAGCAGCAACTGATAACACACCTAAAACAATAAATAAAACGATAATCCAAAAAGCATTTTCTTGAGTCTTGTCAGAGTTTTTCAATTCCTTCTGAGAATATATAAATCTATCAAAAAAACTCTGTATAAAACAATATAAGGACAAAGAATAGGTATTTATTACTTCTCCCATTGTATTCCCCCCCTCTCTATTAAGAATATTCAAATTATACTACGTTCACCTTGTTAAAAAAAGGTTTATTTGTAAAAAGATATACAATAATGGTGATATTTTCATATTTTTGTACTAGAGGACTATTTAGGGATTCTTTTAATTTGGTTTAAAACGCTGTTTTTCCATGAGGTACCTAATCATATCCTTCTCCCTAAGTGCCACTCCCGATGTAATTTGCTGGGCATTAAAAGCAGTGCCATCTTAGACGCCCATGATATCTGGGATAACAGTAACTGAAAGCCCCCTCTTCATTTCTACAATCAATAAATGGAACAAGTAAAGCGACTGTCCTTATTGAACAATCGCCCCTCACTATACCCGTTCAAAAGTTACCTTATTACTTTCATTTTTTAATAGAAATACATCAGGGTTACGGAGGTTTCTCCAATCAGTAAACCCAAAATCTTTGTTAAAATGCTTTAACAGTAACGACAGTAAATTTCCATGAGTAACAATAATTGTATTTTTATTATTACTGCTAAACACTTCTTCTACCACTTCAACTATTCGTTCCATTGCCTCTTTACTGGACTCTCCACCCTCAAACTTCAGTTCAATATCAGCAAATGTTGCTCTTAATTTTTCAAACCAATCAGGAAAATTTGTGGTGCTGAGCACACGTTCTGTTAAATTACTATCAATCTCAATTTGAACATTTAATTTTTTGGCAAGTGGCTGGATTGATTCAATTGCACGTTTGTAGGGACTTGAAATAATCCGGTCAATTTTAATTTCCGAAAAAAACTCAGATAAATCTAGCGCTTGTTTAATACCTGTATCTGTTAGTTGTGCTTCAGGTAACTGTCCATCTGCCTCACAATGTCTGATAAGATAAATTTTCTTCAATAGAATCACTCCAATATTAAGTAATATTATTCTTTCAGGATCAGCAAGACCTTGTTCGGATGAAGTTCTTCCTAATTCTTCATCCAAGAAAGTAACCTTACAACTTTCAATCGCAACGAAGTGGCTCGTAGTTTGGTAACCTATTAAAGATCAATTTCCCTTTTGCAATGCCTTAACAGCTAAATGCTCCTCTTCCTTTTTTACATATATATCATATTGTGTATGATCTTTAAATCGATCCATTCGATGATCAAAACCTCTATATGGAGTTTCGGTTTTAAACTTTATCCCGTCTGATTTTAATTTCGCAATGATCCTGAAGTATTCCTCGTTACCGATTGTAGAGTAGATCAGTTTCCAATTCCTATTAGAGAAAGTCCGAAAGATTGGAATAGCAATGAATGCTAAAGTAAGAATACCAATGGCCATGTACAACATTTCGCTTCCCCCTTGCACACATTATTCCACATTATATTTCTGTAACTGTGGGGCAATTCCTTCTTCCTCTAAAAAAGGCAACTTGGAGACAATAATAAAGGCAGATAACCCTTAAAATTCAGTACTTTGTCCGCTTAAATTTCTTATAATCAATGGGATTTCTGCCAAATCATTAACGATAAAATCTGCTTCAGCGTAGTCCCAGTGACAATCTTTTTTCCAAACTGCTTTCATCCCGATATTCTGCGCAGCTTTGACATCATTTTCAGGGTGGTCCCCTACAAATACACTTTGGTTAGGTGATACATGCAGTCGTTCAAGAGCTCTTGTAAATAGTAGAGGGTCAGGTTTTTTGATTCCCTCCCATTCAGATACCAAAATCACGTCAAAGTACTGTTCAATTCCTAAGGCCTTAATGGTATCCAATTGAAATTGTCCATACCCATTTGTAATCATACCTAAAAGGAGATTCTTACTCTTTAATTCTTCCATCATTTGAGTGTGATGGGCAAAAGGAATACAGTGATTTTTAAATCCACTGAGGTAGTCTTGAAGTAAGTCTTCCGAAGTAAGCCCCGTAATATGGAATTCTTGAGTTAATTGTTGATACACTTTATCTTTCCAAACATATCCATGGTTATCGAGTTCTATGAATCTAGAAATGTATTTCGATTTTGGTATATGACTTATCCATTTATTCAATCGCTCGTATTGGTTTTCAATAAACCTTTTTACAGACTCATCGCGATTTAATAAGGTTCCATCTAAATCAAATAAGACTGCCTTCACCAATTTTCTCAACCCCTCCATAAAACGTAGTTTATACTGTAATCCCCGTCCACTCATAATCCGTTTCTTCTATTAAGAAATAAGCGACTACTTTTTTAAGAAATTGCACTTGTTACTTTAAGAAGACTGTTCCCATTCTCTTCGTAAATCCCCATTTTAATAGCATCAAAATATGTGCCATCTACCATTCTTGCTTGTCTTATTCTTGCTTCTTCTTTCATTCCCAATTTTTCTGCAACCTTAATCATTCTTACATTTCCTGACCACGTTGACATACCTAATCGATGTAATCCTGTGGACCTGAATAAGAAATCGATCCAAAGTTTATAAGCCTCCGTACCATATCCACCGTTCCAGTAGCTTTTATCATAAATAACGATACCCGTTTCTAACCAATTAGTGTTTTTATCTACCCAATAAGAACTTACTGTTCCAATTAATTTATCCCCAACAAACATCATTAGGGTATGAGGGGTGTTGGTAGAAATTTCATAGTCGTTCTCCCACCCTTTTAAAAATTCTCCCTTAGTAATTTTAGGCTCAGGTATATAGGGTCCATTCCATTTCTTCGCCTCTTGTTCCTTTTCTTCATATTTCCAATAATATAATTCATCAAGGTCTCGATGAGTAGCTTCTTTCAAAACAATTTTTTGTCCAACAATATTAATCATAAAAATTAAGTTTCCTCCTAAGAATCTGTCTTGTTCCTTTTTATCAATTTGTTTGTTTTGTTGATTGGTAATTTTGATTGAAAAGTAGTTCTGCATTACATAAACTATTAACCATTTAATTTTCAGATTGCAAAATAGAATTCAAATACTCATCTCCTTCTTCATCCGTTCTTCTTATATCTCCAGTACTATGCCTTTTCCATACAACATTATCTAATTCGTAATATGGAATATTTAACTTTGAAGATAAATCCTTTGCTAGCGTGGTTTTTCCACTTCCAACGGAACCAATAATATGTATTCTTTTAGGTATATTCTTCTTCAAAATTATCCTCCACTCATCAAACGACTTTCTTAAGTTTATTCGATATAGTCGTTGATTCTCCTCTTACTTCAATAAAAAAAAGGCCTTTATGTAGGCCGCTCACTCTTCAAAGTTTAGTACCTTTCTTCATTATTTAAGCGATAGCTCACTTTCGATCACCCATTTATGATTTTTCACCTCTGGTCCTCCAGTTGTCGGAGTGTAATCAATCATATAAACGGTTGTATGTACTGCTGAATCAACTGTTCCTTTTGCCCCCATCATACCTTCCATGTGGTCAGCTGCTAAGGTAACTTCCGCTCCAGGCTTTAAGGGTTTAGCACCGGCATTTTTTATTTCTTCATGGATTACCCATTTATGATTTTTTACCTTTGGGCCTCCAGTAGTCGGAGTATAGGTAACGGCATATGCGGTCGTATCGAAAGCACCCACAATCGTTGCTTTTGCACCATACATTCCCTCCATATGGTGGGCCTTAACGATTGCTTGACTTCCAACTCTAAAAGTTGGATTTTTTGCTTGTTTTAACCCTTTAGGTACATCAGCAGATCCAGAATGCATGTTACCCATTTTTATATTTTTATGGTGTGTATTGATATTTTTATCGGTACCCTTATAATTACTATTGCTACCCCACGCAGATAACATCAACACTACGATTAGCATGGCAATTCCCGTTACATATTTTTTACTTTTCATCATAAACCTCCTAATTACTAAGCTACCACATAAGTCCTCACTTTTTTATACTCATTACACCACAAGTATCATTTGCATAAGGAACAGATTTTATTCCTACAATAATTGCACTCAAATGATTCCTTTATTGCTTTAGATGGGCTCACCTATAAAAGATTCAGTAAAATGCGAGAAAAAATTTAATTCCATCCGTTATATAGGGTGTAAAAGCTTTTACAAAAACTAAGGGGAATCGGTAGATGAAGTCGAATGATACAAATTTTATTGAGCGATTACAACAGCAAAAAGAGGATGCACTAGAATTTATTGTTGATCAATACTTACCACTCATAAAGGGGGTAACCCATAAAGTTCTTTCTCCCCTTAACAACAAAGGCGTTATAGAGGAATGCATCAATGATATCTTTCTATCAATCTGGAAAAATTCAAAAAAATTCCATGGGGATACCAATGATTTTAAGAAATGGATTTGCGCCATTGCAAAATATAAATCTATTGATTATTACAGAAGAGAATTCAAAAAAATAGAGGTGTCCTCAAATTATATCGATATAGATGGTGAAAAATCGGCGGAAGATGAGCTAATTATTCAGGAGGATAGAACGGAGCTTATCAAGTTAATCAATCATTTAGATCCAGTTGAACGGGATATTTTCATCATGAGATTCTTTCTAGGCTTTAAAACGGAGGAGATTGCAAAAAAACTTGGTTTAACCAAAGCATCTATTGATAATCGAATTTATCGAGGAAAAAAGAAGCTACATAAAAAAGCCACACCCCTTACGTTAGGAGAGAACGGGATATGAAGGATATTTATGAACTATTAAATGACATAGATGTCGACGTTACTGAATTTGAAGAAATGGAAGTAACTAAATTAGAAATAGCTAAAGTAAAAAAATCTCTAAAAAAATCAATGAATGAGAAGAAAAAATTAAAGGGCTTGAAAAAGAATCTTTTAGCAGCCTCCATTATAGTATGCTTTTCTGCTGCAACAGTTGGTCTAACCTTCCCTGCTTATGCTAAGAACATCCCAGGGATTAACGATATTTTTCGATATTTCGATAATGACAGATTAGCTTTTATTAATGGTACCAACGAAAACAAAAGCAATGCTACAGCGGAAAAGCAAACTGGACTATACCATGACTATAAGAAATACTCCAGCGATATCAATATGACCAAAGAGAGTAACGGCACAAAAATCACTATAAAAGAGGCAGTCTTTGATGGGAAAACAGTATCCATAACATTTTCTATTGAAAGCGAACAAGATTTAGGTGAACAGGCAACTATTTTTTCCCCAAAAATAGACGGAATGAACGGCACAGCAGGAACAAGTAAAATTTCAAAAATAGACAAGAATAAATACGTTGGTATTTTAACGATGAGTAATCTGGAAGATAAAAAATTAGATAGAGCGAACATTAAGTGGGCTATTGACCATATTCAGATCGATAAACAGACCTCCATAAAAGGGGATTGGCCATTTGCTTTTAGTGTTAAGGCTGTGGATAGCAAAGTGCAGGAAAACCAAGGCAGTGCAGAAAAAAATGGAGTGAAGGTGAATATAGAGGAAATAACAAGCACCCCAATGTCATTTACAGTTTACTACAACCAAGAGGTATCCGAATTGGTTAGTAATATTTGGGATGGGGTCTTAGTTGATTTAGAAATTAAAGATAACTTAGGGAATACCTACTCTGGTGAAGATAATGGAGGAGTGGGCGACAACTATAATGTGAATTTGAGCAAAACATTTGGAAAATTGGACGGAAAGGCTTCAAAGCTAATGATCACTCCGCATGTTACGTTTATAGATTATAACTCAAGTAATCATGCTTCAGTACAAATAACGAATGATGGGCCAAAGGAAATTCCGTTACCCGAAAAACCTGGAAGAGGTAAACAAGAATTTAAATTAAAAGACATCATAATCGAAATAAAATAATAACAGGAAGGACTGTCTTATTCACTGGGGCAGTCCTTGCTTTATATTCATTACACACTGCCTAAGAAATCACCTAAATACCATGAATGCAAACATTTTTATGAATGTAAAAGGAATTGATTATAGCCCATCTCCATTTCTACTACTTTATGTCATGCTTTCAAAGGTTGAATCATTTCTACTCTATTCCCAAATGGGTCTCTAAATTCAAAACGGTCAAAGTGAGGGATCGGGACGGCATCCAGTATCTTTATATTTTCTTGTAATAATCTAGCTTTCCAATACGAAATATCTTCTACTTCGTAAGCGATATGTGCTTTCGTTTGCATTCTATCAAAACCATCTTCTGTTCCTATATGAACGTCTCTGTCGCCAACTTTTATCCAAAAGCCTCCCCGTCCTTTAAGGGATTCCGGTTTTTCTACTTCTTGTAAACCTAATACGCCACAATAAAATTCCTTACCTTCTTCTTCAGTTCCCTTTGGAATCGTTATCTGAACGTGATGCACTCCCTTAATCATATGACCACTCTCCTAATTTTTCATAGCTGCATAGCTCGGACTAGCAGCTCTAGTTTTTAAAAACTAAAATAACTGCCCCACAAATAATTCCTATCAGAATAATAAATAGACCAAAAATCACAATAGGTCCGCCTTCAAATCCTCTTCCGGCCCCCGCATAGAATATGGACATACCGACAATAAAAGCAATGAATGATGGGATTTGACGCTTGAGTTTTTTACCAACATACGAAAGGACTAAAATAATTGCATATACTATCAGCAGAATTAAGATCCAATTCATTTAATAGCCTCCTCATGGTAGTGCTTCGTAATGTTATAAAAAGCCAACAAATGATTGACTGACTATTTCGAAACCTTCCTTTTTACCTTTAAAATTCACAAGTTAATGGCATCATTAAAAATTGGGTCTCCAATTCATAAATCTCAGGATTATAAAAATTTAAGTAAAGATAACTCAGATAAGAGAGAGGGGCAAAAATATTTGATAATGGTTCCCTTTTATTAAATCCTTCATTGATTTTTTTTAAAAATAATAGATTGAAAAGTAAAGAGCCCTTTAATAGATAGAATTACTCAATACCTCTCATTTGTGAGAAAGGAAAAAATACAAATTCACTTTGTCCTACAATTTCTTCTTTTGTGAAATATCCTAGGCCATTACGACTATCCTTGCTGTATAATCTATTATCACCCATCACAAAAAATTTGTTTTTTGGTACTGTAATCGGTCCAAAGTCTCCAGTTAATCGATTTCCCACTTGTTTAGCACGTTCACGATTTTGTGAAAGATAGGGTTCTTTGACTAAATCACCATTAATATATAAATGATCATTTTTCATTAAAACCGTATCTCCTGGGAGACCAATTATTCTTTTTACATAGTTTTCTTCCTTCCCTTTTATAATGACAATTTCTCCTCTACTGAAGCTATCCGTCAAATTTAATTTGTTCACAAGGACCTTTTCCTGATTATGTAACGTCGGTTCCATTGAAGCACCTTTTACAATGTATGGTGCAAACAGAAATGTTCTTACAACAATTGCCACACCTAATGCCATGAGCAAAGATTTGCCCCAACTCTCCAATTCTCTTTTTGCATTTGATTTCAAGGTAACTCAACTCCTTCATTCTTCTTCTACTAGAGATTCTACATTGACATTTGAAATCCTTGTTAATTGTTACGGTGTATATCCTAAAGTCAAACTAAAGAAAAAAGCATAAACAAAACGCACTCCCTATTGTAACTCTCAGTGTAGTGTTGGTATATTTCGTCTTTTCTTTAATTTTGTTACCATTTCAATATGGATATATTAAAGAGGTAAAGGAACTTGCTAAGAGAAAGAGACAAAAAGGTATTGGTCAAGGTGAAATGTACGACAAAATGAGTTTTGAGGAACAAGAATTAAATTATAATGTTCAAGGTAATTTACTTTTTATAGGAGCAAACATTCTAGCCACTCTTTTGTATAATTGGAATCATAGAGAAGAAATAAGAAAATACAAATTACAAATAAAGGAACAAGAAAATAGTATTATCAAAGATATGAAAACAGGAACTTTAGAATATTTTTATAACTATTCATTTAAAGATAATAATTTTAAAAAAAGGTCTCGTATTGTTTCCGAATCAACGGTAAGAAGAAGCATTAGTAAGTTTCTCGATAATAACTGAGTAAACAAAACGATAAAACGTAAGGTTTAAATACCTTATAATTATTTAAATGAATGCGATCATAAAATGGAAAAGCATCCAAACTGGTTCATGTGGATGCTTTTTGTCTACAATTAAAGACGAACACTATAGGATTTCGTTGAGAATCATTATTTTCCAGTTGCTGTATTCCCCATTGAAATAGAAATTCTATTCCAACTATTAATTTGATTAATTATTAGAATAAGGTCAACATACTGTTTCTCGTCATAGTGTTCACGCACTCTTTGATAAAGCTCTTCTGGAACACGTTTTGTCGGAATTAATGTCACATGCTCTGTCAACTCTAAAGCTACTTTTTCTACTTCTGTATAGAATTCACACTCCTGCCAAGCACTAATACAGTATATTCTTTGTTCTGTTTCACCCATTTTTCGAGCATCTGCTGTATGCATATTCAAACAGTAAGCACACCCGTTTATTTGAGAAGCCCTAATTTTTATAAGTTCACGAAGTTTACGGTCTATACCTGTAGTTTTCGAATACTTTTCCATTTCCATCATTATTTTAAGTGCCTCTGGTGCTACATTGTAATAATCAATTCGTTGTTCCAATTTCATTACCTCCTAAAAAAAGTCTATTCAATTTTTTTCTATAAAATGAATTTCAGATTCCAATTAAAGACTAAATTAATCGCCGATTAACATTGTCTATAATATACGCTATAATTATTTTTGTCAAATGTATATGATTTACCCAAAAGAGATTTCTTAAATTTGACTAACACTCTAAATACTTCTAAGATACAATTTGATAACCCTTAAAATCAAAAGCAGGTGAGTTTATAATGCAGTATAGTGTCGGAGTTGAATATGCTTTACATTGTCTGGTTTATTTAATCGATGTTCCTTCCAAGGAAAGTATTGGGATAAAGGATTTGGCAGAATTCCAAGGACTTTCTGAGACATTTCTTTCAAAAGTTTTCGGTAAATTATCTAAGGCTGGCATTGTAAGTTCTGTCCCTGGTGTAAAGGGAGGATATAGGTTATCTAAGTCCCCAGAAGATATTTCCTTTTGGGATGTAATTGAAGCAGTTGAAGGTCCTAAACCTATTTTTCAATGTAAAAATATTAAAGATAACGGTTATTTGTATAGAGAAAACTGCTGTTCGGCTCCCTCCTCTTGCACCATCAATTTAGTTATGCTCTCTGCGGAAGAAAAAATGCGTGATGACTTGCGAAGTAAAACACTGTCATGGTTAAATGAAGAGCTTGATCGCACCTTACCTAAACAAATACGTGAAGATACTCAGAAATATTTTTCGAAGTGCAACAAAGAAAAAACCTCTCATAAAATTCTTTAATTAAAGGAATTTAGAGAGGTTTTTTCTTTGTTCAAGGAAAACGTATCTTTAAATTGTCTATTAGTAACTACACCCCATTCTCATTGCATAATTTTCTCCATCTGTTTTACATCTTTATGTCAATTTTTGTGGCTAAATTTACTTTGTAATTTTCAAGCAGAGCTATATAATTAAGGTATTAAACGAGAGGAGAATAAAAATGAAACAAGTTGCTCTCCATCAATCGCATAAAGAACATAATAAACGAATAGCAGAATTTCATAAGAACCACGAAATGAAAATACAACGTGGTGAAAATGGAAACGATTTGTTGGCTAAATGGGAAAGATTTTTTTATAACAATGTCATTTCCCCTCTTAAAAAATAAAATACTTATTAATTGAGCTGTATTCATAGTACAGTTCATTTTTTTTGCGATAAGTAATGGAATCCACTAGGTCCCCAAGCTCTTTTTTAGATTGTAAAAATTTATCGATTTTGCTCAAGGCATTGATAAACCGCCATCATATCTCGTTTATTCAACTCACGAATACGATTGAAAATCGGTATATCTCGGGCAGCCTCAAGATATACGTTATCAGAGACAACATCACTTACTTTGCCAGTTAGCCAGGTTTGTACATCTATGCCATCGATGATTTCCTTACGACCTTCATCATTGATGCCACTCGCCAAACAACTAACACATGGTACCGATAATTTATGCACGCCATCATGGAGACCATCTTCTGAAATGACTTTCTTCCCTTTACAGAATGGACAGGGATGACTTGCTTTAATCTTATTCATTTGGGTCACAATTTTTTTGTAACCAAACGCTTCGTAGACATAAGTCAGTTTTTTGTATTTTCCATTGGTGAAATACTTATCAATAATGGTTTCTCTCGTTTCGTCAATATTGGCAAAATCACAGATTGTGATCCGATTTTTGCTGCTTATGGCTTCGATATTGCCTTTAATTCTGTCCCAGAATGGTAAAACATTTTGTAATACCATTTCATAACCTACAAAGCTAGCTAGTTCCAGTTCAAACATTTTCAGCGATACTTGTGTTTCACGAGGAAGTAAGGAGACATCTTCCGTAAGTGCCATATCGCCACCAACAATGGCTTGTAGTTTTTCCAGTTCTGGTAACTTACCTACTGTTTTAATGACCTGATCAATTGGTTGATGAATAATCTCACGAATATCAGTGTCTGAAAATGTTAGTTTTTTATGGTGGTTTAGCACGGTTCCTTGACAGACTGGACAGGGGATCATCTCTTTTGATGCTTTCATATGCTCTTTAATAATGGATTTCGAAATGAACATATATCGCCCAATGATGGTATTGAAGCCTTCCCATTTTCTCTGCGCCTTGCCGGCTTTATCATAAAAGGATTTTTCCCAATAGCCATATAAAAAGGTATGTCTTTCAGCTTCTGTCATCTCATTGTAGCTTTTACTAATATCTTGACCAAGTTCATTCTTGATCTCATCAAAAAGGAATTGCAATTTCGGATATTGATAATATTTTAATACTTCCATTACGTCTGGATGTAATAAGCCATCCCAAAATGGCACTGTTTTGTCCTGTATGACCACATCAAAATCAAATTTTTCAATTTCTAGGCGACCAGAACAGCTTGGACAATGATTTTCTTGATTAAAGAAATCGAAGCTTCTTGTATCTTTATTGGTTGGATGTGCGGCCACAATATGGTTGATCAATCCACCCATTTCATAGAGAAAACTATACTGACTATACAAGTGTCTTTCAAGATCAATCGCGATAACGGGTGCGATTTTATCAGATTCGTATTCACCATAAATCAAACGGGCCATTGATGATAAGCTTTTCAAGATACCGCCTTTATAGACGTTTTCTGCATTTTTAAAATAGCTAATATGATTTTCTTTTAAGTAGTTAATAGCTTTCTTTGATTCTAGTGTTGAAGAAATATGCAAGGGAGCAACACTATTTGTACTATTATCTTGACTAAAATAATCATCATGACTGACAACATCAAGATGCCTGACCGGTTCTAGCTGTCTTTTACCAAAATCAACGATAAAATCAGAGCTTTCTAGCATATAAGCATTATGTTCAATCATCATGATCGAGATAGATTCATCTTTTAGTATGTCCCTGACACTATCAATGAATTGGTTTAAAATATTTTGTGATAGCCCCTTTGAAGGCTCGTCAAAAATAAACAGGGTATGTGGGTTCCTTGAGTTCGAAAACAGCTCAGAAACTAAATGAACACATTGAAATTCACCAGTCGATAAGGACTGTGTTTTCCTTTCCAGTGTCAAATACCCAAGTCCAAGTTTGATTAATAAGCTCAAGCGTTTATGAGCGATGTCTTCATTTGGAAGTTCCCCAATAATGTCTTCAATGGAGCGCTGAAAAATATCATCAATTTCGTCACTGTATTTGGTGAGTTTCCTTTTAACATCAAGAAACGTCGCAACGGTTGACCGGCTGGTAATTGATTGGTTTCGATCCTGTCCTACCATGACCAGTTTATCTTTTGGATATCGCTTCAGAAAATCCTTGGAGATACACTCATTGACAAGGGTTGATTTACCACAGCCAGACTCACCCGTAAAGGTAACAAGTCTATTTTTCGGAATCTGAATTTCAGCCATTTGAATATTGCGACAGAATAGATTCTGAAATTGATAGTATTCTGTTGGCATTGCCTGATTTCGTTCCCAAAAGACAGGTTTGGGACGAGGGGATTCTTCGACAATTTTTCCGCCGTATTTCCCACTGCCAGGTCCAAAGAACAATTGCGCGTTGGCTGTATCTAGCACCGTATCAGAATGATCAATTAGCCAAATCTGATTCTTATATCCCAATTGTTTAATCTGTTCTAAAATTTTCAATAGGGTTTGATGATCAAGCCCCACTGAGATTTCATCAATAATAATCACAGTATTTTCACTTGCCGCCATGAATTCTGCCAAGTAAAGCCGTGTTAATTCCCCGCCTGACAATGTCCCCATGATCCGGTTTAATGTTAAGTAACCAATATTCATATTGATTATATTTTTAAGAATAAGTTGTTTCTCTTCATTAATATGTAATTCCTCGGAAAGGGAATAAATCGCTTCAAGGCTTATGTTGTTGATATCGGAAATACTATGTGGTTGATCCCATAATTCTATTCTTTTTTGCTCAACTTCCGGATTATAACGCCTGCCTCCACACTTTTTACACTCGACATTTTTGGTCGTACCGCGTCCTTTACACTCCGGACACCAGCCTAAGGCATTATTAAAGGAAAAAACTTCTGGCGAAAGATGAAAGATTTCTGCAAGCCGCACACGGATCTCTTTAAAAACGCCGGTATGGGTGCCAATCGTTGAGCGCGGATTAGATGAAATCGATGATTTCCCTAGAAAAAGAACTAAAGGTATGTCTTCCATCTTGATGGCACTAAAATTCGTCTCCATGATATTAGCAAACAAATACTGATATTCCGCCTTAGGCAATAAGGAAACAAGACGCTTCTTGGATTCTTCACCAATCGCTTGACAAAAAGTAGTTTTACCAGATCCGGACAAACCAGCAATTCCGAGCGTCTGATCTTCCGGCAGGACGGTGTCTAAACGATTAATATTGTTGGCAATCAATTGATTTATTTTCATCGGATTTCCTCCCCCATTCTCTAAATCTAGTATTGCCATGTTAGCACAATTTCAAATGGATTTGTTGTATTTTTTCGAATTGACAATCTAGAATAGGAAGCCCACACGAGACTATTAGATAGGTAGAAAAACAGAGGGATACGAGTGTAAACAAAAATACAAACCAATGGAAGTCTAATGGATTTACTGCCAAAGTTGGGCTTGACAAACCTGTTTTACCACTAAGGGGAATCGGGGTAAGCACCGAGCTGATAAATAGACGGAGAAATTCCGCCTATTGACTCGAAAAACGTGAAAATGAGAGATTTTGCTTTGCATAACCGGAAAAATTCCGCTTATTTATCCCGAAACGAGCATCATTCTGTATCTAACCGGAAAATCTCCGCTTATATTACTTTTGCTGGTTACTCGATTAAGGACAAGTCATCATATAGAGAGTGAGTATGATCTCAAAAATCCAAGAGAGCCTCATTTGATGCATTACTGTTCACTTCATTACGATATAAATAACCGAAAATCACAATAGATAACAAAGAGCCGCAGCTAAGACTCTTTGTTTCACTCAAGCACCTGTTATTTTAAGTATATTCCCCCCCAAAAATACTGTTTTCGTAAAATTCCGACTCACCTTTCGCTTCCACGAGACCATAGCACCACTGGAATTAATAATAAGGATAAGCTCCCTCCAACAACTGATAATGTTAGATAACTTGAACCTGCCACAATCATTCCAGACAAGGCTCCGCCAGCAGCTCCTGATAACGCAATCAAAACATCCACTGTACCTTGAGTTTTAGCCCTTGTTGAAGTTGCAGTTGAATCAACAATAAGTGCCGTCCCACTGATCAAACCAAAATTCCATCCTAATCCGAGTAAAGAAAGAGCAATTATTAGAAGAATCATAGAATCTCCTGGTGCAAATGCTGCTAGTAAACCTGCCAGAAGCAACGTCGTTCCAGAAGCAATCGCCATCGTAGTACGCCCCAACTTATCAACAAGGACACCTGTAACCAGTGAAGGGAGATACATGGCACCGATATGAAAACCAATAACAAGACCTACTGCACCCAGGCCATGTCCATGATGCATCATATGAACGGGCGTCATGGTCATAATCGCTACCATAACAATTTGAGTCATAACCATAATCGTTGCACCAACGATTATGCCTCTTTTGTTTTCTGTATGTTCAGTTGTCGTCACATGCCCTTTATCACTAGGTCCCAGGTTAGTCGCTTCTATCATTCTTGCAATAACGAATGGATCTGGACGAAGCATGATGAAAAGGACAACACCTGCTAAGATATAGGCTGCTGCTCCTAAAATGAACGGACCAGCAAGAGATGGAACACCAATCGAAAGAGCGAAATTCCCCATCACATTGACTAAATTTGGACCTGCAACGGCACCAAAGGTTGTAAAAACCATCGTCAGACTAATAGCAGTCGCCCGCTGTTTACGATTTGCTAAGTCCGTACCCGCATAACGCGCTTGTAAATTGGTTGCCGACCCTGCACCATAAATAAGCAGGGAAATAAATAACAGGAAAACACTATTTATGATTGCTGCAAGTATGACTCCGATTGCTCCAAGTCCGCCAATCATAAAACCAGTGGATAGACCTGTACGACGACCATAACGTTGAGATAGCCTCCCAACAAATAAGGCAGCCCCCGCTGACCCTAAAGTTAATAAAGAAGAAGGAATTCCAGCAAACGCATCTGTACCCAGCATTTGCTGTGCAAGAAGTGCACCGACTGTAACTCCTGCTGCTAATCCAGCCCCGCCAAAAATTTGTGAAATACTTACAACCAATAATGTACGCTTGTATAACGTTTTTTGTTTTTCAGAAGAATGTATGTAGCTTTGTAACGAAGCTGATTGAACGTCTAACGCTTTTGCACCATCTTTCTGCAACATTCCATTACCCTCCCTTTCTATTATCTTCCAACTAGATTTGAATCATCATAACACGCATAAAAAAACCACACAATATTATAATTGTATGGCGGACAATATTAAGTAAGATCATCTAGCAAACGTTTAAGGATCATCAATCCATGCTCAAGCTCTTTGAGTGTTTTTGGGGCACAGACAGCAACCCTTACAGCCCTTTCCGGACAACTATTTCCAACGACAAAACGTTCAGCCGCATACACTTGTACCCCCTGCTGTGCAGCTAATGTTTCAAATTCAGCACCGGTAATCTTATCCGGTAATAGCAGCCAGCGAAAAATGCCTGTTTCACCCCCTAGACACGTATAGTCATTCAAATATCGATTGACGATTTGGTTTCTGCGAATGGTTTGTTCCCGATGACTCTCAATTAAAGATTTCAAATTGATTCGATACAATTGTCCGTGCTGTCAGCTCTGCCAATAACGGGGACACTGTTATATTTAAGTTATAAAGTGCCTTTGAAATTGGCTCCTTGAATTGACTCGGCACTGCTACATAGGCCAGTCGTAACCCTGGTGCTAATGTTTTAGATAAACTTGCAATATAGATGACCTGTTCTGGTGCAAATGATGCCATTGCTGGCAGTGGTTTTTTGCCCAGAAGATGGTACGATGCATCTTCAATCACGAACTGTTTATACTTTTTAGCAATGGCTGCAATCTTATTTCGATTCTCAACCGACATAAAGGAGGCTGTCGGATTATGATAATCTGGAATCAAGTAAATGCCTTTAATATTGTCATTTTTACAGGCATATTCAAAAGCCGTTGGACTCATTTCATCGTTTTCTGATTTTATCGGCACGATATGCACACTAAGCATCGCTGCAACAGTTTTTAAGCCAGGGTACGTATGCTGGTCAACACCAATGCGATCTCCAGGCTTACACAGACTTGCCAATGTTGCAGCAATCGCATTTTGACCCCCATTTGCCATTAAAATGTGATCTACGGTTGTTTCAAACCCGCCTCTTCGGATTAGCTTTATTGCTGCATCCTTTTGCCAAAGGCTTTCGCCTGCTCGACCATAACCAAACCATTTTTCATAATCTGTCTCTTGAAGCATACTTTTTAGTTGGAGCAGCAGTGGCTCGTAAGACGCATGATCTGGAAGTGTTGCTCCCATTTCAATTAAGTGCTTCGGCTTTGTATCTTCAAGTAAATACGCATTCGATAACGCATCATACGATACAAATGTCCCACTTCCAACTGATGCACTTAATAAGCCCTTTAACTCACAAACTTTAAAAGCTTTTGAAATGGTACTTAAATTTAAATCCAAAAAATCAGCCAGCTCTCTTTGTGGAGGAAGCTTTGTTCCAGGTAATAAAACTCCGTTTAATATATCCTGTTCCAAATGCCCCGCAAGTGCTTGATAAATTGGCCTTTTAGTTTGATCAATCGATGGCTTCCAGCTCATCGGATAGTTTTCAAAAGAATTAATTGGCATGATACGCATCCTTTTTTACACAATTATATGATTAAGCTAACCTATTAACTTTAATCTTCTTGATATTTATCTTTTACCATGCTCGCTCCTACTCCGGCAACGATCATTAAAATCAAAGGTCCAAAATTCCACCAAAAAGATCCACCATATAAAGAAATATCAAGAGCAGTAAATTTGTTTAAAAGTAGAATTCCTATTTTTATTATCAATAGTGCAACACCTATTATAAATAAAACATCAAATATAAATTTTATCTTCGGATGCGCCAATTGTTTGCTATCTTCAATTACTTTCTCTTTCAATTCCTCATCACTCCTTAACAATTCATCAATGGTTACTCCAAAGAGGTCACTTAATTTAATAATGATTTCAATGCTCGGATAATTTTGACCATTCTCCCATTTAGAGACAGACTGTCGACTGACAAAAAGCTTTTCAGCTAACTCTTCTTGAGACCATCCCTTCTTCATTCTTTCCATTTTTAACCTCTCACCAAAAACCATATCATCAAACACCTTTCTACAATCTTTAATCCATTATTGTTTAAATGTACTTAAAAAGTAAAGAGAGCTATAGTTGCTATGCCCCGCAACCCCTCGTTGCGCATAATAAACCCTTATTTCATCATGCTTTTAACAGGTTTTATACTGACATTTGCTGAATTATATATCTACTAGGGGTTCGCCAATATTTTAGAAATGCTGTTCCAGAACATAAGGGTTTTTGGGTTATAATGGATACAAATAGGACCATATATTAAGAAGTAACCAATGAACTTATCACTCGAAAAAATATAGTATAACCAAAGAGCTAGTTAAGTAAATTTAAATAAATCAAATTTGTTGTATGGGGGTCGAATGATGTATAAGCTGCGAGGACATCATCTTTTTTGCCTTTTGGGCTACCGGGGAATGGGCTATTCCCAAGAATATGTGGAAAATATGACGCGATTGCATCAAACATTGAGAAAGAACCCACAGACATTGATTCAGCTCGTATTGGGACCTGATCAATTGTGTGAAAAATATCCCAACTCCGGAGAGTACCACTGCCAAGACGAAAATATCTATGTACGGGATGCTGCTATTTTAGAAAAAATGGAGCTTAAGATCGGACAAATTCTCACATGGGAGGACATTGAGTCCCATGTCCGCAAACACGTCTCCCCTTCCGATCTTCAGGTCGTCTGTGAGACTTGTTCATGGCGTTCATATGGGGTTTGTGAAGAAGGGATTCAAGAGATCCTTGAAGGGAAGGGCTTAAGAGAAGTTAAATAGCCCCTCCCGCTTTAGCATAAGAAAAGCACAAGGCGCCCGCCTATCGGCGACAAGCACAAGACGAGACGGCGGGAAGGTTGTTCTTTAACCTTCTCGACGGATTGGCTTGTGACCTCGAGCCGATGGCGCCTGGAGCTGGACAATTCTCAAAGTCAAAATTTATACTTTCTTATCTTATAAGAAAAACCGGGCAAAAACCGTAACGGGTTCGGTTGATGGGGAGAAAAATGCTAAAAACAATGTAAATAACAGCCTATTTAGCATATGTTTTAACAGTAAATTAGCAATATAAATGGCAAGTAAAAACGCTCAGAATTTTTCTGAACGTTTTTTTGCGTAATATTTTATCATCAGTTTCAATCTTTTTTTAACAATTGGATAATTTCTTTATTTTGCTCAACTTGGGTTTCACTATTTTTTTTAATCTGATAAATCCATATTGAGATAAAGACCAACAATACTGGTACTGCGATAGTAATCAATAAAGAGAAAATACCTAACATACTTGCTGCATACATAAATTTAACCCCCTAATAATTTCACCTTAACAAATTGATGATATTTTTCTTCAACTAAACTCCCGTTAATTTAAGAACATCATCTTATAAACTATAAATGTATTTTAACATAAACTTTCCATTTTCCTTTTAAAAAAATAAGTTCGCTTGATATTAAGCGAACTACCTTAGATAAATTATATCTTTTAAATCAAATATTTTATCTGTAATGCCCAATCGTTGTGCAGGCGTTTCAGTCGTTCCATTTGATTTATAGGCGAAACAAAAGTTGTAATAAGTTCGTAGGATAGTAATAGCCATTTGAGCATATTTTGGATTAAAGTTTGAATAGATATAACTTTTCCCATCCCCACGAGCAGTTGTTAAAGGTCTTTCTAAAATGGATAACCTTCTTCGAATGTGTTGGATAAAAGTATTCGTTGCATTGTCATTGACATTCATTATTAGGGCAGCAATATCTTTTGGTTCCAACGATGATAAGTTTGTCGTGCAATCTACGGAACGCAATCCTCTATCGATGGTAGCGAGAGGGTGAGGTATAGGATTATCAGCATATTCCAAATGTGTTCCTGAAGCAGTTGTTACCTCTTTGTGGAATGCGTAGTTCTCGAACAATTCTTGTAGATACAAAAATGCCAACTTCCGTAGAGACCCTGTTCCGTATCCACGAATCGTTCCCCAATTAATCAAATCGACTCTTGCCTGGACAAATTCCTCACGAGCCTGTTTCCTAGTTTTTGTCTTATCTGTTTGGCACAGAAAATGATGAGCATCAGATAGTCGTATTTCCTTTGAGAATACACGATTAATAGATGTCATAAGAGAATTGTCTTCGTCGGTCACAAAACGCCATTCAGGAGCATTTACGAGTTGTTTAATTAGCCATAGATGTGCAACCGTAGTATAAGTCGAACCAACGTGTAAACCATCTGTATAATTCATTCTCCGTTCCACCTGAGCCAACTCTTTATAATAGTCAACTTGACTTTGCGTATCATTTGCCGAAGGAGGCATTGGATAGTGCGAATACTTTGGGTATCTAGCATACTTTTTTGCAAATTCATTCAGATGGTCTTCTTTTTGTAGAATCGTATCGAGTGCAATATCTCCGAGCGTAATGTCCCAATCATAGGCTACATCACTGCGAAAAACGTATCTGGACAACACATCAGCCGATACCAATATATGAGTAGGAAACTGATTTTCTTCCACATCATCGTAACGACTGCCGCCCATCCCTTTTTGACGGACATTATTGAGATAATAGGTCATTTTATCGGTGTTGAGCCACATTTCTTTAAACTCCAACTTTTGAAGAGGTTTGGTTTCGTGCCGTTCTAGAAATTCTAAACACCTTCGATAAAGCAACTCTAATTTATCATAGTAAGTTCCTCTGCCAATTTCTAAAATTTCACAGGTTCTTGTCACTGGTGTTCGACTTAATAACAACTTCGCAAAAAGATGATGAATATCGCTTCGTTTTTGATTGTAAGTTATCGAGTTATCTCTTTTAGGTGTAAGAGCTGTTTTCTTTTTACAAACTTTGCATTGGAAGCGTTGCATTCCTAATCTGCTTTTTCCTTGCTTATAAAAGCCATCAGGTTTATTAAACGGTGTAAATTCTTCTGCACTGCAACCACCTTTGTGAAATTCATATTCTTCTTCTTTGTCTTGAACTGAATTTATTTGAACCAATCGTTGTATTTCTTGTGCAACAGACCAATTGGCAAGAGTAGAAGTGTAGCAGCTTAATACGGCACCTCCAACTTTACCTGTTGGGTCTGGATTACATTTTATAGACTTGTGATTAGATACTCCTGAAAGTTTATAGCGAGTTGGTTTTCCTTTGGTTGCGAACTTCGTTTGGGACATTCCGTGATACTTACAATACGGATTGGAACAATGGTTATATTGAATTTGATGCGTAATGCCATTCCAAGTAAATTCGGTAGGAGTAAAAAGTAACTCTTTATATTTTGTTCCAAACTGCTTGGGTGTTAATACATCATAATCATTATTTCTATCCCCAATTTCACTCGTTGAAAGAGGGGATAGAACCTCCACCAAATTATCTTCTTTGGTAGCCAATCGCTTTAATTTAGCCACTCTTTTCGTCACCTACTAAATCTTCAATTCCAAGCTGTTTAACCATTCTTCTGTTATTCCTCTTGTCTTCAATCCAAGCAATAAAATCTTTGTCTTCTAAAAGGTTGAGAAGAAATAAATTAACCACTTCACTTTCGCTATGCTCTGTGTATTCTGCATAGCTTTTTACGATATTTCTTGCCCGTTCCGATATGAGCCAATCTACCTTTTCTGCATTTTGATTTTTGGGTTTAATGAACTTCATCCTTGTCATTCTCCTGTCTAAAATTGGTCATACATTTAGTATATCCAATTCGCACCAGTTTTAGCACAGGTTTTAACAACACCGCATAAATTTATGCGGTGTTGTTAATTTGAATGCGTATTGATATGCTAATTAGTATGCAAAATACGTTAAATCGTTGTTATAACAATAAAAAAGAGGACACTAATTCATATGTGAATTATGTCCTCAATTGGGTTGTAATTTAATGTTTTCTCCCCAGCAACCGAACCCGTTA
>NZ_CCAS010000067.1 GCF_000612625.1 Neobacillus jeddahensis
TGCCCGTCCATATCAACAGCCAAAACTTTATAATTTTGACTAAGAGCATATGCCAAAACACTGGAAGTTGTGGACTTACCACATCCACCCTTCTGGATCCCTACGGAAATAATTTCAGCCATCAATTCCACCACCTTATTTTTTATTAATATTAATGTTTATATTAGTGTTATTGTTGGTGTTAGTGCAACCATCATTATTTATATTTAACGTATATAACGGTATTTCCTTCAAAGAATGTTAATTTCACTGAAAATGATAGTAAGCGTATTTTCTTGATTATGTAAACTGAACTAAGAATTTATATCTAATAAAGGTGAATGATACTGTTCTATCAACTCAAAATTAAAATACATAACAAAAGTTTAGTTATGTGTATTGACTTGTTGTTGGTGGTGGTTTATCATTAAATTAACCTTATAGAGTTAATTAATTAAAGTATAAAGTTAAAAGGGGATGAGGATATGAAAAATGTGGAATATTTAGAAGCATACAGAAATCATCTTCAGGAGGAAGAGAAAAGCAAAGGAACTATTGATGGTTATGTCTCCGATGTGAAGGATTTTATAGCTTTTATCAAGAAAGATATTACGAAAATAAAAAAACATGATGTAATTGATTTCAAAGAATGTTTACGACAGCGAAAATTAAAAACCCTAACGATTAATAGGAAGTTGGTGGGGGTTAAGCAATTTCTTGATTTTGCTAATGAGCGTTTTGAGCTATCAATTTCCGCTCGTATTAAGCAGGAAAAGATACAGAAGCAGTATTCCCTCAAAGACGAAGAATTGCTCACAGAAAGCGATTATAAATGTTTAATAGGGGCTGCCAATGAAGCTCATGATACTCGAGCAAAGGCGCTATTTGAATCTATGTACTACTCAGGTATGCGTATCAGTGAAGCTCTTCAACTTCGAACTGATCATGTTGAAAAAGGGCTAAAAGTAATTGAAGATATTAAAGGCAAGGGGTCCAAATACCGCGATATTTATATGAGCGATAAGCTTATTAAATCGCTTAGGGAGTATTTGGAAGTTCGGAATCAACCCTATTCCAGTACCACAAAAGCATTATTTGTGGGTGAAAGAGGGCCATTAACCAGGCAAACCGCTCATTCTGAAATGAAAAAATATGCGAAAAAAGCAGGGATTGAAGCTTCTAAGGCTCATGTTCATAATCTAAGACATCTTTTTGGGTTGCGTCTGGCTGAACAAGGCGTGCCAATCCAAGACATAGCTAAATATATGGGCCATACCTCGATTGAAGTAACAAAGATTTACTTGGAGAAACCGCAATCGCACTACGTGAATTTGATTGACCAATTATAAATGCGAGCTTATGATTAAACTAATGAAATTTATGTCTCTATTTTTTTGTATTTTTGGTTAACCTTGGTTAACTCGGTTAACCTATTGATAAATAAGGAAATTTTAGTTAACTAAGGAGTGAAGTGAAAATGTCAGATAAAACATTTGGAGTCAAAGTCAGTGAAGATTTATATGAACGCGTAAAGAATATAATTGAGGTTTCCGGAATTTCATCAAAAGAATGGTTCGAGAAAGCTGTGGCAATGAGCGAAATTCAAAACTTAAAAGAAGGATCCGGGGACTACAAACAAGATTTATCGGAGCTTGAGCTGCACACGAAAAGGATTTATGAACTTGTGGCCAATATGATCCAAAGGGCAGACTATTTGAAGATGGATGCTGTAAAGGAACTAGAAAACAAGATTGAAAGCCGCGATCTAACCATCACAGAGTTTCAGAACAATGTAAAAGCGTTGAAGGAGCAGCTATCTGCCGCAGAAGAAGGCTTTAAACAAAACGAAGGGGAAAAAACGGAATTAAGTAGTCAACTGGAAGAGTTGCGTGCTTCAAATTCCACTAATCTAGACTTAATCAAAGAGTACAAGGAAAAGGTTGATACTTTATCTTCCCTTATAAACGAATATAAGGGCTATGCTACCGAAAACACAGAACTGAAGCAGTCTCACGCTGTTGAAAAGGAAAAAATAAATGCTGCACATATAGAAAAAGAAAACAGAATGATTTCATCCATCGAGGAATTAAAGACTACAACCCGCGATCAAGAAGCTCTCATTAACCAGCTGCAAACGAAATTGACTAAGGTTATCGATGATTACAAGAATGAAATTGAAAACTTGAGGGCTAACCAAGTTAACCAGTTAACTCAGTTAACAGATAAAAAAGAGCTTGAAAAAGAAAGAGCCATTTTAGAGATTGAACGTAAATACCAAGCTAAATTAGAGCAGTCTCACGAACAATATAACGAAAAGCTCGCAGGGTTATACGAAAGGCTTGAATCAAAGGAAAAACCAAATAACGATAAATAAACAAGGGAGCGACTCAGTTCGTTCTCTTTTTTCTTGTTGAAGAGGTAAATAGATTTTTTAAGCGAAATTTTAAACAAATGCAGTAATAGCACGAAAAGGAGATGATAAAAGTGAAAGTAACCCTAATTGAAAGTCCTTGTTCTAATGAAATCCTTCGCAAGTGTTACGATTACATCCTCAAACTCTACAGAAGAGAAATGCAAAAGAAATTGACCTTTTTAAAAACAGAAACAGAGTTTAGGAAAGAAAAACTGGGTAAAGGTGACTCTTACAATGCATAAAACCAAAGATGACTACCCCATTGTATTAACTGTTTCGGAAGTAATGGAAATCCTACGAATAGGGAAACGAGTTGCTTACGAATTAATGAACCAAAAAGACTTTCCTACAATCAAAATAGGGAAACTTAAACGTGTAAATCGGGATGCCTTTTTTGATTGGCTTCAGAGAAAAGGATTAGAATCATAGTTATACATAATCTGCCTTTTGTAGTGAATTTCAAAATAAAGTAATGTTCACAGATTTGTTGAAAGGGTTATATTACCTTTAGTCGAATCCTTCCATTTGATAAGGAGGGATTTTATGGCAAATAAATTCATTACCTATGACAGGGCAAAAGCAGAAATAGAAAGACTCCAATTTTATGTTGAATTGATCGAATCATACCAACCAGTCAATTCAGAACAAGAAATCATCAAGGAATACGCTATGACAAGTAGTATTACCGAAGTGGCCAACAGGTTAAATGTAAGTTATGAAAAGGTAGTAGAAGTAATTAGCAGCAAAGGTAAGGATGAACTTCATAAAATTGTTAGATCAGGATATATGGGAAAAACCAAACAACACAGACGTAAGAACCTCTACCAATTTTCATGAGAAGTAAAGTAAACGAGGCGCCTGTTGGGGTGCCTCTTCAATTTGAAACTTGATAATGTTTTTCCTCACATATCGAAAAAATCATCCACTTTAGCGTTCGGGTCAATCTTTCTAATAGCTCTCATGATTTTTTGAATCGATTTTGCTGTAGGTAAGTAATCTGGATCCGAACATATTCGGCTGATTGTATTTCTGCTCACGCCGGCCTCTTTTGTAAGATCTTCTTGATTATAGCCTTGATGATCCAACCACCTGCCGAGTTTACTCCTTTTCTTTCCTAATCCCCACATATATACCCTCTCCTGATTAACTATTCTTAGTTGCATCTTTGACAACATTTCACTTACTTATACGAATGAATCCCAAAATACTTTCCCTTTCACCATAAAAGGGAACCTTTCAAAAAAATCGAGAAATTTTCGTAAAAAAAGGGAAACTTGGACAAACAGTAGTGAATACTCTTTATCAAAGCCCATTTCTAGCACCTATCAAATTAGCTAACAGTAAACCACCATATTTTCTTTCAAGTTATCTATCACGTTACCTTTATCAAAGTAATCAAGCCCTAAACCCATGAAAAGAATAAAATTTGAAAAATGTTTAGAGGGAGGCGAAGCCGGAAGGCCTGAAGAGGGGGCCGGGGGGAGATAAAGAATTTTCAAATAAACAGAAAACTTAATTATCAGAAAATTTTAAATTGAGGAGGGGAAGATAAATGAAGGTAGAAATGACAGGTTAAAACTAATTTGAGGTGATCAATTAATGAAACCAATTTTAACAGTCAAGGATGTTGCTGAATTACTCCAAGTTTCTACCACACACGTTTACAACATTATGAACTTAACCGATTTCCCCGTTATCCATGTGGGTAGGAGAAAACTCGTTAAGTACACAGATTTAATGGATTGGTTGGAAAAACAAAAGCACACACAATCAACCTAAAAGAAAAGAGAAGGAAGCAGATAAAAATTTCCAATTTTAACAGCCACTTCTCAGTGTAATAAGCTTGTTACCCGACAAGTAAACCCGACAACTTAACTTGTCGGGTAATGGTTGTCGGGTAAGCCGACAAGTCAATCCTATAACACAACTAACCTCAAGTAGGTTTTCAAATCCAGACTTCACTCCCCTAGAGCACCTCCAAAAAGTCGAGGGTCGGCCATTTAAAAAAACATAGTTTCCGGAGTAACATTTAGGAGGAAAAATGATGAAAAAACGCACATTTAATTTCCAGTTTTTTTCGAATCACATTGAAACTTTGGACTTTAAAACATTTTGTGAAGGAGGTTCTACAGAATACGTTGAAGCAAAGAAAAAACTCAAAAAACTGTACCGCCAGCAGCAACAAAATAATCTCCACAATAAGGAGATTATCTCCCGTCCGAGCACCGTCCACCCATCGTTCCCAGTCTATTCCCTCTACATCAATCCCTTTGCCTTAATTGATATAAACTTCCTCATCGCTGCCGGTTGCGTCGTTATCGTGGCCATTCTCGAAAAGAAATTAGGAGAACACGGAATTATTGAACCTGCTGCCATTCTTTCCGGACTTCTAAAAATCGGCTTTCCCGTAGTCGCGTTCGCTTCTATCCTTATTCTCATCTCAAAATTGGGGGCATTTCTATGATAAAAGAGTGGTTTGCTAAGCAAAGGATGAAAGCTACAGTCTCCCAGGTATTTAAGAGTGGAGATATGGGCGTTACTTACTCCTACTCTCAGGGACAAAACACTGGAAAGATATATCCGAAAATCCGTAGCGTTAAATTTAATTATGATCAGAAGACTGTTACTTGTTATTTTTCCCTTCCTACAGGAATGGATCCAAAGGAGATAAAGAAAAAAACATATTGTTTTGAGCAGGTCTTTGGCCAACGTATAGAGATATCCGGCAAAGTAAAGGAATTCAAGCTCACAGTGTTTGTGGGCGATAAGGAAAAGAAGATTAATTACAATTACGACGAGATACTCGCAGTTATTGAACGTGAAAAATTCACAATCCCTATCGTTGCAGGATATGATTCAGCTGGAAAGCTACTGATGTACGATGCAACCAATAACCCAAACCTTTTGATATTTGGAGAGCCGGGGAGTGGAAAAAGCTCCATCCTGCACGTCATTATCTCCACACTGATACAGTTTTACTCAGCCGATGAAATTCAGTTCTATATGGCAGATTTTAAACAAAGCGAGCTAGTGCTATACGAGGATGTTGATCACGTTATGAATGTAAGCTACCAAGTGAAAGCTTTTGCTCCTGTCCTCAAACATCTGAAAAGCGAATTAGAAAAGCGAGGTACCCTTTTAAGGGGGCACCGGGTAAGGCACGTTAATAAACTACCGAAAGACAAAAAGCCACCCCACATCGTTCTCGTGGTAGATGAATTCGTAATGATTAAGGACGATGAGATTATGAGTAACCTTCTTCAAATCGCCTCCCTTGGCCGTGCTTATGGAATATACCTTATTTTATCGATGCAGCGTCCCTCCCATAAAATCCTTAGCACCGATGTAAGGGGCGTTCTATCAGTCAGAATGGGCTTTAGAACAGTGGATTTGCGTAATGCTATGATCGGAGACACGCCTGGAAGCGAAAAGATAAGTGCAGATGAGCCTGGTAAGTTTCTGCTAAGTCTCAATGAATTAATCGAACTGAGAGCCCCATATTTGAGCGAGGATGAGGTAGAAAAAATAATGGAGGCTTATAAGAGTGGAAAACCAAAGCAGATGTTTACAGACCAAATAAAGCCTTCTGAGAAGACTATCGACCTAAAAGAAATTGAAAAAGATGTGTTTGGGGTGTTACCGGAATGAAAAAGAGAGATCTGGCCATTTTAAACGACCTACAGCGTTTCAGATGCCTTACAAGGGATGATATCATCGATTTACACTTTAAAAGCCTTAAACAGCCTGTGACGTGCTGTAATACGGTTTTAAAACGATTAAGACGGGACGGATACATCGAGGTAAGCACCAAACAGCTGCCATATACCTATTTTGCCGCACCGTCTCCAATCAAGAAGGATTCCACAAAGATACCGCATTTCTTGAAAATTGCTGAGTTTTACAGAAGTTTAATCAAATATGAGGAGCCCAAAAGCTTCATAGTTGAGCCTAAATTTGGAAAAGGGTATATGGAACCCGATGCCTTTATGCTGTGGAAGAGAGGGCCGTTCTTCGTCGAGATACAGCGTTCTATCTATTCAGATAAAGTGATGAAGGAGAAGGTCGGTCGTTACGATCAGTATTATTTGAGCAACGAATGGCAGCAAGAGCCTTGGCAACCAGAAAACAAAAAAGTGTTTCCTACGGTCTTGATGTTGACCGATACCCGCTACAGCATTGAAAGCCCTTATGTACGGTTCATCCAGGTACAAAATATAGAGCAGCTGGTGAATACCTTTATTCCAAAAGTGGAAAAAAGCAAAATTGAAGTAAAGAGCAATTCACTTAAATTAAAAACTTCGTAAAAATGATAATTCAATAGTTTAAAGCCAACTATTTATACTCAACGGTAATAATGTGATTATATAAAACAAAGGGAGTGCTGTATTAGCGACTCCCTTTCCCTTTTAAAATGGATGGCTATCGATAGCTTCCTGCAGTTTTATTGCTAAATACAGATCTTCTAATTCTGGATCATCTTTTAGCACTGATTTTTTCATCCGTTTGAGCTCTTCAAAATTAAACGACACAATTGTCTCTACCTCAATTTTTCCCGGAAATTCCATAGGAAGAAAATCGTCGTCCAAGAAACTTAAATCTTGTCCTAAATCAAACTCATCAGGATCAAGCATATCGTTATCCTCCATAATCCTTTCTTCCTCGGACCTTGGAAGATTACCCTCCGAACAATCTGAGCCTAGATAAAAGGCTGCTAAAAGTTCTCCGGAAGTCGGTATTGTCTTATTGTTCTCGATTGGTTGTTTTTCGTCCTCTAACATATTAGGTTTTCCCCTTTCCTTAGTTTCAGAGAACATGGTACACGGAATTTTCCCTTATTCGAACATCTTGCTAAAAAAAATATTCCAGCGAACAGGGTTCAACGTGCAAGGTTTACTATATCCGTTGAACAGGTCCGTTCAACGGATATACTTTAAATACAGAGGAACCCAACGGTACCAATAGTTCTCCTCATTAAGCAAAGCAAAAAATACTACCGAATATAGTAAACCAAAATGGAGGATTTTTAACAGGTTAAAGGCAAAATAGTTATTAAATTTTAAATCAATAGTAATTCAATAAAAATTGTCCATCATAAAACATATTTTTGTCTGTATGGATTCAAATTCAGGACTTTTAATAATCTAGAAACCTTCTCCCGTATTACCCCTATTTAGAAAGGGGACGATGAGAATGAGAAAATGGCGTGAATTAGAGGACCAATTTCTTTGGTTTATTTTTCGTATTTGTAGGCTATATACAACCATTATTTTTATCTATTACATCTTGATAAAGCCGTTCTTGTAAAAGCAAAAGGGGAGTAATGCTGTCACAGAAACTCCCTTTTTATATTCGTAACAAAACCGCACTTTTATGTTTTTGCGAATCTCCTTAAATTTACCCCCCAAAAAAAATTTTAAAATTTACCTGGTCCGCCCAAATTTTCGTGTTTACTCTTCGTATATAATCTTCTACGTTTGCTTCAACGTGTTATTCTCGTGTTATTAATCCGTTTATTATTTAGTTTGCACGTACTTTTTTGCGAAAAAGCAAACAATAAAATATCGATATTATTCACATTATTGTTCAACTTCCTTAACATAAAGGAACATTTTTTCATTTTACTTATCATTTGTTTTCGTGTTACATTAATCCTACAAATCGACACGGAGTGATATATATGAAAAAAGGATTTAAAATTTTGCCTTCCAGTCCTTATGACGATAAGGATCAAACATACAAAAAGTATTACTCCAGCTGGAGAGAGTTTAATAAAGGAAACAATGATAGTAAAGAAACATTTGCAATGATTTTTACCAGTTTCAAGGAGAATCATCTTTCCAAGATTGAAGGGGGAGCTTTAAAACTATACTTATTTTTTTGTTTCAACTCAAACAACACCGATGGCGACTCCTGGTATAGTATCGAAAAAATAGCCGACTTCTTTAAGGTTGGTACACGAACAGTTGATAAGTGGGTAAAAATACTCGTTGATAGGCAACTCATATATCGAGAGCAAGCAACTCATAAATCTGCAACAACTTATTTATTACCGTATAGCACTACCTTAATGAAGGCTCAAACAACCGGTTCCTACCCTGATGACTCTCAAGAGATTATTGAAGACATCACCAATTCATTGAAAAAACAAAAACAAATATTTGGTAATGTCATTGGCGTATTCCACCTTTTTCAGTGGAAAATTTCGAAATCTAAAAAAAGACTTCGCACTAACACCCAAAATATCCAATGGATATTGTTCATTACCAGAAGAGAAAACGGGGTATTAACGGGCCATTATTATGAACTAAAGGCATCGGAGGACATTGTTGTTTCTAAAAGAAGCATCGAAGAAACTTACTTTTTTACTAGTCCCTATACCTACGACGGTAATGCGTTATTAGGAATTGCTTTGGACAATGAAAATGAAATTGATATTACGTCTAATACCTATGAGCCTCGAAAACAGCTTATAGAACAGTTAGCTATTATTGATAAAAGTACACTAGATCCAAAGTATTTTATTGACTACCAAGAAATTGAAGAAACGAACAGCGAAATAGAGGAATCATAGGGGGATATTATGGAACACTATTCATTATTTTTGGACGAGATACATCCAGGGGGGCATTTTGATTATTTTTGCCTTGCTGGTGTTATCATTAAAACCACTGATTATTCAGAAACAATCATTCCAGAGGTAGAAAAGGTAAAACAAAAGTTCTTTGCAGGCTCTACCTCTGTTATCATTCACGAAAAGGAAATATCAGATCGTAAAACAGGGACACCTTTTGCAGTTTTTCAAGATAAATCAAAACGTGAGGAGTTCTGGACTGATATCAAAAATGTGTTACTTTCTAATGATATTAAAGGTCTGGCTGTAGCTGTCCATCAAAAAAACTTATATAAAATGTATCCAGGCGTTAGAGATAAATATTTTTTATCATTGCAACTAATCGTTGAAAATTTTGTTCACTTTTTGGAATCGGTTAATGGACGAGGAGACATTTACGTTGAGTCAACTAACCCTTCTCCGCACCAAACAGATGATCAGTTACAGTCGCATTATTACTATTTAAAAGCTAACGGTACTCTTTTTTATGATCGGAGAACTATCCAACACAGATTAGGTAACATCAGTTTTCCTTTAAAAGCAGATAATATAATAGGGCTTCAATTAGCAGATTTAATTCCTAATTCCCTAAATCGTAAGCTAACAGGTTATGAATTGCGTACTTACGGGCTTGTGGATGCTTTTGAAAAAATCTCTTATGACGGTTGTTGTGGTGACCAAAAACGGTTTGGGATTAAATTAATCCCTTGACACATTAAGTTGAAGGGGCTAATATTAATCAAGGAACTGCGAAAGCTCTTCCCTTTTAAAAAAAAAGAATGGCGAAAGCTCTTCTTAAATTGATCACGTACATGTATAAAACGACAAGTAGAACCAATAATATAATTTATACGGAGAATGGCGAAAGCTCTTCAATCTGTATACGGCAGACAAGGGTGAATGGCGAAAGCTCTTCAATCTTTGTCGGAAGGCACCCATTTACAGGGTGTCTTTTTATTTGCAAGCATAATTCATCCTGCCTCTTCATGCCTTTATTGAAAAAAAGCAAGATTGTAGTGTGTTCTCATTATAAGCCTGGTTACCAGGCTTTTTTGTTTGGCCATAATTATAGCTGCTGATTCGAATTGAATACATAACAACGCTTATGTATGCATTTAAATTATAAAATTAAACAAAAGAGAGTCTAAAACTAGACTCTCTTAGCAATCTTTAAATCAATTATTAGCTATAGTTAGTAATATATGTTACAGAACTACCGACTTTAGTGGTCATCGAAGAATTCGTATAGTATGAAACGTTATGTTGTACCTGCATGACACCGCCAATCATTCTAAAATACTTTACATCCCTTATATATAACCAGCTGCCTTTATTAGAGATTATATAGTTTCCTACAACTCCAGCAAGACTCAAATTTGGTATTTTTAAAATAATTCCTAAAGCAGAAGCAGCCGAAGCCATCGTTGTCCATTGTAGTTTTTGATTATAGTAGTCAGTAGTCCAAAAAACCCAACTTTCACTGCCACCAGTATCAGGTGGTTCAATACTAAAAGTAGTAAACCCACCAGTAGGTGAATCTACTGGATTTAAAGAGTTATTTAGATTACTAGACTGTTGAATTTGTTGAAGTTGTGCGAGTTGTTCAGGAATAGCTGTTGAAGTTGAAGATGATGTTACTACATTTGTAGGTGGTTCAAGTTCACTGGCTGATGCTGAAGAAAAAGGTAAAAAAGCAGTAGAAGCTAGTGCCAATGATAGCGATGTTGCTAGTAATTTTTTCATAAATTAGTATTATCTCCCTTTTTTGTTTTTTCTGAATACTATTGTATGCTATCATAAGATAGTATTTAGTTCTATACAAAAATAGAAAATTTTTCTTTTTTTTCAAAAGAATTCAAAAAAAGAAAACACAAAAAGGGGATGCAGCATATGGAAAATAAGAATTTAATACTGGCATTAAAAGTTGTAGCTATACTTGGATTTCTTTATTCTATTGTTAATTTAGAGTGGGGGACTTTTATAGGAACATTGTTTGCAGGCTTACTTTTCCTTTTACAAAAAAACAAAATATTTGGAACAATAATGTTGTTATTCTCTGTTTACTTTTTATTTGCACAAATTATTTATTAAGTTACTCTATGGCTTTGAAACAATAACAGGATCACTTAATAGTAAAAAACCACTGGTATTTAAATGTACAAGTGGTTTTTTACCATTAAAAGTTTCGTTCTCATAAATAAAAGTCAGTGACGCATTTCGGAGGGTCAATATTTAGTGGTTTTAGTTACTCTAATCTTTTTTTACTATATGTAACCTATGATCAATATGATATATTAATGTTTTTTTTAAATTGGATTCAAGCCCGACAAATCAATGTTTCTCACTTTTTCCAAATGTAACATTTTAACCATTCTGATACATATCACAATTATACATTTAATCGTGATGACTGGATGGACCATCCACCCCTCATTTTTTAGTATGTTGCTTAATAGCTTTGTGAGAATCCACATTTCTAAGAGTTTGATTAAAATTTTCCTTTTCTACCATTTCTCGTTGCCTTCGCTCTGCTACAGGTCTAATGAGGGTTAACAACAACTTCCTTTTTTCTTTAGATGGTTGATTCATTTTAATATCCCTCCCTGAACAATGAGAAATCGCTCATTTATCCTTGGAAATTATGCCTCATTTGTTCTTCTTCCAGGATTACGTTAATTCGTCCATAATAATAAGCTAAACTAATGATGAAAGTAATTGGGGCAATAATTAGAGGAGCTAAGATGCTAAATCCAACCCACATTAAAATTAATGAGACCGTAGAAGTCATAAAATACATCCCTACAAATGATGGCGTATAGCCCAACAGCAAAAAGGACCAAAAGATTGAGGCTATCACATAAACCCAATAGTTACCGTCGAACTGAAACATAAAATTAAATGTAATTATGTAGATCATAAGAGCATTGATAGAACCGACAATCACATTTTTGAGTAGCAAAATAAAGAAAAATCGTTTAGGGTAATATTCCATCCGCTCTGCAATGGTACTTTTGAAGCCGGTCAGGAGCCCCGAAATCCCACCGATAAAAATACCTTCTAGTAATGCAGCAACCCACTTGAAAATTGCCCCCGCAATTCCTCCGATCAAAGCATACAGCAAAAAATACAGCACATCTTTCACGTCTTTCCCTCCTTTAACCTTTTTGTTTCAACTACTTCCTATTTATTCCATAAAAAATCACACATTCCTGTTAAGGGAAATAAAAATTCGTTACATAAGAGCCGTTATGTTTCACAAAAAAAGGGGCTAGGAGAAAACTCCTGGCCCTTTTAATTTGATTATTTATTGATTACCAAAGAACTCTTCTTTTAGTTCATCCCTAACCTTCTTACCTGCCCGATCAAGAACCTTATTTATTTGTAAAGCCAATGTTTCACTATCTTGGGTTGGGTCTAGGTCTTGTAACTGCAAACTAACCTCTTCGCCTAAACTTCGTTGGTATTCAGAATATTGTTCTGTGGTTAGGTAATATGTTTTACCGCCGCTTCTCATATATTTTTGAGCTCTTCTTGGAGCAGCAGTTGTATCGCCCGTATCGTTTATGACATCTAAAACCATTTGTGCTTCTGATGAAGGGTTATAGCGACTTACAAAGGCAGGATTCAAAAATACATTAAATAGATTATTCGATTTCCCTTGGTAAACTTCCTTTTTGTTTCCGAGAGAATCGTAGGCAGCAGGTAAACTTGCCCCAGCCAAACCTGGTACCTTATTTTTCATTCGGTTAATAAACATCTGTGGTTTAGATGGATCATACGTGTTCCTTGTTGTATTGTCAGTTGCCTGACGAACTTGATTGAAAAGGGTTGGGACAAAGGAAGCTGGTATATCTCCTGCTATATCAATAGCTTTATCCATACCTGATTGCCCAGGATAACTTGTTGCAGCCTTTTTGAGCCCTTGGAGGACCGAAGTACCAATCATTGTTTCTGCCGCCCCATCTATACCTGCATAAGCCGCATTAAAAAGGTTTGGTTCTCCGCTTTCCTTAACGTTGGTTTGTGCATTGCCACCTAGACTTAGAGCTGTTGCAATCGGTTGGGCCCAGTTATACGAAACAAAAGTGTCCCCGTCTTGTGTTTCCGCAGCATCTGAGTTAAACCCACTAAATACCCACCTTGCCAATGCATCTAAATTTAAACTGTATTGAGCCTTTCCAGATGATTTTTCAACTTCTTGCACATCGAAGTCCTTACTCCCTACTCCAGTAAGGATTCCTTTGTCAGCCATAAACCAAGCTATACCAGTCATCCCCGTTCCGATAGTAGCACGGGTAAAGGATTCTATGACTTCATTCCAAGCGAATTGTTTGTTGAAAAATGGTTTGGCAATTGCATAAGCTGTTTTTAGGAATCCAGCAGGAGAATATTCTAGGGCTCTCATTAAAAGTGAACCTGGAGTTCTTGGATATTTGAGAATAATATCTCCTGCTCCCCAATCTTTCCCTCCATTCAAAAAGTTTTTAACCTTTTGTAAACTGGTCGAAAATATGTTGTTATCTTGGAAAGTGACATATTTTCCGTACTGATCAGCAATCGCCAATATATTTTCGTCAGCTTCACGGATATAGCGTTGTATCGCTTCATTCCTTGCCTGACCTGTAAGCCCTTCATTGAGAGCTCTCAAGTTTGCTAACTCTCCCACCGTGTTATTTACAGCACGTTTATAACCAGCATAATCAAAGGATTTTAAGGTAGCTCCCAACGTTCTTTCAAAATATTTCATAGGATTCCATTTTCCATTAAAAGTGTTAGGTCTCAAATCGTATTGAGTTGATATTCCTTCAGGATTAACCCCCTTCAGTCCGGCTTTCCACCCTCTTAACCAGTTTTTCCAGTATTCCCCTTGATTATGGGTCCTGAAGGTTACTGTTCTTTGCCCGCCTGTTAACTTCGCTCTTGTTATGTCAATTGGCGTAGCAACTAACTTATTAATCCGTTCTAGTCGATAAAACATTTCATTTCCGATAGCATTCCTACCTAGCGTTTTAGGGTTTAATAATTGTCCGATGGTCTGTGTAGTAGATATTTTCTGTAATAATGATGGCCGTTCTAATAATTGTAAAGTTGCTTGAAGCTCCTGGCTTGCCTCAATCTTTGCATCACCGCTCATATTATTGATTGATATAGCAAAATTTCGGAGATTTTCCGCATCCACTTCCTCTAATTTTCCGTTCTTTAAAGCCTTATTCGTTATCTTCTCTACTTCACTTAATCTATTCGTTGTCCGCTTAAACTCATTTGTTACCATCTCTGATGATTTGTCATAGACTTGTTGGATATGTGGCCGAATTTCCTCCCCAAATTCCCTAATCATTTGCTCTGAAAACTCCGCGAAATTGATTGTCTCTTTTGCTAATTTTGATGCACCGATCACCGCGTAGTCGTAGAAGTCATCAACTGGTAATCCTGATAAAGCTCTTCCCTTTCTTGCTGCAAGACGTTTTCGTGCTGCTTCCTCTTGTTTATCCAGGAACTTTACAACTTGCTCTTTCACTTCAGGTTTGATGATTTTATTTGGCCCCTTTGATTTAGTTCTTTTAGGCGTGATATCCGTTATCCATTGCTTAGCATCGTCTACAAACTGGCGAAGTTCCTTAGTCTCCGCTTCAGATAACTTTTCCCCTGCCTTCGCTCGATCTAAAAGGTTTATCACGTCATTAGCGACCGTCTTTTGCTGTGTCATTTTCTGAACAGTAGTTGCTAAATCGGTTAACTGTGTAGCTGTTTCATTAGTAATAACAACTTTTTGCTGTAAAGGATTAAGTTTAGCGTTCACACGATCTGCAACCCTATTAGCATGAACTAGGATTCCTTCAGGACTTAGCCTATCAAATATAGAAAATGCCTGAACAGCCTGTCCTGCTTTTGTTCCTCTTTCCGCAATATGTTCTGCAATATCAACAGCTTTATCAATCTGGCCTGATCTTTGAAACTCCTGAATTAATCGATGCGCCGTTGCAACGTGTTCAGGTTTTAATACTTTAGCGTTTTTGACAAAAGAGGTTGCTGTTTCTGCACCTTGAGCAAGATAATTATTAGCAATAAGAACAGCTTCTTCATTGGTAGTTGGTTTATATGCCCCTTGTAGCCGCTCCTTAAGGCTCATAGAGGTATTTTCTGAATTTCTTAGGGTATTTATATGCCCTCGTTCTTTAAGGTTACTAGAAGGCGATTCTGGAAGTCTAGGAAGCAAGTCATCTAACGTCTGTGAAAATTTGGTAGAATTATTTAATCCCGCTGGATTCAAATGCTCCAATAAATTTGGCTTTAATCCACCAACTAGATTATCGAATTGTGGGTTATCCTTTGGCTTTAATTTCGGAAGTAATTCACTTAATGGTTGTAATGTTTTTTGTTTCGGTTTTAATTCACCTAATAAAAGGTTTTTTGCCTTATTCGATGCTGGTTTGCGTTTACCCATCTTGTCCCAAACGTCGGCCGCGTCAATCGGTTTCCCTGGTTCAGGAGGCTTGAAAGCTGAATCATTAAGACCTAAGATGGCTTTCGCCTTATTCGATGCTGGTTGCCGTTTTATCTTTACATTCCGAGCATCTAAAACAGGAGCTTCTTTTGTGCTTGGATAAGCTAGATCCACGACTTGCTCTAAAGTAACTGGTTCATCGTATTTAGCAAACTGCGTCCATAGATCATCTAATGCTTCTTTGCTTAGTTGGTTTGAATTGTAATTTTCGTTCACGAATTGGGAGAATTCTTCATATCGACCACGCCAGTAATCAGCAGGAGCGTGCTCCACTTTGTCAAACGGCACCTCTACCCCATATTGATTCACAGGAGGTATCGGTTCAGACGTTTGTTTACCATATGAAAAATCAGGTATTGTTCTAGGTGCATCAGGTAGCATATTTGCAAGCATAGAGTTTTTCTCTATGGTTGGTTTGGCTGTTGAAAAGTCCGGTAAAGAACGTTTCTCCCCAAGAAGTAAGGACCGGTCAAATAAAGAGGTTTCTCGTAGTTTTGGTAACTCGTCTAATGATGGACCAATTTTTGGTACAACCGGATCAAATTTTGTTTTTGGTTTTAATTTCGGCAAAAGGCTTGGTTTAGCAATGTCGTTTCCTTTAGGGATTAAATCTTGCAATACTCCTGGGTTTTGAAAACCCCCTTTTATCGGCAATGCCTGTTCTGATTTAAATAATTTGGTACTATCAAGCAAAGCTTGTTCAACTTGTTTTGGTTCAAGCAAGAGATTCTTCATTGCCTGATTAGAGGCTAATTGAAGCCCCTTGCTCGCTCCCTTACCTAGTCCGGCCCCCATCAAGTTAAGAGGATCCAAAAGCATTTCAGAACCCATTCCAGTTATCACGGTTCCCACTTTAGTTCTTATATTTGAAGGTACAAAAGGAGTAATAAATTTGGTGACTCCCATATCCATAACAGTTTTACCGATTACATTAGCAATTTTCTCATCTTTTTTGTCGGTTTCTGGGTCAAATCCTAGAGTTCTATTTAATTCCTCTCCGCTGGTATCTTTATTTCCTAAGAACCCATCTTCTGCACCCTTCCAAAAACTGTTTCCTTCCACCTTCTCTTTTATCCCTGTGCGAACCGCATCTCCAGGTCTATCAATAATTTCAAGTGCACGAAATAACCCATTAGGCTTTCCATCTCCATCTGTGTCTTTTCCAGTAAAAAAGTTTTTCACGTCCGTAAAAAATGGTTCATTTTTTGATTTTTGAGATTCCTTATTGTTTTTTCGAACCTCTGCTTCAGCTCTTTTATTCATGTTCTTTAAAATATCATTCATTAACCAATCATTGGTATGAGCACCTTGGCCAAGTCGAATACTTTGTTTTTTGTTAAGTGTCCCATCATCGTTGAGCTTATATTTTTGTTTTGAATCTTCTTTAAAGTCCTGCTCTCTCCGATATAAATACGCTTGATAGTCACTCATCCCCTGGCTTTTCGCCCAATTTGAAAATTTATCATTATAACTTTTTCCCTTGATATCAAGATCTTTAAGTAAATTCTTTTCCCATTTATAATTCTCTTTTTCACTTTGCCCTTGATATCCAGAAAGTGTATATTGGGGACGAGAGGCTGCAGAAGCCTCCCTAAACCGTACTTTACCTTGTTTTTTTTCTTCCTCTTTTTTCTTTTGGTCTTCGTTATAGTAATCTACCCACGATTTACCTTTTTCCATATACTGTTGATTCTTTTTCTTAGCCATTTACCCCATCTACCTCCTTTTACAAACCTAACATCTTCATTTTTTCCCAAGCTGATAGATTATTGTTTTCAGCGACAGATACTTGTTGACTAAACAAACGACCCATTGCAGCATTTTTTGCTTTCATCGCTTCCATGTTTTGAACAATTGGATTATTACGGTATTTTTCGATATTAGTCTGTGCTTGACTTGTTTTAGCCGCTTGAAACGAATTGGTAGCTGTTTTGGCTGAGGATGAAGCCGTCGTTTTTCTCGCACTGCTGCTACTTCCACCACCACCTCCTCCGCCGCTACTAGCCTTTTTTAACTGTTCTAGTTGTAGTTGATAATTACGCCAATCCAGGTATCGTTGGTAAATCTCTTGTTGGGATTGAGCATATGCATCGGCTAACTTACTCGAGCGTTCCGCTTCGATGGCATTGATAATCGCTTGTTCACGGGACGGGTCATTTTCATTCGCAATTTGTCGGTCAATATCACGGTAAGCTGTTTGTTCGTTGTTATTAATATCCCGAAACGCATCTTGACGAGAGGATGCTAAACGGGCTTGTGTGGTTAAATTTTCTCCACTGCCATTAATACCATTAGCAGCCATAATTTCGCGTAATCTTGATGCCTCTTGCGCTTTAACTACATCAGCTTGGTTGCGTTGTTGCTGATATTGTGGAGCTAATTCTTTTTTTTGCTGATTGTAGCCTGCGATTGCTTTGGTTCGCGATTGATTCAATTGGTCCGATTGACTTTTTCTTTGGGCGTCATACATTTGGTTATACTTCGACGCTAACGTGTCATATGGACTCGTTTGATAGGTTTTTTTGCCGTTCGTCAAATTGTAGTATTTTCCTTGAGAATCCGCATACAGGTTATCACCAATTTGATAGTCTGCCATGTTATCCACTCCTTATAAGTTAATTAACAACATCGCTGGGATCTGAATCATTTAAGAAAATATTTACTGCTTCTTCGTCCATAAACTGTTGAAAATCTTCCAATAACCCTCTTTCGTCAATAAACAATGCATAAATCTTATTCAAGAGATTTACGAACCCCTCTGTTTCTGTATTCACTTTTCATCACCTCCCCTCAAGATTGATGACATAACTACAGTTAAGTATTAACGTTAATAACAACATCAATATTAATGTTAATGTCAGTGTTATAGATAAGGTGGAAAAAGGATATTCTCACGTGTTTTTTATCGCGTCAAAGAACTATCCTCTTTTTAGGTTTCTCTTTAACTTTTTCACCGGATTCCAATAGGATAATCTTATATCGCCAAGCTTTCACTCTTTTATTAAGTTCATCCAGTTCAATTCCCATTGACAATGCAATTTCCTTATTCGTCCTTCCATCTTCTTTCATTTTCAAGTAATCTTCGTAGGTGTACCATTTACTTCCGCCATTTTTCCCAGTTCGATATTTTTCTAGTTCTTCAGGTGGTAAATATGAAATTTTCACATCGTCCACAAGGGTAAGTCTTTTTTCGTTTGTCCTTGGCGAATATGAATTTTTTTTCTTACCTAACTTCAGTTCCTTTATCGGTTCTTCAATTACTACCTCAGTGAAATCCCGGTAATCTTCAAAAAGTTCCTTCTGTCTCAGACTGTCGATTTTACGATCTGCTTGAGCTATTTCTTCTAAATCTTTCAGTTCATTTAATGAAGTAGGCTGTCGTTGCAACTCAGGCCTTGCTTCCACAATTTCTGTTAGCAACTCACGTAATTTATTCCGAGCTTTTTCACGTTTTGCATAGCTTTCATAATCCCTTGAATGCAAGTAGCGTTTTTCATCATCAGTCAGCATTTCCAACGCCTCTTTACAAGCTTCCGCACGCAATTTCCACCACATTTCTTTCTCTTCGTGCTTTTCTCTTAATTCGACTAAACAAATAGCGCATTCCACTGGATCTACACTTTCCTTATAAATAACTCCTAAACTGTAATCAAATTGCGTTCTTGTTGGGTGAATCCTATCGTAAGCCTGCTGCAATTCTAATGAGTTTTTATTCCGCAAATACCGCAAATGCTTTTCGGCCATTACATATTGCGTTAATTCCGATTCACTTATGTAGTACATGCAGGCATCCCCTTTCGGTTATCATTCACTCACCCACTATCTGTGTATAAGTTTCAACCATTCTAGATATAATTTGATCTAATAATGGGTAGCAGGATTGTCTTGATAAGCTAGTTCTTCTGGCAATTTCACTTATGGTAAGTCCATCTAAAAACCAATCAATAGCTTCTATTTCTAGAACAGATAAATCAGTATTCTTCATCAAATTCAGTACTGTGTCACAGTTTCGAGCGAACGTCTCCATGCTGAACATTTTTCGTTCGTTAATGAAATGGTTGCTATTCTGTCTTATTTGTTCACCAAACAGTTCTATCTCTTTAATTCGCATAGCATAATTCAAAATTGTATCTTTGAGGTTCTCAAACAGTTCTTCACTTCGCTCCATACTAAAACTGATCCCCTTAATTTCATTTAAACTAAAACTTCAGTTTCAGGGGCCCAATACCCAGGAGCCCCATAAATTAATATTAATAAAAATATTAATGAGATTATTAACGTTAACATTAATATTTACATAATACGTGTTTTGTAATGAATTCTACAAAAGGGTTTTTATTACGCTTTATTACCTTTAAAGTTCATTACCAGTTGCATCTTCCTCAACCTCATTCCCGGTTGAACCTTCTGTTTCTTCATACATTTCATCAAGAATTGATCCAAAGTAAGTCTCAAAATCATCGTTCAAATCTTCGGATGTAATAAAATCTCGATAAATTGCAGCAGCCGAACCCACTACATCAAGTTCATTTTCTTTGTGAGCTAATACTTCTTGTAAATTACGGACCTGCTGAGCACTTTCTACAGCTAGTACGATGGCTTGTTGGATTAACTCCTTCGATTCCTCAAGTGTTATATCACCTGCAATGAGCTTAATAATCAATTCTTCACTTCTTGACTTAACTTGTTCAATGAGTTTAGCTGCTTCTTTTTCCTTATTCATTTACTTACTCCTCCTTTTAACCTTTCAGTAAACACCGAGCCTGATAATAAAGATGGTGGTAAATATAATTTCCGCTTGCTATCTTCGGAATAAAAACAGTTGTGAAGTCGTACCTCGCTTCAAATGTTTTAAGGCTTGCTAACAATGCTTTGGGATCATACTGCGACCGAAACTTCCCTAGAATGATGTTTTCATATCCGTTCGGATCCTCAACAACCATAGTGAAATTCAATTTTTGAGACCTAATCAACTCGTTTTCAAATCTGGTCCTATCCTTTATGCTGGCCGCAAGCTCGTCCACACTATTTTTTCGCTCAATTGCTACTGGTATGAATAAGTCCCTCGCTATCCCTAATTCAGGATTTCTAGGTATCATCGCAGCATAATCAGCCGTATCATTCTTTTTAACTTTGTATGATATCTTTTTAGATTCAAAGTATTGGAGAATATGATGGTTTTCTTGCTCCCTAGTATCAATAAGAACAGTCAGGGTAGACAGCAATTCCTTTAATTCTTTATCTGTATATTGATATAGAGCCAAAGCATTCAACTGTCGTTCACCTTCTTATCCCTTCGTTTTCCATAATTTCGATTATTTATGGTAAACTTATTTCGCGTTTTGCTTTTTGTGGAGCACTCTCTGTCTGCTAACAAGGGGTGCTTCTTTTTATAATCATCCAAAAGACATTTAGCTTGGAATATCTCATCACTTGTAGCGCATTTAAAGGCTTTAACAAGTTCGTAATCTGAAACATTCCCACCTCGTTTTCTTAAAAACTCGTATAGTCGGAAAATGGTCAATGAATCATTGTTTCTCATATCTTGTCTCCAAGTTAAGAAAGCGACCATATTCTTTGACGAATGCTAATTGCACCGTCCCAACCGCTCCATCACGCTGCTTCGAGATAATACATTCAACAATATTTTTGTTCTCACTTTGCTTGTCGTAGTAATCATCTCGATAAAGAAAAGCTATAACATCAGCATCCTGCTCAATCGATCCTGATTCCCTAATATCACTCATACCAGGCCTTTTATCTTGCCTCTGTTCTACCGCCCGGTTTAGCTGACTTAAAGCAACAATTGTCAAATTTAAATCTAAAGCTGTTGTCTTTAATGCCCTGCTTATTTCACTTATTTCTTGAGTTCTATTCCCTCTGTGCTTCTTATCCCCGCTTATCAGCTGCAAGTAATCTATAAAACATAAAATTTCACGGTCAGGATGTTCTTTTCTTAGCTTGGTTAGGTCTTTGCGTATTGTGTGAACAGTCACCCCGCTTTTATCATTAAGCAATATGTCAGTATTGCTAAGTAATCCTGCTTCATTAAACAACCTTGACCAATTTTCAGTAGTTAAGGCAGTTGTACCAATCTTAATATTTCTAGAATTAACTTGTGCCTCTGACGACAATATTCTCTGCCCTAGCGATCTATTGATCATTTCTAAGGAATAGAACGGAACTAATGCACCATACTGGGCAGCTCTTGTCGTTAAATTCAAAGCAAAAGCTGTCTTACCCATTGAAGGTCTTGCACCAACAATCACTAAATCTCCTGGTTTAAAACCACTTAACATCCGATCCAATTCTGAGAACCCAGAAGGAATACCAACAACTTCTCCTCTTTCAATCTCCGCATTGTTTAATACATCAATCAATACCTCTTTGATATGGGTAAACCCGCTGTCTTTTGGGTTCCCTGTATTAGTTAAAACGGTTATTCCAGATGAAATAAGGTTGTCTATTTCATCTTCATCATCAATTTCATGCAATCTATCTTGCAGCCGCTGTAATGTCTTTTGATATTTCCGCTTTTTAGCGTTCTTTTTGACAATACCTTCGTAAAACTTAACATTTTGTATTGTTGGAACGGATCCAGCCAAATCACTCAAGTAAGAGACCCCTCCTACTTTTTCAATGAGCTTATGTTCTGCTAACCAAGTCGTTAAGGTTACCAGGTCAACAGGTTGATTCGCTGTAATTAAAGATTGCATAGCTTTTACAATGTAACGATGCTGCTCTTCGTAAAAGTCCGAATGGTTCAAGTCGATTTGTTCAAGCACTTCAACTGGCTCGAGGAGAACTGCACCTAGAACACTTCTTTCGGCATCTAAGTTATAAAATGATTCAATCATTCTTCTCCCCCCCGTCGTCGCTGAATTGCCGCTTAAACATTACCTTTATTTCATCATGGGATAACCTGTGTTCTTCAGGGACTTGATAACCTTCCATAATCTTTTTGGTTTCCTCAATTCCCGGTATGTTGTATTTCTCATTGACCATCAAACCAGCCACTAGGTCTTTTATTTTCGGTGGAAAATCATTGGTTTGAGCATAATCTACGAGGTTATCCAACACTTTTTCGTATTCAAAATCCTTTAAGCTCCTAAACCAAAAATCTAAAACGGTTTCTGGCTTGTTATCTCTTAGAAAATTGGGATATGCAACGTTAAGATAATTGAGTAATTGCCCAACATCTTTTTTATCCATAGCTTTAATCCTCCGCTAACGCCATAAAATCAATTTTTTCACTATTGTTCTTAGAACCTACGTTCAATTTTTTAGCAGCTTCATCGGCTGGGGTATTTCGAATAATTCCCATCGTGTAATTTTCTTTTTTTGAATGATAAATAGGATTTTCTGTATGTGTTTTTAAACCATATTCCACACATATTTGAGGATGCTTGTCCCACTCTTGATACATTTTAAGAATTACAGTGTCAGAGATTTTAGCGCTTACTCTTGTGTGCCTAATCATATCTAGGTAATCATCAATAATTTTCAATTGATTCTTAGAGTACCTAAGACGGAAATTTTCAATTTCCAAAGGTATATTGTTTTTATTTTCATTCTTAAATAATTCTTTATCATTTTTGTTTGTGTGTTTTTCTGTCTGTTTCGTGTCGTTTTCGCGTCTGTTCTCTGACGTTTTTTTGTCTTCATTACTTTGATAAAAGTCATAATTGTCAATGGTTATAACTGTTTTTTTGCTGTCGCTTCCTAGTTGTATCATTCCATCTTTTTGTAACAGGTTAAGGAACTGTGTTACTTTTGTGTTTGACCACCCCCATTTATCACACAATTTCCTTATAGAAGTGATTCTCTGGCCCCTTTTAACTTCAATCATTTCATTGCCAAGAACCGTTTTTTTGTCCTCATGATTAACCATCATTAATAAATCAAGCCAAGCTTCATATTTTGAGAATTTCCGTTTCTCTTGATAAAGCCAATGGTCTTGAATTTTTCTATGCAGTCTAATCCATCCTTGCATCTTCACCTCACCATCTTTTTAATGGACTTCTTCTGTCAATTCTTCCTTGACTTTATTAATAGCAATTAAAATTTCTTGCTTCTTCCCCTCCGATAATTCCTTTCGAAGTAGGCGATAGTATGTGTTATCAGAAACCCCCAATTTTTCAGCGATTGCCCAATTAGGAACATCTTTAGCAGCCTCTTTTATATCCTGATTTCGATTAAACAAATTTCTCACCTCCGTTTGTACCTTGAATTTAAATTTAATTACAAGGTATATTAATAGCGTTATTAGTAGTATAATTAATACAAACCAAAATGTATACCTTATAGGACAGTACTTTTATAGGGTACAATTTTATAGGAGGAGAAATTACGTGAATATCCTTTTTAATCCAAACTCTTTAACAAGTTTCTTTAAAGTCCCGCAATATGAGATCTTCTGTCTGAATGAGGAATATGAAACAAATGGAGTAATTTCAACAAAAAAGACTGAAGTGACAGACGAGGATTCCGAAATTTACGAAGAATTGTTAGGGTATGGAAATTCCTTGCTTTTAGAAGATGAAGATGGTGATGTGTATTACAAGGAAAATCTACCAAAATTTTTACGCATTAATGAAAAAGACGTAGAAAAAGTGGGGTTTAATAACGAAAATGAATTTTACAGCACCTATAATCCTCTGGAAGATGCACCAAACCTTTACACAGAACTAGCAAAAGTTGAATATTTCGATATTCCGTCCTTAAAAAAATTTGTCGACAATTTTGGATTACCTCAAGGGAATGACCTCTTTAGCACAGACATATATAAAGTTTTTAATTATGAGATGGATTTATTTGCTTTTTATAAGGCTTTATCTATTTTTAAAAAGGCATTGGGGGTATTTAGTGCACTCCGATTAAACGACGAATCTAAGATTAAAGAATATGCTGAGCAATTTGAACGATATGTCGGTAAAGAATTTAACCGAGGACTTAATGAATCGACAGAAAAGATTTTAGCCTTTAAAAAGGACGAAATAGAAAAGGAATTAGAAAACGAAGTAGACATTCGGAAACGCCTTGCGCATCATCACAACCACTTTAGGGCCGTGAAAGACAATATCAAAAACCTCCCACAAATTGTAACAAGGTGGTATGAAATAGGCTTCGATCCACCAGAAGTTAGATCAAGACATTATCTTGTCGAGCTCTTGAATAATTGGGAAAAAGGGAATTCCACATACGCAATCATTGATGGTCAAATACAACCTGGAATGACCTTCGCTGACCTTTTCGAAGTCGCTTATTTTCAACTTAGTAGAGCCGTAATAGGAAACATCAAAATGGAAAGATGCGAACACTGTGGAGCGTTATTTGAAGTAACACACGAATCAAGGCGTTTTTGTCCGCCACTGCCAAGGAATAAGATAAGTACCTGTCAAAATTCATATAATCAAAAAATTAAAAGAAAAAGAAAAAAAACCAAAGAATTAGTGGCAAACGGTCTCTCCATAGAAGAAATAGCTAAAAAATTGAAAATTGATATAAAAGAAGCACAAGCTTATCTAAATGATTAAAAACGTAGTTACCACACCAATTAACAAAGTAACTACAAGGGAGAGGAAATATGTATTGTGTCATTCAAAAAGTTACCAATAAAAAGCCTAATCCATATGGGCACTACAAAGAATTGATGGTTGATTGGACTACAATCACCTATCAAGGGAAAACAGAAACAAAATATTCTTATCGTTACAGCAATGAAAGGTTTGAACGGCCCGTTAAAGATGCTTATAAAATCAGCATTCATAAAAGCTACCGAGAAAATGGGAAAGTTAAAAAGAAACAGTGGGTTATTTGTACAATGGGTTACTATGATATTGCTAAAAGTACTTCGTGGGCCGGTGATTACCTTCTAAAAAAAGAATTAAATGCTAAGCTGAAGGAAATGGGGATCCCTGAAGCAAAGCTTTGGGATATGGTATATCAGAAATTAGACCCAATTATCGAACAGGTAAATAAGGAATTCGAAGCAACAGACGAATATAAAACAAAGGCAAAGCACGATGAAATTCTTAAACAATATCATACTGCTAAAAGTAAATTCGATGAAATGTATGGATCCGACGCTTACGATCACTGTTATGACCTATACGGCACTTTAAGGAATCCGGAATACCTGGAACAATTAATAAGACAAAAGAGAGAAGAGCAAGAGTATTTCAAGCGTAGTTACGAAAACAATTACAAAAGTAACTACAGTAACTATGATTTTGGTGGTTACTCTACTACAAAACAAAGTAACTACACTAACGAAGAAAAAGGGATGCTTAAAAAGATTTACCGGGAGGCATCTAAGAAATTTCATCCGGACGTTACAAATGATGATGGTTCAATGATGAAGTTCCTTACCAGGCTGAAAGAAGAATGGGGAATATAAAAAAAAGCATGGTACTATCACTCCCTGGTTAAGGAGAGCGATGGTACTATGCTTTTCTCATTGCAGTTATGTAATCATTAATGCCTAATTACTTACCTTTTGTTTCAAGTTTCCGGTACTATTTCTTAATATGACACTTATCTGGACAAGTGTATTCCGTTCTTTCATTAGTTCGTTCAAATGGTGGATAATCACATTCTTCTTCTAACAAATACTTAATAATAAATCCTTTCTTACACGAGCAAGGTACTTCAGATATAACTCTTTCTTTTCCATGCCACCCATGTCCCATTAAATCACCTCCAGTTTAATACATAATTCGACAAAAAAAGGATATTCCCTCGCAAAGTGATAAATAATATTTACCCCTAGAATAATTGGCCCTTTTCAATTTCAAAAACTCGATACATAACGATTCTTATGTTGTGTATTCTTAATTCAAGTTGATTTAATCGTATTCAGGATATAGAAATATTCTAAGCAACCCTCCCAGTTTACATAATATCGGTGCTTTTGCTTGTTTTTGAGTAAAATAGGTCCGTTAAGTCCCCCAGACAAAGATATTGCAAAAATACAACTCCTCACTAAGGGGTGAAAAAAATTTCGGTCCTTATGACTTAGATTAATTGAATTAATAATTTGTTAAGGTTAATAGGCTAAGATACAAACATGAAAGTAAGACTTTTTCATAACCCCCTTTTGATATATTTTTGAAGCCCTTAAGAATAAATACTCTTGAGGGTTATTTTTTTCTGCAAATATAATAAGACCTTCCTGCATGTGTCGTGTGAAAAAACTCCTTTTATGGACTCCAGTAATTCCAGAAATGGAAAAAAGTCTCCTGAAATTTTAGGAGACCAACCTAGTTTGTCAACCCCGATAACAATGACTGATCTGGTGAGTTTGAACCACTGGGCTTTGAAGTCCTAACAATTCGGGTCGATGACCTCGTGGCCCGCTAGGTCATCTTCGTGGAGAAACCTAGTTAAAGGCTAATCAGTTAGAACGATTAGTATATGGTATCTAAGTGGCTCAAACCCACTTAGACGGCAATAAAAAAACATCCAAAATGGATGCCCTATGCCTCTAACTTAATTTGTCTTCTCAAAATATGGAATCCCTTAGTTGATTTCCCATTACACTTACGAATGGCTTTCCTCAATGCTTTTTCGAATCCACACTCTTCACTATGACCAATAAATTCCTCATAAGGATGCTCAGCGTTCTCACAAGTCACAGTTGCTTCGAAGACATCCACATATACTTCGTTTATCTTTACGCTAATTGCTTTATCATGAGCATTTTTAAACCAATACGTTTTGCCTTCCACAAACATAATATCCTCTCCTCTGCCGATTGAATTCGACATACAGAGGAAAAAGCCTTGTGACAATATCTTGTCAGCCAGTCAATGATGTCATGGACCTCGCGAAATGCTACCCTCCCCTTTTTTATCGTGAAAAAAACTCGTATATACGTGTGAATGTCAACAAATGTCAACATATCTCCTTTTTATGGACTCCATTTATTCCAACAATTCCTTTTTTAAGGCCTCGCAAATCTCGCAATACTTCTGCCACAGCCGGGAGAAACATTCCCATCTTGTTGGGAAATTCACCATTAGCACCAATTATTAAGGTGATGTGATAAAAATGCCCGTTCCCTTTCATCCTGTATGCTTTCCAATTGATTGCGAAGCTTAATAAAGGTTTTATAATGCATATTTTTAGGTTTGAAATAAGGGAGAGCATACGGATCTACACCTTTCCCATCCAAACCTAACTTTCTCTGCAAACGCCTAATTTTCAAGTACAAGTAATCTAATGGATCTCCTGATTCCTGGCAAGATGAATAAGTCAGCTGGTGACAGTCACGGCAGCGAAAATACTTTCCAACAAGGTAAAGACGTGCAGTTTTCTTATCGCATTCCGGACAGCAAAACCAAAGTCTTTCCCCGAACCCAACCTTAGTGGATTCAATGCCCACATTTTCTTTAATTGGTTCCTCGTCAGCATAATAAAAAAGAACAATATGATCGACATTTGTTTTTATTCCAATGGATTTTTCTCCGTTATTCCATGACATCCTTAAAGTTCGGCCGTTTAAATTCCCTTTGAAGCCTTTAATTTCCAAACAAAATGTCTCTTCTACCGTCCGTTTTCTTACCTTTGAACCCAATAGTCCGTAAGCTCCGCTTCCATAACCGCCCATAAATATCACCTCTACATCATAGAATAGTATTCCTAAATCTAAAGGGAAATTAGTGTTTTATTCTGCTAAAATACTAGGTTTTACTAGGTCCCGACCTCTGCAACCCCTTGCATCCTTTTAGTTGCTATTAAGCCTTCCTATACGCGCGCGATAAAGTTAAGTTTTGCTAAGTTTTGTAGCATTTCTATATAGAGCTTTCACGCCAACATTTTCCATCATTTGTAGCATTTGAAACCACTCTTTTTTAGGGCTGCCGAAACTGCCGATTGTAGCAGTTCAAATAATTCCTTTTTAGGATGTCGGAAATGTGGTCTTTGTAGCATTTGGATAAGTCTTTTTATGGACTGCAATTGCTGCAATTTGTAGTATTTACCTATTCATTACTTCCTGCTATAAAGATTTCCTAAGTTCCATAACACTCATACTATGCTTTTCTTTTACCCACGCTCTATAACGTCTGTTATGCCATTCATGAGCTGCAGCGTATCTCCTTACGGTTTGATAAGGGATAAAAAAACGATCACCGATATCTTTTAAAGAAATTCTACTTTCAAACCCCACCTCCATAAAATAACTTTCAACCTTATCCCAATCGTATTTTTTATTCATGCTACCCGCTCCTAAATTAGTAATGTTGTCTTTCAAAGCAAAATTATTCATACGATTAATCTTAGGACTTCTTAGGGTAAAACTGTAGTTTTCTGTAGTACGTTATACGCGCGAGAACCTTAACATTTCTTAACATTTTGCACTAAGAAAGGGTACTACATTAGTTGTCACATCCCTGCAATGATAAAGGATGCAATGGTTCGCTTAATTCATTTAACCTTGGTATACCTTAGTATTATTTAGTTTTATAAATCATATATATTAACGTTAACATTAACATAAAAATTAACAAAATATTAACAATATCATTAACGTTATGTTCAACCTTTGTTGCCGCTTCTGACAATAAAAAAAACGGTAACTCTTTTTATTAAAAAAAAGAAATTACCGCTTCCCATACTAAGTCCAATCTAAATCTTCTTCATCTTTATCCAAAAGTTCTGAGTATCCAGTTTGTTCATGGATCTTTGCCTTTAATACCCATTCTAAGAATTGATGAACAGCTTCAATATTTCGGGTATTGTCATTGTCGAATGCCGGGGATTCAGTCTTTAACATCGCCCCTATTGTATCCAACAAAACAAGATAGGCTTTTTGACTCGCTTCTGGATCATCTTCTTCAACAGATTTAAAATTAAGCATTTCAATAAGACCTTTAATAGCATTAATCTGAAGACCAAGAGACCCAAATTGTTCAGTAGGTCCCTCCACAGTTACTACCGTATCGCCTAAATTGGCAACCATTTTACCCTTTGTATTAGCCATGTCACTATTTCCACCTTTTACTTCTATTCTTTGCCCGCTTAAACTATTCTCCGGATCAAAAAACGATACCTCTTCAACCTCAAGAACTGTTAACTTTAAATCTGGATGAGACTTCTTTATGTAATTCACTTCTTTTAATGCTTGTTTTTCTGTAGTAAATGTAAGCACCCTAGCCGTTCTATCTCTGTAATAATCAAGCATCCAATGTTCATCATTCACGTTTATCGCAAACAAATGGTCACAGCTCCTTTAAATGCTCAAATAATGCAATCAAAATAACTAACAAGAAAAAACCTAAAATAGTATAAAAATACATAAAAGAGAAAGCATCTCCCGCCCTATCGGTTGGCCGCCTCCCGCTGTGGGCTATGTCCCCGAAAAACAAAAGAAAATGAATCCCTAAAAGTTATCCACATACCCACAGGAAGCAAGCAGGGATTACATCCCCTATAATATAAGCGTACACACAATGTTACACTTTTATATTTGCTCCAATAAACGATACAAGTGCACTCTTGAAACACCTAAAAGTCTAGCTAAATCTGTTTTCTTCGCCTTTGGATTGTCCTTTAATAACAGCTTCAATTCCGATAATTTGTGTTCTGTCTTTGCTTTGTGTTGCTTTATATAGTCCTCTCGCTTCTGTACGCCTTCACTACGACGTTTTTCGCGATTAGCAATAGTCTTACGCCTTCTTTTCTCAGAACCGTCTATAATCGTCTGTAAATGCCTCTGTTCTTCTTCAGTAATATCAAGCCAATCTATAAGCTTAGTATTTTTGATATTGTAGCCGGCACCAGGATAACCACGTTTAATTGCTTCTTCATTGGCTTGTTTGTCGCTTCTTGCCTCCCAAGCTTTTTGGGCTGATTTAGTCGCCTTCTCAACTTCCCTTTTTCTCAAAGGATTCTTAAATTGACTGTTCAATTCAAGCGTGCTGCCAAGAGCCTCATCTGGATCATCAAGCAAGCAACAAAGCCAATAACGATATAAAAAACAAATTAGTTCTCGGTGACCATAAACGTCGTATTCACGAAGTTCCACTATCTTGGCCAAATCTAGGATTCTAGCATGATGCAAAGAACGAACTGCATGAACTCGAACAATCTTTGCCTTACGTCCCTTAGTTTTAGTCTTTATTTTCGTCTCTTCAAGTTCCGGCAAGTAATCGCGTTGCAGCTGTCTTAACTCATAACGGTAATCATGTCGATATTGAGCGTGAACGTCTACGCCATTCTTTGAATTTATTGACCCGGCTATTCGGAAAACACGAGCTGCATCTGAAGCCTTCGAATCTCCACCTAATTCTTTTAACTGTTTAAGAAAGTAATCCTGCACAGCCTGCCAAAGAGGCAAGGCCTTATAAGGAACCGCCTCAAGTAGCCAAATCAGCACAATGCCTTGCCCGCTGAAAATAATGATATTGGGATCTGGGATAGCTTGGCCAAAAAACTCGTGTTCTAGTTTCCCTAAAACCCAAGAAGGATCATAATTGAACAGATAAAAATCAAGGTCAACGTATAACGACTTTAATTGCCGTAAATTTTGAATTTGCCGCTGGGGCTTATAAAAAGTATTCTGACTAAAATAAACGTCTTCTCCGAGCCATTCCGTGAGATTATCGGCTAATTCCTCTGGCTTATAATGGTGCTGTTGAAATTTCCCCGTCTCTGTTTTCTTTGCTACGGTAATCCAACCGTCTGAATCGTTATGATGAAACCAGGCGTGATACCGTGCTTCTTCCAGACTCGAAGCTGTGCTGGTTAAATTTTTCATAGAAAAACATCCTTTCCCCACTGGAAAAGGACTGCACACCTATGCTATATTAATAGCAACAGATTAATAAAAAAGGGTGCACAAATCCCTTGTCCAAAGAACTCCCGCCGGTCGACCAAAACTAGAGGGAGTTTTTTATTTGTCTTTATTCTATCAAATTTCGGTAAATAGTGACATATCCAATTTATTTTTGAAACACATAGTTTAATATGTTCGTTAAATAAGTATTTAGCGTGAATAACATAATTTTTTTAAATATATTTAGAAAAAACAGCCCTTTGAATTGCTGGGCTGTTCCGTGTTATTATTATGTTAGCTTGAATAATCTTATCATAAGAACCCAGTGTTACCAGCACATGATTCTTATAATTGTCCAAAAGGAACGTCAGTTACAGCTGCGCGTTCTTTTTTATTTTCAAACATTTGCTTTGCAAATTTATAACCTTCTAAATAACCTTGAATGAACTGACTTTCTCCAAATGCCACATTGTGATCACACGTAGCAGACTCAAATTCAAATAAATCCTCCTCGGTCAAATTTACATCCTTTACCTGTCGCCGGATCTGATCAAACAGAACAATTGTCTTTCCCATTGCTTCTTTACACCAACCACTTTCATAAAGTCCATTGTGATCTTCAAGCTCCCACAATCTTCTTTTAGCAACCTCCATTAATATCTTATCGGTTTCAGTAAATACTTTTTTTGTTCCTACAACAATATTTGATTCTACCCCAATCGCGACTCCTTCAGGTAGAGCACTAGTATAAACAACCTTATTGCTTTTATTTTTCATCTCACTTCCCCCATCGCACTAACATATCTAATCTCTGGTATCTCATAGTTATTACGCTCTGGAAGTAATGAGTAAACCCGCTTTAAAACTTCTTCATAATTTTCAGGTTTCCGGTTATGTGCTTCGATGAACATTTTTGTGTTTTGCCTTCTGGCGCTTTCGATCCACTTTTCCGTCGATGTTTCGCATAAAGTGAATACAGGTAATTCGGCCTCAACTTCTTTTGAATAAAGGGTTCCATTAAATTCAACATTAGTGCAGTTTTTAAATAGATCTTTAATCATTCCTCTACCTCCTACAAAATCGTTCTTTTGTAATCAATTTTAAATTACCAACATATTTAAGATAAAAAATATTCACCACTCTTTTTCATTTTTTAACTTTATAAAGTTAAAAATTACTAGTTTATGCGTAAATATTAACTTTTATACCTAACATTGTCAATAAAATATTGAAAAAAATTTCTGAAAAAAGTAAAATATAATTAGGTTAAGGTTAAATAACGAGGTGAAGATATGCCATTAGAAAACAATTTAAGGATCATTATGGCTCAAAAACGAATCGACAATATTACTGAACTTATAAGCATCACCGGACTTAGTAGAAATGCTTTGAATAAGCTTTGGCATAACAAAGAACTTGAATCCGCTAAGTTAGGAACGCTAATGGTTATTTGTGACAAACTAGACATTCCTCTTTCGAGTTTGGTTGAATACATACCAGAGGAAAAAAAATAAGCCGGCTATCTCTGTCAAAACGACGGATATCCGGCTTTTAATTAGATTTATGATTATTTTAGAGTAGCCCTTTCTCAGCAAACACACTTCTCAATGCTTCATTGACAATTCTTGATTTTGCTCCTCGGCCGCCTTTCTTACCTAATCGATCCAGCACCTGAGCTAGATCCTTTTGAAGGTAAATACCCGTTAATACTGTCTGAGATTCTGCCGTTTTTTTAGTAGTCCCTTCAAGAAGCTTGTCCAAATAATCCAGCTTCGGGGCATCTTCATTAACATTAATATTTTTGTCATTATTAATATTTTTATCATCGCTAATAAATTCCTCTACACTTGTATTGGTGCTAATGTAATTTTTGTTATTATCATTAACATTAATGTTATTCTCATTATTAATGTCATTATTAGTACTAATGCTCTCAACCGCATCTTCAGTCTTATCATCATTTTTTTGTGGAAGAAACGTATCTATAGCCGTTTTCCGTCTATTAGCTTTATTTACTTTTTTCAATTGCTTTTCAAAGTTTGACATTCCAACAATCTCCCTTTAATTTCTTTTAAAAATCCTTTATATTCTTTCATTACCTGTTTAATTTCAGGATTATCAATAAGCCCAAATGAAGAAATTCTACCAATAACAGCTGCCCTATGAATGATTGTATCGAAACAGCTTTTTGGAAATTCATTTTTAACCACATTGGAGAAATATTTGTTATCAGTTCTCCTTTTGTCCGTCATGCTCCTTAAGATTCCCAATTTATTCAAATCTGGATTTATTCTTTCTTTAACAGCATCAATTGTTCTTAAATAACTTTTTAAAGAGTTATAGCAGAATTTACTTGTTTCAAACATGATCAACACATGATCACTTGCGCATAGGGAAATTATTGATAGTTCTCCTAGAGCAGGAGGATTATCAATGACTATGTAATCATAGTTATGAGAAACCTTCTCCAAAGCATTTTTAAGTACAAAATGAAAATTCCCACCTAATCCATCTGTTTTATTGTAAAAATAGGGAGCCAGGGTATTCACATTTTCATCACCACAAATAATATCAAGGTTTTCAGTGATTTTTGTAATATAAGGTGCTGCATCTTCCTCCAGCATTACATCACATATTGTCATCCCATCAAATTCAAAAATGTCATCTGTACCTGTTAATAGTTGTGTTAAATTACCC
>NZ_CCAS010000068.1 GCF_000612625.1 Neobacillus jeddahensis
TGACCCCCAGCGCGTTAAAGCTTTGCTCCGCCGGGGGACTGGCCCCTTCATTTCCCATTATTCAACAAGGTAAAACAAAAAAAAGAAAGTCGCGTTTCTCAACTTTCTTTCTCCTTATAATTTTCATTAAATATATGCTTCTTATGCCACTTCATATATGGCTTATTTTCTTGATGTAATCGTATTTTGGTATTGGGGACCAGACCATACTTTTCATAATCTTCAGGATTAATGAGGGGAGATATGAAGAGTCTCCCCTGTCCGTTAAACGCAATAAGGCCATGATCATAAAGGGCGTCATGGTTAGCACAAAGTATTACACCATTATACGGATCTAATCGTTCATCATTTGTACTATCCTTCCATGGCTTGGCATGACTTGCTCTTAACAATTCAGGTAAATCGATGCCGCATACTGCACATTGGTTCCTCCACAATGGCATAAGGGTTTTGCGAAACTTCTGGTGATCGATTCGCATTTTTGTTTTCAATTCTGATTCTGTTTCAGCCATCACAGGGATTAATGTATTTCCTTCGGTTCTACGGACATTATCAATCGATAGTTCCAGTTGTTCTTCGTCAACTTGATAGATATTTAAATCCCTGATTAAGTCGAGAAATTTAATCGACAACTCCTCATTACAAGGATATAAATAGCCGGAATTACCATCTCCATTTTCTTGAAAGGCTGAATATTTAATTGGCAGGAGCGGTAGGATTTCCTTAAGATTTGCTTTCACTTGTAACGGATTTTCTAATTCGTGATAGTCGACCCTAACTAAATTGCCTGCCTCGTTCTTGTTCCTCTCATATTGCACCGTAGTCGGCTTCGGCACAGTTTGATAGGGACCTGCTGCAACACTAATGGCGACAATGAATCCTTTTACATAGTGAAAGACTCTATCTTCTTTTTGGATTTCTTTCATCCGACTCCATGAGTGTGGAACCAGCCCACCTTGATCCTGTTGTGGCGACCAAATAATTCCTAACTCTCTTTCCTGTTGATAGGTGTGACCTTGCATAACGATGTAGGTATTCATTTTCTCTCCTTTAGCCAGCTCTGTATCGGTACAATTGCTTTACGTTCAGTTTATATGCTAATTATACCACTAACTTTAAGTCTATATTGACAATCTTAAGAAGAGAGAAATGCGAGAGTCATTTATGCTAAACTAACACTATTACATACTATCTTGATCTTATAGAGTAATTCAATGGCATCATCCAGCGTGGGATGATGCCATTTTTAAGGAGTAGTTGCTTAAAAAATTTATTCTGTCTTTGAAAGGAAAGATTCTTCGCTATTATTTTTGAAGATAATCATATGTATTTTTTGCAAGCAATAAAAAGGTAACTACAATAAACAAGGCGCGGACATAGCCACTACCACGTTTAATGGCAAATTTTGAACCAACTATGGCTCCCGCAATTTGAGCAAGTCCCATTGGTATTCCATAAGCGTAATTGATTTGTCCTAAATAAATGAACATAATCAGGGCTGCAATATTACTACCAAAGTTTAAAAACTTGGCATTCCCGGCCGCCTTTAAAAAATCAAATCCAATCATCAAAAAGGCAAACATTAGAAATGAACCTGTGCCGGGTCCGATAAAGCCATCATAAAAACCAATCGCAAAGATGGAAACCATAAATAGAAGTAAGTGATGGTTTGCTAATTTTTTATTCGTTGAAATGCTGCCCCAGTCTTTTTTGAAAATGGTATAAATCGCTACCACAGCAAGCATGATCAGCATGAGCGGCTTTAGCAATTCAGGATTCAGCAAATGGACAACCCAAGCACCAATCATTGAACCAATAAATGTTAGCGGAAATAGTTTATAAACAGATTTTATATCGAGCTTGCCGGAACGATAAAACATAATCGTACTCGTTAAAGAGCCGATCGAGCCTGCTAGTTTATTAGTGGCAACCGCTGCGGCCGGCGACAGTCCGGTAAATAATAAGGCTGGTAAGGCAATCAGGCCGCCGCCACCTACAACAGAATCAATAAATGCAGCTAAAAAGCCAAAAACTATTAAAATAACCAATATTGTCGGATCTACATGAGCGAACATCTCATCAACCTTTCTCTTTTTCCCCACTAAAAATAGTAACGAAAGTATCCACGAATGTAAACTACGGAATACCGAATGTTGCGAAAAATCACCTACTAAAGTGGTTGCTGGCTATGCAAAAAGGATTTTGATGAAAAGTTGACCAAGTATACCTGCCAACCCTTTTAATAAAAAAGAACAGGACTCCACCTAACTAGAATCCTGTTTCCATTTACCATGCTTCTATCCGATTATTTACACTAAAACTTCCTCTGATACCTTTTTTGTGACAATTGATTCAAGTACAAACGCCTTTTCAAATCCATCTTTGATGGCATTTGTAATCGAACCAGGATTGATCGCATCACCGATCACAAAGACATTCTCAAAATGGGATCGATATAATTCCTCCAATGGATTAAATGACTCCGTTCCCATCGAAAAGACGACATGGTCAACATCCACTTCTCGTAGATTTCCTGATAATTCCTCTTCCACTATTACGGAATTGGGCTGAATTTTTCTGACCAAATGGCCTTCTATGATCTCAACACTTGCCTTCTTCAAACGATTGAGGAGCATCATTCTAGTGGGTGCTGAAACTTTTTCACCGGTGGCGGTTGGGACTTCAATCAAAGTAACATCATTCCCCTTTTGAGCAAGCTGATTGGTGACACTGTAACAAACCATTCCGCTGCCAATCACGGTAATCTTCTTGTTCACTAAAGACCTACGTTCTAGTAAAACGTCTTCATAATCACATACATGCGGTAGATCATGTCCTTCTACATCCATGATAATTGGTTTTGCCCCAGTGGCTAAGAAAATGGCATATGGATCCAAAGACTGAATGCTTTCTAGGGTAGCTTCTGTATTCAAGCGAACATCCACCTGTAATCGTGCCATTTCATTCAGATGATATTGAATCATCCAATTCATTTTCTCTTTCGCTTTTGGCTGGGTCACTAGATTTAATTGACCACCAAGCTGATTGTCTTTTTCAAATATCGTTACATCATACCCTTTTAAAGTAAGAACACGAGCAGCCTCCATTCCACCGGGACCACCGCCAACAATGGCAATTTGACGCTTTTCGTCAATCCGACTTAATTCCTTAAACTCTAGTTCTCTTCCCGTTCTAACATTGAGAGCACAGCGAACATATGTGGTTTCTCTTGTGCAATTCAAGCAGCAAATACATTTACGAATTTCCTTTTCCCGGCCCTCTAATGCCTTTTTGGCCCATTCAGGGTCTGCTAGATGAGTTCGCCCCATTGCAATAAAGTCAGCTTTCCCATCTGCTAAAATATTTTCAGCAAATTCTGGTTCCCGAATCACCCCAACCGTAATAACCGGAATCGATACAACTTGTTTAATCGCTTCTGCTAAATAGACACGCCAGCCTTGTTCAAACAGCATCGATTCAACCATTTTATCCATCGAATTATAGTTACCGCAGCTCGCATGAATACCATCGATACCCACTTTTTCTAAATAGCGAGCAATGTCCTTACTCAATTCAACATTTGTTCCACCATCTTCAAACTCATCGACACTTAGACGAATCGTCACAGGGAAATCCAAACCGCACTGTTCCTTAATCCCTGCGACGATTTCCTCGACAAAACGCATTCTCTTTTCAAAGCTGCCGCCATATTCATCAGTCCGCAAATTCGTATTAGGGCTCAGGAACTGATTGATTAAATAGCCATGTGCGCCGTGTAACTCAACCCCGTCAACTCCCGCCAATTTACATCGATAGGCCGCTCGTACATATTGATTGACGACTTCCTTCACTTCAGCAGTCGTTAATGCTCTTGGCTCTTCGCCGATAGCGGCACAGGTAACTGCGCTAGGCGCTACGATTTGCCTTCCCTCACCTAAGACCATGGATGTTGTTTCTCTGCCAGGATGTTGAAGTTGGACAAAGAGTCTTGCCCCATATTTTTGAACAGCCTTCGCCAAACGACTGATCCCCGGGACGAACCGTTCTTCATCGATACGGAGTTGATTGAAGGCTGCTCGCCCATACTTATAATCAACGGACGTATATTCCACAATAATTAATCCGGTCCCGCCCTTAGCCCGTTCTTCATAATATGCAATCAGATGATCGTTGACCTCACCATTTGGACCAGCAAGGTTGGTCCCCATGGCAGACATAATCACTCGATTTTTTAAAACAAGATTCCCAATTGTTCCTTTTTTAAATAAATGGTTGTACTTCATCATACTCCTCCTTGTTTGTGTGTTATTTCACAAACTTATGTAAAAAAATAAATCCCCAGCTTCATTATAAATGATTCCTACCGAGAATTTTGTGAATTAGACGTGACACTTTTAGAAAAAGGGGGTATGTAACTCCAAAAAAAAACACGACCACTTACCAACCTATCAAATCCAGGCCTTTGAGGAGCTTTATTGAATTTCACATGTAAAAAAGTGGCCTCCTTTAAGTAAGAAGGAGGCTTCTGGTCGAGTGTAATTATTTGACAAGAGGATTCCTTTAATCTCTCCATCTGCTATTTTTCAGCGATTACATTTTTTCTAGACTGCTTATAAACCGTTCTTTGACTTTCGTTCCCCATTCTCTCGCTCCACTTAAAGACAAACACACCACCAACAATAACCAGCACCCCCACCAACTGTTTGAAGCTGAATGGAACCTTCTCAAGACCCAACCATCCTAGAGAGTCCCACAACAAAGCAAATACAAGCTGCGATGTAAGAATGATCGAAATCGCAAAGGTCGGACCGAGCAGCTTAATGGCCTGTACGTTACAAGTGACGACACCTATTCCAATTACACCACTGAACCAATACCACATCTTCATATTGTCTAAAACAAAAAGCTGCTTCCCTTCGAACAAAACGCCGATTATAACGGAAGCGAGAAATCCTAATCCTAATACGAGCGTAGTCGTTGACCATGAACCAGCTTGCTCATTCACTTTACTGTTAAAAATATTCTGCAGCCCAACCAATGAACCAGCAATAAGTGCCAAACCTATTCCAACTATCATCATTCTTCCACTCCAATCTATTCCACTTATCTGATCTACTTCCCATCCACACGGATATGATTTATTCGTAGATATTTCGACTAACAAGCGCCCTTAACCCTTCCCTGTCCTTAATATGAATGAAGCCATTACTTCGCTCGATCAGTCCTTTGGCACAAAATTGTTGAATAACGCGGTTCAAATGGCGATAGCTGGTTCCAATTAAATTCGCTGTATCCGCTAACCTAGACCTATGTTGCCCACTTACAACATCATCGTTTTCATCATAGCTGATAGACAGTAAATAGCTAGCTAATCGAACATCGACTGGATAGAGCAAATTCAAGCTCATTGCATGAGATTTGAGGTAAAACTTTTTTGTAATAATATCTAATATAAATTGCAAAAACGGTGCGTAATCCTGTACGAATTTTTTCAGGATACTTTGTTGAATCCCAATCATCTCAACAGCTGAAATTGCCTCAACCGTATTGATAATATCAATTCCCTGTATATATTCAATGTCACCGATCACTTCAAGGGGAGTCCTAAAGGACAAAATAAATGTTTTTCCTTCAGGGGAAGTGGTGTAGATTTTGACCTTCCCCTTAACCAGAATGTAAAGATCGTGGGCTGGTTCCCCCTGTGAACAAATGTTTTCTCCTTGCTCAAAACGATATAGAGACAAGTAGGGCATGATTTGTTCATTAAATATTGATTCTATTTGATGCGATTGTAAATAATGATGGAGCTGCTCTCGATCATTTATTTCTTTCATATTGGCTAGCCACCTCTACCTTTCCGGTATCATCCCATAAAGAAGCATTAAAATCTCAGGATAATCACGCCAGCGATCATCATTGCAATTCCAATGAACTGGGGAAGCTTCATTTTCTTCTTCTCCATGCCAAACCATCCGTTGCTATCAATGAGGAAAGTTAGGGTTAGTTGGGCAATTAACATTGCAGAAACAGTCAGGGTTACACCGACGAAATGAATCGCCATTATATTGCCGAAAATAACTAGTGCCCCAAATCCCCCACCTATCAGGTATAACGGTTTGACTTCCCCAAACTTTTTCCAGCCTTTATTTCGTAAAAACAGTAAGACAGTCAGGGCAGCAATGAATCCGGTTAACTGTGTAATGGTCGCTGTCTGCCATGTACCTATATCCTGACTAATCCGTGAATTAGCAACTCCTTGTAGGGTAATAAATGCTCCACCTAAAAAGGCAAATAAACTTCCCTTCATAGTTCTCTCTCTCCATTTATCTAGATTTATATCTTTATTAAAGTATAAATCCAGGTCACACGGAAAGGACATATGTCCTAAACATAAAAAAAGAGGCACCCTCTTAAAAAAGAATGGTGCTCCCGCAAAAACTCAAAGGTTTGGCGTGATTTTTTGTATTTCATAAATAACATTTCTTTTTACAAAAATTAAACGGAGTAGATATTTACTTTCACATCGTCGATAAATGCTTCAACCATTTCTTTCTTTGTTGCCCATGACGTAACGAGGCGAATCGCCGAATGGTCATCATCAACCTTTTCCCAAATATGAAAAGCATACTTACTTTCTAAGTCTGCAATCACGCTATGAGGTAAAATCGGGAACAGTTGGTTTGAAGGTGAATGGTTTAGAAACGGAATATTCGCCTTAGTAAGCTCTACTCTAAGGATAGCGGCCATCTGATTGGCATGCGTGGCCAAATCAAAGAACAGATTGTCCCGGAACAATTCAAGAAATTGAATTCCTAACAGTCTTCCTTTTGCCAGAAGTGCCCCTTTTTGCTTCATATGGTAGCGAAACTCCTCTTTCAGGGCTGCACGGCAAATAACCAAGGCCTCGCCCAGCAGTGTCCCATTTTTCGTTCCACCAATATAGAAGGCATCGACAAGTTCAGGGAGATCAGTCATCAGTAAATCATTTTCTGTAGAACATAGAGCAGACCCTAATCTCGCCCCATCCATATATAAAATAAGATTATTTTCATGGCAAAAATGACTTAATTGCTGGAGTTCATCCTTTTTATAGATGGTCCCAATTTCGGTTGAATTAGATATGTATACGAGCTTCGGCTTCACCATATGCTCATCCGGATGTGCTTCAAGTACAGCTTGTATATTCGCTGGGGTTAATTTTCCATCGAGCGCATCAATCGAGATTACTTTATGACCCGTTGCCTCAATCGCACCCGTTTCATGTCCAAGGATGTGACCAGTGCTCGCTGCCATTGCGGCCTCATGCGGTCTAAGAAACGCAGACAAGGCGGTAAGATTCGTCTGGGTCCCGCCCGTTAACAGGTGAATATCCACATCCGTCCGACCGATTCTTTCCTTTAACAGCTCAATCGCATTAATGCTAAATTGGTCTTCCCCATAGCCTTCCTCTTGCACAAAGTTGGATTCCATTAAAGCCTTCAATATTCTAGGATGTGCACCCTCGCTGTAATCATTCTTAAAGCTGTACATTAGATTGCCCCCGTCGTCAATTTTCACTTCTCCCCTATCGTACCATAACACGAAAAAATTTTTAAAGTATTCTGTTTTTCTAAACTTAACGGGCCATTAGGCTTTCACATGTGTTTCAAATTTTACCTATCTGACTCTCGAATAGACCAGCTGATATAGGTGACGATATACTTGTAAGTCTATTTTAAGGGAGTGACTATATTTTGAAAAAACGTTTAGTTCCTTTTGTCTTAGTAACTACCTTAATCGGATTAACTGGCTGTGCCAATGATAATAATGACAATGCCATCGATACCAATCAAAGCAATATGGGAGAAAATGTACGATACAATTCCAACAATGGAGTCGATGTTAGAGATGTCCGAAATAATACCAATAACGGCCTCGATGTTAGAAATGTTCGAAATGATGTAAACCAAAACTTACGCGTTTCAACTCGTGCCGGTCAAAAGGTTGAAAATCTAAAACAAGTGGACTTGGCTCATGTCATCATTCGCAATAATGATGCATACGTGGCCGTAAAACTAACGAATAATAACCAAACTGGAACTACAACCAACAATGGAACGACTATGGGTACGACGGGGATCAGCAGGAAAGGCACGACCACTCGAACAAGTAATCTCAATGCCCCCGGGGTAGGAAATGGACAAAATGGGAACTATCCAAGCACGACTGGTTCCACAGGTACAAATAATACAGATACAGCAATCAATCCTGGCACTAGGGCCAATAGCACTGGAACGATTACTGGTACGACAGGCGTCCGTGATACAGGTCTGAATGGAATTGCACCAACTGATGATGCCAACTTTAAGAAGGCGACTTCTGGTCTTGATAAGGAAATTGCCAAACAGGTCCGGGCTGCTGAGAAAAACATCGATCATGTTTATGTTTCTTACGATACGACTTTCTTTCAACAGATGACCAATTATACGAACGATATTTCAAACGGTCGAAATAGAGATAACCTCTGGAACGATTTTACGAATACAACAAGAGATATTTTTAGGTAAACTAAAACACGATGTAAACATAAATAAGCCCTGCATTTCCTAATTGGAATGCAGGGCCTTCATTATGTTGTAAAAATAGTTTACATAATATTATTATGTTTAAATGATATATTGACATGAAGCCGCTCGTTTACGAGCGACTTCTTGCTTGATTCTGAGTCACATCATGAATTTTGGGGGAAATGAAGTGATTGTATGATGGCGAAAAAGGTTGATTGTATTTTATTATCATCCTATTGTGTTCCATTATTTTGATAGCCCTTCTCTAATTCACTCAATGTCATTTCATACAAATGTTTATTTTTGATTTTATAAACCCCGGATTTGATCAGCTCATTAATCAAGTGTTCTCTTTTTTCGCGGATAGTTTCCTGAAGTAAGTCGCTCACTGTAGCAACCTCCAATCACAGAGTTATACTATACCCACCTTTCATTATAAATAGTCCTATTTTTAAATATTGTCGAACCATATCATGGGTGTATTAAATTTTGATGACAGTTTGGAAAATTGTTATACTCTACTTAACAAAAGACGTCCTGTGACAAAGGTGAGGGAATCATGAAAAAATATGCCAATTTGGATGGTGTCATTAGTTATAAATCATTTAAAGAAGTACGACAATGGCAAAAAGAAAGAAAACGGAAAGTAAAGGATCTATCGATCAACATCGAACAGTGTTCAACAAAAAACGTACGATTTCTAAATGAAAACCGCAGCCAATTTTCTTATACATGGGTTGGTCATTCGACTTTTTTATTGCAGATCAATGGATTGAATATTTTGACGGACCCGGTGTGGGCCAAGCGAATGGGCCTTGACAAACGATTAACCGAGCCTGGTCTTTCCTTAGAAGAGATACCATTGATTGACATGGTAGTCATCTCACATGGGCATTATGACCATTTGGACTTCCCTACCTTGAAAAAAATAAAGGGCGATCCCCACTACTTTGTTCCAGTTGGTCTAAAATCGCTTTTCACCAAAAAGGGATATCAGAAAGTGACGGAAATGAATTGGTGGGAAAGCACAGATATTGGCGGGATTAACCTTCATTTCGTCCCTGCCCAGCATTGGACAAGAAGATCGCTAACAGATATCAATAGTTCCCATTGGGGTGGCTGGATATTCCAATCACAGCAAGAAACGATTTATTTTGTTGGTGATACTGGTTACTTCAGTGGTTTTAAGCAAATTGCGGATCGATTTACCATTGATACGGTATTTATGCCAATTGGTGCCTTTGAACCGGAATGGTTTATGGCACCTGCCCATATTTCACCAGAAGATAGTGTAAAGGCATTCATTGAATTACAGGCAAACAATTTCGTACCCATGCATTATAGTGCCTATCGCTTAGCTGACGATACCGGCCCCGAAGCGTTAGATCGCTTATACCGTGAATGGGAAAAGCAAAAATTACCGCAGGAACAACTAAAAGTCCTCCGTCTCGGTGAAACGGTCCTTTAAATTTAACAAAAAGTGGTGCCTGACACCAAGGTAATGATCTCCTTGGTGTCAGGCACCACTTGCTTTTATTATTGATTTACAATAATACCATCTGATTTGGCAGAGATATTAAATCAAAATAAGCAGTGGATCACTATCGTGACCGCACTGCCCTATTTAGTGGAAAAATCTCCGTTTTTTAAATTATTCAACCAACTATAATCGTCCAAAGTTAAATATAACCTTTATTAATGCTATTTAAACGAACTTCATGTTTACGACGTCTTCGCTTTAGTCTATTCTTTTTTTCCTTTTCATAAAAATAATGGACGATAAAGTAAGATGTAAAACTTAGGATAATTCCAAAAATAAACATTCCTATTAACGCATGCACGCCTCCATGGATGATGCTAACCAAACTATGGAAATCTCCATGCATTAATCTTCTGAAATTGAAAGAAGTTTCGTGTCCTATTCTAACCTTCATCGGAAACATGAATTTGCCGATTTTTCTGGCAAATGGAAGTAAAATAACGGGCAATAGTGATAGTTTTCCAATCACATTTCCGATAATCGAAGCTGGTAACGATCCCTTCGCCAAGCGAACAATTGGGACAAATAAAATATATATAAGAGAAGCTGTTGAAATCACTAACATTTCAAGTCCAAACCCCAGGGCAAATCCTAAGGATACCTTCTTTGCTCCACCAGGAGAACGTAAAAGTTTTAAAAAATTCAACTTAAAAGCACGTCCAAGGCGCTGAAATATATTATACTTTTTACGTTTTATGCCCATAAGTTCTCCCCCTAGTTAGTATCCATAACATAATTATATTCTATAAATGTTTTATTAACCAGCTGGAATTCTCATAAAGAAACAGTTGGTTCTATTAGTGTTTGAAACTTTTCCATTTCTAGACATACTTAAAAAAATCTTTAATATAAACTAAGTATACTTTTTGATATATTTTAAAATTCTAACTATTGTATTTATTCAAATAATATTCTATAATACTTAGCATTACGAAATTTATAGGGGTGTAGGAATGAGAACTTTAGAACGTGTAAGTCAATTTGTCGGCAAAACCTTTGCTATCTGGGTCCTATTATTTGCTATCCTTGCATTTGTATCGCCACCTGCATTTACTTGGATCGCCCCCCACATCTCGCTTTTATTGGGAATTATTATGTTTGGGATGGGCCTAACATTATCTGGCAATGATTTTAAGGAAGTATTCAAACGTCCAAAAGATGTGGCTATTGGTGTCGTCGGCCAATTTTTAATCATGCCTTTACTAGCCTTCTTACTAGCAAAAGGCTTACAGCTTTCTCCTGAAATAGCGGTTGGCGTCATCTTAGTTGGCTGCTGTCCTGGTGGGACTGCTTCTAACGTAATGACATTTCTATCAAAAGGGGATGTTGCCTTAAGTGTTACCATTACATCGATTACAACGATTCTAGCACCACTCGTAACACCTGCACTTATTTTATTACTGGCTAGTGAATGGATTCCTGTCGATCCAAGCGGACTTTTCCTATCTATTGTAAAAATCGTTATTTTCCCCATTGTACTTGGACTCGTGGTCAAGAAGTTATTTAATCGACAAGCTCAAGCAAGTGCAAAAGTCCTCCCGCTTGTGTCTATTATCGCGATTGTTGCGATTGTGACAGCAGTTGTGTCTGTCAGTCAACAGTCAATTGCGAAAACTGGATTAATCATTTTCGCTGTGGTCGTTCTCCATAACTGCCTTGGCTATTTAATCGGTTATTTTTTTGGAAGACTTTTCAAGATGGACCTTTCAAAGAAAAAGGCTGTTGCCATAGAGGTGGGGATGCAAAATTCTGGTTTGGGAGCAGCCATAGCTGCGGCACACTTTTCACCATTAGCTGCGGTACCAAGTGCCATTTTCAGTGTTTGGCATAATATTTCGGGGCCAATCCTAGCCACCATCTTCAGCCGCATGAAAGATGACAAGGACCCTTCACAAAATAAAAATGATTCCATCTCAGCATAAATCAAACTAAGAGCACCCCATATAAGGGGTGTTTTTTTTCAAAAGGTTTCGCCTTGTGGTTAGTTTTCCTACATCTTTCACAAAAATGACCGTTTCAATGAAATTAAAGTGATACTATGGATATATGGTTAAATGAAACACTATATTTGTGACTAATTTTCATAATTTAAAGGAGTAAATTCTATGACGCAAACATTCGATGCCCTTGTGGTGAACAATCAGGAATCGCACTATTCTGTTAAGGTACAAAAGCTGACATTGTCTGATTTACAAGATGGAGAAGTACTCATTCGTGTCCATTACTCAAGTGTTAATTATAAAGATTGTCTTGCTTGTATTCCGAACGGAAATATTGTCAGCACCTTTCCCTTTATTCCAGGGATTGACTTAGCCGGGGTTGTCGTTTCATCCGAGGATAACCGTTATCAACCAGGTGATGAGGTTATCGCCACCAGCTATGACATCGGGGTTTCCCATTTTGGCGGTTATAGTGAGTATGCTCGTATTCGGGCAGAGTGGGTTGTTCCTTTACCGCAGGGCCTAACGTTAAAAGAAGCAATGATTATTGGCACGGCTGGCTTTACTGCTGCCCTGTCCGTGCAACGTCTAGAGGATAACCATGTTTCACCGGAACAAGGGAAGGTTCTTGTCACCGGAGCAACTGGCGGGGTTGGCAGCTTTGCGGTCTCTATTCTTTCGAAGCTGGGGTATGAAGTTGAAGCGAGTACGGGCAAAGAAGCTGAGCATGAATTCTTAAAGCAAATCGGTGCAACTACAGTGGTTTCACGAGAAGAAGTGTATGATGGGAAAATCAGGGCATTAGGAAAACAAAAATGGGCTGCTGCTGTTGATCCCGTTGGCGGAGAGCCACTTGCCTCCCTATTAAGTCATATACATTATGGGGGCTCAGTAGCTGTGAGCGGACTGACAGCTGGAACAAAACTGCCAACAATGGTATTTCCGTTCATTCTAAGAGGCGTAAATTTACTTGGAATTGATTCGGTTTATTGTCCGATGGAAACTCGTTTGACCCTATGGAACCGACTTGCCACAGACTATAAACCGGAAAATATCGAAGCACTCGTCCAACAGGAAGTAACCTTGGCACAACTCACTGATGCCCTGCCGACTTTGTTAAAAGGACAAGGTCGCGGAAGAATCCTTGTGAAACTAGTATAAAGAAAACTCGCCGACTTGCTAGCCCATAAGGATGAAGATAGAGGCGTAGTTAAACTTTCCTATCGATAAAGAAGAACCGGGCAAAATTGCCCGGTTCTTCTTTTGGTGATGATCAAATCGTCTTGCCCTTTGAAGGCGCAAACCTTGAATCTATCACTCTATTTTAATTTAAATTTATTTATTTCACTATCTAATAGCTCTGACAATTCTCTTAATCCATTTGCATGCTGCAAGAATGTATTCATGGTTACGGAAATTTCTTCAGTAGAAGCGGAGACTTGTTCCGTAGCAGCTGCTGTTTGTTGTGATACGGCAGATATACTATCCATTTCTTGACTGATCGTTGTATTATTGCCTTTACTTACCTGAATTGCACCTTGAACATTATCAACTTTCTGTGCCAATTCTTGAATTGCAGATAAAATGTCATTGAAAATGGTTTTTGTCTCCATTACGGCTACATCTTGTTCTGTCACAGCTTGATTCGTGCGTTCCATGGCTTCTACAGCATTCTTAACAACTGCTTTAATCCCAGTCACAATGCTCCTTATTTCAACAGCAGAATTCTGAGATTGTTCGGCTAACTTTCGAACCTCATTTGCGACAACCGCAAACCCTCTCCCATGCTCACCAGCTCTTGCAGATTCAATGGATGCATTCAAAGATAATAAATTCGTTTGATCCGTGATTTTCGTAATCGCTTCGATAATCGAGTTAATTTCCTCCATACGGACCTCTACGTCTTTTACGATGGAAACAACCTCTTTTGTTGAATATTTCGTTTCATGAGATTTCTCTGATAGTAAGACAACCTGTTCCAATCCTTTGTTGCTAAGGACCATTGAACGCTGTGAGACATGATTCATATCTTCCGTTACCAGTGAGATATCATCTAATTGCTTCGACAGTTCCTTTATTTGTCCAGAACTTACATTAACGTTTCGTGCTTGTAAGTTAGAACCTTTCGATATTTCACCAATACCTAGGGAAGCTTCGGCCAATGCCGCATTTGTTTCCCTTGTCATAACGGATAAATGTGCGGACGTATCTAAAGCTTTTTTAGATGTATCATCCACTTTTTGAAGTGATAAAGATAATTGCTCCATGGTATGATTGTAGCTTTGTTCTAATTCTTTAAATTCATCATTTGTATTAATTGATACTCTTTGTGTGAAATCTCCATGAGAAGCCGTCTCAAGCGCATCTTTTACCTTTAATATATTGGTTGTATTTCTTTTTCCGATAATATAGGCGCTAATAATGGATAGGACGCCAAAAATAGCCGTTAGAATCCAGCCGATATTTCTAATTTTATTGGCACTTTCAATTATCTCAGCGTTTTCCATTGCGGAAACAAACCGCCAACCCGTCTTCTTATTGGTTGTAAAGGCAGAAAATTTGTCCACGCCTTCTAATTCATAACTACTATATCCTTCTTTTTCTTTTTCCAGATCATCCCATAGAGTTAGCTTAGTCGCTAAATCAGAGCCGATTTTATTTGCATCTGGGTGAGAAATAAATTTCCCATCTGTACCGATAATTGTCATGTACCCTTTCTTACCAATTGGTATCTCGTTTATCGATTTTGAAAAGCTTTCCAGGTTTAAATCAATCGCCATTACCCCTACCAATTGGCCTTCCTTATCTAAAACCTCTTGAGAAAGTGTTAACACCAAGTCTTTTGTAATAGCATCCTCATAGGGCTGACTGTAAAATACTCCACCGTTCTTTTCTATTGCACCCTTATACCAATCTCTTTTTGTTGGATCATAATTATCTGGAAGATCTACCTTTGGGGCCAAAACCATTTCCTTTTTAGTTGAAGCGAAATAAACATTTGTATATTCGCTATTGGTTTTCAACGTTCCATCTAATAAGAAAAATCCGTATGTCGCATTATTTTCATTTTGATAGAATTCAGTAAAGTTTACATTGCTTGCCACTAGTTTGAGTTGACTTGCCACACCTTCCATTTTGTAATCTAAGCCTTTACTCGCCTGTTTTGTTACTTGTAGTGTAGAGTTTGAAATTTCTTCTTGCAAAATATTATGTGTGATAACGTTCGTAATTACCGCTATCGAAATCGTTGGGACTAGCGCTACAGCGGCCATTCCTGCAATGATCTTTGTTTTAAAACTCTTCCACTTAAATCTTGATGTCTTTTTTTTATCCATGTTGTACCTCCATGATGTTTATCGGTTCGTGAAGTTAATCGATTTCTATCCCCATCCATACTATATCGGACTAACTACCTATAAAGTTTAGGAAATATCATTTTTATTAATACTTTGGCCCCTTTAACAAATCCAACTTCTTCTAATAGTAGACCGACAAAGAAGGTTACGATCGCCACAGACCTATTCATTTAGTGGGAAAAGCATAGGCGGTGACCTAGATCATGAAAAAATGAGACAGTCTTGTTGACCTGTCTCATTTCGTTTAATCATGAAAATTGGTGCCGTCAGTAGTTGCTTTGATAATTTCCGCGCGAATGACAAAATCGCCGAAATGCTCTCCAGCGTTCCGTTCTTTCGCATAGCGCGGCAGAATACTGCGCAACTCTGTTAAAATTTCTTCTTCTCCAATATTTTCACGATACATTTTACTAAGGCGACTGCCATCATGGGCAGCACCAAGATACATATTATATTTACCCGGCGCTTTGCCGATAAAGCCTATTTCTCCAAGGGCATGGCGGGCACAGCCATTTGGACAGCCCGTCATCCGAATCGTAATCTCTTCGTCTCGCAGTCCGTTTTCGTCAACAATTTGCTCGATCTTGGTAATCAGCTGCGGTAAATAACGCTCAGCCTCTGCCATTGCCAATCCGCATGTGGGCAGCGCCACACAGGCCATCGAGCTACGGCGAAGTGCCGAATAATGCAGGCCATCTGTTAACCCATATTTTTCGATCAATTCATTAATCTTTTTCTTTTTATGGTTAGAGACGTTAGCAATGATAACATTTTGATTGGCGGTAAGATGGAAATCTCCACTATGAATTTTAGCAATTTCCCGCAACCCAGTCTTTAACGGATAACCATCAAAATCGGCCACACGACCGCCCTCGACAAACAGGTTAAAATGCCATTTTCCTTGTACGCCCTTTACCCAGCCGTACCGATCGCCATTATGATCAAAATGATATGGCTTTGCTTCTGGCAGTTCCCATCCAAGACGTTTTTCCAATTCTGCCTTGACCGTTTCTAGACCAAGGCGATCGACTGTGTACTTGAAACGGGCATTCTTACGAACAGAGCGATTCCCATAATCACGCTGAATCGTAATCGTCTTTTCGGCAACCTCATACAATTGTTCCGGTTTACAGAAGCCAATTACTTTCCCGAGCTGCGGATAGGTGGCGGTATCCCCATGGGTCATCCCCATGCCGCCACCAATCGCAATATTAAAGCCAATCAGCTTGTCGTTCTCGACAATCGCGATAAGGCCAAGATCTTGAGAAAATACATCAATATCATTGGACGGAGGAACGGCAATCCCAATCTTAAACTTACGCGGCAAATAGGTCGGACCATACATTGGTTCCACCTCTTCAACTTCAGGCGTGCCGGCCACTTTTTCCTCATCGAGCCACACTTCATAATAAGCCCTTGTCCGTGGCAGCAAGTCATCACTTAGCTTTTTTGACCATTCATATACTTCTGCATGAAGCTCTGATTGATAGGGATTGGAAGCACACATAACATTCCGATTAACATCCCCACATGCGGCAATTGTATCCATCAGGGCAGTATTAATTTCCTGAATGGTCGATTTCATATTCCATTTTAAAATGCCATGCATTTGAAAGGTCTCACGAGTGGTTAGTTTTAACGTACCATTGCCATATTTTTCAGCGAGCTCATCCATGACGAGCCACTGATTTGGCGCCGCTACCCCGCCAGGCAAGCGGACACGCAGCATAAACTGGTAGGCTGGCTCCAATTTTTGCTTTTGCCGCTCATTGCGGAGATCACGATCATCCTGTAAATAGCTGCCATGATGTTTCATTAAGCGGTTGTCATCCTCCGGAATACTAGCGCTGATCCGGTCCAACATGACTTCCTTTAGCGTTCCACGCAAATAGTTACTTTTCACTTTAATTTCTTCTACATCGCTTGGTGGTCCATCTGGTGCTTTTAATATTTGGTTTACCATGTTGAAATAACTCCCTTCCATCAAAAATCAGTATACATCTCGTTGGTAACGCTTTTGCTGTTGCATATCAGCCAGATAGGCTTCGGCATCTTCTCGACTCAATCGAGCCTCTTTTTCGATAATTTCAACGAGAGTCTGATGGACGTCATGTGCCATGTGTTTCTCATCACCACATATATATACGGCGGCCCCTTCTTGAAGCCACTCAAACAATTCCTTACTGTGTTCAAGCATCCGATGCTGGACATAGACTTTTTCAGCTGTATCACGTGAAAAAGCAACATCCATTTTCGTTAAGATGCCATTTTTTAACCATTTTTGCCATTCGATTTGATAAAGAAAATCAGTTACGAAATGCTGATCACCGAAGAACAGCCAGGATTTTCCTACTTGCTTCCCTACTTCCTCCCGTTCCTGCATAAAAGCACGAAACGGTGCCACACCCGTACCAGGTCCAATCATGATGATCGGCGTTTCTGGATTTGCTGGTAATTTAAAGTTTTCATTTTGTTGAACATAGACGTTCAGGATATCTCCTGGATTGAGACGTTCAGCTGCTAAAATCGAACAAACGCCATTTCGTTTGCGACCGTGAGCATCATAACGGACAGCCCCGATCGTCAGATGTACTTCCTCAGGATTTGCCGTTAAACTGCTGGCAATCGAATATAACCGACTTGGTATTTTTCGTAAAATCGAGACAAACTCTTGGGCAGTGCCACTCCAGGGCGTAAAGTCACGGACTAAATCTAGAATATCGCGTCCATTCAAGTACTCTTTCACCTGTTGCTCATTGCCAGGAGCGAGTAAATCTTGTAATTCCTTACTGTCTGATAGCTCTAACGCTTTTTGCAGTAATGGTTTCGTTAATACAGTAATCTCAAAATAGGATAACAAGACGTCTCGAAGCGAACGAACATCATCCTTTTTCACGGTTATTCGTTCTTCGGAATTCCAATTCATTTGCTTAATGAGCAGATCCACGAGCTCAGGGTCATTTTCTGGATAAACACCGAGACTGTCTCCCGGTTCAAATATGAGCCCCGAGCCTTCAAGCGATAGCTCAAGGTGTCGTGTTTCTTTATTTGAACCTCTGCCATTCAGGTTAAGATTTTCAAGCACTTCTGCTTTAAAAGGATTGGTTCGTGAAAAGACGGATTCAACTGTTTGATTTGTTACTGCTTGTAACGGAGTCGGATTTGTGCCGCCAGCTTCTCCTAAGCTGCCAAGCACTCCTTCGAGCCATTCTGCTGCCGGTTCATCAAAATCTACATCGCAGTCAAAGCGCGGATACAGTCTTGTACCGCCAAGCTCCTCCAACCGCGCATCGAATTCTTTTCCTGTTTGACAGAAAAACTCATATGAGCTGTCCCCTAGTGCTAATACAGAAAAATGAAGCTCGTTTAGCTTTGGCGCCCTTTTGCTAAACAAAAATTCATGGAAGATGATGGCACTGTCAGGCGGATCGCCTTCTCCATGTGTACTGACGATGATTAGCAAGTTTTGGACCTTTTTTAGTTGATTTTGCTTAAAGTCACTCATCGAGGCGACGGTCACATTGAACCCATTCCCCTCCAGTGTCTTTGCAGATTTTTTCGCCAGCCCCTGGGCATTGCCTGTTTGTGATCCGTATAAAATGGTTATGTCTTTTGCTTTTGCCTGATTGCTGTTTTGGGCTGGAAGCTGAGAAGCCAATTGGGCTGTAGCGGTGCCTAGGACTGATGAAAACTGAGAACCCGCAAGAAAGCCGCTAAGCCATACTTTTTGTGATTCTGACAAGGTTGGCAGAATACTATTTAGGAGATCCACTTGCTCCTGAGTAAACGGACTGTTCAAAACCTGAAGTTGCAACAATACCACCTCACTATGGAATAAAAGTCTTTTCATTAAGTATTTTTTAGATTAAGAGAAATCTCTCCATATTTATCTAGTCTGACATTATTTTTGAATTCAGACAACTAGTAATCTTTTAAAATTGTCGTTTATTCTCACTTTTTCGGATTTTGTACATTATTTAGCTAGTGGCTCGATCGATCACAATCGCTTCTATCGTTTTGTGGCTACTCAATAGATCAGTACAATATACCATTCGATCTAACTTTTGCCACTTACGAATCTCCTGGTTTACTTCAGCAATTAGTAACCCGGAAAATAACAGATAGGGAACGACAATGACCCTCCCCACCGCCTTTTCCATAACCATCTCAAAACCCGCTTTGAGCCTTGGTTCCGCGGCAGCCAAAAAACACACGGAAACATCCTTAAGCGCGAGTCGTTCCTTTAAACCGACAGTAATCTGCGCAAAGTCTGCCAGTACACTAGGGTCACTGCTGCCCCTTCCGACCAGCAAAACTTGATCTTCGCGCTTGATCGTTCCTGTAGAGTCCTTTATCAACTCTGCAATTGCATCAAGAATTCTTGTTTGGACACCGAATGGATCTTTCAGCACGACATGAATCTCTGGAAAACTTGCCTGCAATTTCTGTAGGGCTTGTGGGATATCATGCTTGATGTGCCCAGCGGCTAACAGAAACAGAGGGACAACGGTGATTTCCGTTGCACCTTTTTGCACACACTTCCGAAACCCTTCCGCAATCGACGGCTCCGTCAATTCTAAAAAACTAACCTCTTGAATGGGTACATCCACTTGCTCCATCACTTTGCCAACAAAGGCCTTTACTTCATTTGCACCTTTTTTCGAGCGCGTGCCATGACCAATGTATAAAATTGCCTTCATCTTCCGTCCCCCTCACTGCCATTATCCATGGACAACTGGCAAATTAGGAACAATTTCTTCATGAAACCAGTTTAATTTTTTATGGAGGCGAACAACCTCGCCAATCACGATCATACTTGGATTAGAAATCGCCGCCTCAGTCACCTGTTCTTCAATCGTCTCAAGCGTGCCCACAACAGTCCTCTGATCACTCAACGTTCCCCATTGAACAAGAGCGATCGGTGTTTGCGCTGATTTACCGTGCTTTATCAGTTGCTTGGTAATCGACGAAAGTTGAGACACCCCCATATAAATACAAAGCGTATCCACGCCATTGGCTAAATGATACCATTGATGCTCGGCAGCCACATCACCGGATTGATGCCCGGTGATAAAAGCAAAGCTTCTACTTACATTGCGATGGGTGACTGGAATACCTGCATAGGCGGAAGCAGCAATCCCGGAAGTAATCCCGGGGACCACTTCAAACGGGACTTCATGGCGGGCA